>DASTRX010000123.1:0-58906 GCA_035760985.1 Polyangiaceae bacterium
CGCTCCAGGAGCTCCAGTAGCTCCCGTCGCTCCGGTAGCGCCGGTTGCTCCGGTTGCGCCGGTAGCTCCCGTGGCGCCGGTAGCTCCGGTCGCTCCAGTCGCTCCAGTCGCTCCGGTCGCTCCCGTGGCTCCGGTAGCGCCGGTGTCACCGGTGTCACCGGTGGCGCCTGTATCGCCCGTAGCTCCGGTCGCTCCAGTCGCTCCGGTCGCTCCCGTGGCTCCGGTAGCGCCGGTGTCACCGGTGGCGCCTGTATCGCCCTGCGGCCCGGTCGCGCCCGTGGCACCGGTGGCGCCCGGCTCGCCATTGCACACCAGCACGCCAGCGGTGTCGATCTCGCCATCGTCGAGAATGCCATCGTCGGCTGTGCCGTCATCGTCGCCATCGTCGATGCCTGCCAGCACTTCCAGGCCGCCGTTCTCGCACTCGTCCAGAGCACCGTCGAAGGGCTCCACGCGGACCAGCGACCTGTGCCCGGCCGGACCTGTCTCACCGGTGAAACCTTGGGGACCTTGCGCGCCATTGCAGACAAAGCGCGTGCCCTCGATCTCCGACCCATCGAGCACATCATTCGAGTTCGAATCGACGCCGTAGTCGATACGTACACCGCCCGCGGCGCAATCGGTGCCCGGCGCGACCGCAGTGGCACCCGTAATCGCCCGAAAGCCGTCCGCTCCCCGCTCGCCGGGCTCACCCTGCGCGCCCGTCGCACCGTCTTCACCCGGGCTGCCCGTGGCCCCCGTCGGTCCCACGGCACCATCCGCACCGTCCTCACCGTCCGCGCCATCACAGATGTACGCCGAGGAGTCGACCTCGAAGGCGTCGAGATGGAGGTTACCGTTTAGGTCGAAGCCCGTATCGATGCGCTTGCCGCCGGCAGGGCAATTGGCCCCAGGGGGCTCGGGAGTGGTCTGCGCCAGCGAGCTCTGGCCGAGCTCGTTGATCGTATTGCACTGCGTCTCCAGGCTGCCGTCAGCCCGCTGCACCTCCTCACAGACATGCATACGGTCCTGGCATGCTGGCAGCAGCAGCGGACCCAATAAACCGCCCAAAACACGACAATAGCGCAGCGTCATTTTACGCATCGACAGCACTCCCTCTGCGAACCTGCGAACGACCGCATATCGGCCCCAATGGCCGCACGGCAGTCCTCCGGGTACCGGTAAATCGGGCCGATGCCGGGTTTCTTAAGAGCCCTGAGGGGCCAAAGCAGCCCATTTTTCCGTTCGAAATATTACGCCCGCCTCTCCCGGGGAGGGCTCGATGACGGTTCTCACGCACAGCACGGCACAGCCACGAGCCTCACGCACTGAAGCCGCGGTCCCGCGGGTCAGACTCGAGCGAGGGCTCCACATCACCCCTGGCTGTGCCGGCGCTTAAACAGGCTCGAGGCATGCGCGTACTGACCGCGGGCTCGAGCCACCTGGCAAGGGTGCTGGCGGCCATGGGACGGACTCGTCCCGTCATGAATCGAGGGCGTCGCGAGTCTCGCACGAGCGCGCTTCGATTCTTTTGCCGAGTCTTCCCCGAAGCCTGAAGGATCAGTATCGATATGAAAAAAAACACGAAGCTCGGCACCATTGCGTTGGCGCTCCTCGCAGCGTCTGCCTGCAAGGATGACGGTGTGTTGTATCTGACGCGAGTCTCCAACGAGGCAGCCGGCAACAACTGCGCCGACGGTGGCCAGAAGCTCGACTTCGGTCCTGACGGTAATGCCGACGGTGTGCTCACCAACGACGAGGTGACCGCCACCACCTACGTCTGCGATGGTGCCTCGAGCCGTGACACGCTCGTCACGAGCGCCCCGCTCGCCGCCGGACCGGAATGCGCGAGCGGCGGCTTCACGCTGCAGATCGGCGTCGACCGTGACGACAATGGCACCGTCGACAGCGACGAGGGCATCTCCAAGATCGTCTGCAACGGCGAGGACGGTACGAGCGGCCCCCCGGGTGCGGTCGGTCCTGCCGGTGACGCAGGTCCCGCCGGCGCCGATGGCGCGACGGGGCCGACCGGCGCCACAGGCCCGACGGGCGCTACCGGCGCGACCGGCGACACGGGGCCGACGGGCCCCACCGGCGCGACCGGCGACATGGGGCCGACGGGCCCCACCGGCGCGACCGGCGACACGGGGCCGACGGGCGACACCGGCGACACGGGCCCGACGGGCGCTACCGGCGCGACCGGCGACACGGGCCCGACGGGCCCCACCGGCGCCACAGGCGACACGGGCCCGACAGGCCCCACCGGCGACACCGGCGCCACAGGACCGACCGGCGCCACCGGCGCCACCGGTCCGACGGGTCCCGGCGGCAGCGGCGGGGAAATCGCGTTTGCCTCCGGGGATGCCATTACGATGACGACGGTCGGGGGTGGCGTCTCTGGCAACGTCGGGCTCGTGGGCTTTGGCTCTTCGGGCACGATATCCGCGTCCGGACCGAGCATTGATCTCACCGGCGCGATGCCGAACCTCGCGTTCTCGGTCGCGCGAGACGGAACGATCAGCTCGATCTCGGCGTTTTTCACCAGCACCTCGGCGCTGGCGCTCATTGGCACCACGATGACGGTCACGGCGCAGCTCTATAGTTCGACGACGCCGGATAACGTCTTCTTTCCCATTCCGGGTGCGCAGGTGACGATGTCGCCCGCGCTCACGGGCATCATCGCCATTGGCACCGTCACCAACGGGATCACGAACGGCCTCTCTATTCCGGTCACCGCGCAAACCCGCCTGCTCTGGGTGGTGTCGACCACTGCCACTGGTCTCACGCTCACCAACAGCATCAGCGGCAACGTGAGCGGCGGCGTCACGATCCAGTGAGCTCTGGACCAGCGGGGAGGCTCGAGCGCCTCCCCGCACGGGAGCTCCAGAAGCACCGTCGCAGCCGGGGTCGTCCCTGCGCAGCTGTGCCCCGTTCGCCTACAGCTCGGGCCCGCGTCGATCGCGCCGCGGGCTTTTGCGCCGTTCAGACGCTTCACTTTGGAGCAAATCGACGCTTCAGAAAAACGTGGGTCTATCGTTACAATACACACCTTGGCGCAACGAATCTGTCTGAACATGATCGTGAAGAACGAGACGCGGGTTCTGAGCCGCTGTCTCGAGAAGGTGAAGCCGTGGATCGACACCTGGGTGATCGTGGATACGGGCTCCACCGATGGTACCCAGGAGCTGATCCGGAAGGAGCTCGCGGGCATCCCTGGATCACTCCATGAGCGGCCCTGGAAGAACTTCGGAGAGAACCGCAATGAGGCGCTCGAGCTCGCGCGCCAGAGCGGCAGCGACTACGCCTTCGTGATCGACGCGGACGAGGAGTTCCGGGTGCCCGCGGGGTTTCGCTGGCCGGAGCTCACGGCCGACTCCTATCAGACCTTGCACGGCGCAGGGGACAACCGCTTCTATCGCACGCAGCTGATGCGTCTGGCGCTGCCCTGGCGCTACGTGGGCGTCTTGCACGAAGTGGCGGTCTGCGACGGAGCGCGCTCGCCCGAGCGGCTCGAAGGGGTGATGACGTACGGGCATTTCGACAGCGCCCGCAACGCGGACCCGCTCGAAAAATACCGGAATGACGCGCGGGTGCTGGAGAAGGCGCTCGAGAGCGAACCCAACAACGCGCGCTACATGTTCTATCTCGCGCAGAGCTACCGCGACAGCCATCAGGACCTGCAGGCGGAGAGCTGCTATCGCAAGCGTGCGGAGATGGGCGGCTGGGAGGAAGAAGTCTGGTATTCCCTCCACCAGATCGGCATCTTGCGCGAGCGCATGAAGCGCCCGCCGGCGCAGATCATCGAGGCGCAGCTCGAAGCGTTCAACAACCGGCCCACCCGCGCCGAGCCGCTGGTGTCGCTCGCTCGCTATTTTCGCCTCCAGCACACCTGGGGCAGCGCGCTCACCTTCGCCAAGGCTGCGCTCGGCATCCGCAAACCGAACGACATCTTGTTCCTCTCCAACGCCTGCTACGAATGGCTCGCCCGCGATGAATACGCGATCGCCGCCTACTGGACGGGCCAATATGAAGAGTGCTTGCGGATGTGTGATGAGCTGCTCGGGCCGCGCTGCACACTGCCCGCTGCCGAGCGGGCACGCGTGCAGAAAAATCGCCAGTTCGCGCTCGACAAACTCGGGCGCAGCGCCTGAAGCACGCTGCGGAGCCCGCTGAGCGACGCTCGGCGAGCTGCACAGACGGCGGGTTCGCGCTAGCGGCTGGACGCGGGCGTGCCCCACTGCGCGACGGTAACCACTGCACTCTCCACACTGCTGCCGCCGCTCAGGCGCTCGCGGCTCAGCTCGATGTCACCGTAGAGCGCGCCAGTGAACTCATCGCCGACCGCGTCGGCAAACAGGCCCAGGCGCAGCGTGTCGGGATTACCCTGGTGGGCCGAGATCGCGAAGCTGCCGGCAAAGCTCCCGAAATCGAGCTCACCGTTGTCCCAGTGGCTCTCTGTCGGCGTCTGCGCGGTGAACGTAACGGCGATGTCCTCGGAGAGCGCGCCGTCCGTGCTCTCCAGGTGCATGACCAGCCCGGCCTCGAGCCGGTCTTCACACAGCAAGTCGAGGTTGGTGACGAAGCGCTCGCGATCGCACTCGACCTCGATCTCTTCGACCCGCAGCGGCTCCGATGTGGGTAGGTTGAGCGACCAGCGCAGCTCAGTGGTGGACTGTGCCGGCGAGAACTCGATGCCCGACTCGTGCTCCTTCCAGCTCAGCGTGGAGGTGTGAGACCCGGTGGGCAGCACGTCGCTCAGGGAAAAACCGAGCAACGAGGAGGTCTGCGCCTCGTCCGCCAGCGGATGGCGCCGCTCGGTCCGAGCCGGGCCAGGGGAAGAGTTGCACGCCAGCGCCAGGGGCGTGAGCGCCATCGTCCACCAGAAAGATTGCTTCTGCGACACGCTTGCCTCCAGGCTCAGAGCCTAGCCCCGGCCTGCTCGGGTGCAACACCGAGCAGGCGTGGGTCGCCGGCTGATCCGCGGAACCTGACGCGTGTCGCTTCGTTGCAGGCCTGGTAAACGCATGCCGCTCAGCGGGCATCTGCTAGTGGGCTCGGAGCCGCGCGGCGGCGAGCCCACCAGGACTGCCCGCTGCGCGAGCGTCAGCCGCCCGAAGGCGGTGGCGGCGGCGGCGGCCCCGCCTTGCCAAACAGCGGCGCCAGCTCCGGCAGCTGGCCTGCAGGGAGCCAGCCGGGCAACCCCGCGTTCCAGACCAGCGTCGCCGCCGTGACCTGACCCTGCGCCGCCGCCTGAGCGAGTTGCACCGCGCTGAATGGCCCAAAGGTCTGGCCGTTGCTGGTGACGTGCCAGAGCGGTGCCGGCGGTGGCGGCGGCGGCGCGCCCGGTAGGGCTGGAGACAAGGCCGCGGTCGGAGACAAGGCCGCGGTCGGAGATAGCGCCTGCGCCACTTGCTGGCCCAGGGCCACGCCCATCCCGAGACCCAGGCCTGCGGAGGCGCCGCCGCCCGCTGGGTTGTTTGCCGCGGCCGTGAGCGCCTGGGCCGCCTGGTACTGAGCGAAGCGCTGTAGATCTCCCAGCACCCCCATGCTGCTGCGCTGGTCGAGCGCCTTCTCGACGGACTCCGGCAGCGCGATATTGACGATGCTGAGCGCAGGCACTTCGAGCCCGTACTCGTCGTCGATCCGCTCGCACACGAGCTTGCGCACCTGCTCGGCGAGCTCCTGATAGCGCGAGGCCAGATCGAGCGCCGCGATCTTGCTCTCGCCGAGCACGTCCGAGAACGCGGAGATGATGATCGAGCGCAACAGCTCGGTGACCTCTTCCGCTTCGAAGATTCCGTCCGTACCCACCAGCTCGCGCAGGAGCGCCGCGGGATCGATCGCCCGCAGGGTATAGATGCCGAAGGCGCGCAGGCGGATCGGGCCGAAGTCGGCGTCGCGCAGCATGATGGGGTTCGGGGTTCCCCACTTCAGATCGGTCAGCTGCCTCGTGCTGACGAAGTACACTTCTGCCTTGAACGGGCTGTCAAAGCCGTACTTCCAGCCCGCGAGCGTGCTCAGGATCGGCAAGTTCGAGGTGGTCAGCTCGTAGGTGCCGGGCTCGAAGGCGTCAGCGATCTTGCCTTCGCGCACGAACACGGCGACCTGCCCGGGCCGCACGATCAACTTCGAGCCTGTCTTGATCTCGTTCTGATGGCGAGGGAAGCGCCAGACCAGCGTGTGCTGACTGTCGTCGAGCCACTCGATGATGTCGATCAGTTCATTTCGGAGCTTGCTGAAGATCCCCATCGCTACCGCCGTTCTGTCCCTGCCCGTTGTACCGGTCTTAGCCCGCGCCCGGGTGGATGGCAATCGCCAGCCGCGCCCGGCTCTCGGCGCGAACCTCAGCCCGCGTAGGAGTCATCCTGCTCGATCTTGCTCAGCACGAAATCGAACTCGCCGCTGGTCACGTGCTGGGAACAGTACGCGCACACCCCCGCCATCGACGTCTTCAGCGGCGCCGCGCAGTTGGGGCAGACCGCCTCCTGGCGCGGAGCGCCCCGGATGCCGCTGCCGCGGATCAGCGTCCAGTATTCGCTGTAGGCGCGCTCTCGTGTGCGGCTGCCCGAAACGACCGAGGAGCCATCGAGCTTCACGGTGTAGTCCAGACCGGTCGCCCACAGCCGCACGGTGACCGCGTCGTAGTGCCGGTCGCGCACCAGCTTGACCAGCACCGCGCGCTCGATGCGCATGCGCTCCAGCACGTTCCTCGTGCCCTGCTCGCGGTAGGCGCGGACCCAGTAGTCGAGGTAGTCGAACATGCCGTCGGAGAGCAGCGGGCGCGCCACGGAGAGGTCCCCCGAGGTCCAGCTCCGGTTGAGCGCGTCGTAGATCAGCCGGAGCCGGCCCTCCAGCGCCGGCCAGGTGATGGCTGGGTCGTCTTGCTGTAGCGACGCCCAGCGCTCGCGCAGCGCCGGGTGGAACACGGTCGGTCCCTCCGTGCCGCGCTCGGGGATCGTCGATCTCTCCAGCAGCGGCTGCAGTTCATGCGCGAGGACGCGCAGCTCCGTCGCCTGCCAGTCGAAGCGCCCGCCGGTCACGACCTCACCGCAATAGTCGCAGCGGCTCGCGTCCCCCGAGCGGAACGGTGCGCCGCAGTTGGGGCAGCCGAAGCGTTCTTGCCGCTGCGCCGGCCCCTTGCTGAGGGTGCCGGCGCGACGCGCGAAGATCCAGACCTGCTTGGAAAAGTACGCGGCGAAGCCCCGGGGCGAGACCGTGGCCAGGTTGGCGTCGAGCAGCAGCGACACCCGCTCCTGCGCGCCCTCCGCCGGGCTCGCCGGCAGCCGCACACCGGTGACGCGCAGCGCGCCTACCACGACGTTCGTGAACGGTGCGCCCACCGGGCTCAGCGCGGCCAGCGCACTGCGCACGGAGGGGGCGAGATACGGGGCCAGCCCAGCGAGCTCACGCGCATCGTGGCGCGCGCGCTGCGCCGTCGCGAACAGCCGATAGACAAAGTCCTCGAACAGCACCAGCGAGAACTCCGGATCGCGCTGGCGCAGGACGTCGATGTCCACTGCCCGCGCCTCCAGCGCGGGCTGGTGAAGCGGCCCTGGCGAGCTTTGCCAGGATTCGCCGCGCTGCCGTCCCACCCAGACCCAGACACCGATGCTGACGATCGCCACCGGGACTCCCACTCTCGGATAGCGAAACACCAGCTGGATCACGAGCCAGATGAGCTGGCCCTCGACGCCGCCACCGCCTCCACCGCTATGGCCGCCGCCCCGCGAACCACCTCCGCTGTAGCTGTGCCCCCCGCCGGGACGAGCCCCCGCGTCCAGCGCGCACAGCACTCCCGCGATGCTCACGAGCAGCGCGAGCGAGCTCGCGAACGCGAGCGAGACACGCCGCCGGGTCATTCGCACACCACCGAATCAGCCAGCTCGTTCAGGTCGTCGGCACGCCGCGGCAGCGCCGCCTGCGCCACCAGCGCGAAGTCGGACAGCGCACGCGCGGCACGTGAGGCGTCCCCAGCGCGGGCAGCATCCCTCAGCGCCGACTCCAGCCGCTGCCAGTCGCTGCTCGAGACCGCCTGCCGGAGGCCGAGATCGGCCAGTACCACGGCCTCGCGCTCCAGCTGTGAGACGTAGATCAGCAAGCCCGAGCGATCGCGCGTCTCGCTGATGCGCCGCTCGACGAACGCCGCCTGCGCGCAGCGCAGGACGCCTTCGCGCCGCCACTTCGCGGGAGTCAGCCAGCGCCGCAGCCCCGGCACCCGCGACACCAGCCCCGCGCCGAGCAACCCGCAGACGAGCGGGTCCAGCCAGATCGATGCGAGGGAGAAGAACCAGGGGCTCAGCAACAGAAAGCCGAGCCCGAGCCAGCCACAGATGATGCCTCCGAGCAGATCGGCATGCAGATAGCACCCGCTCTGCACGGGAACGACCACCACGGCCTCGGCAGCGCTGCCCGCTTCGATGCGCTCGACGGCGGCTTGCAGCGCCCGCTTCCCCTCTTCGCCCAGGAACCGCGCCATGGCGCGGCACGCTACCGCACCGACCGCCGCGGCTCAACCGAGGGCGGCGCTTTCGAGCAGCGCCAGGCGACACGCCGTCAAAGCGCCGCCAGATAGCGCTCGAGGTTCTTGCGCTGGATCACCGCCACCAGCTGCAGCTCCACCCGTGGAGCTCCAGCGCCCTGGCGACCAGCTGGGGCGCACGCTCCGGCAGTTCGCGTGCCAGGGCCACCACGTCGCCGCGCACCAGCGAGCTCTGAGCAAGACGGCTCAACCAATCTTCGTCGCCAGCGTCGTGGGACAGCGGTTCGGCGCCGGAGCCCCCGCTGGCAGACTCGCGGGAAACCAAGACCATGATCCGGTTTCTCACATTCCCTGCCCCGCGAAATCCCGAAAGGCCGCGGCGAAGCGGCCGCCATCCCCGGAGCGAGTGGGCTCGGCCCGTTCGATACCTCGGGTCAGCGCGGCAAGCCGGGAGGCGGCGCGTTGTTGGGCCTCGAATCACGCAGCCCGGGCGCCCGCAGCAACAGGTTGGCTCTTTCTTGTACGCGCCGCCATACGAGCTCCGCGCCGGTCGTGGTCAGATGGAAGCCATCGCGCAGCCGCAGGCGTTTGGCATCGCGAGCAAAGGCTTCGCGGTCACCCAGCGTGGAGACGGGGGTTGCGCAGCTGGCATCGCGCGCGGCTCGCCGCTGCAGCTTCCGGATGCGCTGCATCTTGCGCTCCAGGCTGCCTTGTTCCACCGCGACCGGGAGCAGCACGATCGTGCGCTCGGCGCCGCGCTCGCAGATGGATCGGAACAGACGCCGCGCACGACGCGTATACACCTCCGACCAACGCGGGTCCTGCCAGGCGAGCCAGCGCTCTCCGCTCTCATCTCGCTCGCTCGGACGCAGCCAGATGGCCTGCCCATCGTTCATGCCCACGTACACGAACACGGCGGCGGTCTCCTCGCCGATGGGCATGGTGTTCAGGACCTCGCGCAGATCGCAGAAGTCGGGCCTGGCCAGGCCTGCCGACACCACCCCGCGCCGGGTCACGTCGAAGCCCCAGCGCTCGAGATCCGCTTCGATGACCCGCCCCAGCGAGCTCTTCACCGAAGAAGACCCGAAGACGACGGCCTCTCTGCGCTCTGGTGCGTCGCTCGGCTCTGGCGCGTCGCTCGGCTCTGGCGCGCTGGGGCCCACGGCCCGCGCCGCGATCTCGCTGCCGGCGTCGGTCCTGCTCAGCGCCGGAGCGTCGCGCCGCGGCTGCGCGGTGGCCGCCGCCACTTCGCTCGCCGGCCGAGCGTGCTGCTCCGCTGCCCCCCTGCAAGCGGAGCACGCGAGCAGGCATAGGCAGGTAAAGATCCACTCGAGGCGGCGCATGCGCTCCGGGGCGTCAAAACGAATCGGCCCGGTAGTTTTTACCTCAGCTGGGCGACGCCGCCAACCCCTTCCGAGCCGTCGGCGCTCGTGGTCACGAGGAGAATCTCGTTTCATCGCGAGTTCACGAAATCCCTCTCGGAGCCGCCCGCCTCGCCCCATCCTACGCATCGATCGCAGCGCCGCGAGGCAGGACGCAACCTCGAACCGGGGGATGGGCGCTTTCTTTGGACCGGGCAATTGCGCCCGCGGACACCGCACCAACACTGTGGAAATGAAGATTCTCCTGGCCGTTGATGGTTCGGAGCCGTCGGACGAAGCGGTACGGGTGGTTCAGGCCAGGCCCTGGCCCCCGGAGACCACAGTTCGGGTTCTCTCCGCGGTGCCCGAGATCTTGGCCCCACCGCCCGCACCCGCCTGGGCGGGCGCCGCGCGAGGCTACAGTGACTTTCAAGATTGGCGCCGCTCCCAGGCCGAGTCGCTGGTCGCGCGCGTGGCCGACGCAGTTCGAAGGCCAGACCTGACCGTCGAGAAGGAGGTCCGCCTCGGCGATCCGCGCAGCGCCATCACCGACGCCGCGGCGGCGTGGTCGGCAGACCTGATCATCCTCGGCTCACACGGCTGGACGGGCTTCAAGCGCTGGATCCTCGGGAGTGTCGCGCAGCACGTGGTCGCGCACGCGCCCTGCTCGGTCGAGGTCGTTCGCGCGAGCTGACAGCGCTAGGGACACAGCGCTAGGGACACGGCAAGAGCTCACCCGCTCAAAGGAGATTTCGGCATGCAACCTCGGCTCGATTACCATCAGCAATCATCCGCTGCGTATCAGGCCATGCTCGGCCTGGAGCGCTTCGTCCGGAACTGCGGCCTCGAGCACCCGCTGCTCGAGCTGATCAAGACTCGTGCATCCCAGATCAACGGCTGTGCGTACTGCATCGACATGCACACGAAGGACGCCCGCGCGGCAGGCGAAACCGAGCAACGGCTCTACGGGCTGTCGGCCTGGCGCGAGACCCCGTTTTACAGCGACCGCGAGCGCGCCGCCCTGGAATGGACGGAAGCGCTGACGCTCATCTCCGAGAATGACATCTCCGATGAGCTCTACCGGCGGGTGCGCGAGCACTTCAGCGAACAAGAGCTCGTCCATCTCACGCTGGCGGTCATCACCATCAATGGCTGGAATCGGCTCGCCATTCCGTTCCGAGCGCCGCCCGGCAGCTACCAGCCGCCAACGCGCGCGGCGAGCACGGATTGACCTCACCCTGCCGTGCTGCGGGCACATTCTAAGGCGCGCGAAACACCAACAGCTGGTTGTTGGCGGGCATCTCCACCCGCTCCACGAGGCGCAGCCCGGCGCGCTCCGCGAGCGCGCACACCGCCTCGAGGTCTCGCACGCCCCAGCGTGCATCCCGGAGGCGCAGATCGGCGTCGAACGCGGCGTTGCTGGGCGCGGTGGGTTGGCCGCCGATGTGGTACGGGCCGTACAGCACCAAGGGGCCGCCGGCCCGCAGGTGACGCCGCGCTCCCTCGAACAAGCCCTGGGCGCACTCCCAGGGCGCGATGTGCAGCAGGTTGGAGTTGAAGATGGCGTCCACCGTGCCCACCCCGTAGTCGCTGGCACACACATCGATCTGCAGCGGCTCTCTCAGATTGGGCAGCGCCGCCTCTCGCACCCAGGCACGAATGCTCTCCAGGTGCTCCGGGTCGAGATCGCTGGGCTGCAGCGTGAGCCCCGGCAGGTGACGAGCAAAATGCACGGCGTGCTGCCCGCTGCCGCTCGCCAGCTCCAGCAGCTGCCCCGCCGCGGGCATGACCCGCGCCAACACAGCGAGGATGGGCTCCTTGTTGCGTTCCGGGGCGGGCCAGCAGCGTTTCATCTTGTCGTCCCCTGCGCGCTCATCCTCGAGGGGCCACGCTACCACATCGCGTCACCGCGCGAGCAGCTCTCCCGGCGGAGCGAAGCGCCGGGCGCTCCCCGGCCGGCGGCACGTCTCTTGCTGCCCCTCTGCTCATCAGCGCGGATCAGTTGAGAAAAAGGAGCCAGGTGTGTTGTCGCAGCAACAGTCGCGAGCGCTAGGTGTTGCACTGGATTCACAGCTGCAGCGCGCGCGCACAGCCGCGTATCTCACCCTGTACTCGTCGAGCGGCCGCGCGCGCGCGGCTCCGTTGGTGCTCGGATATGTGCTGGCGCCCTTCCTGGCGGTGATCTGCTGGTGGAGCCTGACCCCGGTGCTCCGCAGTAGCGCCATCGCCGGTGCGGCCAGCGCCTGGCTGCTGCTCCTGCCGCCGCTGCTCCACCTGGGGTATGGCGCGGCGGCGCGCGCGTGGCTCGGGGTGGCATCGTTGCTGGGTTACCTGCTGGTGGGCACGGCGGCAGGCGGCACGCTGGCTCGCTGCCTCGCGCTGCGCACGTGCGCACAGGGTGCGGAGGAGTGCGATCTGCTCGTGCTGGGCTGGCTGCTGGCGGGGGCCTGCGCCGGCGGCTTGCTCGCGTACGCCGCACATGGTGTGCGCCACGTGCGGCTCGCCACGCGCTCCGGCGCAGAGTCTCCACGGCAGGACGCGCCGCGCGGGCCCGTCTGAGCGCGGCGCGGGGGCGCGCTCAGAGCGTCTCGATCTGCAGGCCTCCGGACACCACCTGCCGGACGAGCTCCAGACCCAACAGCTCGTGCGGAAACCCCAGCTCGATCGCGCTCACGCGCTGGAGCTGCTCGATCGCGGCATCCGATAGCCGCACGCTCAGCGCTCCCAGGTTTTCCTCGAGCTGCGCCAGCGTCCGCGCCCCGATGATCGGCGCGGTGACGGCGGGGTTCGCGAGCGCCCAAGCCAGCGCGATCTGCGCCGGCGTGTGGCCGCTCTCGGCTGCGATGCTCTTCACCGCGCCCGCAATGTCCAGCGCGCGCTCCGTCAGCATGCCGTGCGCCAGGGCCACCTGCTTGCGCGTGCCCGACGGCGTGCCCGTCGCGGAGTCTTCCAGGTCCCGGCGCGAGTACTTGCCGGTGAGCACGCCGCCGGCGAGCGGGGACCAGGGGATCACGCCCAGGCCCAGCTCGCGCGCCATCGGGATCAGCTCGCGCTCCACCGTGCGCTGCACCAGGCTGTACTCGATCTGCAGCGCAACCAGCGGCGACCAGCCGCGCAGATCGGCGATGGCTTGCATGCGCGAGACTTGCCAGGCGGGCGTGTCGGAGATGCCCACATACAGCACCTTGCCGGCGCGCACCAGATCGTCGAAGCCGCGCAGGATCTCCCCGACCGGCGTACGACCCTCCCAGACGTGAAGGTAGAGCAGGTCGATGTAGTCGGTGCGCAGGCGGCGCAGGCTCGTCTCCACGGACTGCAGCATGTTCTTGCGATGATTGCCGGAGGAATTGGGGTCGCCCGGCCGCGTCAGCAGCGTGTACTTGGTGGCGATCACCAGCCGCTCGCGGCGGCCCTCGGCAAAACTGCCGACCAGTGACTCCGACGAGCCGTTCGTGTAGTTGCTGGCGGTGTCGATGAAGTTCCCGCCGCGATCGAGATAGGTATCGAAGATGCGGCGCGCCTCATCGGCGTGAGCGCCCCAGCCCCAATCCTCGCCGAAGGTCATGGTGCCGAGCGCGAGCGGCGATACGCGCAGGCCCGAGCGGCCCAGCAAACGGTACTGATCCAGCTTACCAACTTGTTGCATGATGCCCTCCTGGGTTGCCAGCGGCGAGACTTCCCGGCGCCGTGCTGGAGCCAAAGATAGGGAGGAGCGAGGCATCGAAAAAGACGCCGGCGCTGCCTGTGCTATGAAGTTTTGCTAACAAATGCGGGACGAACTCTCCGGTCTCAGCGCGCTCCTGGCCGTCGCCGAGCAGCGCAGCTTCACGGCCGCGGCGGCGCGCCTGGGCATCACGCCGTCCGCCGTGAGTCAAACGGTGGCGGCGCTCGAGCAGCGGCTCGGCGTGAGGCTGTTGCAGCGCACGACGCGCAGCGTTGGCCTGACCGAAGCGGGGGCGCGCTTTGTCGCGCGACTGCGACCGGCCCTGGGCGAGGTGCGCTCCGCCCTGGACGCGCTCTCGGAGCAGCGCGATCAGCCGGCGGGCACGCTGCGCTTGACCGTGCCGCGCGCCGCCTGCCCGCTCGTGATCGAGCCCCTGCTGAGCGGGTTTCTCGCGGCCTATCCCGAGATCGTGCTCGACCTCACGCTGAGCGACGGCTTGAACGACATCGTCGCCGAGGGCTTCGATGCCGGCATTCGCCTGGGCGAGACGCTGGACAGGGACATGGTCGCGCTGCGCGTCTCCGCGGACGAGCGCAGCGCCGTCGTCGGCGCGCCCGACTACTTCCGGGTACACGGCAAGCCCCAGCACCCTCGCGAGCTGCACGCCCATTCCTGCATCAACTACCGGCTGGTCACGCGCGGCACCGTGTACCGCTGGGAGTTCAGCGACGGCGGCCAGGAGCTCGAGATCTCGGTCGAAGGTCGCCTGATCGTCAACGACTCGGCGCTGCTGCTCACGGCAGCGCGCCAGGGCCTGGGCCTCGCTTACGTGCTCGAGAGCAACGCGGCGGCGGACCTGGCCGCGGGCCAGCTGGTGCGCGTGCTCGACCAGTTCTGCCCGCCCTTTCCAGGCTTCTTCCTCTACTACTCGAGCCGCACGCACCTGGCGCCCAAGCTGCGGGCGCTGATCGACTTCCTGAAGGCGCGGCGGCTGCGCCCACGTCGCGGCCGTGAGCCAGCTCGAGCTGCTGCCCGCAAATGAAGGCTGCGAGCGGTTTGCATCGTTGCTGGGCAGAGACGAGCTCGCCGGGAGCTCACACGGACATCCACCACGCGCTGCCTCGCCCGGCTGTAGGGGCGTTCGCTTCGCGCCGTAACCACTGCCGTGCACGGCCTCCAGCCTCCCCATTCAGGTTGGCAATCCCGATCCAGCCCGGCCCTCTCGGCCTTGCTGGCTGGCGCGACAGCCATCTTCGGCTGCGGATCGGCTCCTCGCCGTGTTGCCCATCAGCTGGTTCTGCTGTCGCGTGCTGCTCGGCGGATCCAGCACACGTGGCTCGGCCACGCGCATCGCGCGCTGCTCAAGGGGCACGGGGTGCTACCGAGCTGTCTGCTGACGGCGCTCACCGCCAACATCGAGAAGACCTGCCGCGAGCCCGTGCCCCAGGTGATCGATGTGCCGTTCAGCTGCGGCTATCTCTGAGGCGCCGACGCGGTGATCGATGTGCCGTTCAGCTGCGGCTATCTCTGAGGCGCCGACGCTCCGCGCTCAGGGGCGTGGAGTGGGGAGTCCTGATGGGCTCGCCGCCGCGCGGCTCCGAGCCCACCAGAATCTGCCCACTGCGCGACCCCGCCAGCGCCGGTTGCGGTTTCGGACTGCGTTCAGCCGGCCATTTTGTTCTTCAATGCCTGCCCCGCGAGCGTCGTCGCCAGCTCCCAGAGCGCGCCGGGAACCTTGTGACAATCGGCGATCACGTCGTCGAACGCGCGCACGATCCAGTCCTCGTCGCTCTCGTCGATGCACAGCGGCGGCAACAGCTTGATCACATACATCTCATGGCCTGCCACTTGCGACAGGATCTGGTGCCGCGAAAACAGCGGGATCGTCACCATCTGACAGAACAGGCCCTTCGCGGCGCTCTCCAGCAGCGACCAGGCGGCGCGTAAGCTCCGCGATCGCGGGGCTGCGAACTCCAGCGCGAGCATCAGGCCTTGCCCGCGCACCTCGCGCAGCAGCTCGTACTTGGGCACCAGCGCCTCCAGGCGGCGGAGCAGGCTCGCGCCGCGCCGGGCGGCGTTCTCGATCAATCCCTCTTCGCTCAGCACGGCGAGCGTCGCCAGCCCGGCCGCCATGGCCAGGTTGTTCTTGCCGAAGGTGGAGCCGTGCACCACCGCCCGGTCCATGCGATTGAACACCCTGTCGAAGATCCAGCGCTTGCCGGCCACCGCCCCCACCGGGACGAAGCCGCCGGACAAGGCCTTCGCGAGCAAGACCAGATCCGGCTCGACGCCGGCGTGTTCCACCGCGGTGAAGCGACCGGTGCGCCCGAGGCCGGTCTGGATCTCGTCTGCGACGAGCAGCGTGCCGTACTTGCGGCACAGCTGCTGCGCCTGGTGCAGGTAGTCGGGGCGCGGCAGGTGGACGCCCTTGCCCTGGATGGGCTCGACGAGGAACGCCGCGGCCCTCTTGCCGCTGAGCGCTCGCTCCAGCGCCGCCAGGTCATTGAAGGGAATGCTCGTCACGTCCGACAGCAGCGGACCGAAGCCCTCGCGGAACAGCGCCTCGCCGTTCAGCGACAGCGAGCCCATGGTCAAGCCGTGAAACGCGTGCTCGCAGCAGAGCAGCTGGGCCCGACCGGTCGCGCTGCGGGCGAGCTTGATCGCGGTCTCCACGGCCTCGGTCCCGGAGTTGCAAAAGAACACGCGCTCCTGCCCCGGCAGCTGCGCGAGCAGGCGCTCGGCGAGCAGCCCCGCGAGCAGGGAGACATCCATCTGCACCAGGTTGGCCAGATCGGCGTCGAGGACGGACGCCAGCGCCCGCTTGACGGTCGGGTGATTGCGACCGAGCGCAAAGACCCCGAAGCCCGCCAGCAGATCCAGGTAGCGCCGGCCCTGGCGGTCAAACAAGTACTGGCCTTCGGCGCGCGTGTAGTCGCGATCGAAGCCGATCGTCCGCAGCACGCGCACGAGCTGCTGGTTCAAATACTGCCCGTGCAGCTCAAACTGTTGCCCGGCGCGCGCCTCGAGCTCACGCAGCAGGTCGAAGCTCACGCCGGCAGTTCTCCGGTCAGCGGCAAGTCGCGCTCGGCGGCATGCAGAACTCGAGCATGCAAGCTCGTCACCTGCTCGCGCGTCAATTTCGAGTCGAGGCCGCGCGCGCTCAGCAACTTCAAACAGGCGACGGCCAGGCCCGCGTTCAAGGCGTTGAAGGCCCACAAGCCACGCTCGTTGCAGGCCGCGCGCAGCAGCTGATTGTATTCCTCGGCGCGCCGCAGGTCGCGCCAGGCCAGGTCAAGCACTTCGCGCAGCGGCACTTCGCTCGGCAAGTAGACGCGCCCCGCCGCTCGATCCGAGCTCGCGTCCTTCAGGATGTTGACCAGCTGCAGCCCTTCGCCGAAGCTCAGGGCCCGCTCTCGCAGCCCGGCAGCCACCCCCTCGAGCTCGGGCCGGCCCTTCAGGAACAGCTCGGTCAACATCTGCCCGACGATACCGGCCACCGCGAGGCAGTACTCCGAGAGCTCGGCCATGGTGCTCAGGCGCAGGCCGCCCTGCCCGTCCATGCGCTGTACGAACTGGGCCATTCGCGTCGCGCTGCGCCCGGCATGCAGCTCGATCTGCGAGATCGCGGACGGGTCGAGCGCGCGATACCAGTCGAGCACGCGGGGCATGGCAGTGAGCAGCTCGAGGTAACCGTCCTGCGCCACGGGCGGCGACGCGCACCAGCGCGCGCACGCCTGCTCGCCCAGCTCGCGGCGGTCGCTCGCGAGCAGCTCTCGAAATTCGAGCAGAGCCCGGACGCGCTGCTCCGGTGACCAGAGCGTTGCGTCCTCGAGCGTGTCCGCGATGCGAAACAGGAGATAGGCCGTCCCAACCTCCCGGCGCGTGGGCTCCGGCAGCAGCGGAATGCTGAGCGCGAAGGTGCGGCTGGTCTTCTGGAGCAGTGTCTGAAGCTCGTCGTGTTGGCTCATCTGGATGGCCCTTTCGTCGATCGTGTCCTCGAGCCGAGCAGCGCCACGCGCAGCCCGCCTCAGCCGGGGGGAGCTCCCGCGCACCCCGCCAACAGCACAGCGCCCGCCGCTCGCCCGAGCAGCGCGCTCAGGCTGCGAATCCGCTGGCGGAGCGCCAGCAGCGCCGGCAGAGCGCCCGGATCTGCAAGTACCCCGAACGCCACGCGAGCCCGGCTCACGCCGCCGCGCGCGTCTCGACAGCGATTCAAGATCGCCGGCAAGGCCTCGTCCGCCGTATCGCTGACCGCGCGCAGGGCCAGCCAGGGAATGCCTGCCGCGTGCGCCAGCGAGGCGTAGGCAGCCGACTCCAGATCGACTGCCGCGGGCCTGGCGCAGGGCTGGATGAGCTGCCGCAGCCGCTGCTTCTCCCTTGCGCTGTCGGCGATCTGCTGGGCGCTCAGCAAGACCGCCGGCCGCGCGCTCGTCGCCCGGCGCGCGGCCGCGAGCAGCGACTCGCTCGCCCCGAGCACGCGACCGCCTTCATCGAACACCTGCTCCCCCACCAGCAGCGTGCGGAGTTGCAACTCCTGATCCAGGGCGCCCGATACTCCGGCCACGATCAGCTCGCGCACCGGAAGCGCCTGCAGCAGCGCCGACAAGCCGGCGGCCGCGTTGTGCGGCCCGTCGCCGGTCACCGCTTGCACGAGCGGCAAAGTCCCGAGCTGGCCCGTAACCACATCGCACGCCACGCCGCTCAGGCGCCGGAGGCCACGCAACTGCCGGCGCAACCAGAACGCCTCCTCCGGCAGAGCCGTGATGACGGCGCTCATCGGCAGTTTCGAGATGGTCGATCTCACGGTGGATTCGAGCCTGCGCAACTCGCTCAACCGGACAGGTTCCAGGCCAACATGCGCAGCAGATCCCGCGGCTTCTTCAGGTCTCTGAGCGCAGAGGCCTCAAACCCCGAGTGCATCGCGCAGTTCTGACAGCGCGCGTCCTGACGCGACTCCCAGTACGACCACTCGGTGTTGCTCCAGAACTCCTGCCAGTCGTCCCAGAACCGCTCACCGATCAGGTAGCAGGGCCCCTTCCAGCCCTTGGGCGTGAAGGTGACCGTGCTCCAGGGAGAGCAATCGTAGTCGCGCTGGCCAGCGGCGAACTCCAGGTACATCGGCGTCGAGTTGAAGCTGAAGCGCTTCGATAGCTCCAGCACGCGCTGGAACTTGCTGTGGATCTCCTGGCGGGTGAGGAAGATCTCCTCCTTGACCGACTCGTAGTGATAGCCCGGGGAGATCAGTAGGCCATCCACGCCGAGCTCCGTCAGCAAGGCGCACAATGCTTCGATCTCTTCGATCGGCGTATGCTTGAAGACGGTCGTGTTCGTCACGACATGGTAACGGAGCCGCTTGGCCTCCCGGATCATGCTGATGGCACGGTCGAACACGCCCTTGCGCGCGCACACTCGATCGTGAGTCTCGCGCATTCCGTCGAGATGGATGTTGATGGACAAGCGCCGGTGGGGCGGAATTCTTCCGAACACCTTTTCGTCGAGCACGAGCGCATTGGTGCAGAGATAGATGTGGCGCTTGCGCTCGATCAGGCGGGCTACCAGCTCTTTCAGCTCGGGATACAGCGTCGGCTCTCCCCCGCAGAGCGACACCAGCGGCGCGCCGCACTCGTCGGCCGCCTTCAGGCACGTTTCCAGCGGCAGGCGCTCTGCCAGCTTGCCCGTGTGCCGTTCTATGGAACAACCCATGCACGCCAGGTTGCAGGTGTAGAGCGGCTCCAACATCAGGACGAGCGGGTAGCGCGCCTGCCCGCTGAGCCGCCGTTTGCACTGGTAGCTCAGCATGTCGGTCGTGATATGAAGCGGAAAGCGCATAGGTCCTCCCTCGGCGACCTGGAAAGGCAGGGACGTGATGACGACTCAATCAGAGTACGGCGTGGCCGCGCAAAGCGACGGCGAGCAACTCGAGCACCCTCGTGCGGACGGGCTGCAGCATACGTCGATCTTGCCCCCGCCTGGCCAGAGCCGTCTGGACCACAGCATCGCTCGAGCGAGAGATTGGCTGTTCGGGTGTCAGGCTTCGTGTGGCTCTTGGTCCGCACAACTCGAGGGCGACACCACGCTGGAGAGCTACTGGATTCTGTTGCACGCGTTTCTGCGGCGACCCAGTGATCCCCGCGTGGAACAACTGGCACAGGTCATTCGCTCACGAATGCTGGAGCGTGGCGGTTGGCCACAGTATCCCGGCGGCCCGCCTGACCTTTCCGTTTCGTGTCTGAGCTACTTGGCGCTCAAGGTCGCCGGAGACAGCGCGAACACGGCGAGCCTGCAGCGCGCGTGCGACACGATTGTCACTCTGGGCGGCATCGAACGAGCGAACACGTACACACAGTACTGGCTGGCATTGTTCGGGCAATTTCCCTGGACCCGCGTGCCGGCGATCCCGCCCGAGATGGTGCTGCTCCCGGAAGGTGGCCTGTTCAGCATCTACGATCTGTCGAGCTGGTCGCGCACGATCTTCGTGCCGCTGTCCATCGTATACGCCCATCGCCCGGTCTGCGCATTGCCTCCAGAGCAGGGCCTGTCGGAGCTATTTGCAACGCCACGGGCGCAGGCAGCGCGTGTGACCGCGATAAGCGCGGAGCCTTTCTCCCGAGCCGCCGGGAAGCGCTTCTTCCAGGGCGTCGATCGATTGTTGAAGCTTGGCGAGCCGGGCTTGGCGCGCTCTCCGCTTCGGAAACGAGCCCTGACCGCTGCGGCCGAGTGGATGATCGCGCGCTTCGAGAAGTCCGAGGGCCTGAGCGCGATCTTGCCCGCGATGGCGGACTCGCTGATGGCGCTGCGCTGCCTCGGCTACGCCGCAGACGATGCGTTGTTTCAGAGAGAGCTCGCGCACATCGATGGGCTGCTCTGGCACGAAGGCGCGGCGCTCCGCATGCAACCCTGCCTCTCCCCGGTCTGGGACACGGTGCTGAGCAGTCATGCCCTGCTGGAAGCAGGAGTCCCAGCGGATCACCCTGCGCTCGTGCGCGCAGCGAGCTGGCTGCTCTCCAAGCAGTGCCGCGAAGCCGGAGATTGGTGCCGGCGCGTGAACGTGCCGCCCGGCGGCTGGTACTTCGAAGCTCAAAACGAATTCTACCCGGACGTCGACGACACCTGCATGGCCCTGATGGTGCTGACTCGAGCGCGCGGCCTCGACCAGCGGCAACCGGCGGCGCTGGAGCGCGGCTTGACCTGGATGCTCGCGATGCAGAACCGCGACGGGGGCTGGGCGAGCTTCGATCGCGACAACGACAAGCAATGGCTCACGTACGTGCCGTTTGCCGACCACAACGCCATGATCGATCCCAGCACGGCCGACATCACGGGCCGCGTGCTGGAGTGTCTCAGCCACTTCCCGCGTCAGCGCTTCTCCGAGTCCGTGGTGCAACGGGCGGTCGCCTTCTTGCGTCGCGATCAAGCGACCGACGGCAGCTGGTACGGCCGCTGGGGCGTCAATTACCTGTATGGCACGTGGCAAGTGCTGCGCGGTCTGCGCGCGATCGGCGAAGACATGCGCCAGCCCTACGTGCAACGCGCCGCGCACTGGCTGCTCCAGCATCAGAACGCGGATGGTGGCTGGGGCGAGAGCGTCGCGAGCTACGGCGACGCGCGCTGGAAGGGCACTGGCGAGTCGACCGCCAGTCAGACCGCGTGGGTCGTGATGGGCCTGATCGCGGCGGGGTTGCAGGAGAGCCCCGCGGTCCGGCGCGGCGTGTACCACCTGCTCGAGCGGCAGACCAGCGCCGGCACCTGGCAGCAGGAGCACTGGACCGGCACCGGATTTCCGGAGGTCTTCTATTTGAACTACCATGGCTACCGGCACTATTTCCCACTGATGGCGCTAGGACAGTACCGGGCAGCGCGCTGGGGCCAGCCGCGCGCGGACTGAGATCGAGGGCGCTGCCTCAGCGGAGCAGCCGCTGGCGCAACCTCAACAGCAGGTCCCGCACGAAGTCCTCTTGCCCGCTCTGGAGCATCCCGCGCGGCAGCGGTAGCTTGGGCTCGGTGAGCGCCACATAGCGCACCAGGGTGTGGCCGCGCGCGTCCGGCGTGAGCTCCCAGAAGCCTTCGTCGTAGTAGAAGTCGCCGCTCACGAGCTTCCAGCTCTGGCGCAGCATTCCCGGGCGCCGCTCTTCCAGAGTATCGGTGATACTGCGCAGGGTGCCGAAGGGAAACGGCACGTCCACCACCAGGGAGCAGCGCGCGCGCGGCCCGTGCCGCTCGAGTTGACGGGACTCTTCCACATCCTCCATGAACTCGGCGAAGCGATTGCAGTTGCTGACCAGCGCCCAGACTCGCTCGGGCGGCACCTCGATCGTCAACGTCGCATCGATACGCGCCATGGCGTGGCCGGGCACGGGGAAGGTCTTCAGCTGGACGCGCGGCGGCGCCTCGGCGTGCGCCCGCTCGGGCCCGGCGCTCAGAGCGAGGGCGACGGCGAGCAGCGTGCGCAATGCCTGTCGAAGCGGCATGGCCCAGCAAAGCATGGGCATGCCCTGCCCTGCCGGCAAACTCGCTGCTGGCGCGCTTTGCGTCGCGCGCGGGCAGCACGCCGCGGCGATGTGTCATGGGCAAGCTACCGGTCGAGCTCGCGCTCGAGGCTGGCCCAGGGGTAGGCAAACGGCGCTGCTGCTAGCGCTGGCACTGGTTGCCGCCGCGGAACCTGCGCGGGCTGCGCCGCTGCACTGTCCCGCCCCCGAGGCGGCCGCCTCGAGCCTGGCCGCCATCGACGCTCGGACGCGGCTCGACTGGATCGATCGGCGGCTGGGCGCTACCGCCTCACGCTCGAGCACCTGGGCCTGGCTCTGGGGCAGCGGTATCGCCGCCAGCGGAGTGGCCAGCCTGATCGCGGTGCCCTTCGTGCCCACAGAACAGCGAGTGGACTGGTACGCGAGCGCGATCAGCGCCGGCATCGGCGTGCTGCCCTTCCTGCTCATGCCACCGCGCGCGATCGGCGATTCGAACCACCTCCAGCGAGAGCGGCAGCTCGCGCCTGCCACGCCCACGCCTCAGCAGCTCTGCCCGCTTCTGGCCGACGCCGAAGCGCGCCTCACTCGCGGCGCGGAAGAGCAGCGCCAGCAACAGGCCTGGTGGGTCCACGCAGCCAATCTGGGCTTCAATCTGGGCGTGTTCCTCGTGCTCGGGCTCGGCTATGGCCACTGGACCGCGGGCGCCATCAACGGCGGCGCCGGCGCCGTGGTGGGAGAAGCGATCATCCTCACCCGACCGACGTCGAGCATCGACGATCTGCGCAGCTACCGCGCCGGAGAGTTCGGGCCGATCGGAGTCCGGCCGTGGGCATTCTTGCGCTACTCGGCGAAATTCTGAGCGGGCGCTTCGTCTCGCCGGAGAGCATGCCCGCGGCTCGAGGCACCCTGTGCGGGTGCCTCGAGCGCTCAGCTTGACCTGCCCCTAGCGATGGCTCTCAGAGCTCCTCGGTGACGGTGAGCGTACCGCTTCCGTTCGCGTTGCACTCCTCGCTCGCGGAGATGGTGATGCTCTGGCCGGCAGTGAGCTCAACAGTGGTGTGTGCGGCAGCACCTTCGTTTTCTTCGCAACTGAGGTTCGAGGTCCCGCAGGCACCATCCCAGACGGCGACAAACGGGACGTTGTTGGAAGTAACATCGATCGCGTAAGTCCCCGTGTGGGGTGCGGTGAAAACCACGATGAACTCGGCGGTCGAGCAATCGCAGAAGGGAGCTGTGAAGTCCGGCA
The DNA here is from genome assembly GCA_035760985.1 of Polyangiaceae bacterium. Classification (GTDB taxonomy): domain Bacteria; phylum Myxococcota_A; class Polyangia; order Polyangiales; family Polyangiaceae; genus SZUA-265. The sequence goes on from DASTRX010000123.1 coordinate 23,195, forward strand.
GACCGGCGGTGTTCCAGCTGGTCGTGAAGTCCGCCGAGTAAGTCTCCTGGGCACAGCTCACGCATTCGCCCGAGCTGCAGCTGCCCGGATTCTCGCCGATCGAGCAGACGGTCCCATCGCTCGCATGATTCGGAGCGCATACGCCGTTGCCGTCGCAGCTATCGGGATCCGTGCATTCGGTGTCACTCTGATCGCCGCAGGTGGTTCCCTGCGGGCTGTGATGCAGCAAGCACGCACCGGCGCCGTCGCAGGTGTCGGGCGCCGTGCAGGCGTTGTCCGTGCCGTCGCCGCAGGGCGTCTCGGCGGGCAAGTCGTTGGGGATACAATTGCCCGCACCGTCGCAGCTGTCGGGTAGGCTGCAGTCGGTGATGCTGTTGTCGCCGCAAGCCGTACCCACCGCCACGGAGTTTGGCTGACAGATGCCATCGGCGTCGCAGGTATCCGCATTGTCGCAGGCACTGCTGCCTGTATCTCCGCAGGCGGCGCCGATGTCGGCCGTGTGCGAGCACAGCGAATGGCTGCAGGCGTCGATCGTGCAGGGATTCTGGTCGTCGCAATCCGCGTCGTTGGAGCACTCGGTCTGCGGATTGCAGATGAATTCACCAGGCCCGCTGACCTCGCCTTCCTCGAGTACGCTGTCGTCATTGGCATCGATGCCCGCCGCCACGTGCAGGCCGCCCGCCGGGCAGTCGCTGCCAGGGTCGACGTGGGTGACCACGAGCAGCGAGTTGTGTCCGTTGGCGCCGTTGGCGCCGGGGGCCCCTGGAGTGCCCGGTGCCCCTGGAGTGCCCGGTGCCCCTGGTACGCCATTGATACCATCGATACCCGGCGCGCCCTGAGGCCCGGTCGCGCCCGTAACGCCGTTTTCTCCGGGCGGGCCAGCGTCGCCGCTCGGCCCTGCCGGCCCCGGCTCTCCCTTCTCGCCGGGCGCTCCGGCACAGACGTACTTGTTGGTCCCCTCATCGGCGTCGACGACGCCGTTGTGGTTGCTGTCGACGCCGACCGCGAGCGCGATACCGCCGTACGGGCAGTTCACGTCGCCGAGCTGCAGCGAGCTGCGCGTGACGGTGGCTCCCCGCAGCGCCGCCGCATCACACACATAGGCGCTGGCGGTGATCTCAGTCGCACCCAGGGTGCCGTCGGCATTGGAATCGGCTCCGAAATCGAGCTTTTGCCCGCCCCCGGCACAATTGTCTCCCGGCCCCTCCGCAGTGACGTTGGTCAGATAGCGGACGCCCTCGTCCGTGCAGGCTGCCCACAGCGCCACCGTCAAACCCATCACGCTCAGTACCGCAAGACTTCTCATTGCTGTTCTTCCAAGACCGCTCTGCCGCCTGAATCCCCTGGACTGCGGGTCAACGCAGACGGCGCCGGATGCCCCTCTCCCTGCGCTGCCACGCGAGACGCGCCGGCAGCCATCGCAACTACGGTGCTCCCATCGGCACTTTAAGACCGCCCGCTGGGCGATGCTGCGTGCAACACAAAGAAGGCTCATATTTCACGGCCCATTCGCAATGCCCGACGGGGTGACTGCAAAAGCTCGCGACGTGGCCGGAATGGGCTAAATCCGCGCGCGCCGCTGGACGTTGCTGGGGCCGCGAAGCCAACTTTTACCTGAATCTGGGGGTGGCATGCTCTCACGGCGCTCAGCCATTTATTCATTCGGTGCATTCACGACGCTTTCCGTAGGCTGGGCACGCCTGGCGGGAGCACAGGAGACGGTCGCTGCCTCGCTGGCGTCGGTCCAAGCCGCGACGAGCGATCAAGGCAGCTCGGACGACGACTACTTACACCGCTACGCGCCGACCGCCGGGGAAGTGGAGCTCGGAGGCTACCTGGGCCTGCTCTTCATCTCGGACAGCAACAGCTTCCGCGGCAAGCCGCCCGGCGGTGCGGATGCGCTGCGGCCCTACTCTGAGTTCAAGCAGCCCGCGCCCGAGTTCGGCGCACGGGTTGGCTATTATCCGCTGTCATTTCTGGGCGCCGAGCTCGAGGGCATGGTGGCCCCGGCGCAGGCGGACACCGGCAACAGCACGCTGTTCCTCGCGGGCCGCGCCCAGGCCGTGCTGCAGGTGCCACTGTGGAGCATCGTGCCCTTCGCCGCGGGAGGCGTGGGGTACTGGGCGGCCCTGAGCTCACAATCCGGGGATGACGCCGACCCCGGCTTCCATTTCGGAGGCGGGGTCAAGGTGGCGGCGAACGACCAATGGAGCTTCCGCCTCGACGTGCGCGACACCGTCACCAACCGGCGCGCCATCGGCGACTACCCCAACAATCTCGAGGTCAGCGCGGGCGCCAGCCTGGTGCTGGGCCGCCAGAAGCGAGGGCCGATCGATGCCGACCAGGACGGGATCCTGGCGCCGGACGACCTCTGTCCGAATGAGGCGGGTCCGGCTCCGAGCGGCTGTCCCCTCCACGATCGCGACGGCGACCAGATCGTCGACTCCGACGATCGCTGCCCCGATGAGTCAGGGCTGGCCCCCAGCGGCTGCCCCGCGCTCGACGCCGACGCGGATGGCATCACTGACGACGCGGATCAGTGCGTGAACGAGCCGGGCGTAGCTCCGAGCGGCTGCCCCGATCGCGACGCTGATGGCGTGCTCGATCGCAATGATCAATGCCCGGAGGTAGCTGGCATCGCACCGCTCGGCTGCCCCGGCGACCAGGACCAGGACGGAATCCTGGACACGGACGACAAGTGCCCGAAGGAAGCGGAGACGAAGAACGGCTACGAGGACAGCGATGGTTGTCCGGATGAGCTCCCCGCGGCGGTCAAGAGCTTCACGGGCGTGATCGCCGGTATCGAGTTCGACTCCGGCAAGGACTCGATCCGTCCGGTCTCGTTCCAGGTACTCGATCAGGCGGCGAAGATCCTGAATGACTACCCTGACTTGAAGGTCGAGATCGTCGGCCACACCGACGACACCGGTGCCCGCGACTACAACCTGTCGCTCTCGCTGCGGCGAGCCGAGTCGGTGCGCAGCTATCTCTCCTCGAAGGGCATTGACGCGGCTCGCATCCGCGCGCGCGGTGCCGGCCCGGATGAGCCTCTCGTACAGGAAAAGACGCGCGAGGCGCGGCAGAAGAACCGTCGCATCGAGTTCAAGATCGTCCAGTGATGGCGTCCCCTCCGGGGGCGAGACGGGCAGGGCTCAGCGTCACAGCTGAGCCCTGAACGCTTCAACGGCAGTCCGGCAAGGCCCGGATCCAGCGCTCGACGCGCTCCAGGGCCAGCGCGTCGACCTGATCGGTGCCGAGCGGCGGCATCTGCCCCTCGCCGCGGCGGGCCATGCGCTGGAGCAGCAGCGAGCGGGCTGGATCGCCCGGGGCGAGCAGCACGGCCCCCTCGATGCCGAGGTCGTCTCCCGTCGGCGGGACATTGCAGATCCGCAGGTCCGCGAGGCTCGTGGTCGTGCCATCGCGCCCGACGCGCTGGCGCAGATCGATGTCGGCGTTCGAAGCGCCGCCGGGGCGATGACAGTTGCTGCAGTTGGCGTGCAGGTAGGCGCGAACCCAGAGCTCGTCGTCGACCGCGTCCGCGCGGCGCGGCAGCTCGACGTGGGAGCGAGCAGCTTCGGGCCACGCGGCGCCATCGATCTGCCCGAGCTCGGGCCCGAGGGCGACGCCGGCCGCCGACGTGTGGCAGGAAAAGCAGTCCTCGCGCGAGGGATACGTCCACGAGCCAGGGGCGACGGCCACCGTCTTGCCCTCCTCCAGCAACACACCGTCGTTCAGGTTCGCGTCCCACTCGTAGCTGTATCCGGACCAGCCGCCGTCGTCGTGGTTCACGAGCAGCCGCCCTTCGACCAGGGCGTCGCCCAACCGGAAGAACTTGAGCAGCACGGTGCCCACGGGAAAGTCGAGATCGCCGTCGTCGCGAACGCTGGCCCTCGTACCCGCCACGTTGACGAAGCGCAGCTTCTCGGCCCCATCGGACCACAGCGGCATGCGCACGTCATAGGGCACGGCGCCACCGGCCGGCACGGGCTGCCCGTCGGGAGTGAACGTGACACAGCCGGTCGCGCTCAACGTCTGGGGAAAGCCATCGTCGAGGCGGCTCGTCGAAGCTACCAGCTGATAGATCCGCCCCCCACCAATGTCCGTGAAGTAGAGCTCGCCTTCCAGATCCTCGTGGAACGAGCTCGGGGTGAGGCCCGTCGCCGGATGGATGCGCCGCGTCTCCGCGGCGCCATAGGGATCGAAGATCCCGTACAGGGCGCCGCCACCAAAGTTGGCGAAGACGTAGACGCCCTGCAAGCTGGGGATGTCCTGCCCGTGATAGACGTAGCCGCCGATCACGGCCGAGTTGCCGTTGTTGCGAAACGTCGCGACGGGAGGCGTGAAGCCCAGGTCCTCGCACTGATCGCGGCGGCACGACAGGCCTTCCATCGCGGCCCAGCCATAGTTGCGACCGGGGCGCACCCAGTCGACCTCCTCGGTGCTCTCGAAGCCCACGTCGCCCGCCCAGATCGCTCCCGTGGCGCTGTCGACGCTGAAGCTCCACGGGTTGCGAAAGCCCCAGGCGTAGATCTCGGGCCGGCCCATGCCGGCGAGCTCGCCGCCGGGGGCAAAGGGGTTGTCGGGAGGGATCGCATACGGGCGCCCGCCGTCCACGTCGAGCCGCAAGAAGTCGCCGAGCAGATCGTCGACGTTCTGCGCGTGCCCGTCGGGATCCCGATGCGGCCCCGTGTCGCCGACGGCCGTGAGCAAGTAGCCAGCGGGATCGAAGTGCATCTGGCCCGCCTGGTGGAAATCCCGCGGCGAGGGCAGCTCGAGAAACACATCTTCACTGCTCGGGTCGAGCGCCCCCGAGGCAAAGTCGTAAGCGAAGCGCGAGTACCGGAGCGCCTTGCTGCCCGCCGCACAATAGCTCAGCAGCACCTGTCCGTTTTCGGAGAATCGGGGGTGAAACGCCATGCCCAAGAGCCCGCACTCCTTGCGCGTGCGCACCGCCTGCCGCAAGTCGGCGACCACGGTGCGGCCGGCAGCGGGCGCGCGAACGTCGAAGGACAGGATGCGGCCCGCCTTCTCCACCACGAACATCCGCTGCGGCAGCGCTGGGGTTTGATGGAGGCCGACGGGCTCTTCGAAGGCGCCGAGCTCCGGGAAGGCCTCCGCGACCTCGAAGCGTAGATCGAGCGCCCGCGCCGGAGCCTGGCATGCCGGCGCCTCGTCCCCTGCGCAGGCGATGCTGGCGAGCAACAGCGCGGCCAGGCAAGCGTGCCGGCAATTCACGCCGCCGCTGTGCCAGCCATTCACGGTCTTCGGCGCCAAGGCCGCAGCGCACGATCCATTGTCTCCGATCCCGGGCATTCTGTGCGGCATTGCAGGAATCGTGCGCGTCACCGGGGGGCGACCGGCTCGCTGCCGAGCCCCCTGAGGTCCGCTGTTTCACGGCTCGGTCGGGACTCGCGGGGGGCGCGGGTACAGGCTCGGCGGGAAGCGGCTCTCGATGCCGCCAGACTGGTATTCCAGAAAATAGAGCAGCGCCCAGATCATTTCCCTGGAGAGGATGCCGCCCCAGCTGGGCATGCGCGCGAGGCCGTTCTTTGTCGGCGGGCCGCCGTGTTCGACGACGTCGAACAGGTGCTCGTAGCTGCGGCGGTTGCCGAAGAACAGGCCCTCGCGCTGGCCCCATTCGGGCCCTGGCGGCGGCATCGCCGCTGCGTCCTCGAGCGTGCGGCGGCCGCCGTGGCACTCGTTGCAGAGCACGGTCCACACCGACACGGCCTCCAGCGAGGTCTGGGCATCCCAGAAACCTGCCGGCGCCCGCACCCTGGACAGCTGCTCGTCGCGCCGCTGCACCTGGGCCTCGCTGAGGTGCAGGTGGGAAGCGCGCCAGGGCCACCAGCGCGCATAGATGTGGATCGGCAGCTGCGGTCGCGCGCGGGCGCGCTCGCTGGGCGGCTGGCGCGAGGCGACGAAGCCGCCATCTTCGCGCTCGGCGCGGGCTGCGTCCGTGCCGGATGCGACCAGCTCCGGATCGCCCGTCGGCTCCCACGCCGCGGGCCGCGCCAGCACCTGCTGCGCGCCTGGGTCGGGTTGATCGGGCTCGATGCCGGGAACGGCGGTCGGCGGTCGTGCCGTGCACGCGAGCGCGGCCAGCGCAGCCAGCCACAGCAGACCGCGTCGCTTCTTGGCGCTCACTGATACGACCCGTACGCTCTCCCCTCCTTGTTCTTGTGCACGCGCGACTTGGGTTCCAGTGTCAGCTCGACGCTCGCACTGCCGGTCGCCTGCAGCTCCACCCACTTCGTCGCGGGCGTGGTACCGGGAGACCAGGCGACGATCTTGCGTTGCCCGCTCGGCACGTTCTTGATCTCGAAGCTGCCGTCCGGCTGCACCTTGGTAAAGAGGTCGTTGGGGACGACCAGCACGCTGGCCGCCATCTGGGGATGGATGTTGCAATAGACGTCCACGGGCCCCGCCGTCTGGAAGGAGTGCGCCTTGGCGGGCTCGCCCGAGTTGTACAGGCCGAGGTCGAAGCTGTTGCCCGACGACTGCGAGAACACGTTGTGATAGATGTTGTCGTGATTGGGGAACTCGATCGATGTGCCCCGGCGCACCACGGCCCAGGACGGAGTGAACGTCTTGTTGCGTTGATCGATCACGACGCTCTTGCCCTTCACGGGTGGCGCGAAGACGTTCTCGACATAAGCGTAAGCGATCGGCTCGCCTGGCGGCAGGCTCACCTTGCCGCGCACGGTGCCCAGCTCTCGTGACGCCGGGGTGAGCGCGCGGGCGCTCGCAGGGCTCGCCAGCGCCTTCGGCTTCGGTCTGGCCTTGGCGGCAGGCTCGTCCGCCTCTCTGCGCTCGCCGTCGAGAGCGCGCGACCAGATAGCCGCGCTGCGCGCGCTCAACTCGGCCACCTCACTGGCAGCAGCGCTGAGCGCTCGCAAGCGCGCTTCGAGCGCGCGCACCTGTCGCTGGAGCTCCTCCAGCTCCTTCGGCTTGGCTGCATCTTGCGCCGCCACCGGCGGAGCCAGCGTACAGAGCGCGATCATCATCAGCTTCATCAGGCGCGATTTCATGGCGTCCTCCTTGCCGCTCACCCCGTGACCTCAGAGCTCTCCGGCGCGCGGCTGGCTCAGCAGCAGCCCCAGCAACGACGCCAGCACGAGCCCGACCAGCACCGCGGGCAGCCAGGCCAGTGCCCTCGTCAGCGATGCGTCGCTCTCATGGCGGTAGCGGGAAACAACCCAGCCGACGCTCGTGGTCGCCAAATCCTCGATGCGCGAGCTCGACGCGAGCTGTGCGCCGAGGATCTGATACGTGCCCCCCGGCAGCTCCGCCGCAGAGCGAAGCTGCTGCTGCTGTTCGGCGTTGCTCGGGGCGGAGGCAACGACCGTGTCGCCCACGAACACGGCGCCGCTCACGCCCAGGTCTCGTTCGATCCCCTCGAGCACCGCGCCGTCGAGCTCGAACGCCATCAAGAACAGGGCGCGTACCTGCTTGTCCAGGCGGACCGGCGCCGCGGAGAGCACGCCGATGTGGTTGGCAAAGATGCCGGCTCGCGCAACGGGCTTCTCCAGCGCGTCGTGCACGAGCGATGACGAGCCCAGATCCAGCTGATCCATCTCCGGAGCGCCGACCACGGCCCGCACTGTGCCGCCGGCGTCGAGCAGACCGACGACGCTGGCCCCGGAGGTCGCCTTCAGGTCCTCGAGCAGATCGAGCACGGTCGCTCGATCGAACGTCGGCGTGAGCACCATCGCGCGGATGCGAGCGTCCTCGGCCAACAGCGCCACGGTGGAGCGCTGGTGCTTGCGCTGCTCCGCCAGGACCTGTTCGAGCACCCTCGGGGCATGGTCGAGTGCGCGAGCGTCCATGCGGTCGAGCAGCGCGTCCAGACGACGCTGCGCCGCCCACGAGAGCAGCAGCGCCAGCGCAAACACGAACAACGCCACGCTCGCCCAGATCCGGGCCCAGGAGCTCCCTGCCGTCATGGTGGCTCGCGCCATGGTACCTTCCTGTGCAATCACGAGAACCTCACGGAGAAGTGGCCGCGCCATCGACGCGGAGGGTTTGCTCGCCGGCCACGATCGTCACTGTGCCGGAGAAGACGAGCGAGCTCGGTGTCTCGACGCGGATCAGGTGCGGGCCCACGGGTAGCGCGAGCGGCTTGCCAGCTTCGCGTCTGAGCAAGACGTCGTCAACGTAGACGCGTGCGTCGGGTGGCGCGCCCGCCAGTTGCACGATGCCCTCCGACGCGACGAGCTCGAACAGAGCGGTCTCGATCGAGCCCGACACCGGCCGAATCTCCCGTTGCTGACCGATAAAGCCCGCCTTCTCCACGCGCACGGTGAGCGCGCGGCCCCCCGCGAGACCTCTCAGGACCAGCGGGGTGCGCAGCCCCGTGGGCGCGCCGTCGATGAAGACCGCCGCCCCCGCCGGCGTGCTGCGCACATCGATGCCGCCGCCGGGCTGAGCCGCCGTGCGCAAAGCGCCCTCCTGGAGCGGTGAGCCCGCGTCAGAAGAGACGATCACGGCCGTGGCGCCCGCGCTCAGCGCGCACACTGCCACTGCCGCCACCACCATCCAGTGGCGGGGCCCCGCCTTGCCCGCTGGCAACGCCGTGCCGAGCACCGGCGCGAGGGCGAGCGAGCCGGGCTCGCTCACGGCGGAGCGGCGCCCGACCACCCCGCTCACCGGCAAGCTGTCGCGCGGCAGCGAGCCTGGACCGAGATCGGAGGGGCGGTTCGGGACGATCGAGCTGCGCTCCAGGCGCGAGAACACGGAGTGGCTCGTGGCCCACAGCTCGCGCGGGCGCAGACTCGCGCGCGCCTGTGCGGCCTGCGCCGAGCCACCGAGTTGGCCGCAAGCGTCGAGCAGCGCCAGCGCGTTCACGACATCATGACCTCGGGCGATCTGCAGCTGCAGCGCCGCCCGCTCGGGAGCGAATGTCTGTTCCAGCCAGCTGCGGACGTGCTTGGGCGTGGGCCGCGATTCGCGGCCGAGCAGGTAACCGTCGAGCGCCTCCGACAGCGCACGCACGCTCTGGAAGCGCTGCGCCGGATCGGCGGCGAGCGCCCGCATCAGGATCGCCTCGAGCGGCTCGGGCAGGCTTCGTGCGGGCGAAGCGCCCTGCTGCGCGCTGTAGCCCGTCACGCACGTCCAGAGCAGGGTGCCGAGAGCAAGGACCGCGGCGGGCCCCGCCATCAGATCTTCGCCCGTGACCCCTACACGCGCGTGCTTCGCGTCCACTCGATGCTCGCCGCTCACTGCCGCGGGCCAGGCCGGGTTCAGCCCCAGCGCCAGCCATTTGACCGTGCCGTGGTAGGTCACGAACAGATCGGCCGGGTCGATCTCGCGCGCGCTGAAGCCCGAGGGCAGCGCTGCCGCGGCCCGTCGGTCGTGGAGGTATTGCAGCGCGTGTGCCACCTGTTTCACGACATACACCGCCACGTCGACGGGCATGAGCACACTCGTGCTGCATCGGGCGAGGATCTGCTCGAGGCTCTCGCCCGGCAAGTATTCCATGGCGATAAAGCTATTGGTGCCTGCCTCCCCCAGCTCGTGCACGGTGACGAGATTCGGATGCTCCAGTCGCGGCGCGAAGTTCGCAAAATCGACCAAGCGCGCACGAAAGTCTGGATCCCGCGCGAACTCTTCACGGATACAGCGCAGGGCGACGGTTCGCGAAACACCGTGAATTTCTCGTTGTTCGGCCACGAAGAGGCCGCCCAGGCTGCCTTCTCCGACCACACCGACAATGTGGTAGTGACCGATCATGTCACCGACTACCGGTGATTGCTCAGCAGGGGCGTGCGTCTGTTGCATCATGCTTTCTCGAGGACGCCAGCGCATTTTCGATCACGTTCTGGACAACGCCCTCTCGGAACGCCAGACTCTGCGCCGGGGCCCGTACGATGCTCGATCGCGCACATCCAGAGATCGAGCTCTGCAGGGTACGGCGTTCGTGGGGGGCTGACAAGCCACGCTGTCGCCATGGGAGGGGCCATCGAGCGTCATGGAGACGCTGGCTGGCGGCAGTTTGTTGCACCAGCATCGAGTTGCTTGATGTGCACCGGTGCAACATCGTTCCAGATCGCTCGAGACCTGCGCCGGTGGCGCGGCGCTCGCAGCGAGAGCCAAATTCCCCAAGCAGGCAACTGACCCATGAGCATTGCTACGGACCAATCCGCCCTTCATGAAGAGCGGGCCCGCCTTCTATTGCAGACGCACCGGTATGCCGAGGCCTTCGCCGAGCTGGCGACGGCGCTCCACAGCCGACCGCGCGACACCCAGCTGAGGCTGCTGGCTTCCGAGGTGTGCGAGCGGCTGGGAGCCCTGCCCGAGGCAGCTGACCACCTGTCCATGGTCATCGCGAGCGAGCCGCAGCACCCGGGGGCCAACCGCAAGTTGGCTGAGCTCTTGACGGAGCTCGGTGACACACTCGGGGCGATCCGCTGCTGGCGACGACTGGTGGTCGCGACCGGCGAGCGGGACCCCGACGTTGTCACGTTGCTAGCTATCGCACTGTCGAAGGACGGCCAGCACGACGCGGCCATCGAGCTATTGAGCAAGCTCACGGACAGGCAACCCACCAGCGCACTGCCGCTGGCGAACCTCGGCATGGCTTTGCTTGCGGCTGACCGCGAGCAAGATGCACTCTCTGCGCTGACCCGGGCGCTGGCGCTCGATCCCGAGTCCGCTCAGGCCCACTGCGGTCTGGGCCTCGCGCATCAAAAGGGCGGCGACTGCCAGACCGCGGCGGCCGCTTTTCGCGCCACGGAGCGCCTGGCGCCCGACAGCGCCGTGGGCTCGTTCAACCTGGGCCTGGTGCTGGAGCGCCTCGGTGACCTCGAGGGCGCACGGCGCGCCCTGTTGCGCGCGGCCGCGCTCGAACCTCACGACGAAGAGATCCAGATGGCCCTGGAGCCCTTGCTGGTGCGGCATGCGGCGCACGGCGACGGTGCCAGCTCGCGGGAGGCTGGCGCCTCGATCCAGGGCGACTTGAACAGCTTCGATCTGCTCAATGTGCTGGAGTTCCTGCGCATGCAGGAGAAGACGGGGGCGCTGGTCGTCTCGGCGCGCAGGGGCGTGGCGATGCTCCGGCTGGAGCAGGGCATGCTGATCGGCGGTTCCGCGCCACGCCTGGAGCGCCTGGGCGAGCTCCTGGTGCGCCGCGGACTGATCACGGCCGAGAACCTGCGCTTCGCGCTGTCGCGCCAGCGGGAGCTGTCTCCCGGCTCGAGTGAGCGCGCCGAACCAGACGCCAACAGCCTGGGCGCGGTGCTGTTGCAAGAGGGCCTGGTCAGCGAGAAGCAGCTGGCGGACGTGCTGTTCCACAGGATCCTGCACGTGGTGAGCCAGGTCCGGCAGTGGCGCGAGGGCATGTTCGCCTTTCACCCGGCGGAGAACGAGGGCTTTCCAGTGCGCTTCAACGTGCAGAAGGTGGTGTTGGACTTGATGCGCCTGGAGGACGAAAGCCAGCGCCTGCGCTCGGGGGCGACGCCATGAGGGCGCTCGTCTGGACGCTGTTGCTGCCCGCCCTGGCGGCCGCGCGCGACAGCCGCGCGCAGGAGCGCAGCCCCAACCCGAACGCCCCGAGCCTGCCCGGGCCCCAGCCCCCCGGGCTCCAGCCGGGCCGTGTGCCCAACCCCGAGGGCGAGACCGTCGAGGCGCCCTTCGCGGACCCGGAAGAGCAGCGCTGGGTCCAATATGAGCAGCAGCTGCAAGAATTGAGAGAACGCCTGCAGCAGGCGGAGGACGAGCGCAAGAACACGGTCTCGCCGCTCACCCTGTCCGGCTACGTCGACCTCGGCTTCTTCGCGCCGCTCGGCAACAACGGCGTGGGCTGGGTGCGCGACGTGGGCAACCGCCAATTTCCGGAGCTCTCCAACTATTCCTGGGTGTTCCTCGGCGACATCCTCGGTACGCCGATCAATTCCCGCGGAGAAGCAGCGGACCTCGGTGATGCACCCGACGTCGACCGCTTCGACAGCGTCGACTCGGACGGGGCGCCCGGCTTCATCGCCAACGAGCTGAACCTCAGCATCGGCTATACGCTGGCCGAGAGCGCGATCTTGCGGACCAGCCTGAATTTCATGCCGCGCACCGCCACTCAGGACTTCGCGATCGGCGACTTCGTGGACATCGATCAGGCGGAGCTCGAGTACGTCTTGCCCGGCGGCGCTCACACCTCGCTGTTCGTGGGCAAGATCCTGCCGGTGTTCGGCATCGAGTACAAAGATCGCAAGAGCAACCAGCGCTTCGGCATCACCCCGTCCCTGGTGGCGCGCTACACCACCGGCTCTCAGCTCGGCGTCAAGCTGCGCAGCAAGCTGTTCGACGACTGGCTCGTGCTCGCCGCTTCGCTGACGAACAACAGCTCGACCGTGGAGCAGTTCCACTTCTATCGCGAGATCGATCGCAACGTCGGCAAGACGCTCAACGGCCGCGTCGCGCTCAGCGTGCCGGTGCGCGGGTTCGAGTTGCTGGACGGCGATCGGATCGAGGTCGGCGCCTCGGGCGAGTGGGGCGCGCAGGACAACGATACGCGAAGCGATCGCGAGATCTGGTTTGCCGGTGCGGACCTGGAATACCAGAGCACGAACTTCTCGCTCAAAGCGCAGATCATGAGAGGCAAGGCTCCGGGGGCGGAAGAGCAGCGGGTCTGGAGCCTCAATCTGCACACCTCGGGCTACGTCGAGCTCGACTGGCAAGTCCATCCGCGCTTTGGCTTCTTGCTGCGCGGAGACCGGCGCAACGCCCTCGTCCACCTCGGCACGGAGCGCGCGTACAAGACGGACCAGGCCCGATTCACCGGCGGAGCGCGCTGGCTGTTCAACCCTCACGTGATCGCCAAAGCGGAATATCTGCACAACCAGGAGCTCGGAGGCATGGATCAGTTCAACAACGACATGTTCACCAGCTCGTTGTTGCTCATCTACTAATCACAGGTGCGATCATGACGTCGACGCGAACATTACACGGCCGCCAGCGCTGGATTGTAGCTGGGGTCTGGGCGCTCACGAGCTGTGATGCCAACCAGCTCAGCGGCGGGAAGGACGGCTTCTCCGAAGAAGAGTGGGAGCTGGTGCGGGACCTCTCGCCGCTCGACACCTCCCCGCCGGACAACCCCTTCAACGAGTACGCAACGGATCCCGACGCCGCCGCGTTCGGGCATCAGCTGTTCTTCGACAAGGACTTCTCGTCCGCGGTCAAGGTGCAAGGCCCGAGCGGCGCGGTGGGAGAAACCGGCAAGGTCGCGTGCTCGACCTGCCATGACCCGGAGGCGTACTTCTCCGATCCGCGCCCCACGGGGGGCATGTCGCACGGCACCGCGTATACCGAGCGCAACTCGCCGTCACTGGTCAACGCCGTCTACTACGAGTGGTTCAACTGGGGTGGCCGCGCCGACTCGCTCGCCACCCAGGGCGGCGGGACGCTGGAGACCACGACCAACGCCGCGAGCACGCGCCTGTTCGTCGCGCACGTCGTCTACGCCAAGTACAAAGACCAGTACGAGGCGATCTTCGGGGCGCTCGATCCCGCGCTGGACCCGGCGGCGCCGGACGCGGATCGTTTTCCGCCGAGCGGACGCGCCAAGTCGTCCCCCGACGCGCCCGACGGCCCCTGGGAGCTGATGAGCGCCGACGATCGACAGGTGATCAACCAGATCATGGCCAACATCGGCAAATCGTTCGAGGCCTACGAGCGCAACCTGGTCAGCGGCAGCTCGCCCTTCTCTCGCTACCTGCAAGATCAGGACAGCAGGGACTTCTCGCCCGCGGCGCGCCGAGGTCTAGCGTTGTTCATCGGCAAGGCGGCCTGCAATGAGTGCCACCGCGGCCCCACGCTGACCGACAACAAATTTCACAACGTGGGCGTGCTGCAGGCGGCGGACGAGCACACACCGCCCGTCGACGAAGGCCGCTTCGAAGACATCCCGGCGCTGCTGCGCAGCCAATGGAACTCCGCGGGCAGATACAGCGCCGATCCGGCCGCGGGCGAGGCCAAGCTCGCCGGGCTCGATACGCCCGACGAGAGGACGAAAGGTCAGTTCCGCACCGCCAGCCTGCTCAACGTGGCGAAGACGGCACCCTATTTCCACAATGGCAGCGCCGCCACGCTCGAAGACGTGCTCTGGCACTACAAGATGGGCGGCGACGATCCCGGCAGCTACGCCGGTACGCTGGATCCAAAGGCACGGCAGCTGAATCTGAGCGAGACAGAGGTGACGGACCTGATCGCGTTCCTGAACAGCCTCACCGGTGAACCGGTGGCGGAGCAGTGGCGCGCGGATCCGTTCGCGCCGTGAGCGAGAGGGCCGGCGAGCTCCGCTCCCCCGAGCGGAGCCCGCGCCCCCGGGCGCCCCCTCAGAGCGCCTTCAAGAACGCCACCAGGTCCTCTTCCTGCTGGGGCGTGAAGACGAAGCCGAGCGCCACCTCGTAGTGCTCGACCACCTCCTCGAGCGTCGCCGCGATCCCGTTGTGGAAGTACGGAGCGCGCGCGGAGATCCCGCGCAGGGACGGCACCTTGAAGCGATCCATGTCCGCCCAGGCGCCGCTGCGCAAGGCGCGGCCGGGGTCGGTGGTCTGCCGGACCTCCAGCGTTGCCTTGTTGCGCACCGTGTAGAGCGGCATGCCCGGCTTGCGGAACTCGGGCCGCGATGCGCCGACATCGAACAGCGTGCCATTGATGTTGCTGCCATTGTTGGCCGCGTTGTGACAGCCGCGGCAGCTGCCGCCGCCCGGGTTCGCGCCGTTGAACAGCTCCTGGCCGCGCGCGATCTGCGCGCGCTTCCGGTCCGCGGCGCGCGTGGTGCACGAGCCCGCCCTGAGGTTCAGCCAGGCGTCATACAGATCGAAGCGGGCGTTGACGGGCGCCTGCGCGGAGAGGTTCTCGGGGCCGCCCTTGGCCCCACACGAGGTGAGCAGCCCGACGTCGAACACGAACTGCTGGGCAAAGGCCAGACCCTCCTCGTAGTCGGCGATGGCCTCGACCGTCTCGGGCGCGGGAGCGGGCCCTGCCTGCCCACCGGTGATGTTGCCGGTGGCCTGGCTCACCAGACCTGCATGGACGTCCCCGCTGCCGTTGGTGTTCTGATCGTGCCAGCCCACATTCTTGGCGATGTGAAAGTTGGCGGTCGCGAGCGGCCGCCGAAACGCCTCGAAGTGCGTCAAGCTGCCGCCGGCGCCCAGCGGATCGTCGAACGCGGTGATCTCATATTCGGCGTTGGCCGGGACGTTTCCGCCGCGGCGGAACAGCCCCTTGCGCAGCATGCTGTACGCGGAGTAGCGCGCAGCGAGCGTCGAGACATCCGCTGTCGGGCTGTTGGCGTCGAGCAGATTGAAGATGGGATCCCTGCCCTGCGTCAGCCAGAAGCGCAGCTCCACCTCCACCGGCAGGACGCTCCAGCCCGTCTCCAGCAGGTGGCACGACTCACACGAGCGGCCGTTGCTGCCCTGGGGCGAGTGAAAGGGATTGTTCAGGTCGACGAAGCCCGCACTGCTGTAGGTCGCTGCGCTGCCGGCCACATTGACGATCGGCACGTTATTGGGGAGGTGATTGCCGTTCGTGAGGGCCTGAACCCTCACCTCCGGTTCACCCGGTTCGCTGGCAGATGGGTCGCCGACGGCGCCGCCGCAGGCAGCAGCGCCCGCCAGCGCGGCGAGCGAAGCGATGATGGAGCGAGGCAGAACTCTCGACAGGCTTGCGCGCATGGATGGTCTCCGTGATGGGGTTGCCCCTCAGGCCCCCCGGTATGGCGAGAAGGTGCTACGTTCTCGCGTTAACTGTGGTTAAGCGCCACAAAGATGTGACGTGAAGATCGCCCCCTCGTCGCAGTACGGAACCGCAATGGCCGCCCCCGAAAAACAATTGTAGGTCATTGGCGCGCGCCAGGCGCGTGCGAGTGCGTGTGGTCTGATTCGTCAGTCGGGTACTTCGAAGGCGTCGAGCGGAAGGACTAGTTTGCTTCACTTTCTCTAGACGCGCCATGCCGGGCAGTGTCGCCGAGGCGGAGGGGTTCCGTGTTTCATCACAGGAACACGAGCGCGACCGACCCGAGCCCCCGCGCGCGAGAGTGGGCACATGCTGGCGACGCCCAGCTCCGCCCAGCACCGAGCCCCTCACGCCTCCGGTCAGACGGGCCGCCCGCGGCGGTCGCGGCTGGGCCGCCCGAGCTGCTCAGCCAGTCACTGGCAGACGGCGCCGCCGGCAGAGAACGGCAGCCGGGCGGCTATCTCGGCTGAGCTCTCGAGCCAGCGGGGGCGGTCGGCGAGGCTCAGCGCAGCTCCGCGCTCACCAGGCGTACATCCTCGAACACGCGCGACGAGGCGGCGCCCAGGCGCCGGGCGATGGTGGACAGGTCGTCATCCTGCAGCACCGAGAAGCCGAAGCCCGCGAGCAGGGCGCGCATCTGTGCCGCGCTGAAGGTCGAATGGAAGGGTTCACCGATCAGGCCGAGAACCAGCCCGGCTGCTTTCCGGACCAGCGAGGGGGAGATGTACAGAATGGCGAGCTGGCTCCCCGGCGCGGAGCGTGCATGCACGACCCGCAGCGTCGCTTCGATGTCCGCGCGCTCGAGGTACATGACGACGCCCTCCCAGAGCCAGGTCGTCGGCTGCGCGGGGTCGTGACCGGCAGCGGCCAGCGCGGCCTCGAGGCTGTCGCGCGTGAAGTCCACCGGCACGAAGCGCAGCTCGCGCGCGGCGGGCTTCAGCGCTGCGGCGCGCTCGCGCTTGCGGCGCTGGGAGTCCGGGTGATCCACCTCGAAGACGACCGTGTCGGCGAGCTCGGGCATGCGCCAGGCGCGCCCGTCGAGACCGGCGCCGAGAATGACGAGCTGTCGGGCTGCGGCGGCTCGAATCGCCTCGTCGATGGCGACGGTGCGAGGCACCATCATCTTCATCCGCCCCTCGAGCAGGCCGCGCTGCAACCGTTCGCGAAAGCCCTTCGGCGGCACGCCGTCGAGGTGCTGCTCGACCCGCCTCCGGGCGTCCGCCGGAAGCAAGCTGAGCGCGGTCGGGTCGGAAAACGCGGCGACCGCGCTTCTTCCGTGCGCCGCTGCTCGGGCGGCGGCGACCATCACGGCAGTCTGGCTCTCTGTTCCGGGCTTCACGTGGACCTCCTGGGCAGTTTCGCCCGCCTTCTCGCTGTGGGTTCGGGCAGGCCCTGCTCGATCAGCTCCAGAGCCTCGCGGATCATCGGCAGCAGCGCCGGGGGCCTCTTCAGCTGCAACCACCTCGCCAGCACGGTCAGGACCGCGGTCAGCGCGGTCGCCGCGACCAGCGACGGGTAGAGCTCGCGATCGGCATCGAGGCCCGTGCGCTCGGCGATGGCTTGCGCGAGGGCCTGCTGCGCGGCGAAGTTGCCCTTCCACAGCTCCGCCCGCAGCGCAGGGTCCTCCAGCACGAGGCGCGTCGCCTCCCGACTCTCGGAAGACTCGTCGAAGGTGAGCTGCTCGTACGGAGCGCTCAGAGCTGCGCCGAGCGCCTGCCACAGCGACTCCGCGCGGGGCCGCGCACGGAACACCTCCGCCGAGTGCTCGGCGCGCGCCACCAGCCGGTCGGCGAGCGCTTCGTACTTGCTGGCAAAGTGGTTGCTGAACGTACGCCGAGAGACGCCGACCGCGGCCACGATGTCCTCGATCCGGACGTTCTCCAGACCGCGCTGCTTGGCCAGGCGCAGGGCCGCGAGGCTCAGCTCCCCGCGCAGCGCGCGCTTCTTCCGCTCGCGCAGGCCCAACGCGTCCGGCGCGGGCGACGCCCCCGAGGTGCGGCTCATCTTCAAGGTCTAGCGCAAACGTGCGCAGCGCGCAACTTTGCCCAATGGGAAAAATTGCCCAGTGCGCAATTTTTTGCCAGAGGATGGCTCGGCTCCTCGAGGCCCCTGTGCCGCTCCAGGAGTGCCCACCGTTCGACTTCCGCGCTGGGGCGAGTCCGGGACGGCGCGACGGCCTGCACGGCGAGCACGGAGCTCCACCGATCGGGCTGGCGCGATTTTTCCGCTGTCATGCATCGCGGCCCACTTCAGTATTGTTTCGTGAGCCCCGGGCTCGCGCCTGCGCGCGCCTTGTCGCTAGGCACTCACGGCGCCGCGGTCTAGGCTCGCGGCATGGACACCGCCGTCAGCAGCGCTGGAGGGTCGATGCAGGGCCGTCTGGACGAGACCTCGCCGCTCCCGTTCGAGTTCGAGATCGTGGCCCGCCGCAAGCGGGTGGTCCGCCGCGAAGGCCGCAACCAGGATGAGACGGCGCCCTTCCCGCTCGAGTTCGAGCTCGTCGCTCGCCGAACGCGCCAGAACCAGGACGAGACTTCACCGTTCTTGCTGGAGTTCACCGTCGTGCTTCCGAACGGCACCGAGGCGTTCGTCCGCACTGCCCGCCCACCGCGCCAGCGCGGCGGGCGGCGCGCATCTCTGGGCGGCCTCCCGCGCCTGAAGTGGCACGGAGTCGATGCGTCCATCGAGTTCCGGAGATACGCCGCGCGCATCGCCGCGGGCGAGTCACTGCCGCCGTATCGCGGTCCGATCCTGGCCAACGGCGAGCTGCCGCAGCTCCGCGGCGCGGCGCGGCGTCCGGTGCACGGCGCTTCGCTCGCCGCCGTGGCGGACGACTCGAAGGGGCTCCGCCGGCTCGCGCTCACGCTGCTGGTGATGTCGGCGCTGGTCGTCGCGTCCATCGTGCTCGGTGACGACGCGCAGCTGCGCCGCTTCGGGCAGTCGATCAGCGGCTGGTTTTCCGGCACCGGCGGCTCGGCGGAGATGCTGCGCGCGACCGAAGCGCCCTCGGCCGAATAGCGCGCAGCGCGAGGCGGATCTCGCGGCGTCCCCCCGCGGCTTCGCGCCGCTCATTCCGGACATGGCGTCTGACGCACGTGTGAAGTGCAAACAGTGCGCCTTCCGCCATGTCAGCCGAACCCATACGGTTTTCGAGACATCGGGAGCCGGCCCACGAAGTGGCCGCCCGAAGAAAGAGAACCAGTATGACCGCTCTGATCCGCTCCGCGTTCCGTCGCCTGATCGCTCCGGGCCTGGCCCTCGCCGCGCTCCTGCCGGCGCCGGCCAGCGCCGCCGAGGAGCCCGGGTGGAGCCTCAACTTCACGCCCGTGCTGCTGCTGCCCAAGGACGAGTATCGCGTCGGCGGGGGCACCGATCCGGAGCTGAAGTACAGCCGTGATCTGGGCGCCATCCGCTGGAGCGCGGGCGGACGGGTCGGCGCCTACTATGCAAAGAACCTGTTCGGCGTGACGGCGATGCCGACGCTGCGGGTCATGGTGCCGCTCGGAGCGGTCGATCCCTACCTGGCGGGAGGCGTGGGTTACGGCTGGCTGCCGGAGACGGAGCACGAGGGCCTGGCGACGATGGCGCGAGCCGGCACGGTGTTTCACTTCAGCGACAGCTTCTCGCTGGGCGTGGAAGCCACGCTGCAGCAGCTGCACGGGTCGAACTTTGGCTTCCCGTCGTTCGGCTCGATGATGTCGATCGACATCTGAGCTGCCCCGAGGAGACGTGAACATGCAGCTCCACAAGCTGACGAAAGCGGATTTCAAGCTCCCCGCCCTGCTGCTCGCACTGAGCCTCGTCCCCACGCTCGGGGGCATCGCGCGCCTGGCCCGCATGTGGGGTGACGCGCCCGAGGACGCGCGCTTCCTGCAGGCGCCGCTGCCGGTCACGCTGCACGTGATCAGCGCCACGCTGTACTGCCTGCTCGGCGCCTTTCAGTTCTCGCCGGGCTTTCGGCTGCGCTGGCCCGGCCTGCATCGCGGGGCGGGCAGGTGGCTCACGCTGTGCGGGCTCCTGGCAGGGGCCACGGGCTTCTGGATGACCGTCTTCTATCCCATCCCCACGAGCTTGCAGGGCCCCCTGCTCTACGGCGTGCGCCTGGCGGTGGCCTCCGCGATGATGGCTTCGCTGCTCATCGCCTGGCGCAGCATTCTGCGCCGGGACGT
Source organism: Polyangiaceae bacterium (assembly GCA_035760985.1). Classification (GTDB taxonomy): domain Bacteria; phylum Myxococcota_A; class Polyangia; order Polyangiales; family Polyangiaceae; genus SZUA-265. The sequence goes on from DASTRX010000123.1 coordinate 43,096, forward strand.
CCCCCGCCATGAGGCCTTCATGATCCGCGCCTACGCGCTGGGTCAGGGCGCAGGCACGCAGGTTCTGGTGTTGCTGCCGTGGATGCTGCTCTCCGGGCAGAGCGGCGGCCTGACGCGAGATCTGCTGATGACCCTGTCCTGGGTCATCAACCTCGTCGTCGCCGAGGCCATCATCGGTTACCGCGCCGCCCTGCCACGTCAACACCTGAGCGCCTGAGCGCTCCGTTCACTTGAAGATGAAGCCCGGCACTTCGTCGCCGGGGCTGAGCACCGCACCCGGCACCCACTTGCCGAGATCCAGCGGCTTGTCGGTGGCGATCTTGTAGGAAATGTCGATGCGCTGCGCTCTGCCCTTCTTGACCACGGTGCGCGCGTCCACCACGACCGCTACCCCGAGGATGCGCACCACGAGCGCGCCCAGGGCGTTCTCGCCGCGCTTGCGGTGAATGGCGATGGTAACGCTGGTTGCCTCCCCCTTCGTGTGAGCTTCGGAGGGGTTCTCCACCACGCTCGCATAGTCGGAGAGGATGGTGGTGGCACGGTTGGTGTCGCGCGTGATGCTGGAGGCATCCACGGCGCGTTCCCTGCTCCGGGCCGCGCCGCCCGCCGCGGCGGCTGCGCCGGCTCCGCCTTTGCTCTGGTCGTCAGGCTTGGGTTGGTCGGGTCGGGGCTGATCGCGCTGGGCTGCGCCCGCCCCGCCTTCCTTCTTGACCTCCCCGGGCGGCGGTTGCTGGGCAGCCTGGCTGTCCGCCGGTTCCTCGGGCGGTGGATTGCCCGGCTCCGCCGGCGTGTTCTTCATGGTTTCGAGGAATTCCTTCAGCTCTTGCTCCTTGCCGCCCTGGGGCGCGGTGTAGGAGTCCGCGAGCTCGCTCAGCTGTTTGGCGCTGAGGCCGCTGCCGATCAGCTTGTCAGCGAGCTGCCGGATCTCGTCGGGGGTGAGCTTGCGCGCGCCGGACACGCCGGCCTTCTCCGAGAGCTTGGCGTAGGCGAGCAGCAGCTGCTCGGCACACTCCGCGTCGCCCCCGCAGGCCTCGACGCGCAGGCGCTCCATCAGATCGAGGATCGCCTGGCGCTCGGGCGTCATCTCCGCGCCGGAGGGATCCTTGCCGCACTCCACGTCTCTCTGGTCGAAGCTCAGCTCGGGCTTGATCTCGGCGAAGACGCTGCCCAGACCCGGGAAGATGCCCACCACGAAGTTGCGCACCACACGGGCCAGCGCGCGCGGGAGCTCCTTGCGCACGTAATCGATCTGGAACACGTACGGCGCGACCTTCTTCTGGAACCAGCAGGTCTCGACCACGATGCTGGCAAACTTCTCCAGCACGGCCTGCCCGATGATCCACAGGCAGCCGAGCGCCGGCGGAGACAGGCAGGCGATCACGCGTGCGCCCCAGCGCACCAGGCTGACCACCGACTTGATCGTGTTCAGCGTGTCGCGCACCTTCTCGATCGCTTTCAGCACCCCTTCAAAGGGCCCGAGCACGTCCTCGACGAAGGACTTCAGCTTGGCAATCGCGGAGTTCTCCAGGTCTTTCGCGATCTGCTCCACCTCGCGGACCTTCCCGCGCAGCTCTTCCAGGCGATCGACGGGCAGCAGCTGCAGCAGCTTCTTCTGCACGCCTTCGACGAGCGATTCGGCGAGCAGGTTGAGCACCTCGCCGATCACGATCTTGCCCACCATCTTCAACAGCTTGAAGACCACGCGCAGCGCGGCTCCGAGCAGGCCGCCGCCGCTGCCCTCGGGGCGGTGGCGCAGCCGTGAGCGAAATCGCTCGCGAACATTGACGTACAGGTTGTACAGGGTGACGAACGCAGAACCGAACAGCTTGCGGAAGATGCCGACGGTCTTGACGCTGGTGCCGGTCCAGAAATCGGCCTCGTCGATGGCACGAGCATCGGCGGCTTGCGAGCTGGTCAGCGCCGCTACCCGGGTGAAGCCAGCCTCGTGCGTGGCTTGCTGCGCTTGCAGCGCGAGCGTTCCCAGCCGGTCTTTCTTGAAATCCTTGATCTTGCCGTAGGCGTTGAACTCCTTGGTGTACTTGTCCACCGCCGGTCGCCACTTGGCGTCGTAGTTCTTCTGGAACGCGTCCTCGGGCTTGGGTTTTGCGTCCGCCACCCGGCGCCGCAGCTGCTTCGCGCAATCGGCCGTGACCAGCGGCCTTGCCACGAGCGCCGCTCTGGTGATGCGCTTGGGGGCCTTAGCGGTGGGCGATGCCGAGAGCGGCGACGAGATCACCGGCGCGATCACCTCACGCCGGATGCCGCCCCGCAGCGTGATCAGGGTGCCGGAGAGCCTCGTGCCCGGAATGGCCGAGTCCGGGATCCAGACGTAGCTGAGGATGCCGTGCTTGGGATCGCCCACGTAGACCCGCCCGGGCACGGGCGCGTCCGGCAAGAAGATCCTGCCGTCATGAATCAGGACCAGGCTGCGGGAGCGCTGGCCTTGCCCGCTGTCGAACTGCGGGGGGACCTTGATCTCGCCCGGACCGAAGATTCCAAAGCTGGTCTTGCCCCAGCTGGCGCCGGCAGGCCGCACCTTGCCCTGCTGGCTCAAGGCGTTGACCTCGTCGCGTGCCAGATCCAAACCCTTGACGTAGCTTCGCAGCTGCTCCGGGCCCTCCTTCGCTTCCAGCGAGCCGTGCGAAGGCTTGAGATCGGCCAGCTTGATCTCGACCGGTGCCTCGTCCACCTTGTCGAGCAGCTCGCTGGCACGCGTTGGCGCCAGCACCGGCGCCGCGTCCGAACGCGCGCGCTTGCGCCCGCGTCCGGCGGTGAGCACGGCGGGGACCCCGTGGGCGTTGAACATCACGCCGACCGTGCGCGGCGCGCCGTTCGCGTCCTTTCCCGCGTACAGGTCGGCGAAGCCACGCTTGCCGAAGCCGTGGTTGATCGCACCGACGCCGAGCGTGCCCTTTTCCGCGTTCGGGATCGGGACCTCGTTCAGCGCATGGCTGTTGCGCGCGATCGGACCCAGCACCAGATTGTGCGTGAAGGTGCCGCTGTTCGTGGCCGCCTCTTTCGGCACCCAGTACGGATCGAACAGGCGCTGTACGCTGGGCGTGGCCCCGGGCTGGGTCTGCTGCAGTACATGTGCCAGCTCGTGCGCGAGCACGAACGAGGGTGCGACGGGCTGGTGCGCGCCGAGCCAGACGTGGTTGGCGTAGGTAAAGGCATGCGCGTCGATCGCGCTGGCTCGAGCCGCCGCATGCGCCCCGGCGTGCACGCGCACGCCGCTGAGATCGCGCCCGAGCCGCTGTTCGTAAAATGCACGCAGCTGCGGCGGGAGCGGGTCACCCCCGCTGGTGAGCTCCGCCTCGGAGGCCTCGCGCACGCTCGGCGAGGGCTCCGGGCGCTCGGCTGCCGGCGCTCCGTCGGCGGCGCGGGCGAGCTGCGGAGCAGCGCGGGCCGGCGCGGGCCCCGGCCCCGATTGCCCGCTGACTTGCTGCGCTACGCGATCCGCTTCGCGCTCGAAGGCATCGTCCACGGCTCCCACGAGCACGCGGCGCTGGATGCCGCGCGCACGACGCTTGGGCTCTTCATCGCAGCAGCAAGCCTGAATCCGCCGCGGTGCTGCGCGGGCCGCGCACGGTCTCACTGCCCGCGCGGGCTCCGCCAGCGTCGCTGCTGGCGCGACCGAAACCTGCTGCCCCATTTCGCCATGTTACGGCACGCGCCGCGAGCGAACAAGCTGCTCACCAGCGCGCGGCGAGCTAGCATGTGGGGCCCCGTGCGCGCTCCGCCCCTTGAATGGTTTTATAAACCGCCGCGGCGATCGGCACGGGCCGTGCTGGAGGCCGCGCGCGAGCTGCGCTCCGGCGCCTCCTGCGGCGAGGTGCGCAGCGTGCTAGTGACGCTCGACGGCGCGGGCACGCCGGCGCCGGGTGGTGTAATGGACCCGGTGATCTTCGGGCCTCCGCTGCCTGCCAGCTCCTCGCGCTGGGGTCACGTCGCCGCGGCGGCTCCGCTGTTGCATCCGTTGCTCGCGCCCGCCGTGGCACGGTGCCTGGAGCTGCCGCTGGCCGTGGTGTGGCAGATCGCGTACGGCGATCGCCCGCCCGAGCCAAGCGTGGCGCAACGGCTCGCGCCGGCGCCCGAGCAGACCGGCCTGGCAGGTTTGAGCGACCTGCTGTCGCGCGCGGATGCGCCGCCCGAGCTCGCGGACGCCGGCTTTGCGGCACAGGATCTCTTGCTCCATCTGGTCGCGGTGCCCCCACCAGCCTGGCGCCCCTTGCTGCGCGCGCCGGGTGGCGCTCGGGTCGGCGGCGCGCACAACGCGCGCTATCAGGCCCTGCTGCTCGCCAATCAACAGCTGCGCATCGCGCAGCGGCACAGCGAGTCCCGAGCCACCTTGCTGTTCCTGGAGCGCGAGCTGCAGTCGCAGTTCGAGGCGCTGTGCCAGCAGTTTGCGAGCAAGCGAGCGCGTTTGCCCTGCCACCGGCGAGGTGTGTACTTTCGCCGCAGCGACGCGTTCACGTGGCGGAAGCAGCCCACGCCACCTCCGCTCGAGCCTCCGCCGCTGAACGCAGAGTTCCGTGGGCCCAGCGCGCGGGTGCGCGCCGTCGCCTTCGTCGGCCCCGCGGAGTTCTTGCTGGTGTTCAGCGCGGTTGCGCTGCTGGTGGCTGCTCGCAGCGGCCGCATCCGGCGCGCGTTTCCGATCGCGGGGGCGAGCCTGCACGCGGTGCGCGACGAGTGGGCCATCTTTCGAGACCTGATCGGGTTTCATGCGCTCGAGCTGCACCCGCAGCGCCGCCGCGGATCGGCGCCGAACGTACCGCTCGATGGCGTGTCGGAGGGCCCGTTCGGCGTGGAGTACCACGATCGGCGGCGCGGCGTCAGCTGCGCGCTCCACGAGCTGGAGGAGAGCCCGGCGAGCTGGGCCTGGGATGCGCGGCACGAGCATTTTTGGGCAGAGGATCGCCACGGCCTGGGCGGGATCTATCGGGTCGAGGACGGGCTGCTGCAGTTGCCGGCGGTGAGCCATCCGCTGTCGGCGCGCGGGGCGTTTGCGTTCGCGCTCGCGGGCGATGACTGGCTCGTCTGCCAAGGGGGTCGGCTGGCGCGCGGTACGGGTCGAGCGCAGCGGCTCGCGCACGGCGTGCGCGCGGCAGCGCTCGCTCCCGGGGGCGAGCACCTGTTGCTGGTCGACGCGCACGCCGTGAGCCTGTTCGTCACCGCACCGGCGCGGCTGCGCGCGCGCTACGCGCTCGGGCCGCTCCGTGCTTGGTTGACGCTGAAGGGCATCACCGGAGCGCGCACGGCGCAGCGCTTGCTCGCGCGATTTGGCTGGTTGCCGGCGGTAGCACGAGCTTCGCTGCGGGATCTCGTGCGTTCCGGCGTGTCGCCCGCGCGCGCGCAGCAGATTCGCGCCGCCTGTCGCGCGCGACTGGCAGCTGCAGGCGCACCCTCGTTCACGATGGAGCAATCCGTGTCAGCGGCGGAGCAAGATGCAGCGTCGAGCGGACGTCAGCACTGAGGCTTGTCAGTCGTTCGCATAATTGCTATGGCGCTTTCAGTGGGGGCCGCGCAAGCCGTGGCACGCTACTGAAGGAGGCCGGTGCCCAAGCTCGTGTTCGAGAATGTCTCCCGCCAACTCGTGATCGTGCCGCTGCCCGGTACCTCCGTCCAGCTCGCGCCCGGGGAGAAGACGCGGCCGCTGGAGGAGTTCGAGCAGGAAAACAACGCCGCCCTCGCCAAGCTGGTCGCGAGAGGCGCGCTGGCGAGAGCAGCGCCCGCGGCGAAGGCCGCGCCGAGCGCGCGCGCCGCCCCTGCGCCCGAGCCAGCGCATCACAAGACCTGAGCGCGCGACTCGCCTGCGTGGGTGAACCCTGTGTAGGTGAACCCTGTGTAGGTGAACCCCGCGTGGGTGAACCCTGCGTGGGTGAACGCCGCGTGAGCGGCGCTACCGGCGGCGCACGCTACTGACGAACCGCGTTGCGGCGGAACGCGAGGACAGCACGCGCTCAGATCGCGAAGGCAGCGCGAGAACAGTGCGCGAGAACAGTGCGAGGACAGCGAAGGAGCACGTGGAGTGGAAAGACTGCATCCGGGCGTATACATCGAAGAGGTAGCCGGCGGTGCGCGCCCGATCGAAGGCGTGAGCACGTCGACGACGGCGTTCCTCGGCAAAGCGGCGAAGGGCCCCCTGGGCACGGCGCTGCTGATCACGAACTTCACCGAGTTCAAGAACAACTTCGGCGGCTTTCTGAACGACAGCTTCCTCGCGGTCTCCGCCTTGCAGTTCTTCAACAACGGCGGGCGGCGGCTGTACGTGGTGCGGGTGGCCAACGGTGCCGCGGTGGCCGGCGTCACCATTGCCGATCGCCAAGCCACGCCCGTCGCCGCACTGGAGCTGCGCGCCAGCAGCGCCGGCGTGTGGGCGAACGACGTCTCGGTCGTGGTGGCGGCGAGCAACGTCGACGCCACGAACGAGTTCAAGCTCACGGTGCGCGTCGGCGGCATGCCGGTCGAGGTTTTCGACAACCTGAGCATGAATCCGGAGCAGACCAACTTCATCGATCGCGTCGTGGGCGCGGGCTCGGCGCTGATCACGGCCAAAGCCAACGCCGGCAGCGATACCGCGGTCGCCGGCACCAGCGTCAGCGCAGCGAGCCCCGCCGATAGCCTGGCCGCCCCGTTCCGCAGCCTGGTGATCGACGTCGATGGCGACGGGCCGCAAACCATCAACTTGAGCGATCCGCTGACCACGAGCGCGGAGATCGCCAGCGCGCTCCAGGCGGCCGTTCGAGCCCTGGCTCCGCAGCGCGCGAGCACTCCGCCCGCGGCCTTCAGCGGCTTCACAGCCAGCTTCGGCGCCAGCGCGTACACCCTCACCTCGGGCAGCACGGGCAAGCGCTCGTCGGTCCGGGTGAGCAGCGCCGCTCCGGCGGTGGACGCGGCCGCGCGCCTCAAGCTGGGCGCGCGCAACGGCGGCACGGAGACGAGCGGGGCCGCGGCGTTGCGGCCCGCTCTCGGCAGCTATCAGCTGGGCGCTCCCGTGGCCGGCAACGTCACGGCCTCCACCGTGGGCAGCGACGGCGGCACCCCGCAGGACCCGGACTACATCGCGGCGCTCTCGGTGCTGGACTCGGTGGTGGACTTGAATCTGCTCGCGGTCCCGGGCATCGGCACACGCGCCGTCGTGGATGCCGGCACCGGCTACTGCAGCAACCGCATGGACTGCTTCTTCATCGGGGACATGGGCGCCACCGACGATACGCCGGCCGAGGGCCAGGCGTTCGTCAACGCCCTCACGGTGCGCAACTCGTACGGGGCCGTGTATTTCCCCTGGCTGCGCGCGCTCGATCCGACGGGCAGCTCGCCCACGCCGATCCTGGTGCCACCCTCCGGCTTCATCGCGGGCATCTTCGCCCGCACCGACGCGCGCAGAGGCGTCTGGAAGGCTCCGGCGGGAACCGAAGCGGGGGTCATCGGCGCGGTCGGTCTCGCCAGCCAGATCAACGACGCGCAGCAAGACACGCTCAATCCGATCGGCGCCAACGCGATCCGCTTCTTCGCTTCCTCGGGCATCGTGGTGTGGGGCGCCCGGACGCTGGGCGTGTTCGCGACGCCCGAGTACAAGTACGTGCCGGTGCGGCGGCTCGCCATCTTCCTCGAGCGCAGCATCTACAACGGGATTCAGTGGGCGGTGTTCGAGCCCAACGACGAGGACCTGTGGGCGAGCCTGCGGCTCAACATCGGGGCGTTCATGATGAACGTGTACCGCGCCGGAGCCTTCCAGGGCGCGACGCCGTCGGAGGCGTTCTTCGTCAAATGCGACGGGGAGACGAATCCGCAATCGGAGATCGACGCCGGCGTCGTGACCGTGCTGGTCGGCTTCGCGCCGGTGAAACCCGCGGAGTTCGTCGTGGTGCGCATCAGTCAAAAGACGCTGGGCTCGGGTTGAAGTGGGGTTGAGGTAGACAATGGCCAAGTTCGTGGTGAACCCGCATCGGTTCGATCCTTATTCGCCGATGAAGTTTCGAGTGAAGATCGATAACCAGTACGTGGCGGGGTTGAGCAAGTGCAGCACACTGAAGCGCACGACCGAGGTCACGCAATGGCGCGAAGGGGGGGACCCGACCTCCAGCCGGCAGCTGCCCGGCAAGACGAAATGGGATCCGGTCACGCTGGAGGCGGGCGTGACGCATGACACCACCTTCGAGACCTGGGCCAACCTGGTGCACAATTTTCAGGGCGACGCCGCCATGTCGCTCAAGAATTTCCGCAAAGACATCATCATCGACGTGTTCAATCACGCCGGGCAGAAGGTGCTTTCGTACAAGGTCTTCCGCTGTTGGGTCTCGGAGTACGACGCCCTGCCCGACCTGGACGCGGCCTCGAACGCGGTGGCCATCCAGCGCATCAAGCTCGAAAACGAGGGCTGGGAGCGCGACGTCTCAGTGACCGAGCCCGCCGAGAGATAACGTGGTCGCGCTCGAGTCCACGCCTGCGAGCGCCGACGCAGGGGCGTTCACGCTACCCGGCGGCTACGTCGATGGGCAAGGAGTGCTGCATCGGCGCGGCTTGATGCGCGCGCCGACCGGCCGCGACGAGCGCTGGCTGCAGTCGTTGCCTGCCTCCTCGCCCCGGGCGCTGGTGGTGACGGAGCTGTTGCGGCGCTGCGTGCGCCGCATCGGCCCTCACCGGGCGAGCCGCGAGATGATGTGCGAGCTGGGCGTCGGCGATCGCGACTATCTGCTGCTGCAGATGCGCCGCGCCGTCGCCGGCAGCCACTGGCCGATGCTGCTGGAGTGCCCCGAACCGAGCTGCGCCGAGCGCATGGATCTGGACCTGGTCATCGATCAGGTGCCAGTGCAGGAGGGCTCTGCGGGCGCCAGCGTGCGCGTGGCCCTGCCGCTGGCAGAGGTGGAGGCGCGGCTGCCGAACGGCGGCGATCAGGAAGCGAGCGCTCGAGATCAGGGCGATCCTGCCACCCTGTCCGATCGACTGCTGGAGCGCTGCGTGCTGCGGGTATCGCCGCTGCAAGCCGATGGGCCGTGCTCGACGGGCGCGCTGACGGCCAGCGAACGCGCGCAGATCGCGGCGGCGATCGAACAGGTGATGCCCGGCGTCGCGCTGGAGCTGGAGGCGGCCTGCCCCGAATGCCGGCGCACGTTCAGCGTGCCTTTCGATGTGGCGGGGTTGGTGCTGGACGAGCTGCGCAGCCGGGCTGCGAGCTTCGAGCGGGAACTCCACCTGCTGGCCTTCTACTATCACTGGCCGCTGCGAGAGCTGCTGGGGCTGACCCGCGCGCAGCGGCAGCGCTTCGTCGGGCTGATCGAGCAGCAGCTCGAGGCGCGGAGCTGAGTCATGGCGCACCTGTTCGATCACATCGCGCGCTCCGCGCGCCGCCCGCTCGGCGCAGCGCCGGCGAAAGGCCTGCGGCCGCGGCGGCACCCGTTCGAGGCGCTCGCGGCCGACGACCGCCTGCCCGAGGAGGTGACCGAGGTGGTGCTGAGCGGGGTGAACGCAACACCCGCCGGCGTTGCTGCGCTGGGGCCACCGTCGCTCGCCGGCGCGCCGTCCCTGGCGTCCAGCGCGGCCACGCCTCTGCCCGCGGGCGGAGCTACATTTCCTGCGGAGCGCGAGCCCGGGCCGTTGCCCACGATCGCGAACACGCCGCCGCAGATCGCGCGGCTGGCGGCTCCGCCCGCGGCGCTGCCAGCGACGGAGCCGCGCCCCCCGGAGCCCCCGGCGCGACAGGACGCCGCGGAACGGTGGGACACCGCACCGCCGGGCACCGCATCGCCGGGCACCGCATCGCCGAGCACCGCGCGGCGAGCTACCGCGGAGCACCAAGAGGGCGCGCGCAACGCCCGCTCGCCGGAGCTGGCTCAGCATGGGCCAGCGCCCGGCGCGCTCGCACGAGCCGCGGCCGCCCCCGCGGCAACAACTCCCGCCACTGCCACGCCGGCGCTCCCCCTGCCGCCGGCGTCGCTCGCGGCAGTGGCGGCGGGTGCTCGGGTGCTGCCCGCCCCACCTCTGCCGAGGCCACCCTCGCTGCGGGCTGCGCCAGCTCCCCTGGCGGCGGCGCAACGCCTGCTGCGCGCGGCCTTCATCGCCGACGCGCCGCCGGCCTCGCGCCCCGCTCGGGCGATGGCGCCCGACGCCGCGCTGCCGGAGGCAGCCGCGCTCAGAGCGCGGGCGCTGGAACGGCTGGAGCGCTCGGCGACGCCGCCGCCGAGCGCGGAGCTCCCCGCCGCCGCGCGGCTGGGTGGAGCAGCTGTCCCCGGCGGTTCGGCGCGCGAGAGCTCGGCGCCCGCTGCCGAGCCGCTGGTGATCGAGCGGCTCGAGGTGCGCATCGTCCCGGAGTCGGCGCCCAGCGAGCCCAGCCCGCCGAAGCGAGCGGCGGCGCCCCGGGGCGGCGCGTGGCGCGAACGGCACCGTCGCTACTCGAGGTGGACCTGATGCGCATCAAGAGCTCGACCATCGAATACCCAGCGGCCGGCGCCGATCGCGCGCGCGCTCAGGCGGTCTCGCTGCGCGCGCTGGCGCTGGTCGCGGAACGGCTGCGCCAGCAGCCCACTGCCGGTGGCACCGTTCCCCGGCTTCAGATCGAGGTCCGCGTCCCACGCGGCGCCGGCGAGCGTGAGCTCTCCTCGCGCATCGCGGATGCCGTCAGCGCTCGCCTGCTCGACGCGGGGAGGAAGTGAACGTGCCGAGCGGCTCGAGCAACACCCCGAAGCTCCTCAAGGGCGCCCTGGTCGACAGCAACCTGCTCGCGCTGCCGCCGCTGATCGTGCCCTTCCAGTACAACCCGGAGACCATCTCGCGCCGCCGCTACGTCACGCTGCGCGATCCGGCGGCGCGCCTGGCCAATCCCAGCCAGACGCCCCCGACCGAGGCCATGGGCGAGGCGCAGACGACGATCGTCCCGCCCGAGTCGATCAGCCTGGAGCTGCGCCTCGACGCCACCGACGCGCTGGAGCAGGGTGACCCGATCGCGGGCGAGCTCGGGGTTTTGCCGGCGCTCTCGGCGCTGGAGATGATGATCATTCCTCGCTCGCAGTCGCTGTTCGCCGGCGTGCTGGGGCTGTCGGCGGACTTCGGCTTCGGCAACCGTGAGGACACGCCCGTGTTGATCTTCGTATTCGGCCGGCAGCGCGTGCTGCCGGTGCGCTTGACGGACATGAGCATTCAGGAGGCGGAGTACAACCCGTCGCTGAACCCGGTGCGCGTGATCTTGAATGTGTCGCTCCAGGTGCTGGAGGGCGCCAATCCCTTCTATCGCTTCACCCAGGCGCAGCGCGAGCTGCTCGCCGCGCTGAACCTGCGCAGCGCGCCCGACCTGGCACACACCCTCGTCAACTTCTGAGGCTGGATGATCTTTACCGGTTCGCGCTACACGGGGGTCGACGTCATCTCTCCCCCGAACTCCGCAGGAGAACGGCCGCGGGTGCTCGCCCTGCGCGTCATCCCGCGCACGCCAGGCGAGCTCGAGCACCTGGTGGTGGAGGGCGCGCGGCTGGATCAGCTCGCCGCTCAGCTGTATTCGGAACCGACCAAGTATTGGTTGATCCTGGACGCCAACCCGGAGGTGCTGAATCCCTTCGAGCTGTTGACGCCGGGGCGGCGCATTCAGGTGCCGCGCAATCGCATCGTGGGCGGGGCATGATCAAGGAGATCGTGCGACTGGAGATCGGGGGCTCGCCGCGCCCGGAGCTGATCGCCGACCTGGCCGAGGTCGAGGTCGAGGAGCATGTGAGCTCCGCGGACGTGTTTCGCGTGCGTCTCTCGCTCAGCGCTCAGCAGGACGGCACCTGGAAGCACCTCGACGACCCTGGGCTGGCGCCCTGGAACCGGCTCGCCGTGATCGGCGGTTACCCGGGCGACCACGACACGCTGATCGACGGCTACATCACCCACGCGAGCGTGTTCTTGTCGTCCAGCGGGCTCGAGGACTCGTACCTGGAGCTGACCGGCATGGATGCGACCGCGCGCATGGATCTGGAAGACAAGCAGCTCGCCTGGCCCAACAAGAAGGACAGCCAGATCGCGCAGGAGATCTTCACCAGCCACGGACTGAGCTGGGAGGTGGAGGACACCGTGGCCCAGCCGGCGGAGCGGCTCTCGACGGTGCTGCAGAGCGAGAGCGACATTCAGTTCCTGCGGCGGCTGGCGCGCCGCAATGGCTTCGAGTGCTTCGTCAGGGGCTCGCGGGGCTACTTTCGCAGCCCCAATCTGCAGGATCCGCCGCAGAAGCTGCTGGCGCTCCGCTTCGGGGCCGAGACCGACCTGGAGCTCGTGCGGCTCGAGCTGGACGCCACGCCCGCGACCTCGCTCGAGATCCGGCGCATCGATCCGATGGAAAAGACCGAGCAGCGAGAGGCGCTGAACCAGCTGCCGCGCCGGGCGCTCGGCAAGCGCAGCCTGGCCGATCTGCGCGGCAGCGCGTTGCCCAGCCAGCGCTTGCTCAAGCAGCAGCCGAGCAGCTCCAGCCAGGAGATGCGCGGGCGGCTGCGCGCGAGCTACGAGCCCGCGGCCGAGTTCGTGCGCTTGTCGGGCGAGATCGACGGCAGAACCTACGGAGCGGTGCTGCGAGCCAAGCGTCTGGTCACGGTCAAAGGTCTGGGCGCCAGCCACAGCGGCCTGTACTACGTGACGCGCGTGCGGCACCTGTTTTCACCGGAAGCTTACACGCAGAGCTTCGAAGCTTACCGCAACGGTCTGGACCGCCTGGGCGTCGAGGATTTCGCGGCGCCGCGCAGCCCCGTTCCGCTCAGCGCGGGGGCGAGCACGCAGGGCAACCGCACGCTGCCGGCGCAGCAGGGCTCGGGCTTTTCGGGGGTGGGCCCATGAGCGTGCCCACGCCTCCGCGCATCGGGCAGGTCGGCAAGCGCCCGATCATCGACTACGTCACCAAGGACTACGAGGGCTTCCGCCAGGGCATGCTGGCGCAGATCCCGCTGCTCTTGCCCAACTGGACGGATCGCAGCGAGAGCGACTTCGGCGTGGTGCTGATCGAGCTCTTCGCCTACGTCGCCGACATCCTCAGCTACTACCAGGACCGCGTCGCGAACGAGGCCTTTCTCGCGACCGCGACCCAGCGCCGGTCGGTGCAAGAGCTGCTGCGCTTGATCGACTACCAGATCGATCCAGGCCTGGCCGCGAGCGTGCTGTTGCACTTCGACGTCAGCGCCGACGTCAGCGTGGACGCGGCCGCCCTCCCCTATCGCGCCAAGACGGCGGGTGTGCCGGGGGAGCCCGATCGCGTGTTCGAGATCACGCGCCCGTTTCAGCTGAGCCGCCTGAACAGCTCGATCGCGCTCGGGGGCTCTCTGCTCGCCGCCGGCAGCTCGGAGATCCAGCTCCCGCAGGCCAGCCACGCGCTCGCGGCGGGGCAGGTCGTCTACCTCGAGGAGGCGCTGGCTCCAGGGCGCGTGCGCCGCTCGCCGCCGCTGCGCATCAGCGCCGTGCGCGCGACCGCGCCGGGCGTGGACGCCGTGCAATGGCTGCCGCCGCTGCCGGAGCCGTTCGGCGCCGGCAGCGTGCTGCGCGGCAACAACCTGCTCGCCACCCAGGGGCAGACGCTGCAAGACGAGCCGATCTACGTGGGCGACGGCACGCCGCGCCAGCGCATGACGCTCACGCGGCGTCCGGTGACGCACCTGCTCGCGCGCCCGGGCGGGCGCCGGCGCTCCCGCCCCGAGCTGGAGCTGCGCGTCGATGGAGCGCTCTGGGAGCAGGTCGACAACCTGCTCTACAGCAGCCCCTTCGATCCTCACTACGTGGTGCAGATCGACGAGAACGACACGCTGAGCGTCAGCTTCGGCACCGGCGAGCGCGGCGCCGTGGTACCCGCGGGGGCACAGGTCCAGGCCGTGTATCGCGTCGGCCTCGGGCGCTTCGGCAACACGGGGCCCGACACGATCACCGTGCCGATCAGCGCGCTCCCCGCCGTGAGCGCGCTCACCAACCCCTACCCCGCCGAAGGCGGCGCCGACCGCGAGAGCCAGGAGGAGGCGAAGATCTCCGGGCCCGGTCAGGTGATCGCGCAGGAGCGCGCGGTCACGCTCGGCGATTACGAGCTGCTCGCGCGCGGCTTCGCCGGAGTGGGCAAGGCGCGCGCGCGGGTGGGGCTGCGCGGCGGCTACAAGGTGGTGCAGGTGTTCATCGCGCCCGAGGCGCCCGAGGTGGTGCCTCCTCCCCTGCCCTCTGCCGAGCTGAAGCAGGCGCTGAAGGAGTTTCTGGAGTCGCGCATGCCCGTCAATCGGATGGCGGGCGTCGACGTGCTCGACCCGGAGTACGTGCCGATCGAGATCGCGGTCGAGCTCCACCTGCAGGCAGAGGCGAGCGGTGCGGTGGTGAGCAGCCTGGCGCGCGCCGCGCTGGAAGAGCTGCTGTCCTTTTCGCGGGTGGAGTTTGGCGGCGCGGTGCGCGTGGGCGATCTCTACGCCACGCTGTTTCCGCTGCCGGGGCTGTCCTTCACGCGCGTGCGCAGCCTGTCGGCGGGCGGCGTCCCGTCCGTACCCGCGGGCTCGGGCTGTGAAGCCGCTGATCTCGCGCTGCTGGAGAATCAGCTGCCGATCCGCGGCCAGATCGCGATCGAGGTGTTCGGGGGCGGGCCGTGACGGACTTCGCCGAGCTCCTGTATCGCACGCTGCCCGGCATCTATCGCCAGAAGGACGAGCTGGGCGAGCTGGCTCGCTTCCTGTCGATCGTGGCCGCGCCGCTCGAAGAGCTCGAGAGCAGCATCGCCCAGCTGCACGAGGACCTGTTCGCCGCCAGCGCACGCCCGGAGCTGTTGCCGCTGGTGGGCTCGCTGATCGGCGCCGAGCTCGAGCGGTCGCTGCCCGCCAGCCTGCAGCGCGCAACGCTGGAGGGGCAATTTGCATTCTACCGGCGCAAGGGGCTCTTCGACCCGCTCGCTCGCGATGTGGAAGTCGCGACGGGCTGGCCCACGCGCGGCGTGGACTTCTCCCAGGTGGTGGCGCGGCTCCCGTACCTGCAAGAGCTGCGGCCGGTGCTGCGCCGGCGCGCGCTGCCCGTCGCCGAGCAGCCGCCCGGGAGCGGCAACTTCTACTTCGCGGCGAACGCGGCGGTCGTGCCGCTCTACGACGAGCGGCGGGGCAGAGCCATCCGCCGCGGCGAGCTGGCCGATGCCCAGCGCGCGGCCGAGCTCGTCGGGACAGACGCGGGCTTTCAGTTGAGCGATCGCGGCGTGCCGCTGCTCGGCGCGGCCGCGCCGGCCCCCGGCTACCGTGTGCTCGCCGCCGACCTCGGGGATTTTGCGAACCCGCGCAGCCCCGCGGGCGGGCCGCTCACGATCGGCAACGGTGAGATCGCGGTGGATCCGGAGCTGGGGCGCTTCCGCATCGCCGTCGCCGCGCCGCTGGCGGGCAATCTGCGCGCAGATTTTCACCAGCTGCTGCCTGCCTCCATTCCGCTGCAGACCGTCTCGCTGCGCGACGGCGCGCAGCTGGCGCGGCTCGGCCGCAGCGATGATCTCGCTCCCTACAGCGTCGATCTGCGCTCGCCGCGGCGGCCCAGCGAGCGCATCGGGCGCGCGCACTTCGACAATCACGGCTTCTTTTTGACCTTCGGGCGGCGCGTCACCAATCAGCGCCCGAATCACGTCGCGGGTCCGCCGAGCGGGCGCGCCGGCTTCAGCTTCGATGGCCGGCCTCTGCCCGCGAACGACCCGGGCGTCCCGCTGCTGTTGATCGATGGCCTGGACGGCTCCCCGCTGACGCGCCGCAAGCTCGAGGCGGAGCTCGCCAGTTACGCGGGCCAGCCGCGCGGCTTTTCGCTGCAGGTGGCCGGAGCAGAGCTGGTCGAGCTCGAGCCGGCGCCGCGCTTCATCGCGGCGGAT
>DASTRX010000124.1:0-105850 GCA_035760985.1 Polyangiaceae bacterium
CCGCGAGCGCCCATGAGGTCCCCGATTCACCTCTGCCCACCACCATCGAAGTCATGGCCGGCATGCTACTCAGCATGCGGTCCGGCCGCAGCGAACAAAACGCGCTCCGCGCGGGTGCCGCAAGTCGGGGCACCCCGCGCCGCGGCGGTTACGGGGTCGCGACGCGCGCAGTGGGGATATCCTGAGGACGCCGGGGGCCGGGCGGGTCCGAGCCCCCACTCCCGGCTTCCGTTCAGTGAGGCAAAGTTGCCGGCGCCGCGCTGAATGTTGCATCGAAGCAACTGTCGACGTCAGTCTTCGTGGAACGGATCTTGGACGAGCGGCGCGCGCTGGTCGTGACAGGCCTGCGATGCATCCGGGCGCAGGTGCTCGAGCTCGGCGATGCGCTCCGGCCAGGCCTCGGGCATCAGCTCCGCGATCGCGCGGTAGTTGTTGACGCCGAAGTAGCGCCAGGCTTCCGGCAGCGCGCTCTGGATCAGGCGGCGCAGCGCGGCGCGCTTCAGCTGCGCCGGCGGGTGCGTCTCTTGCCGCGGGGACTGCAGGTGCAGTGTGGCGGCGAGCACCAGCGCCTCCTCGGCGAACAGGCGCAGCATGGCCTGCAGCTTCTCCTCGCCCTGAAGCTGCGGAAAGGCTTGCCAGGCGCCGTCGCTGTCGACGAGCGGCTGGGCTCCGAGCTTCATGCGCTCATGCAGGCGGCGATGCAGCTGGGGTTCGGGCTGGGTGGGCATCTTGGGGTGGCAGGCGTCGGGCTGGGAGCGGGTCTCCCAGGCGTGCGTCTTGGCGTGCAGCCCGCGCGAGTGCTCCTGCGTCGGGCGGAGCAGCTCGCGGATCGCCGGCGGCACTTCGCTGACCCACTCCTGAAGTTGGTACAGGTCCTCGAGGTTCTTGTGCCAGTGCCGGACCGGGTAGATGAGCGAGCACTGCTTCGTGAACAGGACAAACGCGGGCGGCGCTATGCGCAGCGGACCGAGCACTGGCTCGTGCCAGACGGGCGCGTCCGAAAAAACCCGTGACGCTCGCGCCCAATAGTCGCCCTCCTCGGCGATGTCGACCTCGACCATCGCCGAGTTGTATTCGAAGTGGACCTTGTGCTCCGTCTGATGGCCCAGCCGTGGCAGCAGCTGGTCCAGTCGCTCCACATCGGCGCGCGTGCCCACGAGATCCCAGTCCTTGGGCTCGCGGTACTGCGGGAAGTGGTAGCGCACCGCGCGGCTGCCGTGCAGGAGCATGCGCTCAACCGTACTCGGAGTCGAGCGCGGTGTTCAACAGGTCGTGCCAGGGTAGGCCGTTGCGCTGCGAGGGCACGAGATCGAACGTCCCGTCGCGTGGCAACAGGAGCGAGCCGTGGCAGGTGCCGTTGGTCGGCTCGCAGCGGAGTTGCCCGGGGGTGAGGCAGCTGCCCCACGACCACCAGTTGATGCCATACGAGGCGCTGTCGAAGCATTTCTGGATGGCGTCGCCGGTCGTGTAGAAGGTGCACCGGAACGTGCCTGGCATGCAGGCCTCGCAGGCGCCCTGGTAGCAGACGTTCGCGCAGAGTGTACCGGTGTCCCAGTAGCCGTCGCTGATGCAAGTCAGGCGAGTCTTGTTGTCGGGCAGGCACTGCTGTCCGCCCGCACCTGTCTTTGGCACGCAGCCCAGCGCGCCCCCGTTGCAGGTCCAGACACCGCACTCGTGGCAATCGGCGCCGACCGTGTTTGCCAACTCGCCGCAGCCGCCGCACGCGTTGGTAATGAAAGAGCCGTTGCCGTCGTCGCAGTCAGGGCCGGGATTCTGCTCGCAGAGCTTCGTCCCGGCACCGTCGTTGTCCGTGTCCTTCGCGACGATCAGACCGGCGACACACCGGCAGTCGGGGTCCTCGACGGGGCCGGGCTTCGAGACGCACTTGACGCCCTCCGGGCCATCACAGGCGTACACGCCGCAGTCGCCGCAGTCCTCGCCGATGGCGTTGGGCAGGACGCCGCATCCGCCACAGGCGTTGTGCGTGACGGCGGGATCGCTGTCGTCGCAGTCCAGCCCGGGAGCGACGGTGCAAGCGCGCGTCCCGTCGCCATCGCCGTCGGTGTCGACCGCCTGGATGAAGCCGTCGACGCATGCGCACAGCGACTCCTCCGCGCCCGCGTCCTCTACGCCCGCATCCTCGAGGCCAGCGTCGGTGCCGGCATCGCTGGTTCCCGCGTCTTCGCTGCCGGCATCGGTGCTGACCGGGTCGCAGGGGATGGGTGCCGGTGGCGCTCCCGCCGAGCCGCCCTCGCTACCTGCATCTTCGAGCTCGGAGTTCCCGGTGCTGCCACCACCGCCCTGGCCCGCTGACGAATGCAAGACGACGTCGCTGCCAGCGCCGCTCTCGCCAGCACTGCCCGCGTTCTGACCGATGCCGAGCTTCGAGTAGTCGCGCTCGGGGACGCCACAGCGCACGAGCAGGAACAGAGCCGTCAGGCTCGTACCGAGACGGATCGCATTGCGAAGGTAGTGTTTCAAAACTGCCCCCAGAGCCCCAGCTCGTTGCCGGACGCGTACGGTTGGACGGTCACGCCGGCCGCAGTGACCGCCGCTTCCTTCTTGCCGTTCATCAGCAGGAGCGTGACACCCGCTCCCACCCCGACCGCGCCGACACCGAACGAAACGACGGACAGAGTGCCCCGCGAGGAGGCCTTCTGGTCCAGGCGCTCCATCGCGCGCTGATCGGAGGCGCCGCACGCTTGCGACTCGAGGCACGCCTTGTACTTGCTGTCTCCGTCCGAGACCGCCGCCGAGCGCTGCGACAGGAACACCACGCCCAGGCCGACGCCAGCGGCACCGACACCGAGCGAGATGTACGCCGGCAGCGGCGACTGGAAGAATCCTCGATCGCGGGCCGGGGCCGGCGCCGGCGCGGGAGCGGGCTCGGGCGCCGCGAGCACCGGCTCGGGCTGCACCGGCTCGGGCTGCACGGCCTCGAACTTCACCTCGTGGGCCCCTTTGACGGTGGCCTCGAGCTCGTGGGTCTGGGCTTGTTGATCGGCCCACTGCGCGCTGAAGCGATGAACGCCGGGACGGACGCGCAAGACCAGAGGCCCGCCCTCGGGCACGTCATAGTAGTTCTTGACGTCGTCACCCTTGTTCGGGCTCCTCACATCGGTCACGCGGGTGCCGGCGGGCAGCCCCGAGATGGTGACGGTGGCCGCGGTCGCGGACAGCGTGTCGAGGTCGCTCTGGAATTGCGCGCGCTCGTCCTTGCTCAGCTCGCGGCCTCCCCGCTCCAGGTAGCCCTGAAACGCCTGGATCGCTTCCCCGTCGCGCTCCAGCTTCATCGCCGTGACGCCGAGGTTGCCGAGGATCTTCCACGAAGGTGATTCGGCGTAGGCCGCCTTGAACTGCTCGTACGCCTCTTCGTAGCGCGCGCCGTCGGGATCCTGGAGCAGTGTCACACCGGTCCGGAACAGCTCACGCGCCTTTTCGGTGATCTGAACGGTCGGGGCGGAGCTCTTGGGGGCGGCCTGGGCCGTCGCCGACCCTGCCCCGAGCGCCAGCAGCAGAGCGCCCAGCGATGTCACCAGGCGCAGAGAACTGTGAGAGGAAGCGAATGCTTTCATGACGTCCGTCGCGTGTAGGGGGAACCCGCGCACACCTGGTCGGTCGCTGCCGGCACCAATCCAACGCACTTGCGAACGGCCAGTGAACGCTGCCCTGAAACCCCAGCGCACGTCGCGCTCCGCGGTGCACATGTAGGCTCCGCGCATCCCGGAGACCGCAATGCGCTCGCTGCATGGCTTCGCCAGGCAAGGCGTGCAAAATTTGAGTCCGGGCCCCCCGATCTGCGCTCAGCCGTTCCGGTGGGATGAGGAGTCAGCCATGAGCTTGAAGATCGGTGATCGGATCGACGGCAAGTATGAGATCAAGCGCCTGCTCGGCGAAGGCGGGATGGGCGCCGTGTACGAGGGCGAGAACACGCTGATCCATCGCCGCGTCGCGATCAAGGTGCTGCATTCCGGCGTGGCCGCGCTGGAGGAGGCGGTCAAGCGCTTCGAGAACGAGGCGCAGGCGGCGGGGCGCATCGGCTCCGACCACATCGTGGAGGTGCTGGATCTCGGCCGCCTCGACAGCGGTGACCGCTACATGGTCATGGAGTTCTTGAAGGGCGAATCACTGAGCGCCCGGATCGCGGCGCGCGGGCGGCTCTCTGCCACCGAGATCTCCCACGTCGGGCTGCAGCTGCTGGAAGGCCTGAGCGCCGCGCACGAGGCCGGCATCATCCATCGCGATCTCAAGCCGGATAACATCTTCCTGATCGCGCAGGCCAAGGGCAGGACCGACTTCGTCAAGATCCTCGACTTCGGGATCTCCAAGTTCAACGCGCTGGGCAAGGACTTCAGCATGACGCGCACGGGCTCCGTCATGGGGACTCCGTACTACATGGCGCCGGAGCAGGCTCGCGGCGCCAAGAACCTCGACGCTCGGCTGGACGTGTACGCGGCGGGCGTGATCCTGTACGAGGCCGCGACGGGGCGCGTCCCCTTCGATGGCGACACCTTCAACGAGCTGTTGATCAAGATCGTGACCGAGGACTCGCCGCCGGTCCGTTCGGTGGTTCCCGATCTGGATCCGGGCCTGGCCGAGATCATCGATAAAGCCCGGCAGAAGAACCCCGACCAGCGCTTTGCTAGCGCGCGCGAGTTTCGCGAGGCCCTGGCGAGCTGGTCCGAAGGCGCGCGCAGCGCCCTCGCCACCGGAGCCACCATCGCGCTCGCTCCGCCGCCTCCGGCAAGCCCCGGCGCGGACACGGCGCTGGCGGGCGGTGCCGGCCTCGCCTCGCGCGACGTGATCCCCGCTCGCGCGGAAGCCAGCCCTGCTGCGGTCAACGCCACCGCCGCCTTTGCCCCGCCGGCGCAGCCCGTTGCACTCGGGAATCGCACCGGCCAGGCCTGGGCCAACACTCAGGCTGCGCTGCCTCCCTCGGAGCCGCGGGCGCGCACCGGGCGGAATGTGTTCATCGCGGGCGGCACCGCCGTGGCGCTGGCCGTGGTCGTGCTCGTCGTCAAGCTGCAGAGCGACGCCGCGAGCAGCGCTGCGCAGGCGGCGGCCACCTCCGCCAGCGTCGGGCGCCAGCTGCAGGAGGCCCGCGAGGAGGCTGCTCAAAAGCTCGCCGAGGAGCAGGCGCGCACGCGCGAGCTCGAGGCCAAGCAGGAGGCTCGCCGCCTGGAGCTGGAGCAGGCGCAGGCGCAAGCCGCCGCCCGGGAACGCGCCGCCGAGGAAGAGCGGCAGCGCGCCGAGGCCGCGAAGGCCAAGACGGAAGCGCAACGCCCGCGGCCCAAGGCCCCCGCTGCTGCGCGCAGCTCGGCCGCGGCCGGCGGCCGGCGGATCCGCACCAGCCTCTGAGCGCCACCGCTCAGGACACCACTTGCCCGCTCGGCGGGCCCGCGCTCTCCGTGTGCCAGGTCTTCTCCGTGGGCAGCGGCGGTTCGAGCGCCTCCAGCAAGAGCCGGCGCTCCAGCTCGATCTCCGATTTCGTGCGCACGCCCATGCGGCGCCAGAAGACGAGCGGCGGGCACCAGCCGACAGTGGCGTGCAGGAGCAAGAAGCCGAGCTGCGCTCCCAGCACGTAGAGCAAGCGGGTACGGCGCCGCCCCAGGCCGAACAGCGGCCGCTGGACGAAGCGTTGCAGGCCCAGCGCGTAGGTGACGCCGCCCGCGATCGACACGTTCGCCATCAGCACTCGATCGATGTCCCATTCGCGATCGAGCTCCGAGAGCCGCTGCACGATCGCCTCCCGCCCCTGACGAATGCAGTGCTGCACCGTCATGTCGATGGTCTTGGCGATCCGCCGATTGATGTAGTGCGGGGAATGGTCCCGGACGCGATCCGCCACATGCTGCAATCTGGTCTGCACGAGTGCTTCGGTCATGGCTAGCCTCCAGCTCCGGGGCACGCAACGCACGTGCCAGCAGAGCGGTCAAACCCTGGTCGACGCGCCGAGGCGCTGCACACGGTGGGCATATCCTGAGGGGGCTCGGAGCCGTGCGGCGGCGAGCCCACTAGCAGATGCCCACCGAGCGTCGCCGCGCGAGCGCGCCGGGAGCTCGCCGGAGGCTGCGGCCACGGGAATGATGGCAAACGGGCGGAATCCGTAGTAAAAGGGCGCGATCTCGCATTTTGGCAGGTCGATTCCCATGCCTTTCAGCCGGAAGTTTTTGCCGCGCCGGACTTTTTTGCGCGGAGCGGGTGCGGCGCTGGCGCTGCCCTGGCTCGACGCGATGTCGCCGGCGCTCGCCGCGCCGGCGAAGCCGCCCGTGCGGCTGGCTTTTCTGTACGTGCCGAACGGCATCGACACCGCCTGCTGGAACGTCGAGCAGGACGGCCCGCTCGACGCTCTGCCGCGCATCCTGCAGCCGCTCGCCGACTTCAAGCGCGACCTGCTGCAGCTCGGCAACCTGACGCACAACAGCGGGCGTGCGCTGCTCGACGGCGCGGGCGATCACGGGCGCAGCGCCGGCTCGTACCTGACGGGCATCCAGGTCAAGAAGAGCATGGTCGAGATCCGGGGCAGCGTCTCCTGCGACCAGATCGTGGCCAACCAGATCGGGCACCTGACGCGCTTTGCGTCGCTCGAGCTGGGCATGGATGACGTGCGGCAGGCGGGCGATTGCGACTCGGGCTACTCGTGCGCTTACACCAACAACCTGGCCTGGCGCAGCGAGACCCAGCCGCTGCCGCCGATCCTCGATCCGCGAGCGCTGTTCGAGCGCCTGTTCGGGGCGGATGGCGTGGCGCGCAGCCCCGAGGAGCGGGCCCGGCGCGCGCGCTATCGGAGCAGCATCCTCGACTTCGTGCGGGCGGATACCCAGCAGCTGCAGGCGACCCTGGGCCCGAGCGACGTGCGCAAGCTGGACGAGTATCTGTCCTCGATCCGCACGGTGGAGCGCCAGCTCGAGCAGGCGGAGCGCGACAACGCCGCCATCGATCCCGGAATGCCGAAGCCGTACGGCGTGCCGCCCGACTTCGCCGACCATTTCCGGTTGATGAGCGACCTGCTGACCCTGGCCTTCCGCGCCGATCTGACGCGCGTGGCGACCTTCCTGATCACGCGCGAGGGCTCGAACCGAGCCTACCGCGAGATCGGCATCTCGGACGGTCATCATCCCCTGACCCACCACCGCAACGATCCGGCGCTGATCGAGAAGGTGCGGCAGATCAACGAGTACCATACCCAGCAGCTCGCGGGCTGGCTGGCGAAGCTGAGAGCCACGGCCGACGGCGACTCGAACCTGCTCGACAGCTCGATGATCGTTTATGGCTCCGGCCTGTCCGACGGCAACCACCACTTGCACGACGATCTGCCGACGCTGCTGATCGGCCGCGGCGGGGGCTACTTCAAACCCGGGCGCCGCATCACCTTCCGCAAGGAGACGCCGATGGCGAACCTGCATCTCACCCTGATGGATCGCATGGGCGTGCGCGTCGAACACTTCGGCGACGCCTCCGGGCGGCTCACGCCGGCGAGCTTGACCTGAATGGCCGACGCCCAGGATCCAGCCCCCGCGCTCGCCGCTCCCGCGGCGGAGGCCGCGCCGCGGCCGCCGCTCGGCGTGGCGCTCGATCTCGAGCTGGCGCGGCCCGACGCGCTGCTCTGCTTGGCACTGCTCAACGGGCTGAGCGGGCAGAGCCGGGCTCGGCGCATCGCGCTCAGCGTGACGCGGCCGAGCCTGGCCTCGGCGCAGCTGGCGGATGTGATCGCGGAGTACTACGCCACGCTGCCTGCGAACTGGGGTTACGCGACCATTGGCATGCCGGAGGCGGGTATGCCGGCGGCTGGCATGCCGCAGGGCGAACCCGCCTCGCCGGATCCGCAATTCGCGGCCCTGCTCGCGCGCAAGAACCTCGACGGGGCGCCGCTGTACCCGACGCGCGTACGCCGGGTGGTGGATACCGCCGACAGCGCCACGTTGCTTCGTAATTTGCTGCTCGCCGAGCAAGACGGCAACGCGGCCATCGTGCTCGCCGGGGCAGCGACGAACCTGAGCCGCCTGCTGGACGTGTACGGCGCCATCGCGCAGCTGAGAGCCAAGGTCAAGGTGCTGGTCGTGGCCGCTCCCGAGGCCACGATCGCGAGCGACCTGCGCGCTGCCCGGCACGTGTTCTCGGCCTGGCCCACCCCCATCGTCACGGTCAGTGCGGAGCTCGGCGCAGCGCTGCGCTTTCCCGGCAAGGTCGTGCAGAGCCTGTTGGCGGCAGCGCCCGAGCACCCGGTCGCGTCCGCCTATGCGGCGCTGGCGCAGATGCCGTACGACGCGCCCACGACGGCGCTCGCTGCCCTGCTGCACGCGGTCAGCTACGGAGTGGCCGCAGCGGAGCCGGGCGCACAGGAGTACCGGCTCTCCGAGCCCGGCACGCTGAGCGTGCTGAACGATGGGCGCGCGCGCTTCACCCCGGGCGCCAGCGGCGCGCATCGCTACCTGATCGCCGACCCGGCGCGCGCTCCGGCGCTGCTCGCGCAGTACACGACGCTCGTTTCCGAGCCGCCCGTTCCGCGGCCGGTGATCAAACGCAAACCCATGCCGCCCGCAGCGGTCGCGGCCGCGCAGCAGCCCGCGGGACCGGTGCTGGCCCCCAAGGCGCCGTGAGCGCGCTCCGTCGCGCACGCTGGCTGCTCGGCGCCGCGCTGGCGCTCAGCTGGGCGCCGGGGCTGCGCGCTGCCGAGGCTGGGCCGGACGCAGCCGCGTTCCGGAAGGTCACGCAGAGCTTGTTCGAGCACACCTGCAGCGCGTGCCACAATTCGCGAGACGCCGACGGTGGCTTCGACGTCAGCCGCTATCAGACGCTGGAGTCCCTCCGCAGCGAGCGCGCGCGCTGGGAGCTCATTTTGGCCAAGCTGCGCGCCGGCGAGATGCCGCCGGCCGGAGTCGAGGCCCCGCGCCAGCAGATCGACGCGCTGATCCGCTTCCTCGAGCGAGAGTTCGCTCGCGCCGACGCCAGCGCACAGCCCGACCCCGGGCGCGTCACGCTGCGGCGCCTGAACCGCAGCGAGTACAGCAACACGATCCGTGACCTGCTGGGCCTCGAGTTTCGTGCCGACAAGGATTTCCCCGCCGACGACTCCGGGGACGGCTTCGACAACATCGGCGACGTTCTCAGCGTGTCGCCGCTGTTGATGGAGAAGTATCTTTCCGCCGCCGAGAGCATCGCGGCGCGCGCGCTCGACTCGGGCCCGCTGCCGAATCCGATCAAGGTCGAGTACAGCATCAAGCTCCAGAACCTGCAGCGCATCAGTCCGAGCACGGTGGAGGCGACGCATCGCTTCGACTACGACGCCGAATACGATCTGGTGATCGGCTGCACCGGGCAGCGCGCGCCCGATGCGAAGCCCGTCACCCTGGGCATCTGGCTGGACGGCAAGCTGATCCAAACGACGAAGGTCGAGATGAAGCCCTCGGGGCTCGTCTACTTTGACCCCTATTCAGAGGAGCGCGCGAGGCTCGCGCTGCCGCAAGGCGACCACACGCTGCGGGCGGGCTGGATCGCTGACGAGTTCCTCGCGACGCTGCCGAAGGAGCAGCTCTATCAACCCAAGGTCAACAAGTTCATCAGCAGCTTGACCTTCGTGGGTCCGATCGCGCGCCTTCCCGAGCAGCCGGGCCGCAAGCGGCTGCTGCGCTGTGATCCCAGCACGGGCGACGCCTGCGTCCGGAGTATCCTGTCCGCCCTGGCCCAGCGTGCCTACCGCCGTTCGGTGAGCGAGGCGGAAGTGACACAGCTCACGAGGTTCGTGGATCAGGCTCGCGCCGACGGGCAGTCCGTGGAGCAAGGGCTGGCGCTGGCGCTGCAAGCGGTGCTCGTCTCTCCCCACTTCCTGTTCCACGTCGAGCGCGATGATTTCCCGGCCGCGGCCGGGCGCGTGCACCGGCTGAGCGACGTCGAGCTCGCCTCGCGGCTGAGCTACTTCCTGTGGAGCTCGATGCCGGATGACGAGCTGCTGAACGCGGCGCTGCGCGGTCAGCTCGCCACCAACGCGGGGCTGGACAGGCAGGTTCGGCGCATGCTGCGCGACCCCAAGGCGCTCGCGCTGGCGGAGAATTTCGCGGGCCAGTGGCTGGAGACGCGCAATCTCGCCAGCATCAAGCCGGACCCCGACAAGTTCCCCGAGTGGAATCCCGAGCTGCGCGACGCGCTCGGGCGCGAGACGCAGCTGTTCTTTGCGTGGATCCTGCAGAACAATCGCCCGATCAGCGACTTCATCGATGCGCGCTACACGTTCCTCAACGACAAGCTCGCCAGCTACTACGGCATCCCGGGCGTGCGCGGCCCCGAGTTTCGCCGCGTGGCGCTCTCCACTCGCGAGCGCGGGGGCGTCTTGAGCCAGGGCAGCGTGCTCGCCGTCTCCAGCTATCCCACGCGCACCTCGGTGGTGCTGCGCGGCAAATACGTGCTGCAGAACATCCTCGGTGCCCCGCCCCCGCCCCCACCGGCGGACGTTCCGGCGCTCGACGAGCGAGCGGCCTCGAGCAGCGCCAGCCTGCGGCAGCAGATGGAAGCGCACCGCAGCAACGCGGTCTGCGCGTCGTGCCACGCGCGCATGGATCCGCTCGGCTTCGGGCTGGAGAGCTTCGACGCGATCGGGCGCTGGCGCACGCACGACGGAGGACAACCGGTCGACGCGAGCGGCGTGTTGCCGAGCGGCGAGGCGTTCCAGGGCCCAGCGGAGCTGCGGGTCATCTTGAAGCGGCGCCTGCCCGACTTTGCACGCTGCCTGACGGAGAAGATGCTGACGTATGCGCTGGGGCGCGGGCTTCGAGCGCAGGACAGGCCCACCGTGCGGGCGCTCAGCGACCAGCTCGCCGCGTCGGGCTATGCGTTCCAAACGCTGATCTACGGCGTCGTGCACAGCCTGCCGTTCCGATCGCGGCGCGCGGAAGACGCGGCCGTGGCCCGGAACGGCGGCTGATCAGAGCGCATACGCGCGACGGGCGTGCCAGTCGCGAGACTCGCGCCGCGGACGCTGCGCCTCGAAGCGCGCAGCCAGCGCGAACACGGCGAAGATCCAGAGGGCGGCCAGTAAGGACAACATCAATTCCTCCTCTGCCCTGAGCGCAAGCATATTTCGGGCCACATTCCGCCGATTCCCAATGGCGCGAAATCACCAGCACGGGGTCGCCCGGGGGCGGCAGAACGGGCTGAAAACGGCGGCTCGAGACTGTCCAGGCGCCGCGCGGACAGCTTCGGCATGTCCTGGTACGCCCGGCCCGCGGAACTGCCCGACCCGGGGGTCAAGGGTACGAAATTGCTAGCCAATGGGCGCGCCTAGTGGCAGATTACCCGGCTTCTGCGGGTGGGGATAGCCGATGGCTCCCTCCGCTCCGCAGTCAGTCTCCGCGGGTGCGGAGCATCGGAGCATGCCTTCTAGCGCTGAGCGTGGCCCGACAGGTTTCACGAGGCGCCAAAGGTAATAAGTTCCAATGAATAACAAGTTGTACGTCGGTAACCTGAGCTACTCCACGGGCGACGAGGAGTTGCGCCGTACGTTTGCTCCGTTCGGCACGCTGGTGTCGGCCTCGATCGTCACCGACCGTATGACGGGCCAGCCCCGCGGGTTTGGCTTCGTGGAGTACGAGCGCGCCGAGGACGCCCAGAAGGCGATCGACGCGGTCAATGGCCAGCAGGTCGACGGCCGCAGCCTGAACGTCAACATCGCGCGCGACCGCGAGTCGAAGCCGCGCTTCGGCGGCGGCGGTGGCGGCGGCGGCGGCTACGGTGGTGGTGATTTCGGCGGCGGTGGCGGCGGCTACGGTGGTGGCGGCGGCCGTGGCGGCGGCAAGGGCGGTCGCAAGGGCGGCGGCAACCGCTGGTGAGGCCCGCGACCGTTCAGCGAACGGTCTCGATCGGCACTGCAGCGCCAGGCGCAATCCGCGCATCGGGGGCAACGAGAGTTGCCCCCGATTGCATTTGAGGGCACGCGCGGCTCCAGCGGCGCGCAGCGGGCATATCCTGGAGTCGCCGGGTGCCGCTGCGGCGCCGAGCCCAACCGCTGCTGCGCCGATCCGGCAGCGGGCTGCAGCGCCGGAGGGCGTCACCAGTCGACGCGCACGCGCACGCCAGCGACGCGCGGCGGATTGAAGTAGCGGATGTTCGTGGCGTTGGTGGAGACGATCGGCGTCGCGTACGCGATGTCGAAGACGTTGTTCACGAAGCCCGAGACGCTGAGCCGCCCATCGGGGTGCTTCCAGCCGGCGCCGATGTTGATCACGGTATAGGTGGGTACGATGTCCGTGAAGCGCTGCACGCTGGCCTGCGCCGCGGCGTAGTTGGGGTTGTCGAAGTCGAAGCCTGGCCCCGGTTTCACGAGCCGCGTGCCGTCGCCGTTGTACACGGTCATGTACTGGGTGCCGCGCGTCTGGCCCTGGACCATCCAGTCGAAGGTGCCGGCCGTCGAAAAGATTCGCTGGGAGAGCTGGTAGTTCAACGTGAAGGGCGAGGTGCGCGGTAGCCAGTTGCCGCCCAGATCGACGGAGGCGTTGGCAGCGCCAAAATTGAGGCGGCTGTCGTTCACGTAGGTTCCGTCAGCGAAGCGGGCATCCATCAACAGCACGTGCAGGGCCGCCTGGAAGCCTGCGGGCAGCTCGTAGGTGGCGTCCGCATCCAGACCGAAGACGTCGGTGCGCTTCTCGGCGTTCTGGCGCACGGCGCTGGTCGGCGGCACGTTGTTGTCCGTGGGGTCATCGTCTTTCACCACGCTGACGATGGTCTGGAACTGCATGCCCGTGTACGCGAAGTAGAAGGCCGAGGCATTCAGCCGGAGCTTGCGACTGAACAGCAGGTTCTTGGAGCCGAGATCGACCGCATACACGCTCTCGGGGCCGTACTCCGAGTTGTACACGGGCACCTCGGCGAAGGACTGCGTGTCGTTGAAGCCCGCCGCCTTGTGGCCCGTGCTGACGGTCAGGTACAGCAGGTTGTCCTTCTGCAGGTCGTATTCGACGCCGGCACGCCAGTCCAAGAAGTTGTTGTCGACCGAGTTGTTCTGCGGCACCCAGTTGAAGATGTTGGTGCCCGCCGAGAGCTCGGGGCGCGTGCCCTCCGTGCAGCGCCAGTTGCCGTCCTCGTTCAGCTGGATGCGCGGCTGCTGCGGCTCGCCCGGCGCGGCCGCCGGGGGATCGTTGCAGAGCGCGATCGGCAGCTCGTCGCGCGCGCCGAAGCTGCGGATGCCGTCCAGGAACAGGTTGACGCGAGCGTCGACGCTGTCGTCCGCGCGCGTGTACGTGGGGCGATCGAGTCCCTTGTAACTGAAGCCGTCGGTACCAAAGCGCCCTCCGGTCGTGCCCGGAGTCACGCCGGGCGCCGTCGAGACCGGCAGGCCCGTCCACTGACCCCAGAAGCCGTTCTTGCGGTCCTTGTGGTCGTGCGTCAGGCGCAGGCCGCCGAGCACGCGAAAGGCGGAGGAGACGTCGAAGGTCGCGTCGGCGTAGCCCGCGACGGACCAGCCGATGGTGTGCGGCATGTTGAACTCGCCGCCCGCCGAGCCCGTGACGGGATCGTTGTTCTGACCGAGAAACGTGCCCTGATCCTCGTAGAAGAAGAAGCTGCCGAGGGTCCAGCGCAAGCGCGAGTTGTCCGGAGCGAAGGCTCGCAGCTCGCCGATCCAGGAGTCGGAGGTGAGGTGCCACTGGTTGGCGGGGCCGTAGATGTCCGGATTGATGGCGGACACGTCCAGCCCGGGCACGACCGCGATCGTGTTCGTGGGAGCGCTGAGCTGCTCGTAGTCGAGGCGGCGATAGCTCGCGAGCGCCTCGAGCTGGACGGGGCCCGCGTCCAGGTTTGCGGCCAGGCGCACGCCTTGATGGTCGCTGTCGAGCGAGGGCTGCATCCCGCGCAGGTAGACGCGGCGCGGATCATCGACGTCGTTGGGATCGAACGGCACGAGGTTGCCGGCCGCGTCCGTGCGCGTCAACGCCGCCTGGAAGTTGGCGCCGACGGTGCCCGTCCCTCCCTCGTGCAGGAAGTCGTACGCGATCGTGAGCTTGAGCGGGCGGACCGGGACGTACTCGAGCGTCGCGCGCAGGGCGTAGTCGTTTTGCGATTCGGGCGCTTGCAAGTCATACAGGGGGCCGGCGTTCTGCCAGTACGGGTCGTGCACCTCGTAGCGCCCGGCGACGCGCAGCCCCAGCTGATCGCTGATCAGCGGCAGGTTCACCATGCCCTGATAGGCGCGCGTGGCGAAGGTACCGAACGTCGCCTCCGCGTTGGCCTGAAACTCCGTCAGGTTGGGCTGACGCGAGACCACGTTGATGGTGCCGCCGACGGCGTTCCGGCCGCGCAGCGTGCCCTGCGGGCCGCTGTTCACCTCGACGCGCTCCAGGTCGAAGAACATGGCGCCAAAGCCGCGCGCGCGCGGCATGTACACGTCATCCACGTGCAAGGCCACGGCGGGGTCGCCGAGCTCGGTGTTGTTGTCCGAGCCGATGCCGCGGATGTAGATGGTCGTGCCGCTCTCCTGGGTGCCGATCGCCAGGCCCGGCACCATCACGGACAGGGCCTTGACGTTCTCGATGCCCAGCGAGGTGAGCTGGCTCTCCGAAAAGGCCGAGGCTGTGCCGGAGTAATCCTGCAGATTCTTGGCGCGACGATCGACGGTCACGACGATCTCGGGCGGCTCGGCGGCGCCATCGACCGAGGCGATCTCCTCCGCCGGAGGCGTGCTTTCGACCGGTGCGCCCGGCGATCCGGCCGCGTCCGACGTCTGCGCCCAGCTTTCGGCCGGCAGCAGGCAATAGCTGCCTGCACAGAACAGCGCGCCCATTCCCTGCGCAGCCCTGCCCCGTGCAGCACGTCGCTGGCCTACCCACTTTTTGTCGCACCTATTGAAACCGCGCACTGAACCCTCCGACGCGAGCGCACACGGCCGGCGCCGTGCTGAAACGCTTTCACGCCGTCTGCACGCCAGCCCCGCTCGAAGCGCGCGGACGCTAGCGGGAACTGTTCCGTTTTCCTAGTCCGATTCAGAGACGCGAGCTGCGCGCAGCTCGCGGATCGCACCCGCGTGACGCGCCTGCGTCACGCGCGCTGTACAATCAGCGCAAACATTCACTGATGTCAGCTGCGCAGCGAGAGCGTGAGGATTGCCCCGCCGATTCGCTCTTGCCAGAACGCGCGCTCGTCGGCGCGGTGGGTGACCATCAGTACGGTGCTCTTGTGCTGCTTGCACAGGGACTCGACCAGCTCGAGCACACGGTTGCGGTTGTCCGGGTCGAGCCCGGAGGTCGGCTCGTCCATCACCACGAGCGGCGGCACCTTGATCGCCGCTCGCGCGATCAGCACCAGACGTTGCTGACCGTAGGAGAGCTCGCGGAAGGAGGCATGAAGCGTGAGCCCCTGATCGAGCCACTCCAGCCAGGCTCGAGCGCGCAGGCGATGGCTAGGCTCGGGCTTCTGGTAGACGCCGATGCTATCGAACAGGCCGCTGAGCAGCACCTCCTCCACGCTGCCGCCGACCCGGTAGTCGCGATGCAGGCGCGACGAGACGATGCCGACGTTTTTCTTGATGTCCCACACCGTTTCACCGCTGCCACGCCGGCGCCCGAACAGGTGCAGGTCGTTGCTGTAGGCCTGGGGGTGGTCACCCGTGATCATCTCCAGCAAGGTCGACTTGCCAGAGCCATTGGGGCCCTCGATCAGCGTGTGCTGGCCGGCGGCCACGCTGAAATCCAGCCCCTCGAAGATCACCTGCTCTCCGTAGCGCACGCAGCCGGCGCGCAATCGCACCAGCGGAATACCGGGATCGTGAGGCTCGTACCAGCTGCCCAGCTCGACGGGAGGCGGGCGGTGGCTCGAGCCGTTCGCCGCGCGCTGCAAGAAGGCCTGCGGGGTGCCGCGAAAGCTCACTTGCCCTCCAGCGAGCACCAGCACCTCGCGCAGCGCCTGGAGCGGAAACGGCAGATCGCGAGCGCCGAACGTGCCCACCACCAGCACCGGCAGGTGTTCGGCCACGTGCACGATGGCCTGAGCGAGCTCCGCCTGCGCGGCGCGGTCGAGCCCGTCGAAGGGATCGTCCAGGATCAGCAGCGCGGGTTCGCTCAGCACCGCTTGCAGCAGCAGGACCTTGCGGGCTTCGCCGGTGGAGAGCAGCCGGTAGCCGCGCTCCCAGAGCGGGTCCAGCCGGAAGGCGGCCGACAGGGGATGGCGGTGGCCCCGCGCCCCCAGCAGCTCGCGCACGGTGCTGCTGGTGTCGATGCCGCCGCGAAAGTTGCTCTCGTCCGCCTTCAGCTGCGCTTCGTAGAAGGCCTGCTGCGACTCCGCGGAGAGCAGCCGAGCGCCTGCCACGCGCTCGGCCAGAGCGCGCGCGGCGCTGGATTTGCCCGAGCCGTTGGGGCCGGTGACCAGCGTCAGTCCCGGCCCCAGCGGGGGATTCCAAGCCGTGGGTAGCTCAGCGCCCACCCTGGTTCGCTCAGCCGCCCACCGCGATCTGCTTCATCGCCGTCATGTGGCCACGCAGCGTGAGGCCGACCTTCTCGACCGGATGGTTCTCGATGGCCTGGTTGACGGCGAGCAGCCGGCGGTTGTCCACCTGCTGGTTACCGGGCGAGAACGCCTTGCCGATCACGTCCGTGCCTTGCTTCGACATGAAGTCCTTCAGCAGCGGCACCGCGGCATGACTGTACAGGTAGCAGCCATACTCGGCGGTGTCGCTGATCACCTTGTTCATCTCGTACAGCTTCTTGCGCGAGATCAGGTTCGCGATCAGGGGCGTCTCGTGCAGGGACTCGTAATAGGCCGACTCAGGCTTCATGCCCACCTCGACCATGCACTCGAAGGCCAGCTCCACGCCGGCCTTGATCATGGCGACCATCAGCACGCCATGGTCGAAGTACTCCTGCTCGCTGATCTTGTCCGGGCCTGCAGCGGTCTGTTCGAAGGCGGTGTCGTTCGTGGCGGCGCGCCAGCCCAGGAGATTCACGTCGCCGGCGTCCCAGTCCTTCATCATGGTCGAGCTGAACGCGCCGGTGATGATGTCGTCCTGATGCTTCCTGAACAGCGGGCGCAGGATCGCGCGCAGCTCCTCGGCCAGCTCGAAGGCCTTGATCTTCGCCGGATTGCTCAGGCGATCCATCATCAGCGTGATGCCGCCCTGCTTGAGCGCCTCGGTGACCGTCTCCCAGCCGTACTGCACGAGCTTGGCGGCGTAGCCGCGCTCGATGCCCAGGGCCACCATGCGGTCGAAGCACAGGAGCGAGCCGGTCTGCAGCATGCCGCACAGGATGGTCTGCTCGCCCATCAGATCGCTCTTCACCTCGGCGACGAAGCTCGACTCGAGGACGCCGGCGCGATCGCCGCCCGTCGCCGCCGCGTAGGCCTTGGCGATCTCCAGGCCGTCACCGTTCGGATCATTCTCGCGGTGCACGGCGATCAGCGTGGGCACGCCGAAGCCGCGCTTGTACTCCTCGCGCACCTCGGTGCCCGGGCACTTGGGAGCAACCATGACCACGGTCAGGTCCTTGCGGATCTGCTGGCCCTCCTCGACGATGTTGAAGCCGTGGCTGTAAGCCAGGCAGGCGCCTTTCTTCATCAGCGGCATCACCTTCTTCACCACGTCCGCGTGCTGCTTGTCGGGCGCGAGGTTGCAGACCAGGTCCGCCGTCGGGATCAGCTGCTCATAGTTGCCGACCTTGAAGCCGTTGCTGGTGGCATTGGTGTAGCTCGCGCGCTTCTGGTCGATCGCGTCCTGGCGCAGGGCGTAGCTCACGTCCAGGCCCGAGTCGCGCATGTTGAGGCCCTGGTTCAGGCCTTGCGCGCCACAGCCGACGATGACCACCTTCTTGCCGCGGAGCTTCTCGACCCCGTTGAACTCGCTGCGGTCCATGAAGCGGCACTGGCCGAGTTGCTCGAGCTTCTGCGCCATCGTGAGGGTGTTGAAATAGTTCTGTCGGGACATGGTGGCTCTCTCTCGCGTCGCGCGCGGTTCTGATGCCTGCCGGCATCGCCTGGGCGCAGGATGATAGATCGCCGGGGCCCGCCAGCCAACGTTGCGTTTGAGCCTATTATTGGTAGTCTGTGTTGCACAAATCGCAACATGGCCTTCTCCACCCCCCAGGAGCTCAGCATTTTCCTGCACTTGGCCGAGAGCCTGCACTTCGCGCGCAGCGCCAAGGCCGCGCGCATGAGCCCCTCTGCGCTGACCCGTTTCATTCAGCGCCTGGAGGAAGAACTGGGTCAACCGCTGTTCCAACGCAGCCGGCGCAGCGTCACGTTAACGCGAGCCGGAGAGATCTTTCGTGACCATGCGCGAGCCCAGCTGGCCGGGCACGCACGCCTGCTCGAGGCGCTGGCGGTGGAGAAGCAAGCCCCCACCGGCGAGCTGCGCATCGCCTGCACGGTCACGGCCTGCCACTCCGTGTTGCCCAAGCTCTTCGCGCGCTGCCGCTCGCGCTACCCCGGCATTCATCTGCAGCTCAGCACCTCGGATGCAGCGCGCTGCATGCAGAGCCTGGAGAACGACGAGGTCGATCTGGCGGTGGTGCCGGAGCCCGACCGCGCTCCGAGCGAGCTGCGCTACGTCCGCCTGGCCTTCACCGAGCTCTCGTTCATCGCGCCTGCTGCGGATGAGGCCCTGTCGCGCCGCGCCCGGCTGGGCGGCAACCACTGGAACGGCCTGCCCGTGATCCTGCCGCGCCGCGGCCTGGATCGCGAACGCATCGACGCCTGGCTCGATGAGCAAGCTGCCGAGCCCGAGGTCTACGCGGAGGTCGACGGCAACGAAGCCATCCTGGCCATGGTCGCGCTCGGTTGCGGCGTCGGGGTGGTGCCCGAGCTGGTGCGCAAAGACAGCCCCCTGCGCGGCCGCATCGAGCCGGTGGAAGTGCGCCGCCCGCCGCGCGGGTACCACGTCTCGCTGTGCGCGAAGAGCCGTACGCTGTCGCGGCGCACCGTGGGCGCGCTGTGGGAACTGGCGCCGGCGACGTCCTCGTGAGCCGCGGCGGACAGGCGGCGGCCACTGCACCCCGAAGCCGGGCGCCGGTGCGGATGCGCGCCGCCGCGCCCGGCGAGCGGCCGGGGTCGGCATGTTTCCTGCTCGCCCTCTCGCGAAGGAGACGCAATGGCACAAGTCAGCATCGAGAGCCTGGAGGTTCGCACCTACCGCGTGCCCACCGAGCGGCCGGAGTCCGATGGAACGCTGGAATGGGACCACACCGACCTGGTGCTGGTCCGCGTCGAGGCCGGCGGCAAACAGGGCGTGGGCTGGAGCTACGCCTCGCGTGCCGCAGCCGCGTTCATCGACGGCCCTCTGCGGACGGCCGTGCTCGGCCGCTCGCTGTTCGACCTCCGCGGAGCCTGGGCGAGCATGGTGCACACGCTGCGCAATGCTGGCGTGCCCGGCGCGGGGATGATGGCCGTCTCCGCCGTCGACGTGGCGCTCTGGGATCTCCAGGCGCGCTTCCTGGAGCGGTCCTTGGCCGATTTGTTCGGCGGAGGCCGCGAAGGGGTGCCGCTCTACGGCAGCGGCGGCTTCACCAGCTACGACGAGCGGCACCTCTGTGAGCAACTCGCCGGCTGGGCCACCGAGGGGCTGCGCTCGGTGAAGATGAAAGTCGGCCGGGATCCGGCAGCGGATGCCGAGCGGGTAGCGCGGGCGCGGGAAGCGATCGGAACGG
This sequence comes from Polyangiaceae bacterium, assembly GCA_035760985.1. Classification (GTDB taxonomy): domain Bacteria; phylum Myxococcota_A; class Polyangia; order Polyangiales; family Polyangiaceae; genus SZUA-265. Next base: position 19,614 of record DASTRX010000124.1, read on the forward strand.
GCCTGGCGCTGTTCGTCGATGCGAACGGAGCCTACTCGGGCAAGCAGGCGCTGGAGATGGCGCGGCGCTTCGCCGAACAGGGCGTCTCCTGGTTCGAAGAGCCGCGGCCATCCAGTGACTTACAGGGACTGCGGCTGCTGCGCGAACGCTGCCCGGAGGGCATGGAGATCGCGGCGGGCGAATACGGGGACACCCTGCCCTACTTCCTGCGCCTGCTGCAAGCCGGCGCCGTGGATTGTCTACAGGCTGATCTCACGCGCTGTGGCGGCTATACCGGCTTGCTCGGCGTGGCCGCGCTCTGTGAGGCCTTCGAGGTACCCTTGTCGGCACACTGCGCGCCGCAACTGCACGCGCACATCGCCGGCGCGCTCGCTCCGCTGCGGCACGTCGAATACTTCTACGACCACGTCCGCATCACGTCGCTGCTCTTTGACGGGGCACTTCGCCCGCGCGCAGGCCAGCTCTGTCCCGACCGCGGACGGCCGGGACATGGGATGGTGTTCAAGAGCGCAGACGCCGCGCGCTACCTGTGCTGAGCGAGCGTCAGCTCTTGGTCAGGCTCTTCAACGTCTGCTTGAGGATGCCACCCTCGCTCGGGTCACCGCGCAAGATCGTCTCCGTGAAGTTCTTGGCTTGCTGCAGCGTGATGTGGGGCGGCAATGTCGCGGTGTCAGGGTCCGTCAGGGCCTCGACCACCACGGGCCGATCGCTGGCGAGCGCGCGCTCCCAGGCATCCGCCAGCTGATCCGGCTTCTCCACGCGGATGCCGCGCAGGCCGATGGATTCGGCAAATCCCGCGTAGGGGAAGTCCGGCAGCTCCTGGCTGGCCACGAAGCGAATGTCCCCCATCATGATACGCTGCTCCCAGGTGACCTGGTTCAGATCCCCGTTGTTCAGGACCAGCGCGATCCAGCGTGGATCGGACCACTCGTGCCAGTACTTGGCGACGGTGATGCAAGCGTTGATGCCGTTCATCTGCATGGCGCCGTCGCCCGTGAGCGCGATGCAGACGCGGCCTGGATGACAGAATTTTGCCGCCACCGCGTAGGGCACGGCGGCACCCATGGTGGCCAGGTTGCCGCTGCCGCTGGCCAGCATGCCGGCGCGGATCTTGAGGTCCCGCGCAAACCAGTTCGCCGCCGTGCCGCTGTCGGCGGCCAGGATGCAGCGCTCGGGCAGGCGCGGGCTGAGCTCCCAGAACACGCGCTCCGGATTGAGCAGGCCGTTGTTGCCGTCGATCTGCGCGCGGTCATTCACAACGTCCCACCATTTGCGGACGTTCTCGATCACTTCCTGCTGCCAGCGGCGCTCTTTCTTGGCTTCGATCAGCGGCAGCAGCGCTGCCAGCGTTTGCTGGGCATCGCCCTTCAGGTTCACGTCCATCGGATAGCGCAAGCTGAGCATGCGCCCGTCGCGGTCGATCTGCACCCCCTTGGCGTGGCCTGCCTTGGGGTAAAACTCCGCGTAGGGGAAGCTGCTGCCGACCACCAGCAGCGTGTCGCAGTCCTGCATGAGATCCCAGCTGGGCTTGCTGCCGAGCAGGCCGATGTGACCGGTACAGAACGGGACCTCCTCCGAGATCACCGCCTTGCCCAGCCAGCTCTTGGCCACGCCCGCGCCGAGCCGCTCCGCGATTTCCAGCACCTCGGTTCGAGCCCCCATCGCGCCGGCGCCCACCAGCATCGCCACTCGCTTGCCGGCGTTGAGCACGTCCGCGGCGGCCTGCAGCTCGTCGCGGTGCGGAACCATGTAGGGGACAGGCGCCCCCACGCCCGTCAAGGCGTGATCATGGCGCTGCGGCGGGTGAGGCACCGCGTCCTCCTCCTGGATGTCCTTGGGGAAGATCAGGCAGGTCACCGTGCTCTGGTCAATCGCGATGCGCAGCGCGCGGTCGACGCAGTGGCGAACGGCGGCCGGGCTCGACACTGTCACGCAGTACTCGCTGGCGACGTCCTTGAACAGCGACTGCAGGTCCACCTCTTGCTGGTACGAGCTGCCGATCGCGGTCGTGGCGGATTGCCCGACGATGGCGACCACGGGCTGGTGATCCATCTTGGCGTCGTACAGGCCGTTCAACACGTGGATCGCGCCGGGCCCGCTGGTGGCCAGACAAACCCCGACCTTGCCCGTGAACTTCGCCTCCGCGCAAGCCATGAACGCCGCCAACTCCTCGTGCCGGGTCTGGATGAAGCGCGGTTGATTGTCGTTCTTGCGCAACCCGGCGAGCAGACCGTTGATGCCATCTCCCGGGTAACCGTAGATGCGCTCGATGCCCCACTCTCGCAGGCGTTGCATCACATACTGGCCGACGCTGACTGCCATGTTCTTGTCCTTTCTCAATGGGCCCGGGCCAGCGCGCGCAGCGTCCAGCGCTGCATCAACGCCGCCAGGCTTCCTCCGACGAACAAGGCTCCGAGCAGTTGCCAGCGGCGCTGTGTCGCCCAGAGCTGCCAGCTGAAGCCGCGCGCGATGGAGTCGAACTTTCCGTGTGCTCCATGATCGCCTGGCAACGGCTGCCAAAAGTTGTCGGCCCCGTCCGTTGCCGGCTCCGGCAGCAGAGCACCATCCCAGGCGGTGTGCGCGAGGTGCCGGTCCAGCCAGCCGGGCATCACCTTCTCTCCGAGCGTGGCCTCGACCGTGGTGTGACCGACCATCAGCTCGCGGCGCCGGTGCTCGGTCGCGAACAGGATCGCCTCTGCAGCTACCTCGGGTTGATAGATGGTGCCGACCGGGCGCACCTTGCGCTGCATCTTGTTCCGAGTCCAGGTGAACTGCGTGGTGTTCAACGCGGGCAGATTGACCATGGACAGCCACACCTGGCTCTTCTGATGGATCAGCTCGCAACGCACGGACTCCATCAACCCCTGCAAGGCGTGCTTGCTGGCGCAGTAGGCGCTCTGCAGCGGGATGGAACGGAAGGCCAGCGCCGAGCCCACCTGGATGATCACGCCCCGATCGCGCTTCACCATGCGATCCAGCGCGCAGCGCAGCCCATGGGCGGAGCCAAGGAAGGTCACGTCCACGATGTGCCGAAATTCCTCCGGGGTCATCTCCAGGAACGGGCTGTACATCGAGACCATGGCGTTGTTGATCCAGACATCGATCGGTCCGAGCTCGCGCTCCACTTGCTCCGCCGCGGCCTCGACCTGCTCGAACTGGCTCACGTCCGTGGGGATGACCAGCGCTGTCGCGCCGCGCGCTTCCACCTCGCGCCGCGCGCCCTCCAGACCGTCGCGCCCGCGGGCCAGCAGCGCGAGTCGAGCCCCGCGGCGCGCAAACAGCCGCGCCGTAGCCCGACCAACGCCACCGGAAGCCCCGGTGATCACCACGACCTGCCCGCCATCGATGCGCATTGCTAGCCCTCCATCGCTCGTGAAAACAGCCGTGCCAGCGGCCGCTGGCTCTGCCGGTGCCGCCCGATCAGCAGCGCCGCTCCGCCGATGCCCAGCGCCAGCAGCGCGCCCGCCCGGCGGCGCCTGCGCGCCCGAGCCGCGACCGCCGCCAGCATTCCGCGCACGTGTCGGACGACGGCGTCGCCCCGGATCGCCATCTGTACCACCTGCGCGGTGTGCAGAGCGGTGCGGCCCGTCTGCTGCCGGATCTGTTCGCGGCAGCTGAAGCCGTCCGCGACGAGCAATTCCTCCGGAGGAGCGCTGCGCACCTCCGGCAACAAGGCGCGCTCTCCGCACGCCACGCTCACCGCATAGTGCTCGCCGCTGCGCTCGTAGCCGAAGGCGCCGGCCATGCCGCAGCAGCCCAGCTCCGGCTCGCGGTGCTGGAGCTGCATTTGGTCAAAAAGCGCCCGCTCGCGCGCCAGCTTTCCCGAGCTGCTGATGTCCAGCGCGTCCAGGGCCTTCTGATGACAATGACCGTGCACCAGGGCTGCCCGCCGCAGCGGCGGCGGACGGTAGCCGTTCGCTCGTGCTTGCAGGAAGCCGCTCAGCGTAAAGGTCAGCCCCCGCAAGCGGCGTGCATCCTCGTCGTTTGGCAACAGGTTACCGAGCTCGTCCTGGAACGCCGCCCAGCAGCTGGGCTCGAGCACCACCATGGGGATGCCCGCGCGATAAAAGGGCCTCAGCTCGTCGAGCGATCGCCACCAGCGACGTTTCGCCTGCGCGAGAAAGCCGTAGTCGTAGAGCGGACGCCCACAGCACACGTCCCCGCGCGGCACGAGGACCTGGAAGCCCGCGTGCTCCAGCACCTCGGTCGCGGCCACCGCGACCTCCGGATGAAAGTGGTCATTGAAGGTATCCGGAAAGAGCACCACCTGGGGCGCCCCCTCCCGTCGAACGGGACGCTGCGCGAACCAGCTCTTGAAGCTTTGGGGCGCAAAGGCGGGCACCTGGCGCTGAGGATGGACACCGCCCAGAAACTTCGCGACGCGAGCCAGCCCTCGGGTTTGCGTGAGCGCGTTCGCGAGCCCGGGAGCAAGCGACGCGAGCCGCGACCAGGTGTGAATCCAGCCGAAGGCGTAGGCGTGCCGCGGGCGCAAGCGGCCCCGGTAATAGTGGCTCAGGAACTCGGCCTTGTACGTCGCCATGTCGACGTTGACGGGGCAATCGCCCTTGCAGCCCTTGCAGGACAGGCACAGGTCGAGCGCCTCTTTCACTTCCCGGCTGCGCCAGCCGTCGCGCACCAGCTCGCCGTTCAGCATCTCGAAGAGCAGGTGAGCCCGACCGCGCGTGGAGTGCTTTTCCTCTCGCGTCACCATGTAGGAAGGGCACATCGTGCCACCCGCTTCTCGCCGGCAAGCGCCCACGCCCACGCAGCGCAGCGCGGCGCGCGCGAAATCGTGGCGGTCCCCCGGATACGCGAAGTGCGTCTGCAGCTGAGGTGGGTGGTAGTCGGCCCCGATCCTCAGGTGCTCGGTGACACCAAAGGCAGGGCCTTCGAGGTTCACCAGCTTGCCGGTATTCATGCGATTGTCGGGATCCCAGATGCGCTTGAACTCGGTGAACGCCTGCACCAGCTCCGGACCGAACATCTGCTCCCAGTACTGCGCGCGCGCCTGCCCGTCCCCGTGCTCGCCCGAGGCGACTCCGCCGAACTTCTTGACCAGCGCCACGGCTTCGTTCAGGAAGCGCTGGTAGCTCTGGATGCCCGGCGCGGTGTAGACGTCGAACGACACGCGGCAGTGCACGCAACCCTGACCGAGGTGGCCGTAGAGCGCCGGGTTGTGACCGTAGCGCCGGAACAGCTGGCGTAGCTCGCGCAGGTACTCGTGGACGACCTCCACCGGCACCGCCGAGTCCTCCCAACCGGGCCAGCTGTCGGGCTCTCCTGGAACCCAGGTGGTGCTGCCGAGGCCCCCCTCGCGCACCCGCCAGATCATGTGCTCCTGCTCCAGGTCGTCGTACAGCTTCATGTCCACCGGCGCCCGCCGGCCGAGCCGGCGCACGTGCTCCATCATGCGCCGCGCTTGCTGATCGCTCGCCTCCCTCGACTCGGCGCCGAACTCGACGAGCAGATAGGCCGGGCCCTTCGGAAGCAGCGCCAAGCTCGCGTCCGCATCCCCCTTGCGCCGTACATACTCGAACAGCAGATTGTCCAGCCCTTCGCACGCGATCGGCTGAAACTCCAGCACGTCGAGCGCACACTCAGCGCCGGTACAGATGTCCTCGAAGCCCAGCATGACGACCGTGCGAGCTCCTGGGTTGGGCACCAGGTGCAGGGTCGCTTCCACGATGGTCACCAGCGTCGACTCCGAGCCGACCAGCGCGCGCGCGACGTGGAAGCCGTTCTCCGGCAGCAGATCGTCCAGGTTGTAGCCCGAGACGCGACGGCCGAGGCGCGGCAACTCGCGCCGGATCACGTCTCCGTAACGCTCCACCAGCGCGCGCAGGGCACCGTAGATTTGGCCGCGCCGCCCGCCGGCCCGGATCATCGCTTCGAGCTGTTCCGGAGGAGTAGCTCCCACGCGCAAGCGCGTGCCGTCGTAGAGCACCACGTCCAGCGAGTGCGTGTTGTCACTGGTGCGCAAGCCCAGGCCGGCGTTCTTGCTGAGCAGCGAGTGGCTACCGCAGGAGTTATTACCCAGCATGCCGCCGAGGGTGCAGCGGCTATGCGTCGCGGGGTCGGGCCCGAACATCAGCCCCCTCGCGCGCGCTGCTTCGCGGAAGCGATCGAGGACGCAGCCGGGCTGGACGCTGCCCAGGCGCTGCTCGCCATCGATCTCGACGACGTGGCACATGTACTTCGAGAAATCGAGCAGCAACCCCGTATTGCAGCCCTGGCCGGCCAGGCTCGTCCCTCCTCCGCGCGAAAGCACCGGGGCGCCATGCTGCCGCGCTATGCGCAGCGCCGCCTCCACGTCTTGCTCCGTGCGGGGCAGAACGACTCCGAGCGGTGCCTGCCGATAATTGGACGCATCCGTGGCGTAAAGGGCGCGCGCACCGGCGTCGAAGCGCACCTCCCCGAGGATCTCTCTGCGCAGGTCCGCCTGCATCGACGCCAGCGCATCGGCGCCGAGCTGTGCTCGGCGGTCGTCGGCCTGCAGCCGGCGCTGGCGTGCGGTCGGCGCTGAATTGAGAACGCTCAGTCGGACCATCAAAGCTCCTCACTGCAAGTCGGCGCCATCGAGAGCAGCACTCGTCCTTGCGAAGATAGAGCGTGCTCACCGCGATCTCGAGGTCGGACACGAGCAAGCTCGCGCGAACCGGATGCAAGACACACACCGTTGCGCTCCTGTGGACCAACAACCCACAACGCGCCGACCTGGGCAACGCTGCAAGGCTTGAATGCATCCGGCGTGCGCATCGTTCTGTCTCAGCGTGGCGAAACCGCGCGCGCACCTGGTTGGACCTGCTTGCCCGCTCTTGCGCGGGTCTGGTGCAAGCAGCTACGTACCAGCTCGACTCGATCGTGGCTCGAATCCCCAACGGCGTGCTGGCGGTCTTGACCGCTACATCATTGACCTGTTGCCTGGCGAGCAGCGCCTCTCGCTTTGGTTCGGTCCAGCCTCTCTCCAGCGACCCGGACGCGCAGGTTCTCGAATCTCCGGCCCACTACCAACGGGCATCGGCGCTGTCGCGGGGCGCGCTCTGGGCGACCTGGAATCAACTGCGCGGCGATGCCTATCCGCTGGACACGCTCGATCGCTCGCTGGATATCGGCGAGAAGATCGCGTGCGACGCACAGTCGCTGATCGCGTACAGGGGCCGCAGCTTGCCGTATCGCAGCACCGCCTGGGTCAACCCCGCGTTTCGAGAGCGACTGGAGCGCTTTGAGGACCTGGTGCGCGAGGTCGCTCTGGAGATCTACGGTCGCGCTCCCCGCCGGCTCGATCACCTCGGAGCCTACAACTGCCGCTCCACCCGTCACCATGTCGGCCGCCTCAGCGAACATGCACTGGGCAACGCGCTCGATGTCTCGGGCTTCGAGTTCGGGCCAGCTCCCAAGCAGGAAGCGGCGGCCCGACTGCCCAAGGGGCTCCGCGGGGCCTTCCGCGTGCGCGTCTCTGCGCACTGGGCCCCTCGCAGCGATGACCCCGCTGCCGCTCTGCACACCCGCTTCTTGCACGAGCTGACCGCGCGCTGTGAACAGCGTTCAGACGTGTTCCGGGTTTTGATCGGCCCCAGCCAGCGCGATCACGCCGACCATTTTCATTTCGACATGTCGCCCTGGCACTATGTGAACCTCTGAACCGTCACCTCTGAGCCGGTGAGGCGGGCAGCAGCTCCCAGCCTCGTCTTCTCGGCTGTCTGCTCGGCGCGGCACCCACCGCGGTCTCGGGCGCGCGGGACCGCCTCGTTCGAGGCAGGACGCCACGAGCTCTCTTTGGCGCGCGCTCAGGTTCTACCGACCGAGGTGCTGGTCCGTAGCTTGCAACGAGCCGCGCCCTTGCGAACGCAACCAGGTGAGGTCATGCAAGAGAAGCATTCTGCATCCCCAAACGTGACGAAGACGAGAGCGCCAGCTCGCCCCCAGAAGCGGCGCCTCCAGACCCGGGAGCCCGAGGCGCTCGCGCCGCTGGGCACGGAATCGAGCATCTCCGCAGTGAGCGAGGTGGAGAGCGACCGCCAGGACGGCCGCAGGAATGGCCTGGCCTGGCTCAGCGTCGGGCTGGGCCTCGCGGGCCTGTTCGCGCCCCGACATCTGGCGCGGCTGATCGGCGCCGAGGAAAGCGAAGCCACGACGTGGACTCTGCGCGCAGTGGGCGGGCGCGAGTTGGTCTGTGGCGTTGGCCTACTGTCGGGAGCGCAGCCTGCCAACTGGGCCTGGGCGCGCCTGGCAGGGGACGTGCTCGATCTGGCTCTGATCGGCACGGCACTGCAAGCCAAGAACACGCGCAACGACCGGCTGCTGGTCGCCGGCGCCGGCATCCTGGGCGCCGCCTCGCTGGACGCCTACTCCGCCTGGCGTTTGCAGCAGGGTTCGCGCGACGTTGCCGCGGAAGGCATCGTGGTGCAGCAGTCGATCACCATCGCCCGCCCGCCCCAGGACGTTTACGCCTTTTTCCGGGACTTCCAGAACTTGCCGCGCTTCCTCTCGCACCTCGAATCGGTGCGGGTGGACAACGGGCATTCGCACTGGGTGGCAAAGGGGCCCCTCGGCAGCACCATCGAGTGGGACGCGGAGATCGTGGAGGACCGCCCGGCGGAGCTGATCGTCTGGCGCTCGGGTCCCAACGCCGACGTGCCCACGCAGGGTCGCGTGCAGTTTCGCCGCGCCGGCGAGGACACGGAGCTGGAGATCGAGCTCCGCTATGACCCTCCCGCCGGTGAGATTGGGGCCGCGCTCGCGAAGCTGCTCGGGGTCGCTCCGCAGCAGCAGATGTCCTCCGACCTGCGGCGACTCAAGCAGGTCCTGGAAGTCGGCGAGGTGCTCCATTCCGACTCCAGCATCCATCGCGGGATGCACCCGGCGCAGCCCTCCGAGCTTTCGGAGCAAATCAGCAAGGAGGTGCGATCATGAAGGCCAATTGCTGGATCGGAAACAAGAAGGTCCGGGTGCAGGACGTACCCGAGCCCAAGATCCTGAACCGTCGCGACGCGATCGTGCGAGTAACATCGACGGCGATCTGCGGCTCGGACCTGCATCTCTTCAACGGCTTCATCCCTACCCTGGAGAGCGGGGACGTGCTGGGGCACGAGTTCATGGGCGAAGTGATGGAAGTCGGCCCCGATGTGAAGAACCTGAAGCCCGGGGATCGCGTCGTGGTGCCCTTTCCCATCGCGTGTGGTCATTGTCGCAGCTGCCGCGAGCAAAACTACTCGCTGTGCGAGAACTCGAACCCCAATGCCTGGATGGCCGAAAAGCTCTGGGGCTACTCGCCTTCGGGCCTGTTCGGCTACAGCCACATGCTGGGCGGCTTCGCCGGAGGCCAGGCCGAGTACGTGCGGGTGCCCTTCGCCGACGTCGGCCCGTTGAAGGTGCCGAACGGTATGGACGATGAGCAGGCGCTGTTTCTGTCGGACATCTTCCCCACCGGCTACATGGCGGCGGAGATGTGCAACATCCGCCCTGGTGACGTGGTGGCCGTGTGGGGCGCCGGTCCCGTCGGTCAGTTCGCCATGAAGAGCGCCCGCATGCTGGGCGCGGAGCGGGTGATCGCGATCGATCGCCTCCCCTATCGCCTGGAGCTCGCGCTCAGCCGCGGCGGAGCGACCGAGGTGCTGAACTACGAGCAGGTCGACATCCACGATGCGCTGCGCAGCGCCACCGCCGGGCGCGGCCCGGACGCCTGCATCGATGCCGTGGGGCTGGAGGCACACGGCCATGGCGCGTTGTTTGCGCTCGACCGTGCCAAGCAGATGCTCAAGCTGCAGCCCGATCGCCCCACGGCGCTACGCCAGGCCATCCAGTGTTGCCGCAACGGCGGCGTGGTCTCGCTCGCCGGCGTGTACGGCGGGTTCATCGACATGTTCCCGATCGGCGCGATCGTCAACCGGGCGCTGACGCTGCGCGCGGGCCAGTGCCACGTGCACCGCTACATGCGGCCGCTGCTGCAGCGCATCGAGAACGGTGAGATCGATCCGACCTTCGTGATCACGCACCGCCTGCCGCTCGCGCAGGCAGCGGAAGGGTTCGATTTGTTCGTGAACAAGCTGGACGGCTGCGAGAAGGTCGTGCTCAAGGCCGCCTGACGGCCGCCGTCCCAGCTCGGACCCCGGCGCCGCGTTCCCGAGCGGGGGGGCGGCGCCGAGCCGCCCAGAGCCAGCGCCGCTCGGGCAGCCAGTCGCGCAGGCGCCAGGGCGTCGAGACGATCACGACCTGCGGCCCCGCCTCGCTGCGCAACCGCTCCCGGAGCAGCGCCGCCGTCCTGCCATGCAGCAGGGCGTGGTACCAGCGGCCCGCCACGAGCTCGGGCAGCACCACCGCCAGCAGGCGAGCGGGCTGTTGCCTGACGAGCTCATGAATCGACTCGATCAGCGGCTCCAGCACCCGGCGGTACTCGGACTCCTTCACGACGAGCTGGGGAGCGTGCCGGCCGGCGCGCTCGGCGGGCGCGACCACCAGCTCTCGCCAGCGCGGCCTCAGGTCGTCCACTCGCCGATCGTTGGTCAGCACCTGCAGCACCACCACCTGCGCCGATAAGCCCATCGCGACCTGCAAGGCCTTGAGCGACACGCTCTCCCAGCTGCGGATCGGCACGACCGCCATGAGCGGTTCCAGAGGCTGCAGCTCCAGCCGCGCATCGGCCTGGATCGCCTGGTCGACGAAGTCATAGTGGCGCCGCACGCCGAGGAAGGTCACGAGCATCGCGGCCACCAGCACCAGGCTGATCCACGCGCCCTCCGAGAACTTGGCCAGCAGCGCGCAGCCCGCAGCGAGCCCCGTGGCCACGCCACCGACCAGGTTCAGGCCGAGCGCCAGGCGCGCGTGCGTTCCCTGTTGCTTGCGCCAGTGATGGACCATGCCGAACTGCGCTGCGGTGAAGGCGCCCAGCGCCCCGAGCGCGAACAGCGGGATCAGGCGATCGGTGATGCCGCCGAAGGCGCACAGCAAGAACCCCGAGATTCCGCTCAGCACCCAGATGCCGTGAGAGAAGCTCAGCCGGCGGCCGCGGTGCAAGAACGCTTCGGGCAGGAAGCGATCCCGGGCCAGCATGCTGCAGACGCGCGGAAAGCCCGCGAAGCTGGTGTTCGCGGAGAGCGCCAGCACGGAGATCACACTGCCGATGGTCAGATAGTACAGGGGACCCCGACCAAAGACGGCTACCGTGAGCTGAGACAAGACGCTCTCGTATCCGGCGGCCCCGGGCGGCCTGGCGATGATGCCGTACTCGTTGCAGAGCCAGGCGATGCCCGCGAGCAGCGTGATCAGGATGCCGACGATCAGCAGCAAGGTCCTGCGCGCACCCCGTTCCGCAGGCGGGCGAAAGATCGGCACGCCGTTGCTCACCGCTTCCACGCCGGTCATGGCGGTACAGCCATTGGCGAAGGCCCGGATCAGGAGCCAGCTCAGCGCGAGGCCGCCGAGCGGCGCGTGCATTGGGGGCTCCTGGTGACTCGCGGCCGCGGCCGGTGACGAGCCCAATACCCCCCACACGATCACCGCCAACAGGCACACCACGAAGGAGTAGGTCGGGAGCAGGACCGCCATGCCCGCCGAACGCACTCCACGCAGGTTGATCAACGTGAGCAAGGCCAGCACGCCCAGGCACAGCGGCAGGGTGAGAGGCAGCAACTCGGGCAGCGCGGAGACGAGCGCGCCGATGCCGGCCGAGATCGCCACCGCGACATTGAGCAAGTAATCGAGCAGCAGCGCTGCCGCGGCCAGCAGCGCCGAGCGCGTGCCGATGTTCTCGCGCACCACCGCGTACGCGCCGCCTCCGCCCGGATAGGCGCCGATCGTTTGCCAGTAGGAACTGGCCAGCATTGCCAGCAGCACGATGATCGCCCCGCTGATCAGGCCGAGATGGCGAAGTCCCTGCGTGCCGAGCGGCAGCAGAACGGACAGCAACGCCTCGGGGCCGTACGCCGCCGATCCGAGCGCATCCAGGCCCAGCACCCCGACACCGGTGAGCGGCCCCACCCGTTCCTGCTCGTCTTCGCTCGAGCGAATGGGCTTGCCTAGCAGGACTTGGAGCAGTCGCATGATGCCTCGCGCTGACCGCTGGCCGCGGCCAGGCGGCGCAGGGTGTCGGTGTAGAACTCGAGCTCGCGCGCGACGCGTGCTTGCTCCGCGCTCGACGCGGAGAGCGCCGCCAGGCGCCCGCGCGCCAGGCGCAGCGAGGTGTACGCGAGCAGGTAGGGGGGCAGCCGCGCGCCGACGTCATCGCGCGTGCGCAGCCGGTACTGCTCGCACAGCTCGTTCGCCAGCGCCGGCGTGAGCCGCCACTCGACGATGGCGCCCGCCACGTCCCAGGCGCTGTCGCAGGGGCCCGGAAAGGAGTGGTCGTCGCCGTGATCGATCGCGTCCACCTTGTAGAGCTCACCGCGGGGCGTCTCGATCCACTCGTGCGGGTCGAGCCGGGCGTCCGCGTACACCAGGTGTTCCACGCGCAGCTCGAGCCCCGGCGGCAGCTCCCAGCCGATGGCTTCGGCCAGGTTCACCCGCATCATCTCCTGGAGGGCGCCGACGGGCGCGCTCTCGGCAGGGCATTCCCGGCTGCGAAAGACCAGGTAGTCCAGCAGGCGCTGGAGGCGCGCACGACCCGTGACCGGCGCGCGCAGGGGGCTCCCCTCGATCCAGCTCTGGGCGACGTAGCCGGTGCCGTGCGCCCGAACCCCCGGGCTGAAGCCGGCTCGCGACAGCAGCTGGCCGCGCGCGATGGGTGCTTCTCCGTAGGGCGGCATGCCCACGAACTTGATCAGCGCGCCCGGGCCCTGTCGATACTTGTGCCGCTCCAGCATGACATGAGACGCCGGCCACTCCGCCTCGGATGCATACAGCTCCGAGCGCCAGGCGCCCGCGCTCAGATCGCGCGCTCCCGGCGGCAGCGTAGGGCCCTCCAGCGCGCGGTTGCGATAGCGAGACCAGCGTGCCGCCGCAGCTCTCGCGAGGAGGCGCGCCGGCTCTGGTCGATGGCTGCTCAAGAGTTCGATGCGTTCGCAGGAGACGCCGCAGCGTTCCAGCGCTTCCGCGATCGCCAGGAAGGTCGAGCCGCTCAGGCCGGGGCCTTCGTCGACGACGTAGAAGCGCGCCGCTGGCCAGCGCCGCACAAAGGCCGAGAAGGCCGTGGTCGGCGCGAGCACGCGGTCCCACGGATGCCCGCTCGGTCGCACCGTGATCCGCTCTGCCGGCACCTGCCGCGCCCGGAGCTCCGCCAGCACCGCTGCGCTCATGCTGGTCCCGATGCTGCGTGCGCCCACCACGGCGACGCCCCCGGCGTCCGGCTGCGGAGGGAGCAGGCTCGCGTACGCGCCGGGGTGCAGAGCGTAGTAGGCGTATCCTTCCGGGCGCCGCAGCCTGAGCTGTGGCGGAAGCTCCGGCTCGAACGTGAGCCCGCCCGACCATCCAGCGAGCACCGCCGCCGAGTCGGCCCGGCAGGCCTCCGCAGCCAGATCGGTCAGCTGCCGCGCGCGAGCTGCCGCTGGATGCTCCAGGTCCTCCAGCGCGCTCTCCAGCTCGCCCGCCCGCAGCAACAGCCCGAGTCGGGCGGCGGCGCTGCTCGACGCCGAGCGGACGCGATCGCTCAGCTCGCGCCGGATGCCTTCGGCGCTGAAGACCTGCACTCCGTCACGAAAAGCCAGCATCCGCCTCCACCGCCGATCTCCAGCACCTTTTTATTGCGCGCGACAGAGGCAAAGCATGCGCCGGCAGCGCTCAGCGCACGGCGCGCGACAGCCCTGCGTGGGCGCACAGGTGACACTCCGCCACGTGCGCACCGCCAGCGGGCGCGTGCTGCACGTCACGACGCCGCGGCGACGCTGCTTGACAGCGATCCGGCTCAGCTCGAGGATGGGCTCGCGTCGAGGCGTGGGATGGTCAGGGGTCGCATGAAGATTGTCATCTTTGGACTCAGCGTCAGCTCTTCCTGGGGAAACGGGCACGCCACGCTGTGGCGAGGGCTGTGCCGCGCGCTGACGCGAGCGTCGCATGAGGTCGTGTTTTTCGAGCGCGACGTGCCATATTACCGTCGCGCGCGTGATCTCGAGCGACTGGAGGGCAGCGAGCTCGTGCTCTACCCAAGCTGGGACGCGGTGCGCCAGCGAGCGCTGGCCGAGCTGAAGAGTGCGGACGCCGCGATCGTGACCTCGTATTGCCCGGATGCAGTAGCGGCGAGCGACCTGCTGCTCGAGGCCGAGCGCTGCGCGCGCGTGTTCTACGATCTCGATACACCCGTCACTTTGGCAGCGCTGGAGCGCGGTGAGCGCCCGTTTTATGTGTGTGAGCGCGGGCTTGGTGAGTTTGATCTGGTGCTGAGCTTCACGGGCGGGCGAGCGCTCGAGCTGCTGCAGGCGCAGCTGCAGGCGCGCCACGTGAGCGTGCTCTACGGACACGTCGATCCGGAGCTGCACCGACCGGCGACGCCCGTCGACAGCCTGCGCGCGGACCTCTCCTATCTCGGCACCCATGCCCCGGATCGCCAGGCCAAGCTCGAGCAGTTGTTTCTGAACCCCGCCCGGCGCGCTCCCCAGCTTCGCTGGCTGCTCTGCGGTTCGATGTACTCGGAGGTCGAGCGATTTCCGAGCAACGTGCGCTATCTTGCGCATCTGCCGCCAGCCGATCACGCGGCATTCTTCTGCTCCAGCAAGCTCACGCTCAACCTGACGCGGGAGACCATGGCTCGGCTCGGCTACTGCCCTTCGGGGCGGCTCTTTGAAGCCGCCGCGTGCGGCGCGCCGCTGCTCAGCGACTGGTTCGAGGGTCTCGAGCTGTTCTTTGAGCCTGAGCGCGAGATCCGCCTCGCTCGCACCGGCGATGATGTGCTGCGGGCCCTCGCCAGCTCCGATGCGGAGCTGCGCGGCCAGGCCGAACGCGCGCGCCGTCGCGTGCTCGCGGAGCACACCGCCGAGCACCGCGCCGCGCAGCTGATCCGGCAGCTCTCGTCCCTGCCCGCGCGCGGCGGAGCGCGCCCGAGGCAGCCCGGCGTGTCGGCTCCAATTCCGTCCACTGTCGAGGAGGTTTGAAAGCGATGTGGGGTATCATTCCAGCGGCGGGCCGCGGCAGCCGGATTCAACCGCTGGCGTTCTCCAAGGAACTGTTGCCCGTCGGCAGCCGCACAGATGGTGATGCGGAGCGGCCGCTCGCCGTCAGCGAGCACCTGGTCGAGCGCATGTTGCTCGCCGGGGTCGACAAGCTCTGCTTCGTGATCTCGCCGGGAAAGAGCGACATCCTTCAGTACTATGGCGGCAGCATCGGTGGAGCCGAGATCTGTTACGTCGTGCAGGATCGCCCCGCAGGGCTGTGTGACGCGCTGTTCCGGGCGCTGCCCTTCATCGCCGAGACGGAGAGGGTCTGCGTGGGCCTGCCCGATACGATCTGGTTTCCTCGAGACGGGCTGGCACGATTGCACGAGCGCGAGCTGGAGTTCCTGTTGTTCCCCGTGGATCAACCCCAGCTGTTCGACGCGGTGCTGTTCGACGAGGCCGGTCGCGTGCAACAGATTCAGGTCAAATCCGACGCGCCGCTCAGCCGCTGGGTGTGGGGCGCTTTTCAGCTCTCCGGGCGGCTGCTGCGCGAGCTGTTCGCGCTCTGGCGCGAGCCAGGACGACAGGACGAATACTGGGGCACGCTGGTCAACGCGTACCTCGATCGCGGCGGGTACGCCTGGGCCAGCCCGAGTGGGGAGTCCTATGTCGACGTCGGCACGCTGCACGGGTTCCGTGCCGCAAGCCACCTGTTGGAGGAGCGCGCAGCCGAGCGTGCTCCGGAACCTGCCGCAGCTCACGCTAAACCGGCGCGCGAGCGCTCAGCAACGGGCTTGCGCGAAGCCGGCGCTCGCTGGCAGATCGGAAGTCGCGTTGGCTGAGCCCGTTCCCGCCATGAACGCGACGGAGGATGAGGTGTTGCAGCGCTGGTGTCGGGCGCCCGCGCTCGGCGAGGCGCCCTGTGTCCTGGCGGTGGTAGCCCACCCGGACGACGAAGTGCTGGGCTTCGGAGGGCGGATGGGCCACGTGGCGGCGCAGCTGCATGTGGCCTACGTGTCCGACGGCGCTCCGGACGACGAGCGCTTCTATCGCCCCCTCGGCTTCGAGCATCGCGCTGACTACGCCGCCGCGCGCCGGGCCGAGGCGCGACGGGGTCTGGCACTGGCGGGCTTGCCCGAGAGCCAGACGCACGAGCTGGGGGTGGTCGACCAGCACGTCAGCTCGTGCCTGGAGCGGGTGGTCGAGTGGTTGCTGCCGCTGATCACGCGCGTGGCCCCGGATGCGGTGCTCACGCATGCCTACGAAGGGGGTCACCCCGACCACGACGCCACCGCCTGCGCGGTGCATGTCGCCCTGCATCGCCTCGGCTTTGGCCAGGGGAGATTTCGGCCGCTCTGGGAGTTTGCAAGTTATCACGCCCGGGGCGCAGAGCTGGTTCGCGGCCAGTTCATCGCTGATCCGGCTTGCCCCGAGCACCACATCCAGCTCGATGCCGCGACGCGCGCGCTCAAGCTGCGCCTGCTCGAGTGCCACGCGACGCAACGCGAGTTCCTGTGGACCTTCCCGGTCGACACGGAGACCTTTCGGGTGGCGCCCGAGCACGATTTCTCCAAACCTCCGGCAGCTCCCTTCTTTTACGATCGCATGGACTGGGGGGTCTCAGGTGGAGCGTTCCTGCTCGCCGCCCGCCGGCTGCAACACGCCTACGGCGTGTCCGTTCCCTGTTGACCCTCGTGGAGGAAAGGAAACGCCGCATTGCACGTGCTCTCCGTTGCGTATCCGTTTGCATCTGTCGGCGCTGATGCCGTCGGCGGGGTGGAACAGATCATGGCGGCGCTTGATGCGGCGCTGGTGGCGGCGGGCCACAGCTCGACGCTGCTCGCCGCACGCGGCTCACACGCGGTGGGCCGGCTCGTGGCAGTGGATGTCGGCCAGGGCGAGCTGTCGGGCGAACGCCTGCACGGCGCGCGCCAGCGTTACCGGCAGGCGCTCGAAGCGCTGCTCGCCCAGCAGCACTTCGATCTGCTGCACTTTCACGGCTGCGACTGCGCGCGCTATCTGAGCGCGTCGCCACCGGGGCGCGCGGTGCCGAAGCTCGTCACGCTGCACGTGCCCTGCGACTGGTACGAACCGGGCATGTTTGAAAGCGACCTCGGCGTGCGCTTCAGCTGCGTGTCGGAGTGGCAGCGCGAACAGCTCGCCACGCGGCTCTCGCTCTGCGCCACCATCCCGAACGGGGTCGATCTGACGCGCTGGCGGCCGCTCGGGCAGCCGCCGTCGGACTACGTGCTGTGCCTCGGACGGATCAGCCCGGAAAAGGGCTTCGATCGCGCGCTGCGGGCTGCGCGCCGCGCGGGGGTGCCGCTGCTACTGGCCGGCAGGGTCTTCCCCTACCCCGAGCACCTGCGCTACTTCGCCGAGCAGATCGCGCCGCTGCTCGACGAGCAGCGGCGCTTCCTGGGGCCCATCGCGGGCACCGCCAAGCGGCGCATCCTGGCCCGGGCGCGTGCGCTGTTGGTGGTGAGCCGCGTCCCGGAGACCAGCTCGCTCGCCGCCATGGAGGCGCTGGCTTGCGGCACGCCCGTGCTGGTGGCGAGCCCCGGCGCGCCCGCTTCGCTGATCGAGCCCGGCGTGACCGGCCTGATCGTCCGCGACGAGATCGAGCTGGCCGAGGCCTTCGAGCGGCTGAGCTCGCTCGATCGCGCGCGTTGCCGGGCGAGCGCCGAGCAGCGCTTTGATCTGCGGCAGACCACCCGGCGCTATCTGGAGCTCTACGCGCAGCTGCTGACGGCCCCGCCACGCTCGCACGCTGCATTCGCTCGGGAGCTATCGGCATGAGGCGCGCCCGTCATCGCGTCGAGGTCATCACCGATGTCGAGCGCCTGCGAGCCTTCGAGCCCGAGTGGCAGGTGCTGTTCGCGTCCGATCCGCGCGCCAGCCCCTTTCAGTCGCCGGACTGGCTGCTGCCGTGGTCGGAGGTCTTCGCTGGCCACGGCACGCTCCGTGTGGTCGTGCTCTGGGAGGGCGCGCGCGCCATGCTCTGCCTGCCATTGCAGCAGATCGATCGAGCTGGCCAGCGCCGTCTCGGCTGGCTCGGAGAGGGCCTCAGTGACTACCTCGACCTGCTGGTGACCGGCGACGCCGGCGAGGGAGCAGTGCAGACGAGCTGGGCCGTGCTGCGCGAGCTGGCCGGCGATGCGGAGCAGACCGAGCTCACTGATCTCCCGGAGAACTCTCCGCTCCTGCGCTGCCGGGCCGCGGGGTGGAGCGCCCGTGGGGGCGCCGTGTGCCCGAAGCTGGAACCAGGGGATGATGCGCCGGCCTTCGAGCGCCAGCTGCCCGCCTGGCTGGCGCGAAATCTGCGCAACAGCCAGCGCCGGCTCGGGCTCTGTGGAACGCTCGACTGGCGACTCGTGACGCCGGCAGATGCCAGCGCGCACATCCAGGACTTCTTCGTGCTGCACGGAGCGCGCTGGCGCGCGCGTGGCGAGCCCGGGGTGCTCGATCATCCCGGCGTCCAGGCGTTTCATCGCGCCGCCGCTCCGCGCTTGATCGCGCACGGGTTGCTGGAGCTGCAGATCGCCTCGTGGGCAGGCCGCGCCGTGGCAGCTGCGTATACGCTCGTGCGGCGGCAGGCGTACCTGTACCTCAACGGTTTTGATCCGGGGATCGAGGGTGTCAGCCTGGGCAGCTTGGCCATCTCTCGCGTCATTCAGCGAGCCATCGCCGACGGGCGACGGACCATCGACTTCCTGAGAGGCCAGGAAGCCTACAAGTATGCCTGGGGAGCGCGCGATACGCGCAGCTACGTGCTGCAGCAGGAGACGCGACTGCAGGATCAGGCTGCGCGGGGCGAGACGGGCTCAGCCAGCCCGAGCAGCTGCTGGCGCACCAGCAGCGCATAGTAGCCGTTCTTCGCCATCAGCTCCGGGTGCGTGCCCATTTCGTGAATTTCACCGTCGCGCAGCACCAGGATGCGGTGTGCATGAATCACCGTCGAGAGCCGGTGCGCGATCACGAACGAGGTGCGGCCCTGCGTCAGACGATCCAGCGCGCGCTGCACCAGCTGCTCCGACTCGGAATCCAGCGCGCTGGTCGCCTCATCCAGGATCAGCAGCGGCGGATCCTTGAGCAACGCCCGCGCGATGGCGATGCGCTGGCGCTCCCCGCCCGAGAGCAGCTTGCCGCGCTCGCCCACCGGCGTGTCATAGCCGCGTGGCAGGCGCAGGATGAACTCGTGCGCGTGGGCGGCCTTCGCCGCTTCGACGATCTCCGCCAGGCCGGCATCGGGCCGGCCGTAGGCGATGTTGGCGCGGATGCTGTCGTCGAACAGCACGGCGTCTTGCAGCACGACCCCGATCTGACGGCGCAGAGACTTCTGCGCGATCTCGCGCAGATCGAAGCCGTCCACCTGGATGCTCCCGCTCAGCGGGTCGTGGAAGCGCTGCAACAGGGCCATCAGCGTGCTCTTGCCGGAGCCGCTCGGCCCCACGATGGCGATGCGCTCGCCCGGAGCCACTTGCAGGTCGATGTTCTGCAGCACGGGCCGCTGTGCCGGGTCGTACCCGAACCAGACGTGCTCGAAGTGCACGGCGCCCCGCACACGCCCGAGCACGCGTGCCCCCGGCGCATCCGCCAGCTGATCCCGGGCGTCCAGGATCGAGTAGACGTGGCCGATCGAGGCGCTGGCGCGCTGCAAGGCGCCGTAGGTGCCCGTCAACCCCTGCACCGGACCGAACAGGCCGTTCAGATAGGCCATGAATGCCACGAGCGTACCCACGGTGCAGTGCCCGGTCAGAATCAGGCCACCGCCGAGCGCGAGGGCGCTCACGCGGGCCAGGCTCACGCTCACACCCTGCAGCCCGCCCCAGCGCGAGTCCGTCAGCACACCGTTCAGCACTCGGCGGTTGGCGGCCTCCACGCCGGAGAGGAAGCGGCGCTTCTCGGCGTCCTCCATCGCGAAGCTGCGCACCGTGACGATTCCGGAGAGCACCTCGTTGAAGCGGGAATAAATCTTCGACCACACGTCGAGCAGCCCGCGCTCCCGCTCAGCCTGCTCCGAGCCGGCGCGCACGGCGATCAGCGCTGGGACGGGCGCGAAGGCCAGCACCAACAGCGCCAGCCGCCAGTCCAGCGAGACCATGATGGCGACGGCGCTCAGCAGGTACAGCACCGCGGGCAGCACCTGAAACGCGATCTCGCTGGTGGCGTTGAGAAACCCCTGCACTCCGCGATCCAGCCGCGTCATCATCGCGCCGACCGTCTGCTCGCGATGGTACGAGAGCGGGAGCGAGTGCAAGCGCTCGACGCTCGCGTCCAATAGCTCGAAATGGATGCCGAGGCGGGTGCGCCACGTGAGCCAATTGCTGACGCAGCCGATCAACTCGCGCGCCAGGAGCAAGCCCGTCAGGCCTGCGAGGCCCGGCAGCAGAGCGCTCATTCTACTAGCGCCAGCACCCAGCTGATCGATGATGTTCTTCATCGCCAGGGGCTCCAGCACCTGGACGGCAGAGGAGGCGAGCGTGAGCGCCAGGATGGTCGAAACGCGCCGAGCGTGTGGCCGCAGATGGGCGAGCGCTCGCCGCAGGTGGGACGAGCGGTCGTGGCAAGTAGTCTCGATCACGCCAGCATCGAGGCAATTAGCCCCGGCACTCTGCTCTGTCAACCACCCCACCGGTCGCGCGCGCGACCGCGCTTCACCCGGCAGCGTAGCGCCGCGTCATGCGCGCGCAGAAGTCCGCATATTCTTCGGGCTCGGCAGGTGGGCTCGTGTGATGTGGCTTCAGACCGCGCGACTCGGGAGTGAAGCAGTAGGTCAATGTGAGCTCATAGCGCTGAAGTGCGCGCATCTGGCGATCGAACCAGGCGTCTGCATTCTGCCGGTGACTATCGGCCCAGGAGAGCCCCGTTCGCAGGCGCCGCACGCCGAGTTGGTCGAGCCAGCGCACTGCGCTGTCGAGCCGGTGATCTTCGAAGTGAAGCCACTGGCAGATGCCGAGCTCCGGAACGAACTCGGAGAACCAGCGCAGCGCCGGCTTGGGCGTGCCGTCCTCCCGGATCAAACCCATGTAGAAGTGGCGATAGTAGGAGGACCCCTCCGCCTCGCGATGGCGCGTCGTTGCCGGCCAGGCCCGCGGGAGATCGAACAAGCTGTACCAGTGCGCGCGCTCGACTTGACCGCGCAACAGCTGCGCGGTGCGCTTCAAACCGAACTCCTGCACCTCCTCGGCGCCAAAGCTCGAGACACCGACCTCCGTCACCCACACCGGCTTGCTCGTCACGGCGCGGATCGACTGGATCTTCTCCGGCCACTCGCCGATCTGCCAGTGGTTCCAGTCCAGTGGAAAGCCATGCACGGCAACCACGTCCACCGCATCGATCACGCCCTGCCGCTGCAACAGCGAGATGAACTCCGGGTCGATCGGTGAGATGCCGCCGAGCACGATGCGCAGCTCGGGGCGCTCCGCCCGGATCGCCGCCGCCGCCAGCTTGACCATTTCGGCAAAGCGCCGCCACTCCGGGTCTTGCTCGCGATCCCAGTGGGAGAGGTTGTTCGGCTCGTTCCAGAGCATCACCGCTTCGACGCTCATTCAGGCCTCGCTTCGAGGGCGCACAGGTAGACTTCCTGCTCCGGATTGGACAGGATGGTGAAGCCTGCGCTGCGCAGCAGCGCTTCTGCGCAGGCCTTGTTTGGGATCCACCAGTTGGTCGGGTCGCGCGCATAGCGGCGCTCGACAAAGTGTAGCTTGGGCCAGCTCGGCTGGTCAAATGGACGGCGCTCCTCGAAGGGATAGTCGTCGCTCACCTCGCCGAGCGCCAGCGAGCCGCGAAGCATGCTCTGAAACAACATCTGGTCGCCGACCACATGCTCTGCCAGCAGGTCCAGGGCCAGCAGCGGATAGCGCAGGTGATAGAGCACGCCCATGAACAGCACCAGGTCGAAGCGCTCGTTCAGGGACGCGATATCGTAGACGCTCATGCGAAGAAATTCGATATCGAGCTCGTGCACCTCGGCAGCGAAGCGCGCTTGCGCCAGATAGCCCTCGTCCTCATCGATACCGAGCACACGCGCAGCTCCACGGCGCTTCATCTCCAGCGCGTAGAAGCCGCCGTTACAGCCGATATCGAGCACAGTCTTGCCCGCCAGGCTCTGCGGAACGCAATGCGAGAAGTGCCGCCACTTGCAGGTCGGGTAGTCGCCGAGCGCGTGGTAGGGCGCCGTCTTCACACCACCCAGGTCGATATTGTGGAACCACTCACCGAGGTCGCGCAAGCGCGCCTCGATCCCTGCCTGATTCATGCCATCTCCTGTGGACGTGGAGCCACGACGCTGGCGCGGCCCGAGACTGCGATATGTGCCTGCACGTCGAGCGCCAGCTTCATCTGACTCAAGTAGCCGAGGGCGCGCCGGCTCATGCGGCCGAGCGTGTACTCGACCTTGCGGCGTGTGTGATCGGGGCCGTAATAGTCGGAGAAACCCCGGCTGTTCAGCGAGAAGAACGAGAGCGCGTCCGCGTCTCCGAGCAGCTCGGCCTCGGGCGCTCGAGAAGGCTGCGCCGGCTGCTCGTGCTCGGCGATCAGCTGCTGCATGCGCGAGCAATCCGCCTCGTCGACGCCAGCGGCGCGCGCCGTGACGGCGGCGAGGTGAGCGCCGACCTCCGCGTGGGCGGTCTTGAATGCCTGGTAATCGGCGGCGTGCTGCTCGATGCGCTGATCCGGCTCGGAGGCGATGCGCTCGATGTCATGAAACAGTGCGGCGAGCTGCAGAGCTCGCCCGGCGGCAGGGTCGAGCCGCAGCACCCACTGCCACACATCCAGCGCGTGCTCGTAATCCGCGCGCACCAGCGGCTTGTTCAGATCATGCAGGGTGCGATGCAGCGCGAGCGCCGACAGGAATGCTTCATCCCGCGAGCCCGCGTTCAGCCGCGGCGCCAGCCGCTGATATCGGGTGAGCACTTGCAGCAGCGCCTCGACGGCGCTCAGCGGATCCCCCGCCGGCAACACCAGCACCCAGCCGCGCGGCGACTGGAGCGCGAGCAGCTTGCTGTCCCAGTCATAGAGGTCGCTCGCGGGGTCGCGCCAGGCGCACTCGTCGACCAGCACCGCCCCCGGCACGAGAGTTCCCGCCGTGATCCAGGCGAGATGGGGAAACTCGCGCTGCAGCTGCGTGCGGCACGCGAAGCAGACGACGTTCGACAGCGTGCGCTCCGGCGCGACCAGCCCCACCCCGACGATGGCCGGTGACTCACCCCAACAGCGCTGCAGCAGGGCCGCGGGGGCCTCGCCGGTCATCGCGAGCGCCTCGCGGAAGATGCGCGAGCCAGCTGCCCCCCTCCCGACACGACATGCACGCCGGACTGGTCGCTGCGCGCGAGCACCTTGGTGAGCGAGTCGATGGTGCGTGCGAGGCCCTCGCGCAAGCTGACGCGCGGCTCGAAGCCGAGCCAGGCGCGCGCCTGGCTGACGTCGGGACGGCGCAGCTTGGGATCATCGGCGGGCAGCGGACGATGCACGATGCGGCTGCGGCTGCCGGTCAGCTCGATCACCGCCTGCGCCAGCTCGAGCACGGAGAACTCCGCTGGATTGCCCAGGTTGAGCGGGCCCTGGTGCTCGTTCTGGCGCATGAAGCGCAGAAAGCCTTCGATCAGGTCCTCCACGTAGCAGAACGAACGGGTCTGGGAGCCCTCGCCGTACACGGTGAGCTCATCGCCTCTGAGCGCCTGCACGATGAAGTTGGAGACCACGCGCCCGTCATCGATCGCCATGCGGGGCCCGTAGGTGTTGAAGATGCGCACCAGACGCAAATCCACTGCCTGAGTGCGCGCGAAATCCATCGCCAGCGACTCCGCGCAGCGCTTGCCTTCATCGTAGCAAGCGCGCAGGCCGATGGGATTGACGTTCCCCCAGTACGACTCGGGTTGGGGGTGCATGGCGGGGTCCCCGTAGACCTCGCTCGTGGAAGCCTGCAGCATGCGCGCGCTGCATTTCACTGCCAGCTGTAGCGCGTGCAGGGTCCCGAGCACGTTGGTCAGCGTCGTCTTCACCGGGTCAGCCTGGTAGTGGACAGGGCTCGCCGGGCAGGCCAGGTTGAAGATCCAGTCGAATTGCCCCTCCAGCTGCAGTGGCAAGCTCACGTCCCGCTGCTCCAGCCGGAAGCGCGGCGAGGAGCGCAGGGAGGCCACGTTGGCGCGCGAGCCTGTCGAAAAATCGTCCACCACGTGCACGAAGCAGCCTTCAGCCAGCAAGCGCTCGCTCAAGTGCGAGCCCAGAAAGCCAGCTCCACCCAGCACGAGCGTGCGCAATGGTTTCACGACTCACCTCCTGTGTGCAGAGCCTGGCCCTCGCCCTTGGGGCGGCGGCGCGCCCGGGCGCGAGCCGCGAGCAACTCGCTCGCGTAGCTGTCGAGCGCCTCGGCACGGTGCGCGGCCGTGTGCTCGGAGAGCACGCGCCGCCGCCCCGCTTCTGCCAGGCTCAGCCGCGCCTCCTCCGAACGCCGCTGCAGCCACTCGAGCACGTCGCGAGAGTCGCGAACCAGCGCGATCTCCCGTTCTGGCTCGAAAAACTGTTCGAGGCCGGGCCAGATATCCGTCAGGATGGGCGCCCCTGCCGCCGCGGCCTCGAACAAACGTACGCTGGGGGAGTAGCCGGCGACCAGCATATCGCGCCGGGTGAGATTGAGCGTGAAACGCTGCGCGTTGTAGAACGCGCGATGATCCGGCGGCGCTACATGCGAGAGCCGGGAGACGTTGGCGGGCCACTCGAGCTCCATCGGGTACTGCGGTCCGGCGACGACGAACCTGCCGGCGCTCCAGCAGTGCGCCGGCTCCAGCAACAGGTGATCGAGCGCGGCCTGGCGATCGGCGCTGAACGTGCCGAGGTAGCCGAGATCCCACGAAGGCGTGGTACGCTCGGGGTAGTAGTGTTCGGGATCGACCGAGCAATACAGGGCGCGCACGGCGCGGGCGCCGAAGTCGCGGGTCAACCGTGCCAGGCTGGGGCCGCCCGAAAAGCTCAGATACAGGTCGTACTCGCTGACTTGCGCTGCCAGCAGATAGGGCATTCCGCCCGAATCGAGGCCGCGCAGGGTGATGGGGGTATCGATGTCATAGAACGCGCGCAACCCCGTCGCTACCCGGCACACCCACGCGCCGACGCGCACACCTTCCGGCACGTACGAACCGACGACAACCACGTCCGCGGCCCGCACCTCGCCGGCGAAGCGCTCGAACAGGTCATCCAGGTTGGCGTAGAGCTCCGTGCGACAAAACGGCGGCTGCGGCAGATCTCGGTTCATCGCGTAGTACGGGACGTCGTGCTCCAGGAACAGCACCTCATGGCCGCGCCGCGCCAGCTCGCGAATCAGCCCGCGGTAGGTGGTGGCGTGGCCGTTTCCCCAGGACGAGGTGATGGACAGGCCCAAGAAGACGAACTTCAGTTGCATTACGCGCTTACCTCCACGTTCCCCGTCAGCGATCCCGAGCACAGCAACGCCTCCACCTGGAGAGCGCGCCGCGCGTACGTGTGCTTCTCGAGCACGCTCCTCTGCGCGGCCCGGCCGATCTGGCGAGCCCGCTCCGGAGACAGCCGCTGCAGGTGCTCCACGACCTCGTCGCCATCGCGCGCCACCAGCACGGCCTCGCCGGGCTCCAGGAACAGCTCGATGCCCTCCCAGGCGTCCGTGATCAAGCAGGCGCCCGCGCCCGCCGCCTCGAACACGCGCGTGGCGGGCGAGAAGCCGACGGCCGCCATGCTGTCCCGCGCAACGTTGAGCACCGCCAGCGCGGAGCAGTTCAGCGCGTTGTGCTCGCCGGTGGGGACATGGCCGAGCGCTCTCACGTTCGCTGGCAGGGGCTCCCCCCACCAGCCGTTGCCGCCCAGCAAGAAGCGTCGTGCCGGTAGGCGCTCCGCCGGCCGCAGAAAGAACTCTCGAACGCGCGCTTCGCGATCCGGGAGCCGATTGGCGAGCAGCGTCAGGTCGGCTGAATAGCGAGCGTCCGGCGCCACCGCGTGGTGGGTGTCTGGATCGAGGGCGTTGTACACCGGCACGCAGCTGCGCGCGCCGAGCGCGCGGTAGGCCTTCACCACTGGCTGGCCCCCACCATAGGTGAAGATCGCGTCGTAGCGGGGGATCAGGCGACGAAACGGGTCGCCGGCGTCTTCCCACACGCGGCCCAGAGTGGCCGGGGCGTCGACATCCCAGAACACGGTGCTCTGCCCGGGGCGCGCCGCGTCCAGCACGGCCTGCTCCAGGAGCGCATCGTAGACCCCTACGCCGCTCGCCTTGACCAGCACGTCCGCGCGACGCGCGGCAGCGGCGACTTGCTGGAAGGCAGCGCCCTCGTCGTTGCCGGGGTAGACCACCACGGTCGCCCAGCTCGGGTCCGCCAGGTCGCGATGGCTCTGACGTTCGAAGGCGTCCGGCTCGTAGAACGTGGTGTGGTGGCCGCGCGCGGCGAGCGCCCGGATCAGCCCGCGGTAGTAGGTGGCGGCTCCGTTCCAGTAGGAAGACACCAGACTCGAGCCAAAAAAGGCAATTCTCAGGCGGTTTCTTCGCATACACTCGGCTCCGGGCTGACGCGCGGGGTGGTTCGCGCTGAACTACAATCGCTGCCTGGCTCGACGCCGTCGGCGCCGATCTCGCGGCAGATCTCCAGCAACTCCTGCACACGGTGGGCACAGGTGTGCCGACGGCGAATGGTCTCCTGGCCGCTCCGTGCCAGCCAGCCCGCGAGCTCGGCATCGCTGAGCACGGCTCGCAGCATGCGTCGCATCTCCGCTCCGTCGCGGGCAACCAGGAAATCTTGCCCGACCCGGAACAGACCCTCGCTATCGGACCAGGGCGCGCTCAGCAGCGGAATACCACAGGCCAGCGCCTCGAAGGGGCGGATCGTCGGGATGCCGGGCAAGGCCTCGGCGTAGGGGCGGCGCGGCACGTGCACCGTGACTCGGAAACCGCCAAAGACCTCCGGCACTCGATAGTTCGGCAGCCAGCCGCGATAGAGCGCTCCGGCGGACCGCAGCGCGGCTCGCGCCGACTCCGGATAGCGCACGCCGTGAACGTGACAGGCGAGCGAGAGCTCTCGCACCGGATCGAGCAAGTATTCCTGAAGCTCGCGCGTCCGCTCCTCGTCCCCCCAGTTGCCGATCCAGACCAGATCGCCGGTGTGCCCTCGGTCGCGGCGCGAACGAAATAGCTCCACGTCGGCGGCCTCGTGCCACGTGTAGGCGCGACGACCCCAGCCGCGCGCCGCATAGCGCTCGCGCAACACCTCGCCGAAGGCGAGCACGCCGTCGTAGCCGGAAAAATCGAAGCGCGTGAACTCCTCTGGCGCCGTCAGCAAGCGGTGGTGTGTGTCGTGAAACAGCAGACGAAAACGTGCGCCTCGCGCCCGCAGCGCTCCTAGCCTGCGCACCAGGTCCGGCGAGTTCCACTCGTGCATCAGCACCAGCTGGACTCCCTCGAGCGCAGCGTCCAGGTCCAGCTCGGAGAGCCGGTAGCGGGAGATCGCGAACTCCGGATAGTGTGGGCGCCAGCCGTCGAGCGCAGCCGGCCCCGCGTCGGCGACCAGGTTCTCGACGCTCCAGGCATCGATCGGCTCGAAGAACCTCGGCTGGTGCCCGGCTCGCAGCAACTCGCGGCCGATACCCCGTAGAAAGTGGGCGTTGCCGTGGTTCCAGTCCGAGAGCATGGAGTGGCAGAAGACCGCGACCTTCATGAGCTGAGCTCCAGCACCTGCGCGACTGCAGGCGCACGCGTCAGGCCGTAGGAGCGCAGGTAGGCGCGGCCCATGCGCTCGAGATCGTAGCTGCGTGCACGCCGCCAGGCTCGTTCCGCCAGCGCCTGCCGCAAGGAGCCATCGCGGATCAGGCGGTTGAGCGCCGCGCCGAGCTGCCGTGGGTCGCGCGGATCCACGAACAGCGCGCAGCCGTCCCATAGCTCGCGCAGGCTCGGAATGTCCCCGAGCACGAGTGCGCAGCGCTGGCCCGCGGCCTCCAGGATCGAGAGCCCGAAGGGCTCGTACAGCGCCGGCGCCGCGAAGATGGCGGCTCGCTTCATCCAGCCGGCGAGCTCCTCGCGCCCGAGCGAGCCGAGCAAGCGCAGGGACGTCAGCTCCGCGCTCTCACCGCTGTCGGGTGAGCTCGCCTCGCCGGCGGCACAGATCGGCCAGGCAACGGAGGCAGCCGCGGCCTGCAGCGCAGCGCTGTTCTTCGCCGCGTCCCAGAGGCGACCGGCGGCGAGCACAAAGGGTTCCTTGCTCGCTCTCTCGGCCTCGGGCGGCAGCGGCACACCGTTGAAGATCACCTCTCCGGAGCGTGGAGCGCCGTACTCCTGGCGCAGCATTCTCAACAAGGCGCGTGTCGGCGCGATCACGCGTGCGGCGCCGAGCGCCTGGGCAACCACCTCGCGATAGCGGCTCCAGCTTTCTGGCGCGCGCTCGGCGCGCACCGCGCGAAACCAGGAACAGACGCAGGAATGCGCGACCAGCCGCACCGGAGCCCGCCAGCCCAGCCCGGCATGCGCGTAACCGTTGAGATGCACCACGTCCGGCCGAAGCTCGCGCTCCAGCGCCAGCAACCAATCGCCGGCCCGGCGCACGTCGTCCCACGGCTCCTGCATCCATTCCAGCCGATACGTGCTCTCTCGGACACGCGCCCCGGCGCGCTCCGCCGCAGCGCGCTGCAGCGGCGTGAGCGCTGAGCCCATCGTGGCCAGCGTGACCGTCACGCCCTGACCGGACAGCCATGAAGCGAGCGAGGTCGCATAACTGAACACGCCGCCCAGCGTGTCGGTGGTCATCAACACTTGCACGAAGGCCCTCGCTATCTGTTGCAGATTCTCATGCTTCGAGCTCGAGCAGCGAGCGCGGAGCTTGGTCCTGAAGGTCACTGAAAGCGCTGCATTCCCGCAGGTAGTGCTCGTGCGCTCGCTCCCAGGCGCGATCATCGAGCCGGCCCCACTTCAGCCGGTACTCCGGCGAACCGGGATAAGGAAAGAGCGGCACCGGCTCGTTCGACCAGACCCCGTGCTCCGATAGCTCGGCGCGCCAGCGCGCCACCTGTGCGCGATCGTCACCCGTGCCGATCAGGTTTGCCTGTACGAACGGGACGCCTTGCTTCGCACAGACGAGCAGCTCGGTGAGCTCTTCTGTCGAGAGCTTGCAGCGCTTGTTCAACAGGCTCCTGCCCTGGTGCGTGATGCTCTCCACACCAGCTTCGATCGACACACAACCGGCGTCACCGAGCAGCTGCAGCAGCTCCCGCGACCAGTTGTCGATGCGCAGCTGTACGCCGAACTCGATCTCGCGCTCCACCAGCGCCTCCAGCAGAAGCCGGTTCGGCAGGAAGATCTCGTCGATGAAGTAGACGTAACGGACCCCGCGCGCGATCAGACCGTCGAGCTCGTCGAGTACGACCTCGAGCGGGCGCGTCCGGTAGCGGTTGCGAAAGTTCTCCTTCGCGCAGAACGTGCAGGCGTAAGGGCAGCCACGCGACGTCTCGATCTCCGCGCCGGGGCCTTTCGGCGGCCGGTCGAAGCGATGGTGATGATGCTGGTGCCGCTGCAGCACCTCCGTTTCCCAGCGCAGGGCGGGCAGGTGGCGCATGTCCGCCGCGGCCGGTGCTCCGCGGACCACGACCTCACCGCCGGACGCGCGCGAGCGATAGGCGATGGAAGCAATGCGCTCGTAGTCGAACGGCCCGGCCTCGACCAGATCGAGCAACACCTCCTCACATTCGCCCAGCACCACCGCATCGGCCGGTATCTTGGCCAGAACGGCGCCGGGCGTGGTGGAGGCGTGCGGCCCGACGACGAAGAGCTTGTGCGTGTGCGGCCGCAGCGAGCGCGCGGTCTGGATCGGCACGCGAAGCTCCGGCGGCGCGCAGCGCCAGAACAGGTAGCTCGGGGCTGTGGTGAGCACCGTCACGTCGGGCCTGTAGGCTGCGACCTCCCCGGTCAGGGCCGCCAGATCGACGCCGCCCAGCTGCGCATCCAGCAGTCGCACCTCATGCCCTCGGCGCTCCAGGAGCGCGCGCGCGTAGCCGAACTCCAGCGGCAGATGCGGCTCACGGCAGCCGAAATAGATGCTGCCGTCGAAGCTCCAGGGCGGGTTGACCAGCGCGATCTTCACTGCGCCGCTCCGTTCCCCGCCGAATAGGCGTCCGCCCCATGGCTGCCCAGCGCGCCGTTCGCGAGCGCCTGCCAGCTCGCTTCCTGCTCTTCGTGCTGGCCCTCCACCACGCTGCGCAGCCAATCGCCCAGTTGCACCACGCCCGAAGCCAGCGACACGCGCGGCTGCCAGCCGGTCAGGCGCGAGAATTTTCGAATATCGGACACGTAATAGCGCTGGTCGCCGGTGCGCCATGCATCAAAGGACAGCGCCAACTCGGAGCGCGTCAGCGCGCCGGCGCGCCGCAGCACCTCGAGCACGCTGGCGTAGTTGTTCGGGCCTCCGCCGATGTTGAACGCCTGCCCCGAGCAAACATCGAGCTTGGCGCGAGCGGTTAGAAAGGCCTCCACGAGATCGCCGACGAACAGCAGATCGCGGGTCTGATGGCCGTCCCCGTATACGGTGATGGGCTCGCCGCGCAGCGCGCGCAGCAGGAAATGCGCGACCCAGCCCTGATCCTCGGTTCCGAACTGGCGGGGCCCGTAGATGCAGGACATCCGGAACACGACCGCCGGAATGCCGAAGCAACGCGCATAGTCGCGCACGTATTGGTCGGCGCAGCCCTTGCTGCAACCGTAGGGGCTGTGGAAGTCGAGCGGCGCGTCCTCGCGCACGCCGTGTTGCCGGATCTCGGCCGCCATGGGCTCATAGCCGTGCTCCCCGAGGGACAGCGCGACGTGGCCGAGATCTCCGTAGACCTTGTTGGTCGAGGTGAAGAACACAGCCGGCGGCCGGGGGCTCGATCGCACCGCTTCGAGCACGTTCAACGTGCCGCGTGCGTTGACCTCGAAGTCGTGCAGCGGATCGGTCAAGCTGCTGGTCACGGCCACCTGGGCCGCAAAATGGAAGACAAACTCGGCCTGCCGCACGCACTCGCGCACCGCGCCGTCGTCCAGGATGTCCGCGACGCGCAACTCCGCCCGGTCACCGAAGCAATGCCGCAACCACGCCGCGTTCCAGCTCACATTCGGGCGCGACAGATTGTCGAGCAACAGCACGCGCTCTCCCATGCTCAGCAGGCGCTGTGCCAAATTGGAACCGATAAAGCCGGCCCCGCCCGTGATCAGGTTGGTGCGCGTCACAGGGTGAGTCCCCTGGCTTCGAGCTCGCGCCGCGCCTCGAGGGAACGGTCGCGCGCAACGTCGCCTCTCTGGACCTGCGCCTCCAGGAATTTTCCGAGTTGCCTCAGCCCTTCCTCGAAGTTCATCCGCGGGCGGTAGCCCAGCAGGTGTTGCGCGCGGGAAATGTCCGCGAAGCAATGCCGGATATCGCCGACGCGGTACTTGCCGGTCAACTCCGGCGCGATCGGGCGCTTCAGGACCGAGGCGACGTCCTGAGCTACGGACAGGACGCTGCGCGGCTCGCCGCTGCCCACGTTGATCACTTGACCCACGGCGTCCTGATTCTGCAAAGCGAGCATGCAAGCCTCCGCCACATCATGTACGCTCACAAAATCCCGACGCTGCTCGCCGTCCTCGAACAACAGCGGGGCCTCGTTGTTGAGCAGACGCGAAGAAAAGATGGCGAGCACCCCCGTGTACGGATTCGAGAGCGCCTGACGTGGACCGTATACGTTGAAGAAGCGCAAGGCGACGGTCGGGATCGAGTAGGCCTGCCCCAGCACCAGGCACAGCCGCTCCTGGTCAAACTTGGTGAGGGCGTAGACCGAGGCAAGCTCCGGCGACTTGCTCTCGTCCGTGGCCGTGGGCACCAGCCGCGCCCCCGACTCGCTCCGCAGCTCCCACTCCGCTCGGCGCAGCTGCTCCAGAGAGCGACTCGCCGCGCGACAGGCTCGCCCGTCGGCGTCGATATAGGCGCCTTCCCCGTAGACGCTCATGCTCGAGGCGACCACGAGCCGCTGCACCGGACGCCGGGCGATCGCCTCCAGCAAGACCGCAGTTCCGCGCACGTTGACGTCTACATAGTCGGCAACCTGGTACATGCTCTGGCCGACCCCGACCAGAGCTGCCAGATGGACCACGCAGTCGACCCCTTTCAAGGCGGCCGCGACAGCGCTGGGATCTCGCACGTCCCCGACGTACAGGTCCACGCCGCCGTTCAGGTAGCTGGGTGGCCTGCGCGCGGCCCCGTGCACTTGAGGCACGAGGCTATCGAGCACTCGAACGCGGTGACCTCGCGCGAGGAGAAGGTCCGCCAAGTGCGAACCGATGAACCCCGCACCTCCAGTGATCAGTGCATGCAACCCCATGTCTCCTGCTTTTCGTGAGCCGATCGCGATATCGCCAAGCCGGCCGCGTGATCAGCTACTTACGTTGCGGCCCACTACAAGAGATATGCCACGCGAGATCTGACCAACATCTCCGACATTGGCAACCGGACTCTGGTGTGTGGGACAACAGCTGCGCCTCGCTGTCGCTGATCCGCACGATCGACTCGGACGTCGCGCGCATCGTGACGCCGAGTGATGCGCAGGATTGCGCTGATCGCGCAGCGCTCGTTCGTGGCGCATGCGTCGAGTTTCGGCTGCGTGACGCGCTCACTTGATGCGAAGCAGAGGATGATCCGCGCCATCGCACCGCCCGCTGTTGACTCTCGTACCGGCAAGCGATGGTACATGGCTTGCAGAGGCGCGTTTTGTGGCCACCACGACGGCGCTCCACGGTCCTGTCGACCCCTCCTCAGCCCCTCCGCCCTCCTCGCGCGCGGGCGCAGGCAAGGAACCCGCCGCGTCACACTCGTCCAAGCCCTCGCGCTGGCGCTCCCTTGCAACGCTCCTGAAGACGACCGGCTCCGACTGGATGGAGGATGAGGCAACGCGGTTGGCTGCATCGCTCGCTCTGTACACGTTACTCTCGATCGCGCCTCTGCTCGTCATCGCGGTGGCCATCGCCGG
Source organism: Polyangiaceae bacterium (assembly GCA_035760985.1). Classification (GTDB taxonomy): domain Bacteria; phylum Myxococcota_A; class Polyangia; order Polyangiales; family Polyangiaceae; genus SZUA-265. The sequence continues at coordinate 52,613 of DASTRX010000124.1, forward strand.
CATGGTCTTCGGAGCGGACGCCGCGCGCGGACAGATCAGCCAGCAGATCTCGTCCGTCGTCGGGCCCCAGGCGGGGCAAGCCATCCAGAGCCTGGTCGCCAACGCGCGCGCGCCGAGCGCCGGGCTGATCAGCTCCGCCGTCGGCCTCGCTGTGCTGCTCTTCGGCGCATCGGGTGTCTTCGGCGAACTACAGAGCGCCTTGAATCGCATCTGGAACGTGAAGCCAAAACCGGGCCGTGGCTTGAGGGGCATGCTGCGCGACCGCTTCTTCTCCTTTGCGATGGTGATGGGCGTCGCATTCCTGCTGCTCGTATCGCTGGTGGTCAGCGCCGCGCTGGCGACGTTCGTCGAGCACTTCCGCAATTGGATCCCGGTACCCGGGCTCTGGCACGTGCTCAATCTCGCGATCACCCTGGGCATCAACGCTGTGCTGTTCGCGCTGATCTTCAAGCTCGTGCCCGACGTGAAGGTGGCCTGGCGCGATGTGTGGATGGCAGGCCTGTTCACGGCCGTCGCCTTCAGCGTCGGCAAGGTATTGCTCGCATGGTACGTCGGCAGGAGCGCGACCGTATCGCCCTTCGGGGCGGCGGGCTCGCTGGTGGCGCTGATCGTCTGGGTGTACTACTCCGCGCAGATCTTGTTCCTCGGAGCGGAGTTCGCCCAGGTGTACGCATCACAGCGTGGCTCCGGGGTCGAGCCGGCGGAGAACGCCGTGCGCATCGACGCATCGGAGCCACGCGCCGGCGCCTGAAACCTCACTCGGCGGGTGCGCTTCGCGGCGAGCTCTGCGCCGCGAGCCGGCGGTTGCGCACGGTCACCCACTGCCCGATCCCTGCGTTGGCCAGCAGCGCGAGGTTCGTGCAGAGGAAGACCCAGTTGCCGAGCAGGTAGCTATACAGCGCAAATCCGGCGGACGAGATGAACTGCCCGACAAAGAGCCAGATCGACACGCCGGTGCTCTTTCGGCATTTCCATTGCACCATCACTTGCTGGCCGAGCGTGATCAGGAGCACGAGGGAACTGAACCAACCCAGTAAATTCGGCATCATCGGAGGTATTCGCTGCTCACTGGCAACAAAGCAGCAGAGGCCAGCAACCGCCGTGCCAACTCGTTACCAGGGCTAGCCCCCAGCTGTGGGCTTGACCCGGCGCGCGAACAAGGGTGCCGGCAAGGTGTTCAAGACTTCGTGCGCGCGCACTCCTCCGCGCCGGGCCATGGTGACGCCATATTGCAGCGCAGCGAAGCCGCGCGTCGAGTGCGCGTCCACCGAGATCACGAAGGGGATGCCGCGCTCTCGCGCCGCGGGAATCCAGGCCGGCGGTAGGTCGAGCCGATGCGGATCGGCATTGATCTCGATCGCCCCCGCAGACTGCGCCAGGGCGTCGAGCACGGCGGGCAGATCGCAATCGATCGGAGGGCGGTGATTCAGGATACGCCCCAGCGGGTGGCCCCAGATCTTGAACAGCGGGAACGACAGCGCGCGCACGAGCCGCTCGGACATCGTCGCGCGATCGGCGCGATGGCGTGCGTGGATGCTGGCGATCAGCACGTCGAATTGCTCCAGCACGGCATCCGGATAGTCGAGCTGCCCTTCCGCCAGGATATCGAGCTCTGTTCCGCGCAGGATCTGGATCTGCACTTGCTGCTGCGCCGCGCTGATTTCGTCCCACTGCTGATACAGGCGGTGGAGCGGCACGCCACGCGCGTACTGGGCGCTCATGGAGTGATCGGTGATCGTGATGTACTGCATGCCGAGCTCCTGCGCGGCGCGCGCCATCTCCAGGATGCTGTTCTGGCCGTCGGAATAGTCGGTGTGGCAGTGAACCATGCCCACGATGTCCTGGAGCTTCACCAGGTCCTCGAAGCTAGCTTGCTCTGCCTGCTGAATTTCATCGCCGCCCTGCCGCAGCTCCGGAGGCACCCAGTACAGACCCAGGGCCTCATAGAGGTCGCGCTCGCTGGAAAACCGGCGCACGGGCAACGCCACCCGCAGGCCCTCAGCCGCCGCTGAATCGGCGATGGCGAAACCGCGCGGGGCGGCGCGCGCTGCCAACGCCTGGACATGGCGCGCGGTGCCCGTCCGTTCAACCAGTGTGTTGCCCCAGTCTACCCGGACCTGGTGCAAGCAAATCGGCACCCCCGCGGTCGAGTACGCCGTCCCGCTCGCCGAATCGATGCGCGCGATCCGGCTCTGCCGTTCGAGCTGCCGAAATGCTCCCTCCAGATCGCCGCGCACGGCGAGCTCCAGCTCGCTCACGATTTCCTCTCCCCGCCGCAGCGCTCCGACCCACGTCAGCTCATCCGAGCCGCGAAGCAGGGCCGCCTCGATCTCGTTCGCCAGCTCCAGCGCGGCCGGCAGGATCAGCGAGGGGGCTTCGGTCCGCTCCTCCCGCGCTGCCCGGCAGGCCTGAAGCAGCCGCTGCTCCGTCTTCTCGGCGAATCCCGGCAGCGCGCGCAGGCGGCCCACCTCGCACGCCAGCTCCAAGTCGGCGATCGAGGCGATTCCGAGCGCGGCGCTCAGGCTGCGCATGCGCTTCAAGGTCATCCCCGGGATTCTGGCGAGCTCGCCCGCTCCGGCGGGATACTCGTTGCGCAAGCGATCCAGGTAAGTGGACTCACCGCGTTCCCACAACTCCTGGATCTGCCGCGCGAGGGCGGGCCCGATACCGGACAATCTGGACAGCTCCCCCCGCTCCACCAGGCGCCCGAGATCCGGGCCCACAGCTTTGACGACGCGCGCTGCCTGCTCGTAAGCTCGCACTCGGAACTTCTCGCGGCCGCCGAGCCCCAGCAATGCCGCGATCTCCTGAAGGGAGCCCGCAACTCGCCGGAAGTCCTGTTTGGCGAAGCCGTCGCCGCCCTGAGCCGTCATTCACGACAGGCGTAGCACGCGGCAGCCTACTCGGCAGCCGTGCCAGGAGCCGCCATCTTGCGGTGTTGCTCTGCCATGGCTCCAGACGGCATGATGTGCGACATCGCGGCGCGCAGCTTGTTCTGCCAACCGGCGATGACGTCAGCCTCGCCCTTCTGCATGGCGTCGAAGCCCATCTTCGCCACCTCCGCAGCGGACATCTTCTTCTCGGTGCCGACCTTCGTGTCCATCATGTCTGCGCGCTCGAAGAACTCCGTCTCCGTCGCGCCAGGCATCAGACAGGTGACCGTCACGCCCTGATCCTTCAACTCCGCCCGCAGTGCAAAGGCAAAGGAATCGAGAAATGCTTTGGTTCCGTTGTAGACGGCCTGGAATGTGCCGGGCATGAAGCCCGCGATCGAGCCCACGATCAAAATCCGCCCATTGCGGCGCGCCCGCATGTCCTTGCCCACCCGATGGATCAAGTCCACCGTCCCCGACACGTTCGTGTCGATCACGCGCCGGATGTCAGCGAAATCCTGGTCCAGAAATGCGCGGCCCAGCCCCCGCCCCGCGTTCGCGAGCAAGGCGGCCACCGGCCGGCCCTTGATCGCCGCGTACAGCTGATCGACCCCCTGCGGCGATGCCAGATCAGCTTGTACCGCCTCTACCTGCGTCGCACCTCGGAGCTGCTGAGCCGCGAGCTCGATCTGCGGTTCATCCGCCGCGATCAGCAACTCGTACCCATTCTCGGCGCAACACTTGGCGAGCTCGAGGCCGATGCCCGTGGATGCTCCCGTGACGATGGCCAGAGGACGATCTCGAGTATCCATTGCATTACTCTCCCGTTCGTGAGCCCCTCGGCTGCAAAAGAAGACTGCTTGGAGCAAGCCACGTGCCGGGCCAGTTGCCTGGGTCTGACGGGGTTCGGAAGCAACTCGAGGAGCCCCACGTGGCGAATCCAGACACACGAGGCCGCGTTGCCGCCCCATGGCTGCCCCTCCTCGCGGCGCTTTCCCCGCCGGTTTGCGCTCGAAGTAGCAAGGGTCCCGGCGCTGCGCTACGCGACACGAGGAGAGGTGACATGCGGGAGCCGGATACCGAGCGAACCTACCTGGAAAATCAGGCAACAGACGTTCGAGTGCGACTGGAGCAACGCCTCGGGGAATTGTTCATGCGGCGCCGGCAGCTCAGCGCCGTCGCCCGGCGCGTGGCGCATCCGCCGACGAGAGCCCTGGTGGCGGCGGCGATCGGACTGACCGCGATCGCGCTCGTCGCGCAGCGCGTGCAGCGCCGGCGCAGGCAGCGCCATCGACTGCTGGAGTTGCTCGCGCTCCTGCGCTCGCAGCCCCTCTCCGAAAAGGGATTCGTGCGCCAGACACTGGAGAAGACTGCTCGCTCGCTGCTCCGGGACGCAGCTCGCCAGCTCGGCCGCCGTGGTCTGGAACAGATGCTCTTGCGATCGCCGGTCGCAGTGAGCGGGCCTGCGAGGTGGCCCCAGAACTACCGGCGCTGAGCGGTCCACCGCTGCCAACAGCCGCACGAGCCGCCGCGGGTGCGTTGGACCATGCATTGCATCGAGCCCTCGTTGGCGCGGGCGCTGGTGCGCCCGTGTCGGCCGAAAGGAGAATTCGATGGCCCGTGGTGTTGGCGGACAGTCCCCTTCCAACGTTCAAAGCTACCTGTCCGGGGTTTCTTACCCAGCCAGTAAGGATGACCTGCTCGCGGCAGCAAAGCGCAACGGCGCTTCCGGCGAAGTGCTCGAGATCTTGCGTGGATTCGAGGATTCGGAGTTCGGCGGACCGCAGGACGTGATGAAAGCATACGGCCGAGAGCGGCAGCAGCATTGAACGGCTGGGGTGAGAAGTGGTGCCCTCTCTCGACTCGGGAGGGCCACCACTCTTCAGCTCGAACGCCGGGACACCTCGACCGCTACGAAACCGGGGCGAGGCCAGCGGCCCGTGCCCGGGCGCGCGGGCCACGCGCCACGCGCAGGGGCGCGCAAGACGTCCACACCAGGAGCGCCAGCGCCGCCACCGCCAGCAGCACTCCGAGCGAAGCCCCCGCCGGCCAGCGCTCGCGCACTTGCTGGAGGATGGACCAGACCAGGGCGCAATTGGCGCCGATCACGGCCGTGGCGGCCAGACCGGCGATCACGCGGATCGGAGCCGTGCTGGCGCGACCTCCCATGATCGCGGCCGAGCCCGTGAAGCGCAGCAAGGGCACAATCGCGAACGGCAGCTGCAGGCTCAACACGACCTGGCTGGCCACGAGCAGCGGCATGGTCCCCTGCTCGCCAACGATCGACAACACCAGCACGGCGGGCACCACCGCGATGCCCCGCGTCAAGAGCCGCCGCCACACCGGGGACAGGCGCAGGCGCAAGAAGCCGTCCATCACGACTTGACCCGCAATGGTGCCGGTGATGCTCGAGCTCTGCCCCGAGCAGAGCAAGGCGACGGCGAACACCAAGGCAGCCACGCTGGTGCCGATCACCGGCGTGAGCAGCTGATGGGCGGTCTGCAGATCCGCCACCTCGATCTGGCGTGCATGAAAGGCCGCGGCGGCCACGACCAGAATGGCCATGTTCAGCAACAGCGCCAGACACAGCGCCCCGGCCGTGCTCCAGGCGCCCCGGCGTAGCAAGCGCCCCTCTTCCGCGCGAGAGTAGCCGCCAGCGGGTGGCACGATCGCGGAGTGCAGGTACAGGTTGTGGGGCATGACGGTGGCGCCAAGGATGCCCACCGCGACATACAGGCTAGCCCCGTCGAGCCGAGGCTGCAGACCGCCCGCGAGCGCAGCCCAGTCCGGCCGCGATAGCGCGACCTGCAGGGCCAGGCAGGATGCGATCACCATCACCAGCAGCGCCACCAGGACCTCGATCCCGGTCATCCCCCGGCGCTGCAGCACCAGGATCAGCAAGACATCCGAGACGGTGATCAGCGCACCGGCCAGGAGCGGGATGCCGAACAGCAGCTGGAGGGCCACGGCGCTGCCCAGCACCTCCGCGAGATCACACGCCACGATCGCCAGCTCCGCCAGCGCCCAGAGGGGCAGCAGCAGCGATCGCGGATAATATCGGCGGCAAGCCGCCGCCAGATTGAGACCCGTGACGACGCCCAGACGCAGACTCAACGTCTGCAGCAGCGTCGCCACGAGCCCGCTGGCGAGCAGGACCCAGAGCAGCTGATAACCGAAGCGCGAGCCCCCCTCGAGATCCGTCGCCCAATTGCCCGGATCCACGTAGCCCACGCTCACCAGCGCGGCTGCGCCCAGCAGCGAGAGGCGAGCTCGCCCCCTCGGGACCTGCCCGCGGCTCGCCTCTAACGCCGCGCTCAACTCGGTCGCCCCGTCTTCATCGTCGAGCCCGCACCCGGACCCGCTCCGAGATCGGCCCCCGTCAGCGGCACTTCCTTCCGATTCGAGGCCAGCCGAGCAGCACGGGTGCGAAGAGCTGCCGCCTCCGCGGTCTTCAGCTCGACACTGGCAGTGCCCTCCCGGCCATCCACCGCATACTGCTGCTCTCGCTTGTTGACGACTTGCCAGCCATTCCCCGCATTCCAGGGGCCGGTCTCGTCCCCCTCGCCCTGCGACATGTTGAAATACGTGTCGGTAAAGCGGCTATCGCCCGGCAAGACCCCGGGCGGAAAGTTCGGGCTGATCGAATAGAGCGCCTTTTCGAACGATTTCTGATGCGCGATTTCGCGCGTCATCAAGAAGCCGAGCGCCTCGCGGACACCGGGGTCCGTCGTGACCTTCATCAGCCGCTCGTACACGATCTTGGCGCGGGCCTCGGCGGCGATGTTGGAGCGGAGATCACAGGTGGGATCTCCAATGCTGTCGATGTAGGCGGCGGTCCAGGGCACGCCCGCCGAGTTGATCAAGGCCGGGGCACCGCCGTACAGCAGCTGTGTGCAATGGCTGTCGTTGCCGCCGCCGCTGATCGTACGATACATCTCGGCTTGCTCGTCCACACTCTCGGAAAGCCGCCCGCTGGTGCCCTTGTTGAGCATGGCGACAATGCTGCCGATCACTTCGAGGTGGCTGAGCTCCTCGGTAGCGATGTCAAACAGCATGTCCTTGCGACCGGGATCGTCTTCGGCCAGCGCTTGAGTGAAGTAGCGCATCGCCGCGGCGAGCTCGCCCTGCGGGCCGCCGAACTGCTCCAGCATGAGGTTGGCAAGCCCGGGGTTCGTCTCCGACACGTGGACCGTGTACTGCAATCGCTTATTGTGCATGAACATGACTGGTCTGGTCTCCGTTCTTCGCTCGCGGTTTCGATCTTCGAGTGAAGGGTGGCTCGCGACTGCAAGAATCAAACCTCTCGCGATCCAGCGGCGAGGCCCTGCCTGCAGCGCGATGGCCCCGTGCTTTCCAGGTCACACGTCGCGCGCTTCTGAAGAAAGGCCCGCCGTCGAGACCGAGTGCCTCGTCGGGGCGGGCCTGCACGCCCCATTGGGTCAGCCAGGGGCGTTGTGGCGGCTCCACCGAGCCGGCATGATTGCTGCAGCAATACACCAGGAGCGCACCAAAGGGCGCACCAAGAGCTGCTCCCCCAAGACGACCAGTTCAGGAGTACCGATGCAAGTTCAGGAGCTCATGACCCCCTCCGTGAAGACCATTGATTCCACGGCCACGGTGCTGGAGGCCGCTGAGATCATGCGCGATCAGGACGTGGGCGCTTTACCCGTGGCCGACGCGGGACGACCCATCGGGATGCTGACCGATCGCGACATCGTGGTGCGCGCGCTGGCAGATTACCGCGATCCGAGCCAGACGCGCGTGCGTGACATCATCACGCCTCGTCTGAGCACCGTTTATCACGATCAGGACGTTAACGAAGCCGCCGACGTGATGGCACGGGACCAGGTACGCCGCCTGTTGGTTCTGAATCGGCAGCAAGCACCCGTGGGCATTCTGTCCCTGGGTGACATCGGTAAGAGCCCCTCGCTGCGCTCGGAGGGCGCGCGCGCGCTGCAGGGGACCTCCGAGCCGCACCGCGCCCCCCAACGCCAGAGCAAGCCCTGACCTGGCGTCAGGCCATGTGCGAGTGGACGACGGGAGGCGCACCCTGACCGGCGCGCCCGATCGCCTCGCGCTCGCGAGCGCGGCGCCGCTGTGGCGGCGTGGTGAGCGGGCCACCAGGGCTAGCGCAGGCTGGACTGCAGCTCGACCTGTGCGCAGGATCGACCCACGGTGCCTGCGAGCCCCGTGGCGCCGTCGCCTGGACGGCCGCCATCGAAACCCCAATGGGAGCATTTCTCTGTGAAAGACATGGACGGCAACGAAACCTTACAGGCGGCGGATGCTGCTCCAAGAGCACGGCTCGGAGCGAGCCCGCTGCGGGACGGCCGCTGCACCTTCGAGGTCTGGGCCCCGCAAGCGCGGCGCGTCGAGGTCAAGCTGGTAGATTCCGGACGCATCGAGGTCCTGCAACCCGACGGGCGCGGATACTTCGCGGCGACGCTCGCGAAGGTCCCCGTGGGAGCTGCGTATCTCTATCGACTCGACGGGGAGCGGGAGCGACCTGACCCGGCGTCGCGCCAGCAAGCGAGCGGCGTGCACGGCCCATCTCAGGTCTGTGACCTATCAGCCCATCAGTGGCAGGACAGCGCCTGGCGAGGCGTCCCGCTGCGGGATTATGTCATCTACGAGCTGCACGTGGGCACCTTCTCGCGCGCCGGCACATTCGACGGCGTCATCCCGGAGCTCCAGCGTCTGCGCGCGCTCGGTATCACGGCACTGGAGATCATGCCCGTGGCGCAGTTTCCCGGCGCGCGGAACTGGGGCTACGACGGCGTGTACCCGTTCGCCGTGCAGGACTCGTACGGCGGGGCTCCGGGACTGCAGCGCCTGGTCGACGCCTGTCATCAGGCAGGCCTGGCCGTGATCCTGGACGTCGTCTACAACCATCTCGGTCCGGAAGGGAACTATCTCCGCGACTTCGGTCCGTACTTCACCGATCGCTATTCCACGCCCTGGGGCGCGGCGTTGAATTTCGATGGCGCCGACAATGAGGGTGTTCGGCGCTACTTCATCGAGAACGCGCTGCACTGGGTGGAAGACTTTCACATCGACGCTTTGCGCCTGGACGCAGTTCACGCGATCATCGATTGCTCGGCGCGACCGTTCCTGGAGGAGCTCGCCGACACGGTGCGGGAGCGCGGTGAGCGGCTCGGACGCCGGCCGTATCTGATCGCGGAGTCCGATCTGAACGACCCGCGCCTGGTGCGCCCCAGCGCGCTGGGCGGTCATGGCCTGGACGCGGTCTGGTCCGATGATTTCCACCACGCGGCGCACTCGCTGCTCACCGGGGAGACGTCCGGGTACTACGCGGACTTCGGGCATATCGAGGATCTTGCGCGCGCTTTCCAGAGCGGCATGAGCCGACCTGGAGAGTACTCGGGCTATCGGCGCCGCCGCCATGGCCGCTCCGGCGCCATTCTCGCGCCGGAGCAAGGCGTCGTCTGCGTTCAGAACCACGACCAGATCGGCAATCGTCTGCTGGGCGAGCGCTCTGGCACGCTGCTGAACTTCGATCAGCAGAAGCTCGCCGCCGCCGTGCTCTGCCTTTCGCCGTATCTGCCGCTGCTGTTCATGGGCGAAGAGTACGGCTAGACAGCGCCCTTCCAGTATTTCGTCAGTCACGGCGACGAAGCCCTGCTCACCGCGGTGCGCAAGGGGCGTTGCGAAGAGTTCGCTGCGTTCGGCTGGACCGAAACGCCGCCCGATCCGGCCGCCGCCAGCACCTTCGAGCGCTGCATTCTACAGCCCGAGCTGCGCTCCAGTGGGCAGCACCAGCTCTTGCACGGCTGGTACGAGGCACTGCTGCGCCTGAGGGCGAGCTTGCCCCGCGAGCTGCCCGACGCCTGCCTCCCCTTCGAGGCACGGCGCGCGCTGTTTGTTCGACGGCAGGAGCAGGCCTGGATGGCGTTCAACTTCTCCGCGCAGCCCTGCGAGCTGGTCCTGCCCGTTTCGGCGGGCCGCTGGCAGGTGCTCCTGTCCTCCAGCGACGCGGAATGGGGTGGCCGAGGGCGCGGTGGTCCGTCCGTGCTGGAGTCCTCGGGTGAGCTGCGGGTGCAGCTGGCCCCCTTTGCTGTCTTGTGTTGTGGTCGAGCGAAGGCGCCCTGACCCGAGGCACGCAGCTTGCTGGGCCATCCAACATGGAAAGTCGCGCCAAACTCGCAGGTCACCCCGTTCACCAGATGCTCGTGGCATTCCCTCTCGGTGCCTTTGGCATGGCCGTCGGGAGCGATGCATTGCGCGCCGGGCGTCGGCGGTCGGCGTATGAGTTCACTGCAGCCCGCGCCATCGACTTTGGGCTCGTCTCTGCAGCGCTCGCAGCGCCATTCGGGCTCGTCGATTGGCTGTCGATCCCGTCCGGGACGCGCGCCAAGCGAGTGGGCCTCTGGCACGCGCTCGGCAACGTTGCCTTGCTGGGTCTGTTCGCCGGGTCCCGCTGGCTGCGAGCGCGCAACGATCGTCGCGCGCCGTTGCTCGCCGGGGCCGGTATGCTGCTGGGAGGCGTCACGGCCTGGCTCGGCGGGGAGCTGATCAACCGCCACGGCGTCGGCGTGTCGGACGCCATGGGGCTACAACAACCCAGCTCGCTGGCACGACAGCATTGAGCACGCCGTCCTCGGCCGCCGTGTCAGGCAGCGCGCAGCACAGCGTGTTGCACGAGTGGCTCGCGCCCGCCTCGATCGAAGAATTTGTCCATGGCCAGTTCGGCCACACCCCACACGCTCGGCCCGGCACGGCGGCGCGCGCGATCCCGTGGTTTGATTGGGCGGTGCTGGGCCGCGTGCTCGAGCAACGGCCACCGGACATGCTCGTCGCGTCCCATGGGCGGCTCGTGGAAGTTCCGGCCCCGCGCACCCTATCCGAAGTGCAGCAGCTGATGGCTGTAGGCCTGGGGCTGGTGATCCGCAAGAGCGAGCGTCACGATGCGCAGCTGCAGCAGCTGGCGCGCGCCTTTGCCCGTGACCTCTCCGGAGAGGTCCACGTGCAACTCTATGTGACGCCGGCGGGCACCCACACGTTCGGCTGGCACTACGACTTCGAGGACGTCTTCATTGCGCAGACCGCCGGCCTGAAGGACTATCACTTTCGCGACAACACCGTGGACCGCGACACGCCCCTGGGCACCCAGCCAGACTTCAGCTGCATCCGCCAGGAGACCTCCCCGCTCTTCGTCTCTCAGTTGATCCCCGGCGACTGGCTGTACATCCCCCGCCGTTGGTGGCACCTCGTGCACTCGGTCGAGGACGCGCTCTCCATTTCGATCGGGGTGCTGCCCCATGCGCCCCCAGGCGGACGCCCCTGACATTCACCCGCGGCGAAATTCCCAGATGGTACCCGAACGCGCCCCTGCCTCTGCGCCAGCGCCCTGGACGCTGCGCGGCAACGCCACCCTGATCTGCCAGCGCCGCGGCATCCTCGCGTTCGTGCAGTACACAGAGTCCAATGTCGGTCCGTACGACGAGCTCCTCTGGCTGGCACCCTTTCAAAGAGGCCCCGCAGGACGAGCGCATCAAGTCCCGGCGATCTTCGTGTCGTCGGAGGCCAGCGCGCACAACGGGCGTATCAACTGGGGTCTGCCCAAAGAGCTCGCTCGGTTCGAGCTGACGCGGCTGGGAACGGATCGCGAGCTCGTACGGGTGACCCGCGGCGAGGAAACCGTGGCTTCCTTCGCGAGGACCGTTCCGCGAACGGGCCTGCCGCTGGACCTGCGGCTACTTCCGCGCCGCGCCCGAACGCTCGTACAAGTCCTGGACGGGTTCTGCTTCGAGACCGCGCCGGCGGCACGCGGCGCGGTTCGGCTCACGTCGGTGTCGCAGCTCCGGGTCCACGGGGATTGGTTGCCGGAAGCCCGGAGCGCTCGCTGGCGCCCCGGCATCCATGTCAGCTCCTTTGCCCTGTTCTTTCCCGCCGCCCGGGTCTTCGCGCTCCCCCGGTGAGTGGGCACCAGCGCAACGCCTTGCGCGCGTGTCAGCGATTGGAGGCGCTCGGGGAGCTGGTGGAGCCCAGCTCCTTTTGCAGACGCTCCGCCTCGGCCAGGTGCTCCTGCACCTTCGGCTTCAGCTCCTGGAGATAGGCGCGCAGGCTCGGGTCCTTGGCTGCAGGCAGCAACTTCTGGTCGATCTCTTGCAACACCTTCCGGTGCTCTTCGCATTGCAGCTGGATGTAAGCGCGGTCGAACTCCGCGCCGGTCTTCTGTTGCAGTGAGGACAGCGCCGTATCGGCATCCTTGGACATCCGCTCCGAGTCCGGACTGTCCTGCTTCGCCACGCTCAAAGCTTGCTGGTCACGGCGCGCTTCGCCATGGTGCTCCACCATCATGGCCGCGAAGCTCCGGACCCGCGGGTCAGCAGCCTTGGACTGAGCGAGGCGGCCCTGCTCCACCTCGGCGCTGTTGGCGGCGTCGGTGATGGCCGCGATCTGCGCGTCGTCCAGGCTCTGCGTGCCGCTGGGGGCGCCGCCCTGCGCGTCGGTTGCGCCGGACGCAGAGCTGTTGGCCTCGACGCCGCTCGTCTGAGCCATGGTTGCGCTTTCATCGGCAGCTGTCTTGCTGGGCTCGGAACTGCTGCTGGAGCAGTGCAAGAGCACGCTGGTCGCCAGGGCCGTCAGGTACAGGGTCGCGGTGTTTCGTCGCAGCATGGGGGATTCTCTTTTCTCGTGCTGAATCGCAACTCAAAGCGGCAGCGCCTCACGGCGCCCGGAGCAGGTACGTCCAGCGCCGGACCGCTGCGCTCCCGCGGTCCGACGCTGGCTCGAGTTTTCCGCGCGGTGGGAACTCGGGTATCACCACTCGCGAACGTGATTCAGCTCACTTGTTTTGGACTTCGAGTTGATTGTTCACTCGCTTCACGCCATCGACCTTCTGGGCCATGGCGCCGATCTCGGTCTTCTCCTGGGTGCTCTTCACGGCACCATGCAGCGTGACCACGCCGTCCTTCGTAGCTATCTTCACGCTCTTCGCCATCGTGGACAGCTTGCCGTCATCCGTGACGCTCTTGCGGATCTGCAGCGTGACCCGTCGATCGGCGTCAGAGTCACCCTGCTCATCGGTCGCCGCCGAACCGCTGCGATCGTGCTCGTTCTTGCCCATGTTGGCCGCACTCGTGTCGCTGCTGCCGGCCGGCTCTCCGCGCCCCGCCACTGGCTGGCGCGAGTTGGAAACGTCCTCGGCAGGCCGATTCGAGAGCGTATCCGTCGAGGGATTTGCCGGGTTGCTCGGCGACGTGCTCGAAGTCGTGCCTTGCGAGCTCGAGCGCGAGTCCTGATCAGCGGACCGCTGGCAAGCAGCGGCCAGGATCGTACAAATAAAGAAGAGTGTGCGCTTCATCGCTCCTGTCTTTCTTTCTGCAGCGAGCAGCCGAGCTCGCGTCGAGAGCCCGCTGGGGAGCAAGCCCCATGCCGGGGCAGCGGGCTCGCAAACCGGCTCAGCGGGCCCTTTCGCGTGCGGAGGCGCGCGGCGGGATGCGCCGACGGGGCGCTTTGACGCGCCCACTCCGCTCCCGTTCAGTCGCGGGCGCGCTCGAAGATGTCATCGGGATCCAGGCCCAGCTCCTTCGCCGTGCGGTGGTCCAGGATTCCAGTGGCGGGCAGGTCGTGCTCGCGCTGGAAGCGCTGCAACGCGGTCCGATAGTCTCCGCCTTTTTCCTTCACCCCAAGCTTCTCTCGTACCTTCTCGTCCGCGCCGGGCTTCAACAGACCGGCCGGTGACGACGCTACAGGCACGCGCTCCGGATCCTTCTGGCCGCCCGCGATCAGGCCTTTCTTCTGGCTCGCGGCTTGTGGGTCCGCGCCCCCCGTCGCCGGCTGCCCCGGCTCGGCAGTCTTTGACGTGACTTGATCGCTGGCGTCGTCGGCCGTGCGAGCGTGGGTGCAGCCGGCGCTCGCCAGCAGCAGCAGGACCCAACCCGTCCTCATCATTTATTTCTTCCCTTCCGGTTGCGCGGGCGCCGGCCCCTTATCCTTCTGCAGCGCATCGCTGGCCTGGCCGAGCAGCCCCTCCTTCTCTTTGCTGACCGGCGGCGGCAGGTGCGAAAATCCGGAGGAGATGCCCTCGACGAAGGCGTTGCGCAGGATGCTGAGAACGGTGGGCACGATTTGTACGTCGGGATTGTCGAGATGTCCCTGGATCGGCACCACCGTCGCGACCGCGTCGCGACCCGGCACGCGGTCCGAGAACAGATCGAGCGCCTCATCGGCAACCCAGGCCTTGATCTTCGTGAACAGGCCTTCATCGGCAGGCTTCACCTCGACGTTCTTCAGCACCGGCTTCACGCCGCCAGAGATATCGCCATTGCGAACCTTGAACTCGGCAAAAAGATCCAGCGTCCCCTTGGGGGTCTGCAGGTCCGTGCGCTCCTTTTCGAGCTGATAAAGCTCGGCCACCTGCCAGCCGCGCAGTGCCGCGTTGCCGGCCAGGCTCACGCTCTTGGCAAATAAGTCGGCGGACACGAACAGACTGACATCGCCGCTCTTGCCAAGCACCCCGCTCATGCTGGCGGTCGCGGGCTGACCCTTGTCGAGGGTGCGCCGCGTTGCGATGTTCTCGACAGCGGCCTCGATGCGGTGCAGGGCCACCTCGGGATGCCCTGCCGCGCCGATGTCGCGGAACGAGAACTCCCCTCGCCGCACCTCGACGCGCTCCACCCGTGCGGGCATCAGCTCCTGCAGTTTGCTCGCCACCTCCAGCGAGGACCGCGGCTTGTGCTTTTCGACTTGCTTCTTGACCTCGCTCGGCGCTTCCGAGCGCTGTGTGACCTTCAGCTTCGGTTCATCGAGCCGCAACGCGACCCCGATGTCCGCCTTCAACAGGCGCCGCCAATCGAGGCTCACCGCCGCCCGGTCCACCTCGAACAGCGGCCGTTTCCAGCTGCCGCCGGGCGTCTCGATCACGGCCAGCTGCCGGATCTCGTACCCGGGAGGAAAGACCGTCACGTGCACGCCGTCGAAGCGGCCTTGCATGCCCTCGGCCTCGTTCAACGCCTTGCGCGTGTAGTGCGCGGCGATCGGGTCGAGCACGATGCGCACGATGACGATGAGCGCCAGCAGCACGATGAACGCGATCAGCAACCGACGTGGCCACTTTCTGGTGCGCCCGTGCGGCACGGCGGCAGGTTGATCGATGTGGCCGGAGGAGGCCGGAGTGTGGACGGTTTGAGTCATTGAGCTGCCCGAGCTGGCCTCATCTCGCCACGCGAGCTATCTCCGGCGTGACGCTGGAAGTGGAGGGGCGTGGCGCTACATTCGAACAGGATCGCCTCACGCGGCCTTGCCGAATCCTCGCTCACGCCCACGGGCTCATGGCGTGCAGTTTCAATGCCAGCCCGGCGCGCTTCGCGCGCAGTGAACTGCCCACCCGCGCGCGAGCACCCGTGGCACTACCTTTGCAGTTTTGCCCCGTCAGCCCAGGTTCACGTCCATGCTCGCCCCACAGAAAGGCTCACAAGACGCCAAGGGTCCCGTACGCCAGCGCGCAAGGGCCTGGCTGCGCGCCAACGCACTGGCGCTCGTCACGCTCGGGCTCTTCCTCGCGACCGTCTGCGGACAGGTTGCATCCGGGCTTGCGGCTCACAACCAGGAGCTGTCCGAGCGCGCTCAGGCGCCGCTTTCGCTCGCCGCTTACCTGACCTCGGGTCACTTCATGGAGGCGCTGTTCGAGAACTGGGAGAGCGAGTTTCTGCAGATGGGCCTGTTCGTGTGGCTCTCGGCGCGTTTGCGGCAGCGGGGCTCCGCAGAGTCGAAGCCGCTGGACGAGGGGTTCGAGGGCGATGAAGACCCGCGCGAGCACCGCCACGACCCGCGCGCCCCATGGCCTGTGCGCCGCGGCGGTTGGGTCCTGTGGCTGTACGAGCGTTCGCTGGTGCTGGTGTTTCTGAGTTTGTTCGGCTTCTCGCTCGCCTTCCACGGCATCGGTGGTTGCATCGAGGAAAATGAACGACGCGCCGAGCACGGCTTGCCCGCGCGGTCTCTTCGACAGTTCGTGAGCTCGAGCGAGTTCTGGTTCCAATCCCTGCAAAACTGGCAGAGCGAGTTCCTGGCCGTCTTCAGCATCGTGACGCTGACGATCTTCTTGCGCCAGCGAGGCTCCCCTCAATCCAAGCCTGTCGCTGCCGCCCATGCCGACACCGGCAAGTGAGTGCCCCGTTCATGAAACGGTGCCAGTTCCAGGATCTGCAGGAACAGCGCGCCCTGATGGCGCCGAACCCGCCCGCGCAGCAGATAGGGCCCAGGGGTCGCGAGCCGCGGGTGAAAGCTGCGCCATGCCGCGGGTGAGAGGCGAGCCTCCACGACCCCGTGCTCATCCTCCAGAGTGATGAACTGCATCGCTTCGCCCTCTGCCAGACCGACGTTGCGCGTTGCAGCAACGATGCCCCCAAAGCTCACGACCTGGTCTACGTGACGGCCCAAGCTCTCGCTCACCACGCACGAGAGCTGATCTGCCTCCCCACGCAGCAAGCGCATGGGGTGATCCGAGACATGCATTTCCAGGTAGCGCAACTCTCCCTGCAGGCGGCACAGCCCGGAGTAGCGCGCCAGAAGTTGTGGCGATTGGGCTGGTATGCGCAGGCGCGCCTCGGCCAGGACCGCCCCCAGCAACGATGGCTCGCCGCGAGCCAATGCGCCCCAGAGGGCTCGATGCAGCCAGGGGTAATCGGCGGGGCGAAGGCCTGCAATTTCGTCGAGGGCGCCCGACCAGAGCAAGGCCTCCAGCTCGCGACGCTGAAAGGCCACGCGCGCCAGCAGGTCCTCCAGGGAGGGTGGCTCACTCCGGGCCTGCTGCCAGGCGCGCAACAGCTGGCGTGTCCCGGAGCGAAGCCCCTTGACGAGCCCGAGGCCAATGCGGATCGCGCGCACCGGCTCCGGCTCGCACCCCGCGAGGCCCCGCAGTACGGAGGGCAAGCGCAGCTCGATTCCACGGCGAGCCAGGTCGGAAGCGATCACTCGCCGCGGGTAAGAGCCTCCGTGGTGATTCAAGCTGGCGCAGCCAAACTCCACCGGCGCGTGGCAACTCAGAAAGGTCGCGCGGTACGCGAGCAAAGCCTGGCTGCAGGAATGGGCACGGCTGAACGAATAGCGCCCGAGGCGCAGCACGTCAGCCCAGAGCGCCTGCACGTCCGCCAGCTCGAAGCCTCGTTCCAGCGCCCGGCTCTGGAAGCGCTGCCCTACACGCGCGAGCCACGCGCTATCGTCAGAGCGCTCCACCAAGCGCACGCGCAAGGCCTCGGCGGCGGCGAGCGACACTCCTGCCAGCGTTGAAAGAACGCACGTGATGTCCTCCTCGTACAGCAGCATGCCATGCGTTGCAGCCAGCCTCGACACGAGCTCACTGGGAACTCGTGCCGGCGGCGCCTCACCGCGAGCGCGTGCCAGAAAGGCTTCCTTTGCGCTGCCGGAGGCCGGCCCGGGCCGCACGATCGCCAGCGCATGGCAGATGTCGCGCAGGCCACGAATGGGCAGGCTGGCGAGCACGGCGCGCATGGCGGGCGACTCGAGCTGATGGCAGCCGATCGTTTGCGCGGCGTCGACCCGACTCAGCGTGGCCGCGTCCGCCATCGGAATGTCCCGGCCGTCGCCGCGCGACCATGGCTCCGCCGGTGCGCGTGCGCGCAGAGTGTCAGCCATTTCGTCCAGACAGCGGTTGCCGAGCAGGTCCACCTTGCACAGCCCGAGCGCGGAGATCGATGGTGCGTCATACTGAGAGACGAGGAGTCCGCTGGAGCGGGCTTCGAGCGGGATCAGCTCGAGCTGCTCTGGCGCTCCCAGCACCACGCCTCCCGGATGCAGCGCCAGCTGGCGCGGCTTGCCGATCAGGCGCTCCAGGAGCGGTTGCGCAGCGCGCACGCCGTCGGGCCAGCGCAGCGCACCGAGCGGCGCCTCCAGCTCTCGAGGCGGCAGGCTGCGCAGGCACTCCTCGATCTGCCGCGGGCTGCTACCGAATGCTTTCAGTGCTTCGCGCAGCGCCGAGCGCACTCCGAAGCCGTGCAGCGCGCTGAGGCGCAGCGCGCCGCCTGCACAATGATGCTCCAGCAACCAGGTGACGAGCTGCTCTCGACCACGGCTGGCCACGTCCAGATCGATATCCGGAGGCCGCCGGCGTGCCTCGCTCGCAAAACGTTCAAAGTACAAGCCCTGCTCCAGCGGATCGACCGGCGAGAAGCCCAGCAGATGCCCGACCAGAGAGCTCACCGCCGATCCGCGAGCGGCAAGCGGGATCAGCTGCACGCTCTCCGCCTCGCTCAGCTTCTTGCCGATGTGCGAACCGCCCAGGCCGATCATCGAGACGCGCACGCCGGTCTTGCCCAGCTCGCGCGTGGGCACGGTCCCGGAGGCAGACGACGGCACGCGCGGCGGTGCCGCCGAGTCGTGGCAAGCGAGCACTGCCGTTGCTCCCGCGAGCGTGCGGACGAAATCTCTTCTCGAGCTGCTGTGCATCCTGCGCGACCTTCCGTGAACGTCGGCCCCGTCCGACCGGCGCTCGCGGAGCAACGCTCATGCCAGCCGTCCGTGCGCGTGCTTCCGCGGCCCGCCAGCGCGCGCGGTCCCTTCGCCCTGGCACGCCTGAGCGTGGGCCATTGCCCCGCCGTGGCAGGAGCGCGCGCGGCTCGGCAGCGCACCTCAGCCGAGCGCCAACCAGGCATCGCGCACGGGCACCGCGCGGCGCAGCCCGCGCCTCGCCCAGCGCCGGGCGGTCGGGCGCAGCAGCTTCGGGACCCGGCGCGTGACCCAGATCGATCCGAGCGCCGCCTGCGCAGCGGGGCTCGAGCGCTCCAGGGCCGCGTGCGCGCCGGCCACCGTCAAGCCGTAGACCGCATGCGCGGCCAGCGCATAGAAGTGCGTCTTCACCGGGTAATGCTGCGGCCAGGCACTGAGACGGAACGCGGGCAACAGGATGTCATCGCTGACGAGCCACACCAGCGCGCCGAAGGCCAATCCGCTGGTCACCACGCTCCGCGGCGCCCGGCTGGAGGCGACCAGGCCATAGGCAGCTCCCCAGCCAGAGCCGAAGGCGTGGTGCACGACCTGTGCACCGAGTTGCCTGTGTTGCAGCGGCCCCCGCCGTGCCAGCTGCTCCGTCAGCCGGCGCGCGACGGTCTGCGTCGCCGTCTCGCTCGCCTGCTCCGGCTCGACGGGCTCGAAGACCTGCGGCGAGGATGAGGGTGCCAGCTTCTTGGTCGTGGCAAAGAACAGGTTCTGAGCGACCGAGCCGAGAAAGCCTGCGACCAGACCTCCACAAAAAGCTGCCAGGGGCGAACTGCGACTCATGTGATGACCCTTTCGTGGGTTGCCAGAGCAAACCCGCGCACGGAGCACGCGCTGTGCCAGCCCAGCGAGCGAAGGGACGGTCGAGTGCTCAGTACGGGTCCGGCGCGAGCTCGAGACCGGTGGCGGGCTCGTAAGGGGAGCCAGCGAGCGCCAGCGGCTGCGCGCGGGGGCGCGCCGGCTCGCGCGCAGGCGTTTGCCCCTGGTACGGCATGGGCGCGAGCGCAGCGATCGGCGACGGGTAGGGACTGGGAGCGAGCCGGGCAGCGGCGGCGCGCGCTGCTCGCGTTCGACGGTTCGCCAGCGACGGTTCGCGCGCCCGCTCGCCGTCGAGCGCATAGGGATCCAGCGCCAGCACGAACGATGGCGAGCAGGGATCCGGCGCCAGCTCGCGCGCCTCCGAGAGGTGGGCAGCGGGCGCATCCCACGCCCAGGCAAAGGACGGCACACACCAGAACAGCACCCAGCCGCGCACCACTGTCGATCTTGCTCCGGGACTCGTGGTCGCGCCAAGGAGACCCGGTGTGCTGCCTCGTAGCGAGCGCTCACCAGAAGCCTACATTATGGAAATCACTTGTGTTTCTGGTTCCCGGGCGCTCCGGCAAGCTCGCCGTGGGACCGCCGAGCACAGCTCGCAGGGTGCACCCGCCGGCGCTGCGCGCCCGTGTCGATTCGCGTAACTGGAAATTCGCAATTCGCGCAACCGACAACGTTCTGCGACGTTGCCGGGCCGCACGTGCTGATCGCACGCGCGCGGATGTAGTACTGAGGGGCCATGCTCCCCGCTCCACGAACCCTGCTTCCGCTCTGCTTTCTGGCTGCCAGCTTCGCACTTCTGCTCGGCGCATGCCGGTCGCGCGAGAGCGGCGCTGGCTCCAGCCCGCCCCAGCAGGTGAAGCTCGCATTCGTCACCAACAACGCCAGTGAGTTCTGGAAGATCGCCGCGGCCGGCATCCGCAAGTACGAGCGCGAGAACAAGGTGCAGGTCGATCTGAAGATGCCGCCGAACGGGACCACGGAGGAGCAGAACCAGCTGCTCGAGAACTTGAGCAGCCAGGGCTATGCTGGGATCGCCGTGAGCGCGATCGCTCCCGGCGATCAGGTGCCCGTCCTCGACCAGGTCGCGGCCAAGAGCAAGCTGATCACCTTCGACTCGGACGCGCCCAAGAGCAAGCGCCTGCTCTACATCGGGACCAACAACTACGAGGCGGGCAAGGCGCTCGGAGGGCAGATCGTCCGGCTGCTGCCGCAGGGCGGCAAAATGGCGGTGTTCGTGGGCACGCTCTCTGCCGACAACGCCGCGCAGCGGCTGAAGGGGATCAGCGATGCGATCGCGGGCCACTCGATCGAGATCGTCGATAAGCGCGAGGACAACACCGATCGCGCCAAGGCGCGCTCGAACGTGGAAGATATCATCAACGCCCACTCCGACCTGAACCTGGTCGCGGGGCTCTGGTCCTACAATGGGCCGGCGATCGCGGCGGCGATCGAGGCGCTGGGGAAGAAGGGCAAGGTGCTGGCCGCCGTCTTCGACGAAGAAGAGGGCACGCTCAACGCCATCGCCTCGGGCGTGATCTCGGTCACCGTGGTGCAAAAGCCGTTCGAGTTCGGCTATCTATCGAGCAAGTGGCTGAACGAGCTCGCCACCGGCGGCGAAGCCGCGATGCAACGCATCCCGCCCAGCCATGCCATCGACACGGGCGTGGAGGTCATCACCAGCGCAAACGTGGCCGAGTTTCAGCGCAACCTGGCCGAGCTGAAGCGTTGACCAGCAGCGCGCCGCTGCTGGAGATGCGCGGCATCGGCAAGCGCTTTGTCGGTGTCACCGCGCTGGAGGGCGTCTCGCTATCGCTGCAGGCCGGCGAGGTGCTGGCGCTGATGGGCGAGAACGGCGCCGGCAAGAGCACCTTGATGAAGGTGCTCGGCGGGCTCCATCAGCCCGATAGCGGCGAGATCCGCGTCGCCGGCCAGCCCGTGGTCCTCGACAGCGTGGCCCGCGCCCAGGAGCTCGGCATCGCCCTGATCCACCAGGAGCTGATGCTCGCGCCCAACCTGGACATCGCGGCCAACCTCTTCCTCGGTCGCGAGCAGGGCCCGCAGGCCCGGCATTCGCGCTTGGCCAGGTACCTCGGGCCGTTGCCGCAGCGCCGGCTGCGAGAGCAGAGCCAGCGGCTGCTCGAGCGCGTGGGCCTGCGCCTGCCGGCGTCCACGCCGGTCGCGCGCCTGACGCCCGGGCAGATGCAGCTGTGCGAGATCGCCAAGGCGCTCGGGCAGAACGCTCGCATCCTGATCATGGACGAGCCCACCTCCTCGCTGACCGCGGGCGAGTCCGAGCAGCTGTTTCGCATCATCGCCCAGCTGAAGGCCGAGCAGATCGGCATCATCTACATCTCGCACCGCATGGACGAGGTGCTCGCGCTCGCCGACCGCATCACCGTGCTGCGCGATGCGCGGCACGTGGGCGACCTGACGCGCGAACAGGCCAGCCACGATCAGATCGTGAGCCTGATGGTGGGGCGGCAGCTGAGCGGGCAATACTTTCCGGCTCGGGCCGCGCCCCCGGAGCGAGAGCTCGGGCTCGAGATCGAGGACCTGTGGGTCCCCGGCGCACCCTGCGCTGTCTCCTTCCGGGCGTATCGAGGTCAGATCCTGGGTTTTGCGGGCCTGGTGGGCTCCGGGCGCACGGAGTTGATGCAAGCCATCTTCGGCGCCACCCGGCCGCTGTCCGGTTCGATGCGCCTCGGCGGCGCGCCCTTTCGCGCCGACAGTCCGCGCGAGGCGATCCGGCGCGGGGTATTCCTCGCGCCCGAGGACCGCAAGCGCCAGGGGCTGGTGCTGCCGATGACGGTGGCCGAGAACACCTCGCTGCCGGACATCGCTTCCTACGCGCGGCTGGGCTGGCTGGATCGCAGGCGAGAGCGCAGCGTGGCAGAGCAGGAGATGAAGCGCTTGAACACCAAAGCCAGCAGTCCCGCGCAGCGGGTCGTCAACCTGTCCGGCGGCAATCAGCAGAAGGTCGTGCTGGGCAAGTGGCTGGCCATGTCACCGCGCGTGCTGATCCTGGACGAGCCGACGCGCGGCATCGACGTGGGGGCGAAGGCGGAGATCTACCGGCACGTAGCCGCGCTCGCGGACAGCGGCGTGTGCGTGCTGATGGTGAGCTCGGACATGGAGGAGATCCTGGGCATGAGCGACCGGGTGGTGGTGATGCACGAGCGGCGCCTGGTGGGCGTGCTGGAGCGGGAGGAGCTGAGCCAGCACCGCCTGGCGCATCTGATGACGGGCGGCGCGCCCCTGGAGGCGGCAGGATGAGGCGCGAGGCCGGGATGAGCGTGGCGCTGGTCGCGCTGTGCTTGCTGTTGTGGCTCTCCAACCCCGATTTTCTGGGTTCCTCGAACCTGGTCAATTTGCTCCGGCAGCTGTCGATGCTGGGCATCTTCTCGATCGGGATGGGCTTCGTGATCATCTCGGGCGGCATCGACCTGTCGATCGGGTCGGTGATCGGCCTGACGGGTGTACTGATCGCGAAGGTGTCCTCTCCGAATGCGCCCGGACTCGGCTATCCGCTGTGGGTCGGCATCCTCGTGGGGCTGGGCGCCGCGCTGCTGGTGGGGCTGCTGCAGGGGTTGCTGATCACGCGGCTGCGGCTGCAGCCATTCATCGTCACTCTGGGCGGCATGCTGCTGCTGCGCGGGGTGTCGCAGACCATCGTCGAGGGCGGCACGCTCAGCCTCGGTGGCTCGCCTCTGCTGCGGCTCGCCAATGGCGGGGTGCTCGCGGTCGACGGTGACCCGCTCCTGCCCTACCCGCTGCTGTTGTTCGCGGGCGTGGCGCTGCTGGCCAGCTACGTGCTGCATTTCACGGTCTTTGGCCGCTACCTGTTCGCGCTGGGCGGCAGCCGGGAGGCCGCCGAGTACTCCGGCATCTCCGTGCGCACCGTCGAGACCTCGAGCTACGTCATCTCCGCCGGCCTGGGCGGTGTCGCGGGCGTCTGTTATGCGGCCTACATCGGGCAGATGTCGCAGCAGGTCGGTATCGCCTACGAGATGTACGCGATCGCGGCGGCGGTGCTCGGCGGCTGCTCCCTGCGTGGCGGCGAGGGCACGATCCTCGGGATCGTGATCGGCTCGGCGATGATGCGGGTGATCGACAACGGCATCAACATGTTCCAGCTGCCGTACGTCGACGCCGACGGCGTCCCCCGCACCTGGCGGCTCGACCCGAACTGGACCTTCGTGATCATCGGCGCCGTGATCTTGCTGGCGGTGGTGCTCGACCAGGTCTTCCACCTGCTGCACGCGCGGCGGCGCCTGCACAACTCGAGCCGCAAAGAGGGCTCGAGGACGGCAGGGGCGCTGCAGGGCCCGCTCTCCAAACCCAAGCCCGAGAGCTAGCCTCGGGCCCCGCGGCTCGCGTCGAACCAGTCGAGCACGCGCAGCGCGCGCAGCGTGATCCAGCGGCTGGGCTCACCGACGGCTTCCTCCAGGTGGAAGTGCGGCTGGCCCGGGTGTGGCGCCTCCAGCAGCCAGCGGCCACTTCCGTCCCGGCGCCGGGCGACCAGCTCCAGCGCTTCGCTGAGGCGCGGCTCGGGCCCGACGCCGGCGCGGCGCAGATAGTCCAGCGCGCGCAGCACGTCATAGCGCCAGCGCACCGGAAAGCGGAACTGGGTCCACTCCTCGCGGACGACTTCGCCGGTGGAGCGGCGGCGGAACAGGCGGCGCTCGAGCAGGTACTCGTGCGCGCGCCGGCGAGCGGCCGTGATCTCTGGCTGCGCGCCGTTGACGCGCTCGTACTCGAGCAGGCCTTCGAGCACGCAGATGGTGCTGTGAAAGGACGACACCTGACTCGGCGGAGCCTGGCAGTTCCAGCCGCCGTCAGCCAGTTGCTCGCCGAGCAGGCGCTCGAGCAGGCGGTGGTTGGCGGCGCCGAAGTAAGCGCCGATCGCCAGCACCCGCCCGTTGATGCAGGGTTCGACCTCGCCCTGAAAGAAGGGTGAGTAGCCGTGCCAGTGGTCCCAGTCGCAGTGCTCGCGCACCCGGCGAATCGCGGCGCGCGCGCGCTCGCTCTCCGGATCGAGGCCGAGCTCGAACAGCAGCTGCAGAGTGTCGAAGGTCGAGACCCAGGCCTTGGGTACGAAGGCCGCCCCTCCCCAGTGGCCGCTGGGCGCTTGCAGATCGAGCAGCCGCGCGCCCCAGCCTTCGTGTGCCACGCGCGAGCGTTCGCGCGCGACGATCGGCTCGGGCTCGTCGAGCAGATCGCGCATCACTTGCCAGCGGATCGCGGGGTCGGCGTCGAGCAGCCAGTGCACCAGCGCCGCTCTCTCCGCGAGGCGATCCCCCGCCATGCTCGCGCTACCTCGCCCAGCCGTAGTCGAGGTGGCCCGACGCCGCGAGCAAGCCGAGCAGGTAGACCGCGCCCTGGTAGTAGCGGTACTGCCCGGTGGGCTGCTGGATGTTCCACAGATTGTTCAGGAACGTCATGCTCGCGCCGTTGCTCGAGCCGTTGGTGGCGGCGGCGAGCGTGGCCACCAGGCCCTGCGAGCCGCCTCCCGAGCCGTTGCTGCCGTCGAGGTTGAAGCCCGAGGCGGTCACGTTGCCGTTGGCGATGCGCGTCGAAAAGAACTCCAGATACTTGTCCATCTGCGTGCGCAGGCGCGGGTCGGGGCCGGTCCAGGCGTAGTCGACGGCCATGTTCAGCGGCACGCGCCAGGCGTCGAAGCGGAAGGTGTCATGGTTGGACGCCTGGTAACCCTGGGTGGGCGTGCCGTCGAACTTGGCGTAGTCGGGGTGCAGCCCGGTGCTGGCATTCGCGGAGCTGACGAAATAGCCGCGGCTCACCTCGGCCACCTGCCGCCAGCGCTCGCTGTTCACCTGCGGGCCGTCTTGCGCGAACAACTCGTAGAAGGCCGGCAGGTGGTAGCTCGGATCCGAGTGCTCGGCGGACGTGCCGTACGGCACGAAGGTGACCATGTTCGACTCGGCGTCGATCAGCGGGGTGCGCCCCTCGGACTCGGGGTTGTGGAGCATCGCGTGGGTCAGCGCGTCGGCATCCGCCTGGTAGTTCAGAGCGCCCGCGCTGCCCCAGCGCCGATCGGCGAGATACAGGGCTGCCGCGAAGTACTCTTCGCCATCGGACGCGGGCGACTCGGTAGGGTTGTAAGTGACCTGCCAGTTGCTCGCGTCTCCGGTGTTCACCCTGCCCGTCCAGCGGAAGTACAGGCGCCAGCCCGCGAGCGCTGGCTCGGGCTCGGACGGGTACTGCATGTAGGTCTTGGCGAAGCGCCAGAGCTGGTCGAACTGCTGCTGCAGGTCCATCTGGACCGCGATGAACATGCCGTATGACATGCCTTCGCTCCGGATGTCGGCGGAGTCGGCGGCCCACACGAAGCCCATGCTGTCGTCCTGCGGCAGCACGTAGAAGCTGCGCGCGCCGCCGTCGCCGACGCTGGGCGTGGCAGGGTCGCTGGAGTCGATGCCGAAGAAGCGGTTGACGGCCGTGCGCACCTTGTCGTCGATCTCGGCCTGGCTGCGCCCCAGCACGTCGCTGAACAGGTTCGGCGTGCCGCCCACCGCTCCGCTGTTCGGCGGCCCCGGCTCGAACGGAGGCACCAGGGATGACGGCGGCGTGCCCGTCGTGCCGGGATCGCCCATGCCCGGCCCCGGCATGAGCGGCGTGCCGCCGTTGACGACCGGCGCCTCGCCGGAGCCCGTCGAGCCGCTCGTCGCCGGCGACGGACCCGTCGCGGAGGAATTGTTGCCGCTCTCCGGAGGCGCTCCGGCGGAGCCGGAGGCCGCGGGCGTGCCGGCCCCCTGATCGCCGGCGCCGCAGCCCAGACCACCGGCAGCGAGCAGCAGCACCACATTCAGAGCGATTCCGGAACGAAGAGAGGAGTGATTCATATGCAGATCGAGGGCGGCGTCGGAAGTGATTCGCGAACTGGGAACGTTTACAACGCCGTTGACGGCTTGCCCAGTCACACCAGCAGCGCCCGGGCGTGCCGGTTTACCACGGGCGGACGGTTCTTTCGGCGCCACAGTAGCCGGCGGTTCGTTTTTCGTCTCCAGCCGGTTACTCTGTTCCGGATCATGACACAGCCCCAGGACCTGTACAGCGAGTACCTCCGCCTCGATCGGATCCTCGATGCGCAGAGGCCGTGGAGCAGCATCGGCGGGCAACCGGCGCACGACGAGATGCTGTTCATCATCTTTCACCAGACCTACGAGCTGTGGTTCCGGCAGATCTTGTTCGAGCTCGACGACATCCAGAAGCGCTTCTCGGCCAGCGTGGTCGACGACCGCGACATGCAGCCAATCCTGGCGCGGCTGGATCGGATCGCAGCGATCTGGCGGCTGCTGGTGCGGCAGCTCGACGTGCTGGAGACGATGGCGCCGCAAGACTTCCTGGATTTTCGCGAGTCGCTGCGCACCGCCTCCGGCTTTCAGAGCTGGCAGTTCCGCATCATCGAGGCACGGCTCGGGCTGCGGCGCGCCGACCGCATCCCGGTGTTTCACGGCCACTTCGACGCCGGGCTGAACACCGATCACCAGCAGCAGATCGCGCAAGCCGAGAGCGCACCCAGCGTGTACGACCAGATCGACAGCTGGCTGGCTCGCACGCCCTTCGTGGACTGGGGGAACTACCGCTTCTGGGAGTCCTACCGGGCGGCGGTGGATCAGATGCTCGACGCCAAGGCCGCGGCCGCGCGACAGACCGTGAGCGGCGCGGCGCTCGCGGCCGAGCTGGAGGCGATCGATCGCGGGCGGCGCAAGTTTCATCTGATCTTCGACGAGAGCGAGCACGCCAAGGGCGTCGAGGAGGGCCTGTGGCGCATGTCCTGGCGCGGTCTGCAGGCGGCGCTGCTGATCACGCTCTACCGGCAGGAGCCGATCCTGCAGATGCCGGCGCGGCTGTTGTCGGTGATCATGGATGTGGACGAGCTCTTGCGGCTCTGGCGCTACCGGCACGCGCTAATGGTGCAACGCATGATGGGCACGGCCATCGGCACCGGCGGCTCGGCGGGCTACGGCTATCTGATGGCCACCCTGGAGAAGCACCGCATCTTCAGCGATCTCTACGGGCTGGCGACCTATCTGATCCCCTCGCAGCTGCTGCCGCCCTTGCCCGAGAGCCTGCGTTCGGAGATGGGCTACCGCTATCACTCGGGCCTGGATGCACCCCCATCGCCATGAAGAGCTACCAGCGGCTGTTCTCCAGCGCCCTCGCGCACCTGCCGGCGCGCTTGCACGCCGCCGCCCACAGCCACCATCTGCGGCCCGACGTGGTGCGCGAGGCGCAGAATGCTTGCCTAGAGGATGCGTTCCAGCTCGCGGATCGCAAGTGGCAGAAGTTCTTCGAGCTGATCTATCCGAGCGCGCAGGCGCACGTGGCGCGGCTGCTGGGCACAGAGCAGCCGCAGCAGGTCGTGTTCGGCGCCAGCACGCACGAGCTGCTCCTGCGCGTGCTCTCCTGCTGCTCGCCACCGCTGCGCATCCTGACCACCGACAGCGAGTTCCACAGCGCCGCGCGCCAGTTTCAGCGCCTGGAGGAGGCGGGCCTGGCGCAGCTGACGCGCATCGCGGCGGAGCCGTTCGCCAGCTTTCCGGAGCGCTTCGCCAGCGCGGCTCGCACGCCCTGCGATCTGGTCTTTCTGTCGCACGTGTTCTTCAACTCGGGCTACGTGGTCCCCGACCTGGAGGCGATCGTGGCCGAGGTGGCGGACCCGGCGAGCTTCGTGGTCGTGGACGGCTACCACGCCTTCCTGGCGTTGCCGGTCGACCTCAGCCGGCTCTGCCAGCGCGTCTTTTATCTCGCGGGCGGCTACAAGTATGCCATGTCGGGCGAAGGCGCTTGCTTCCTGCATGCACCCGACGGCTACGGGCCGCGCCCGGTGGACACCGGCTGGTTCGCTGGCTTCGGCGCGCTCGAGGGAGCTGCCGAGCAGCGCGTGCCGTATCCGAGCGACGCCAGCCGCTTCGCCGGCGCCACGCTCGCGCCGGACGGCATCTACCGCTTCGCGGCCGTGATGAAGCTGCTCGCCGAGCAGGGCGTGGACGCGAACGCGGTGCACGAGCGCGTGCGGGCGCTGCAGGAGCTGTTCCTGGAGCGGCTCAGCACCCCTGCCCTGCCCCGGGAGCAGCTGCTCGTGCCGGGCGCGCGCGCCAACTTCCTGACCTGGCGCACGCCGGACGCCGCTCGACTGCAACAGCGCCTCGCGGCGCTCGGCATCGTCAGCGACCACCGCGGCGATCGGCTGCGGCTCGGCTTCGGCCTCTATCACGATCCCGGCGACATCGAAGCCATGGCCGAGCTCGTCCAGCGGCTGTGAGCTTCACCAGATCTGAATCGCCCACGTGAGCCCGTGGCGCGCCTCGAAGGCATTCACGCCCTCCCGCCTGCCCACGCGCGCGGCGGCGTCGAGCGCGAAATCCTCCGCGACGCTCCAGATCACGCCGCCCAGGGCAGCGTAGCTCGTCGCGCCCGAGCTCGGCTCGATCTCGAAGCCGAGCTCGGCGACGGGCCGTAGCGGCGCGCCGAGCTCCAGCTCGCCCATGAGATCGGCGGCGTAGCTGAACACGAGCTCCCGCCGGCTGAGCTCGGCCTCGTTGTTCAGGTGCACGGTCCAGGAGCCCCAGCGCTGCGAGAGGGCCAGGTTGAGCGATGCGCCCACCCCGCTCTCGCCATTCAGCTCCGGCAGCAGCGGGCCACCCTCGATGGCGATGCTCGGGCCGCTCTCGGCTTGCAAGGTGCCGCTGCGCAGCAAGTACTTCAGAAACACGTCGCCGTCCTTCAGCTGCGCCCCGCCGCCGCTGCGCGCAAGGACCGGGACGAAGTCGATGATGAACTCCAGGCGCGGCACGAGGCCCAGGTTGAGCACCGTGGGGGTGAACAGGGACGTCTCCTCCCCCTCCTGCGCGTAATGCAGCGGCCCCAACTCGAGCTCGAACTCCCCCGCCTCGGCGACGTCGGCGTCCGTGCCGTCAAAAGGACGGTAGGCGGACGCGGCGAGCGGGGCGAGCCACGCGCTCAGCCCCGCCAGCAGCGCCGCGGACGCGCGGCGCGCCCGTCGGGTCAGTGCCCCGAGGTTCCGGGCGGGCACGTACGGTAGAGGCCCGGCCCATCTCCCCTCGCTCGGCGTCCTGCGGTGGTTTTTCATGGCTCGGTCCGATCCGGAGCGCCGCCCGCTGCCGCGGGCTGTCAGAAACTGCGCCCGGGTGCGCGAATGGCTTTAGACTGTGTTAGTTTTTGCCTTTGGAAGCTGACACATGCTGACGCCCGACCAGCCGGTTCTGGCGCACAAATATCGCCTGATCGGGCAGCTCGGCGCGGGCGGCATGGGGTCGGTGTGGCTCGCGCGCCACGTGGACCTCGATTCGCTGGTCGCGGTCAAGTTGATGGGCAAGGAAGTCGCGGCCACGCCGGCCGGCACCGAGCGCTTTCTGCGCGAGGCGCGCACCGCCGCCTCGCTGCGCAGCCCGCACGTGGTGCAGATCCTGGACTACGGCCTGCACGACGGCGTGCCCTTCATCGCCATGGAGCTGCTGGAAGGCGAGTCGCTGGCGGCGCGGCTCGCGCGCGACGGGCGCTTCCAGAGCTGGCAGCTGGCGGAGCACATCTTGCGGCAGGTGGCGCGGGCGGTCGGGCGTGCGCACGACGCGGGCATCGTCCACCGCGATCTCAAGCCCGGCAACATCTTCCTCGTGCGCAATGACGAGGAGGAGATCGTCAAGCTGCTCGACTTCGGCATCGCCAAGTCGGCGTCGCCGCTGGACGCGCCGCCCAGCAGCAGCACGCGCACGGGCGAGTTCCTGGGCAGCCCGGTGTATGCGAGCCCGGAGCAGCTGCAAGGGAGCAAGCACCTGGATCAGCGCGCGGACATCTGGTCGCTGGGTGTGATCGCCTACGAGTGTTTCATCGGCAGGCCTCCCTTCTCGGAGGACACGCTGGTCAACCTGGTGCTCGCGGTCTGCCTGCAGCCGTTGCCCATTCCCTCCCAGCACGGCTCGGTGCCCCCGGGCTTCGACGCCTGGTTCGCGCGCGCCTGCGAGCGCGACGTGACGCAGCGTTTTCAGACCGTGCGCGAGGCCTCCATCGAGCTGCGACGGCTGGTGGCGGCAGCCTGCGGCCTGCCCGAGGTGGCGCCCGATACGCCCTTGCAGACGCCGTTCGTCCCGCCGGTGACGTTGCTCGACGAGGTGCTGGCGGGGATGCCTCCGCCCGCCCACTCGGGCACCACGCTGTTGGTGCGCCCGGGCGCAGCCGCGCCGAGGCCGAGCCCGGAGCCGCCACGGCGGCTGGCGCTGGTGATGGCGGGGCTGAGCGGGCTGGGGGTGCTCGCGCTGCTGCTGTTCGCCCTGCGCGCACTCGCGTCGCGCTCGCCCGCGCGCGACGAGCCCGTCGAGCGCGATGTGCAGAGCCTGAGCACCGTGCCCGCCAGCACCGGCGAGCCGCGCGCCGCGGAGGCGCTCGCTCCCGCGGTGACACAGCCGGCCTCGCAGGTCGAGCCCGCGCCGCCCGAGCCCGAGCCGGCGCCGATCGAAGAGGTAGCGCCCGAGCTCGTCCCCCCCGAGGCGGACCCCGCCGCTCCGGCGCAGGCCGAACCGGCTGCGCCGGCGAGCGCCCCGCCCTCGCCCGCGGCGAAGCCCCCGGGGCTCGCGGCCCCCGTCGCTCCGGAAGCTCCTGCCGAGCGCGTGCCGGTGACCACGCCGCCCTGGAAGCCCGCGCGCGAGGCGCAGCGCTCCGCCGCCCCTCGCCGCGCCTGGCTGACGATCACCGCCAGCTCGCCCGCGCAGGTCTGGATCGACGGGAGGCCCGTGGGGCAGACGCCGCTCGAGGATGTGCGGATCGCGCCCGGCGTGCACGAGATCGCGTTCGTGCGCGACGGCGAGCGCAGCGCCGAGATGGTCGAGATCCGCGCCGGGGAGCACAAGCGCGTCTCACAAGAGAGCGGCGACCCGAGCCCCTCCGCGGGCGGCGACGGGCTGGACCAGGCCGCCGTGCAGCGCACCATCCGCAGCAACAGCCCCGCGGTGCGCGATGACTGCTGGCAGCGCGCGGTCAGCGCGCGAGCCCCCGACGCCCCCGGCTCGGCGCGGGTCAACGTCACGATCACGGTCGCGCCCTCCGGCGCCGTGCAATCGGTGGACAGCGCGGGCGTGCCTGCCGCCTATCCGCAGCTCGCCGGCTGCATCGAGGCGAAGGTGAGCGCCTGGCGATTTCCCAGCGCGCGCGGCGAGACGGTCGTGAACGTGCCGTTCGTGTTCGTCACAGAATAGTCGCGCGGCGGCTCGTTTGGAAACCTGGGTTCGGTGCGCCGCCAGCGCAATCACCGGCAAATCTGGGACGGGCCCGAGGCGCGCCAGATCGCCGCCGGCAGCTAAACGGATCGGCGGTCTCCGCCGTCCTGCTGCAGCGTGGCGGATGAAAAGGCACCCAAGAGCCGGAAGGCTCATTCCGAACCGCCGAGCTCGATCTCCGGCGAGTTCGTGCGGCGCGCGGAGGACCAGCGGGAGCCGTTTCGACCCAGATCGACCAAGCGGCGCGCGCTCTCGCCGCGGAGCCCGGAGCCGGAAGACCCGGCCGAGCTCCTGCTCGAGGGCAGGCTGCCCAGCTCCCCGCGCGACGAAGAGCAGACGCTGCGTTCGGCGCGCGCCCCGCAGCGCATCCGCATGAGCTTGCGCATGCGGCGCGTGGCCGCGGGCTCCTCGCCCGGAGGCGCGCAGCTGAGCCCCCAGGACCAGATCGTGCTGCGGCTCGGAGGGCAGGTGTTCGAAGTGCCGACCGGCGGCGACGTGCTCGCCGGGCGCTCGAGCGCATGCGCGATCGCGCTCGCGGATCGGCTGTGCTCCCGGCACCACGCCGTGTTCTCCCGTGCCCAGGACGGCAGCGTGTTCGTGCGCGATCTGGGCAGCAGCAACGGCACCTACGTGAACGGCGTGCGGATCCAGTGCGCTCACCGGCTCGCACCGAGCGACTGGATCACGCTCGGAAATGAAACACTGGAGCTGTGTGTTTCCAGTGTTGCGCAGCAGCCGCTGCGGCCGACCGTGCCCGCCCGCCCCCAGCCGGACTCGAAACCGCGCAGCAGCCGCTCCAGCGCCAAGACCGACCCCGGCAGCGAGATCCTGTCGCTGGCGAGCCTGGCGGCCACCTCCGCCGGCAAGGTGTCCACGACACCTCCCGCGGACGTCGCCCGCAAGCCGCTCGATGCGCTGTTGCTGCGCGTGGATCAGGGCCAGCAGATCAGCGAGGCCGAGGCCCGCATGGGAGCGCTGGTGGCCTTGCATCTGGCGCGCGGCAGCGGCGACGCGGCGTGGCTCGACTACGCCTTCCGCCTCTACTCGTCGTTGCCCGCGCCGCTGCCGGCGGAGCTGATCGAGCGGCTGCGCGACGTGCTGGAGAGCCTGCGCCCGCCGCGGCTTCCGTCCCTGCAGCGCTACCTCGAGCTGCTGGAGCTGCGCCTGCCAGGGTTCGATGCGGCGCAGCGCGAGCTGGTGGCAGAGCTGCGGGCGCTGCCGGCGGAGCTGAGCACCGGCCGCAGCCGCTGAGGGCGCCTCAGGCAGCGCAGACGAAGTCGTGCTGCTCGCGCAGCTCCAGGCGCTCGAGCGCGGCGCGCACCAGTGCCCGCGGAGCGCTGCGCGCGACGCTGACCACGACCGGGAGCGGGCCCTCGGGGCCGCGCCGCGCTGCGAGCAGCTGCTCCGGCGCGATCACCGGCGCGCCGTGAATGCGCTGGCCGAGGCGCCCCGGGTGGACCTCGACGATCGCCTGCGGATGGCGCTCGTATCGCTGCAGAGCGCGGCACAGGGCGCGCCCCGTCTCACCGTAGCCCCACAGCACGTAGCGCCGGTGCCGCGCCAGCCAGGTGCTGGCCAGGTGGTGCGCCTTGACCGCCACGAAGCGGGCCTGCGCGTAGGTCTCGGAGCTGCGCGAAAGCCGCTCAGGACTGTCGCGCCAGAGCAATAAACGCCGCGGCACGACGCCCAGCGCGTGGCCGCTGCCCAGCAGCCGCAGCAGCAGATCATAGTCCTCCGGCCAGCCCATGTCGCGGTAGCCCAAGCGCTGGAACACCTCGCGGCGCAGCATCCAGGTCGGATGCGCGAGCGGGCACTCGATGAAGCGCTCGCGCGCGACGTCGTTCGCACCGTGCAACGAGTTCAGCCAGCGCTCGTACTCACTGCGGGCTTGCTGGGCGGGCGGCAGCCGGGGAAACAGCCGCACATGGCAGCCGGCACCGGCCAGCTCGGGCTGCGCCTCCAGCAGCGCCACCTGCGCCGCCAGGCGCTCTGAGTGCATGATGTCGTCGGCGTCCATGCGCGCCACGTACTGGCCGCGGCAGCGCTCCAGCCCGTGCTGGAGCGCGCCCACGATGCCGCGGTGCTCGATCGCGTGCACGCGCAGCCGCGGGTCGAGCGCAGCCTCGCGCTGCAGGCAGGCCACGCTGCCATCGCTGGAGCCGTCATCGACCAGCACACACTCGAGCTCAACGCCGCGCTGGCGGCGGATGCTCGCCAGGGCGCCGGGCAACGTGGCTGCGGCGTTGAACACGGGCATCAGCACCGAGACCAGCATCGCGCGGGACAGCTTGCGCTGCCCCGCGCCGGTTCGCAACCGCCAGGCCGCCTCTGCCGTGAAGGTTCGAGGGGCTCGCCCACGCCCGTCAGCTCACGACACCAGGATGTGCCCGCCGAGCGCGCGGCGCTCAGAAGTTGCCGACCGCGACCAGGCCGTAGGCATCGCCCACGCGCGCCGGCGCCACCACGGTCTGGCTCGCCAGCGAGCTGCCTTCGTCGCTCTTGGCGACCTCGGTGCTGCCCGTGAACACGAAGGAGGCCAGGATCTGGATCGCGCCGATGGTCTGGAACACGCCGTCGACCACCAGCAGCGTCTTGTCGACCTTGCTACCGCCGTCGCGGGCGGCCAGGTCGAGCCAGGGGCCCGCGAAGGGCGCGTACAGGTACTTGTCCTCCGAGCGGTCGCTGTTGATGGCGACGACCAGCGCCGGCGTGTAGGAGAGACCGGTGGTGATCAAGCCCGAGCTGAACAGGTAAGCGCTGGGACCCCGCGAAACCGTGTGCTCGCTCTCCGGAACGACGACGGTCTGCTGCGCGGATGCCGTTCCGGCAGTGCCAAACAGACCCAGTGCCAGCAGGCCCGCCGCACATAGATGGATGCAACTGTTGGTTCGCATGTGTTGGTCCTTTCTTGCTTGCGAGAACACACCCTCGCTCAAGCAAGCGCGATGCCAGCGCGTGCCAGCTGGTGTTGCAGCGGCGCAAAAGCGTTGAAATTGGCGACAGCGGCTGGCGCGGCTAGAGTTGCAGCGCGCCGCGCGCACCGAACGAAATCCAGCCGTGCCAGGCCTTGTCGTCGAGCTGGCAGGGCTGGGTTTGCCCGAGCAATTCCAGGCTGCAACTCGTGTATTGCATGCCCGTGAGCGCCAGGAAGGGGCCAATCGCCACAGCGGAGCTCAGCGGAACGTCAGCTCCCGCCTGCACGTTCAGGAACTCGGGCCCCGAGTGCCAGGAGCCGAGCTCGAACATCAACTGGCGGCCCTGGATGTGGCTGTGCACCCACTCGTAGCCCAGGCCCAGCGCGAGCCAGGGCTGCACCGCCCCGGTCGAGAAACGGTACTCCGCCTGGACCCCCAAGCGCCAACCCAGACCGGAGCAGTCGAAGTTCTCCGGGCAGCCGCCGCCCAGGGGATTGGTCGCCGGCGCGACCTTGGGCAACACCAGGCCCAGCACCGCGTAGCCGCCGAGCGTCAGCCGCGGGGTGAGCCGGTAGCCGGCGTCGAGCCAGATCGGGATGGCGCCGTGGATGTCGTCGGACAGCGCGTGGACGTTCGTGTCGCGGAAGGTCGCGAGCGTGCGCACGTCGGCGAAGCGCCC
The DNA here is from genome assembly GCA_035760985.1 of Polyangiaceae bacterium. GTDB lineage: Bacteria > Myxococcota_A > Polyangia > Polyangiales > Polyangiaceae > SZUA-265. Next base: position 87,630 of record DASTRX010000124.1, read on the forward strand.
GTACGGCACCGCGAAGCCGCTGCGCAACCCGAGGCGCAGGCGACCGGGCTCGCTCTGCGCGCGCGCCGGGAGCGAGAGCGACAGCGCGCTCAGCGCCGTGCAGGCGAAGTACAGCCGGGCGCTCATGGGAGCGCGCGGGACAGCGTGACCTGCACTCCGTAGTGATCGGAGTGAGCGGTCTCGACGGCGCTGCCGCCGGCCTCGATCTCGATCGGCTCATCCAAAACCCGGCTCGCGCTGCGCGGTGTGGCGCTCGGCAGACCGGAGAACAGGATGTGATCGATCAGGGCTCCCTCGTCCGGATCGCCGACGGCGGCGTTCAGCGGATTGCTGCCGCAGAACGTGCAGCGCCCGTCCTCGTCTGCGTAGGGATCCTCGAAGCCCGCCGCGACGAAGCGCGCGTAAGCGTCGGGGCTCGCGCCGTGCGCCAGCGGCGTCTCCGGGCCGCAGTTGAGGTCGCCCATCAGCACCGCGAGCTGCGCGGAGCCGCGCGTCTCGCCCACCCAGTCCAGCCAGCGCTCGATCTGCTCCACTCGCTCGCCCTGCCAGGAACCGTAGGAGCCGGTGTAAGGCACCTCACGCAGCGTGGCCGCGAGATGAGTGCAATAGACGCGCAGCGAGCCTGCGACCCCGGTGGCGACGCGCGCCGAGAGCACACCGCGGTCCCCGAGCGCGGACTCGAGCCGGAGAAAATCGGGCTCCAGGAGCGGCAGCTTCGAGAGCAGCAGCAGGCCGTTCTGATCCTGGTAGGAGGCGGCCTCGCCGTCCGCCGCCGAGCAGATCTGGACCAGGTGCTCCACGCCGTCCGCCCCTTGATTGGCGATCACACACTGCTGGCAGCTCATCGACACCGCCGAGAAGGCGTCCGCGCAGCTGGCGATCGCGCACAGCGGCAAGCCCGCTGCTTCGACCCCCGCGCAGTGCTCGTTCAAGCAGGCCAGCAGCGAGTCGGCCTCGCCTGTGGTGCAGGCCGCGCCAGCCCCGCCGCCGGTGGCCTGCACGGCACGGTGCGTGTAGGGATAGTCACCGGCCAGGGCCAGCGTCAGCCGCTCCATGTCCTCGGGCTGCCAGAGCTCCTGCAAACAGAGCACGTCCGCGCCCAGGGCGGGCAAGTCGCGCACGATCGCGTCCAGGCGCTCCGGGGCGTACGGGGCGAGCCCCACGCCGATCGCGTTGTTCAGCGTGACGAGCGAGAGCGAGTCGGCGGCGCCGAGCTCGCTCTCGTCGTCCCCCGAGCAGGCACACAGCGCGAGCGTCAGGGCGAGCCCACCCAGCAGACCAAGTTGCATTGCAGCACAGTGTCGGCAAAGGGCCCAGCGAACGCAAGCCCAGCGATCCCCTGGCGCACGGCGGACAGGCCCCCGGGTCGCGGCCTGCGCGGCTCTAACGACCGATCGCCGCTGCGAGATAACGGCGCTGCGTGGCCCCAGGCAACAGCTGCTGCAAATGCTGCTCCGACTCTCAGCTGCGGCTCACAGCGCGGCGGCTCGTGCTCTGCGCGAGGTTGCCGAGGCGCTCGCGAGCGCTAGATTTCTCAGGTGAAGGAGCCATCACCCGAGGGCAGCACGGAGGCCGCGCCTGCCACACGCACGGGCAGCGCTGCGCGTGCCGCGGGGGCGTTCTCAGCGTCGGGCCCGAGCTCCTGGTATGTCTGCCAGGGCGGCAAGACCGAGGGGCCGTTGCGCGAGGAGCGCATCGTGCAGCTGATTCAGTGGGGCAAGATCAGCGCGCGCGCCTATATTTGCGACGAGCAGCTGTCGAGCTGGGTCTCGATTCGGCGCACGGCCTTCGCGGCCCTGCTGCAGCCGCAGACTCCAGCGGCGCCCGGGCGAGCGGAGCCAGACGCCAATCCACTGGGCGCGCTGCGCGGCGGCCCGTGGCGGCTCTCCACGCGCGCCGCGCAGCGCCTGAGCGGCTTGCTCGCGGCGCTGAGCGTGGCCGCCGGCGCCCTGCAGCTCGCGAGCGGGCTCAGCACCAGCAGCCAGAGCGACGAGCTGCCACCGGCAGCATCCGCGCCCGGCGCAGCGCGCTGAGCTCCGCGCTCAGGAGAGGCTGTTGCGCTTGGCGAGCGTCAGCGTGAGCACGCCCTCGCAGTAGCCGGCGTCGGCGCTCTCCGCGTCCACCTCGGCGGGCAGCGCCACCGTGCAGCTGAACGAACGCTGCGCCCCTTCCGCAGCCTCGCCGCCAGCTTCGAACGGGTGGCGCCCGGTCAGCGAGAGGCTGTTGTGCAGGGTCGAGATCGAGAGCTCGTCCGGACGGATGCCGGGCATCTCCGCCCGGACATACACGTTCTCGTCGTCTTGCGTGATGTCGAGCGCAGGAAACCAACCCGCGCCGGGCTGCCCCGAACCCCAGGAGCCCCGCTTGCCGCTGGAACCTTTCGCCTTCGCTCCGGAAGACCACACGCGCCTGACGAACATCTCCGACACCCGCTCCCGTAGACGCGGCGCAACCTACTCACGGCCACCCCGCTGTCAAGCGCGGAGCAAGATACCGCCGCTGCCGTGTAGCAGCGAAACACTGCGGCCAGACACGAAACGTCGAAACGTTTCGCCCGGCGCACAGCATATGGGTCAGGGATCTTGGATCGCCGAGCGGCTCAGCGCCGGTGGCCGCGCCGCGTCCATCAGCTGCCCCTTGAACTGGCTCAGATAGAGCTGCCGGTACTGGCCGTGCCGCGCCAGGAGCTCGTCATGGCTGCCCTGCTCCACGATGCGACCGCCGTCGATCACCAGCACCAGATCCGCCTCGCGGATCGTGCTCAGGCGATGGGCGATCACGAAGCTGGTGCGTCCCTTCATCAGCGCCGCCAGAGACTTCTGGATGTGCGCCTCCGTGCGCGTATCGACGCTGCTCGTGGCTTCGTCCAGGATCAGGATCGCCGGATCCGCGAGCAACGTGCGCGCGATCGAGAGCAGCTGGCGCTGGCCCTGGCTCAGGTTGCCGGCGCGCTCGGCGAGGACCGTCTGATAGCCGTGCGGCAGCTGCCGGATGAAGTGATCGGCGTCGGCCAGCACCGCCGCCTGGCGTACCTCCTCGTCGCTGGCATCGAGCCGGCCGTAGCGGATGTTCTCCAGGACGGTGTTGGAGAACAGGTAGGTGTCTTGCAGCACGAGCCCGAGACGCCGGCGCAGCTCCCGCTTGCCGAGCTGCCGGATCTCGGCACCATCGATCCGGATCTCGCCGCCATCGATCTCGTAGAAGCGGGTGAGCAGGTTGATGATCGTCGTCTTGCCCGCGCCGGTCGGCCCGACCAGCGCCACCATCTGCCCGGGCAGCGCCTCGAACGTCAGGTCCCGGATCACCGGTGTGCCCGGCACATAGGAAAAGCTCACGTGATCGAACTGCACGTGCCCGGCGATCGACTGGATGGGGCGAGGCGCCGCGTCGACCTCCGGCGGCGTGTCCAGGATCTCGAAGACGCGCTCCGCGCCGGCCAGCGCCGCCTGGATGGTGTTGTAGAGATTGGCGATCTGGCGCAGCGGGTTGATGAAATTCTGGCCGTAGGTGATGAAGGTCGCGATCACGCCGACGGTCACCAGCCCGGAGAGGGCCAAAAAGCCGCCCAGGCCCGCCAGCACCACGACGAACAGGTTGCCCAGCACCGCGGTCAGGGGCATCAGCAACAGCGCGTAGGTGTTGGCCTTGACGCCGGTCCGGTAAGCGGCCTCGTTGCGCTGACGAAAGCTCTCCAGCACCGCGTCGCCGTGGCGAAACACGTGCACCACCTTCTGCCCGCTGATCGCCTCCTCCATCACGCCGTTCAGGTCGCCGAGCGACTGCTGCAGCTCCTTGAAGCCGCGCCGCGTGTAGACCGCGACGAAGCGCGTGAACCAGAACAGGATCGGCACCACCAGCACGGAGGCCAGCGCCAGCCACGGATCGAGCACGAACATGGCGACCAGGATGCCGACCATGGACAGCACGCTGGCGAGCAGCGCCGTGATGTTCTGGGCCACGGCCTGGTTGATGGCGTCGATGTCATTGGTGAGCCGGCTCATCAGCTCGCCCGCCGAGCGCCGATCGAAGAAGGCGAGCGGCAGCCCTTGCAGGTGCTCGAACAGCTCGCGCCGCAGGTCCTGCAGCGCCCGCTGCGATACCCCCGCCATCGACCAGCTGGCGATGACCTGGAAGCCGCCGGTGAGCACGTAGGCGCCGAGCATGAGCCAGGCGATCCGCGCCAGGCCGGCGGTGTCTGCCGCCGCGATGAAGCGGTCCAGCGCGACCCCCATCAGGTAGGGCCCGACCAGGCCCAGCCCGGTGTACGTCACCACGCACAACGCGACCGCGACCAGCACCAGGCGAAAGCGCCGGAAATACCTGACCAGGCGCGTGAGCGTGGCGCCCGCGTTCTTCGGCTTCTCGAGCCTGCCGCCGATGCGGCCCGGGGCGAGCGCGCCGCGCAGGGCCTCGTGGCGCTGCTCGTGCCGCGACTCGGCGCGCGCGGGGCCGCGATCGTTCATGGCCGCACCTCGCGCGGCACGAGGCCGGGCGGCGCGTGGCCGAGCTGCGAGTCGTAGATCTCGCGGTACACGACGCTGGACGCGAGCAACTCGCGATGCGTGCCCCGCGCGACGATGCGGCCCCGGTCGAGCACCACGATCTGGTCGGCGTGAAGCACGGTGCTGATGCGCTGCGCGACGACGACGGTCGTGCGCTCTCGCTTGCTGGCGTCCAGCGCCGCCTGGATCTGGATCTCGGTCTCCACGTCCACGGCGCTGGTGCTGTCATCCAGGATCAGCAGCCGCGGCTGCAGGAGCAACGCGCGAGCCAGCGCCAGGCGCTGCTTCTGCCCGCCAGAGAAGTTGGCACCTCGCTGCTCGACGGGCGAGTCATAACCCGCCGGTAGACGCAGGATGAACTCCTCGGCCTGCGCCGCGCGCGCGGCGCGCACCACCTCTTCGTCGCTGGCGTCGGGCTTGCCGTAGCGGATGTTGTCCCGGATCGTGCCGCGGAACAGGATCGCCTCCTGCGGGACCATGCCCACCTGCGCCAGCAGCGAGTCCTGAGTGACGCTGCGCACGTCGTGCCCGGCGAAGGACACCCGCCCGCTGCTGACATCGTAGAAGCGGGGGATCAGCTGGACCAGCGTCGACTTGCCCGCGCCGGTCGCGCCCAGAATCCCCAGCGTCCTGCCGGGCTCGGCGCGCAGCTCGATCTGGCTGAGCACCGGCTCGTTCCCCTCGCCTTGGTACGTGAAGGACACGTCGTCGAAAGCGACGCTGGCCGGCGCAGCGGGCGGGAGCGGGCGCGCATCGGGAGCGTCCCGCACATCCGGCACGGTCTCCAGCACCTCATTCATGCGCTTCGACGAAGCGAGCCCGGCGGCCCAGATCGTGGACAGCAGCGTCATCATCACCAGCGGCGTCATCGTGCTGAGCATGTAGTTGCTGAACGCCACCAGCTGACCGAGCGAGAGGCGGCCGGCGATCGCCTGCTGCCCCCCCGACCAGATCACGATCAACAGCCCGAGGTTGACGCACAGCGTGAGCACCGGCCCCATCGAGCTCATGAACTTCATCACATCGATCGAGCGCCGGGTCATCTCCTCGTTCGCGACGGAGAAACGGCGCTGCTCGAAGTCGGCGCGCACCAGCGCCTTGACCACGCGCACCCCGGCGATGTTCTCCTGAAGGACGTTGTTCAGCGCGTCCAGCTTGGTCTGTACCAGCCGGTACAGCGGCTCCATGCGCAGCACGAACAGCACGATCAGCACGCTGGTGGCGAACAGCAGCGGCAGCAAGGTCAGGGCCAGCTCGCGGCTGGTGCTGATCATGAGCAAGGCGCTGCCCACCATCAGCAGGGGCGCGCGCGTGCCGATGCGCAGCGAGATCTGCACCAGCCCCTTGATCGCGTTCACGTCGCTGGTCAGCCGCACCATCAGCTGGCCCGTCTTCTGGCGGTCCAGGTTGCCGAACGAGAAGCTCTGGATCTTCACGAACAGCGCGTCGCGCAGATCGCGCGCCACCCCCTCCCCGACCTGCACCGAGTAGGCGTTGTTGCCGATCGCCAGCAACGTGCTCAGCGCCGAGATGCCCAGCATCGCCAGCGACGTGCCGAGGACCACCGATCGGTCGCGCGCGGCGATGCCCTGATCGATGATGCGCTGGATCAGCCGCGGCAACGCCAGGTCCAGGCAGACCATCAAGGCCAGCAGCAAGAGCGAGAGCAGCGCCCGCTGGCGGTAGGGCCGCACGAAGCGGAGCACGCGACGCAGAGGTTCCATGCCCGGCCTAGTCTAGGGACTCGGTGCGTTGCCCGGACGTGAAAAGGCGCTGGCCCAGCCCGCGCGCAGCCGCCCGAAGCCACGCTCCAGCTCCTCCGGGCGGAAGAAGGCGGGAAAGCAGGCCAGCATCGCGAACGGGAAAATGCCGAGCCGGAGGGTGAGCGCGAGCGTGAGGTGAAACGCCACGCCCAGGGCGACGTACAGATTGCGCACGGGCACCAGTAGGAACGCGCGCCGCCAGCCGCGGGCTCGCTCGGGCCTGCGCCGATAGTGGGCCGCCAGCAGCACCAGGGGCGCCGAGAGCTCCCACAGGTGGGTCAGCGCGGTCGCCACCTGGGTCAGGCGAAACGGCAGCGGCCGCGCCAGCCAGCGGAAATCGGCGGCGGCCAGGATCGGATCCTGCAGCGTGAGATAGAGCGCGCGATATCCGCCCCAGGGGTACCAGGAGGTGCCGCCCTTCGCCAGGCCCGCGCCAAAGTAGATCAGCACCAGCTGAGCGAGGATCATGTAGCGCGGCCAGGCGGGCGCCGGCTCGGGCGAGCCGCGAAAGTGCCCGGTCTTCCGCCAGGCATCGATCGACCAGACCTGGGCCGCGGGCGAGAGCACCAGGATCAGCATCATGATGCGGACCGCGCGATCGATGGCGCGATCGGCAGGGCCATTGATCAACGCCGCCTGAGCCGATAGCCAGACGTAACCGAGGGCGGCGCCACGCATGCAAAAGCCGGCTCCGACGCACAGCACACTCAGCACCAGACCCAGCCACAACAGCTGCGCCGACGCCGCGCTGGGCGGCAGCAAGCGATAGAACAGCGGCGCGTCCGCCGCGCCCCAGCCGACAATGCCGCCCGCTTCGAGCGGCGCCCACAGCCAGGTCGCGACGCCATGCCAGCCGATCGCGGCCAGGTCGACCAGCATCACCAGCGCGAGCGCGATGCGGATGCAGGCCAGCGCGGTCGGCGGCTCGCGTTCGTCCCAGAACGCCACCCAGCGCGCCACGCGAGTCATGGCGCCGGCCTCGCAAACTCGAGCCGAGTCATGGCGCCGGCCTCGCGAACTCGAGCGCGTACTGCTCTTCATGCTCCGGATCCGGCGCTGCGCCGGGCAGCGGGACGCGGCTGCGGTCCAGCACGATCCGGACGCGCGTGAGCTCCGGGCGCTGCGCGAAAATCTGCTCGCTCAGGCGCAGGCCCAGCCCCTCGTAGGTCGGCGGCGGCCCGGCGCGGGATGGGTTGTACGCCGCGCGCACGCGGCGGTACTCCAGGCGCTCCGCGCCCCAGCGGTACTCCGGGCTGAGGCTCTCGTACAGCACCTCTTCGCGCTCACCGGCGAAGGCGCTGATGCGCAGCACGCTGCGCTGCTCGTCGGGCGTGCCGAAGAGCCGCCAGCGCTGCTCGGTCTGCGTCAGCGAGGCAAACCCGGCGATCGGCGCCAGCGCGAGCTGGTGCGCCTGCTCCGCCGCCTCCGCCAGCGAGAGGTACAGCTGCGCCAGGCGCTGCGCCGAGATCTCGACGCCAACGGCCGCGAGCATGCGTTGCCAGCGCCGCAGCTCGGCTTGCTCGAACGGACGATCGAGGCGCTCTGCGGAGGGCACGCCCAGCGTCGGCAGCGCTGCCAGCGCGTTGAAAAACACGAAATAGGCGATGATCGCGGCGCGGAGCTGCGCCCGGCGCGAAGCGAGGAACGAGCACATCTGGCGAGCTGGGCCGAGCAACCGGGCCCAGTCTCGGATACTCTCACGCCAAAGATCGAGCAGAAACGTTCCCTCTCACGGCAAAAGCGTGCTGCAGATGTCAGAAGCGTGATCTGGCTCGATCCGCGAAAATTCCCGGCTTCCGCTGGCCCGCGGAAAGAGAGTATACGTGCGCACACCTGCGCCGCGTGCGCGCTTACCTGGAGCCACTCGATGACAAAAACCTCCTTCCATCGCATGCCGAGCCGGCGTTCTTCTCTTTCTTTCCTGCTCGTGGCGACGAGCTTCGCCAGCTCGCTGGCGTGCGGCCTCGTCGATGACGACGACAAGGGCGACAAGGCCCAAGATACGGATACGGACAGCGCGGCGCTGGAGCCGGCGGGTCCCGGCGGCAATACGCCGAACGGTCTCGCGTTCCCGCAGGGCGTGCAGGACTGGGGCGTGATCGGCGCGGCGACGCGCGCGGATCAGGGCGAGATGCACGTGGTGGTCGGCAATGCGAAGGCCGTGGAAGCGGCGCGCTCGGGGCAGACGAATCCCTGGCCCGACGGGAGCGCGCTCGCCCACCTGGCGTTCAAGGCCGAGCAGAACCAGCTGGACCCGGCAACGATCAATGCCGGCGCCTTCTCGGCGGTGACGCTGATGATGAAGGATTCGGTCAAGTACGCCGACGATGGCGGCTGGGCGTACGGCGCCTGGATGGGCGAGGATCTCACTCCGCCTGCGGCCGCGGACTTCGATCGCGCGTGCGTGAACTGCCACACCTCTCAGGTGAAGGAGAAGGACTACGTGTTCACCGATCCGGGGCAGCTGCCCACGCTGGCTCAGGTGAATGCCGCCGAGGACGCGCCGAACGGCGTGGCCTTCCCGGACAAGATCCTGGACTGGCGCGTGATCGGCATGGCGCGGGTGAGCGCCGCCGATCCGGCGCAGCCCGGTACGCTGCGCGTGATCGTCGGTAACCCCACCGCCGTCACCGCCGCGCGCAGCGGGGACACCGATCCGTGGCCGGACGGCAGCATGATCTCCCACTACAACTGGGCCGCGGGCAGCAACCCCGATATCGACAAGACGCTGACCCCTGGCCAGGCCGTCACGCCGGCGGCCTTCAACGCCTTCACGCTGATGCAGCGTTCCAGCGCGCAGTATGGGGACAAGGGTGACTGGGACTACGGTCTGTGGACCACGAACGAGCTGACCGCTCAGACGGAGCCCAACTTCAGCCAGGGTTGCGTCGACTGCCACACCATGAGAGTGGCTGACCGGGATATGGTCTTCACGCGACTGGCCGAGTTCCCGCCGATGATGATGCCCGGCGCGTCCGTCACCCGCTGAACGCGCTGCTCGCGGCCGGGCGTAGCGTGCACGCGCAGGTTGCGCTCGGCGCTCGGGGGGACATCCCGCATCGCGGTTGTCCCCTGCATCGAAGCCGTGCGGCGCTGGCTTCGTTCCTCCTCGCTTGCTGCGCGTGCGCGCCGCCAGCGGTGGACGAGCCCGCGCCGCGTTCACTTCAGGGCAGCCAGCTCGCGCACGGCCACGGCGTCACGCTCCAGCGCGTGACCTACGTACCCAATGATCGAGCGCACTCGTTCGGGCTGGTGGAGACGTGTGAGCGAGCCGACGGCAAGACCTGCGGCCCGCACTCGTGGGCGCCGGATGAGGTCGAGAGCATCGAGCGCGCGAGCGCGCAGCTGGGTGCCATCTCCGGTTTCAGCACCCGCGTGGACGGCAAGGACCCGGAGGTGCGCGTGCACGCTCGCCTCGAAGGCCCGCCCGACCGCGGCTGCCTCGACGGCTCGGTCACCTGCTGGTTCGGGTCGACCCAGTGCGCCGAGTCCGGCGGGCAGCTGCTGGATGCACACGGTGTCGCGCTGACGGACTCGAACCGGAGCTCGAGCTGGACGATCAGCAGCTGCGCGCGCTGGTCGCTGGAGGTCGCGCTGATCAACATCTACGCCTGGGCGGATTTCCTCGGTCTCGAGCGCCGCCACGTGTTGCGCTCGGTGCTGCTGCACGAGATGGGGCACAGCCTCGGCCTCGAGCACAACCGCTCCGGCCTGATGCGCGCGCATCTGCCCGTGTGTTATTTCATCGAGCCCGGCGATCCGCGCGACGTGTTCGACCCGGCCAGCGGCGAGGACGCCTTCCAGCGCTTCCAGTGCCTGGAGGGGGTGAAGGAACCCGTGCTGGCCGCGAAGCAACGCCGCATGCTCGATGCGTTTCGCACGGGCGGCCCCGGCTGGGCCTTCGCTGCGCCGCCCTGAACAGGGCGGCTCACGGCTGAAAGCGCGCGCTGCTGCCGGAGCGGCAGCCCTCGGAGCAGGCGCTGTCCGGCGTGAGCGAGCGCGCGGGCTCGGCGCTCACGTCGATCAGCTCCAGCGTGCCCAGCACCGAGCGGAACGCCACCCATGCGGAGTCGCTGGACCAGAACGGCTCCGAGCTCGGCGTTGCGCTGCCGCACCAGCGCTCGTCGAGGAAGCGCTCGCTGCACTCGCCGTCGATCAGCGCGTGCGCGCTCAGCGGGCGCGGCGCCGTGGGAGCCGCCCGCAGATCCAGCAGTTGCAGCTCGTTGCCGGCGCCGATCAGCAGGAAGGACTCGTCGGGCGAGAAGGACAGCGCGCCCGGGGTGGTGCCGAGCAGCGCATTGGACACGGTCGTCCACAGCCGAGGGCGCCCACTGGCACTCACCACGTACAACTGCGCGGAGCTCGCCGCGGCAAACCAGCGCCCGCTGCGCGAGAAGGCGCGGCGCTGCCCGCTCGCTGCGAGGCCCGCCAGCGGCAGCCCGCTCGCAGACAGAGCCCCGTCACTTCCCAGCTCGAGCAGCGCGAGCCGCGCGTCGCCCTCGAGGCTGGTGGCGCAAGCGATGCGCTCGCGAGCCTGCGCCCAGGCGAGCAGCGAGTCGCAGCCCGAAGCGATCGCGAACGGCGCGATCGCGGACTCGGCGGGCGCGCTCGCTTCGAAGGGGCGAAACACCTGCAGAGTCCCGTCCCGAGCCAGCCCCAGGAACCTGCCCGACGGCGCCAGCGCAACGGTCGCGTGTGCGATCGGCGCCGAGCCCTCGCTCGGGAAGAACAGCAGCGAGCCGCTCTCGCGATCGTTCACGAACACGCCGCCGGCGCCCGCGATCAGCTGCGCCGCCGGCGAGAACGCGGCTTCCACGTGCGCGACGGGCGGCGCATAGCCTTCCGCCGAGCGCTCCGCGGTCGCGAGCCACTGCAGCGCAGACACCTCCGGATCCGGCGTGAGCAGCGCCAGGTGTTCGGCATCGTACCAGGACAGCTGGCTCGGTACGCCGGCCACGGCGCGGGTCTCCAGCAGACGACCGTCTCCCGCCACGTCCACGCCGCCCAGCCGCGGCTGCCCGCCGCTGCTGAACACCGCCGCCAGCGCCGCGGAGTCGGGAGACCAGGCGTACGCGCCGACCGCTCCGCCCAGCTCGAGCGCGTGTGCCTCACCGTCGCCGTCGCCGTCGCCATCGGCCAGGCTCGCCAGCTCCAGCCGCACCGGGCCCGCCGCGCTCGCCACGCGGTACGCGATCTGGCGGCCATCGGGCGAAAACTGGAAGTCGAGCACCGGATCCGTGCCGTCCGCCGGCAGCTCGCGCCGCGCATGCTCGGGCTGGCGCTCGAGCAACACCGGATCGACGAGCTCCAGGCGCGCAGCGGGCTCCGACGCGATGTACGCGAGCCAGCAGCGCTCGCGCACGTGCAGCTCGTAGCTGCGCGAGAGCGTGCGCCCGAGGCCGTCGCTGAGCTGCAGCTCGAGCACCCCGTCCGCCTCCGGCACGCCCGAGAGCGAGCCCGTCTCCGCGTCGAAGCGCAACCCTGGCGGCACCGACAGGGCGCTCCAGAGGTATGGTGGCTCGCCACCGCTGGCGGTCCATGCCTCCGCGTAGAAGTTCCCGAGGCAAGCCTCCGGGAGCGCATCGGGCGGCGTGCTCAGCTCCAGGCCGGGGCACTCGGGGCTGTCTGCCGGCAGCACCTGGAGCTCCGCCTCGAGCGGCGCGGAGCCGCAGTGCGCATCGCGCACCGAGAGCACGATCTGCGCGCTGCCCTGCTCCCCGATCGCCGCTCCGGCCTCGGCCGACAACGTCGCGCCCTGCAGCGACAGCCCGAGCTCGGCAAAGGTGGGACCCGGCAGCGAGGGAGCCAGCTGCGCCGACCAGACGTAGCTGGCGGAATCGCCGCCGCTCGCGAGCAAGGGGGCGGCATACGCCTGACCCGCGCACAGCGCCGGCAGCTGCGACTCCAGCAGCCGCGGGCTCTCGTACACCTCGAGCTGCAGCGAGCTCACGCTGCCCCGGGCGTCTTCGAGCTCGACGACGATGCTGCCCGGATCCTCGGGTACTCCCACCAGCTGCACCTCGTCCCCGCTCAGCGAAGAGAGCTGGACCCCCTCGGGCGCGGCGAGCAGCTGCCAGGCATGAGGGCTCACGCCACCGCTCGCGCGCAGCGCGCGGCGCAGCTCGACGCCGCTGCAAGCGCTGCCGGAGACCGCGGAGTCCAGCGTGACGCTCAGCTGCGCGGGGGCTGGATCCGCAAAAGCGCCAGCATCCGGTAGCGCAGCTCCCGCGTCACTCTCTCCGACCACTGCCGGCGAGGCGGCATCCGGCGAGCCGGCATCCGCCGACACCGCGCCGCCAGCTCCGCCGGCTCGAGACGGCGTTGCGTCGGTCGAGGGCGCCGATTGCTCGCTCGCGACAACACCGCTCAAACACTCCCGTCGAGTGCCAATCGGCACGCACAGCTGACTCGCGGCCTGACACTCGAAGCCACCCGGGCAAGCGCCCTGCTCACCACAGGCGAGCGCGCACGCCTCTGGCGCTGGAAAACCACAGCCCTGCGCCAGCGCCGCCATCCAGAGCGCCGCGCTCGCGACTGCAGCTCTCGACTTCGATTCCATGTTCACGACACACGCGAGCCGCTACCCGTGCCGGGCGGCCCTGCAGGCGCGCGGAGTATGGCGGCTCGGCACGCCCCTGGCGAGCGTTTCAGAAGTGCGTCCCGCGGGCTGCGGCGAGCGAGTTTCCGCTCTGCCTGAACACCCGCTGGTGCGGGCGGCTTCGATAGCTCGTGCGCGAGGTGAAAGTCCGGCCGGAACAGAGCGGTTGCGACGCTCGCAAACGCGCGTAGTCTGCGACCTTCTCAGCGAGAACGAGCGAGAACGAGCGTGTCCGCCCAGCCTCCCAGCAAGTCCGACCCCGCGGCGAAGACGCTCTGGAGTCCCGCGCCGCCGCAGTATGGGCCACAGCCGTCCGCGGCAGGCGCTCCGGAGGTGATCTCGGGCGAGCTGGTGCGGTCGTCCGAGTTCAGGAGCCTGGATCCGGCGGCGAGCCTCGCCGCGTGCCTGAGCCGGGACGAGGTGCGCGCCTCCCTCGCGCGCAGCTGTCCGCCGGCTATCCGCGAGCGCGTGAGCGCCCACGTCGCGCGCTGTGTTGCCTGCATGCAATGGGTGCGTCACCTGGACGATCACATCCTCGAGTACCTGGCAGGCCAGCGCCCGGAGGCCGAGCTGGCTCGCATGGATGCGCACCTGGAGGTGTGCGCCACATGCCGTGGCCTGATGCACCACGTGGTGCAGGGCATGGCACAGTCCTGGGACGGCGACGCTCAGGGTGACCGGGGCTCCGGCACCACCTTCGCCGTGGGCGCCGTCGTCCACTCGCGCTACCGAATCCAGCGCTTCGTGGGCCGCGGCGGCATGGGCGAGGTCTACGAAGCCTTTGATCAGCTGATGGATCGGCGGGTGGCTCTGAAGACGGTGCTGTGCACGGTCGCCGATCGACCGCGCGCGGCGCGCCGCTTCAAGGAAGAGGTGCGCAACGCGCAGCGTGTCGCGCATGCCCACGTCTGCCGCATCAACGAGCTGCAGGAGCACCATGGTGGAGGCCTCGGGCCTGCCCTGCCCTTCTTCACCATGGAGTTCATCGACGGCGCGCGCCTGGGCCATCGCCTCGGCGCAGGGCGCCTGCCGCTGGAAGAGGTGCGCGTCATCGCGCTGCAACTGCTCGCCGGGCTGGAGGCGGCGCACGAGCGCGGCGTGCTCCACCTCGACTTCAAGAGCGACAACGTCATGCTGCGCCAGGGCAGCGGCGCGCCTGACGCGGTGATCATGGACTTCGGCCTCTCGCGCGTGCTGGGCAGCGAATCCCGCCTGCGCACCAGCGAGCGGCGCCAGCTCGCGGGCACACTTTCTTACATGTCCGTCGAGCAGCTCGAGTGCCGCGGCGACCTGGGCCCCGCCACCGACGTCTACGCCTTCGGCGTCGTGCTCTACGAAATGCTCACCGGCAAGCTCCCCTTCGACGGCCAGACGCTGGGCGCTGCCCTGCTCGAGCAACTGCGCGGGCGCCCCAAGCCTCCGGGCCACTTTCGCCCGGGCCTCGCGCCTGCGCTCGACCGCTTCGTGCTCAAGTGCTTGAGCAGCGACCCCCTCCAGCGCTACGGGGACGCGGGCCAGGCCCTCGCTGCGCTCCGCACGATCGAAGCCTGGTCGCGCCCCCACGGCCTCGCGCGCGCGTGGAAGATCGCCCTGCCCATCGCGCTGGGCGGCCTGCTCACCCTGCTCTTCCAGCGTGGCCCCCAGCGCTCGCCCCCCAGCGCTACCAGCGCCGCCCTCCAACCGACGCGGGCCCCGAACGTCGACGCACAGCCCGCCCCTGTCACCCCGCCGCCCGCGTCCGTCGACGAAGCGCCACCGATCGCGCCCGCGCCGACGGCACCGACGGCTTCCGTCGACGAAGCATCCGCGATCACGCCGGCGCAGCCGGCGGCTTCGGCGGCGCCGAGCAAACCCAGCCGCGCGCAACCCACCAGGCCCAGGCCAACACCGGCGCACGCGAGCACCGAGGCCAATTCTCCCGCCACGGCACCCCGCACCGCACCTGCCACGTCCTCGCCCTCTTCCTCTTCCGCTCCGTCCTCTCCCGCTCCGTCCTCTCCCGCTCCGTCCACCGATTCCTTTCCCGGCTGGAGACCGGCGCACGTCCCCAAGCGCCTGAGCGCTCCTGGCCCCTGACCAACTCGGCGACGATCGAGCGTGACAGGCACGCCTGGGCCTCGAGGCTTTGGGAGTTGTCACCATCGGCGAGCGATCCAGCAGGGCAGCTCACGCCACCCAAAGGCACGCTCGGCCGCGTTCAGAACTCCGGGCGCGCGGCGTCCCGCAGCTCACGCCACCCAAAGGCACGCTCGGCCGCGTTCAGAACTCCGGGCGCGCGGCGTCCGGGGGAGAATGAGCATGGGCCGGGCCTCAGCTTCACGTCACCGTCCGAAAACTCGGGGCGCTCGGCGACTTCGGATCGCGACAACGTGAACGGCGTTGCGAAACGAGATACGGATCGTACGCCGCTTGGCGCGGCGAAAGCGTGCGGCGACCGCGGGCTCGGCGCCGGGCGGCGGGCGCACGGCGACCGCGGGCGGCGGGGCGGCGGGCGGCGGGCGCACGGCGCAGGCGGCCGGCGGGGGGCGCGCGCACGGCGACCGCGGGTGCGCCCACGGGGGCGACCGGAAGCGCAGCGCAGGCGAACCGCACAGCGGGCGGAACTGCACAGCGGAGCACGCGCAGTGGCGAAAGTGCACGGCGGCGGCGGACGGCGGCGGACGGCGACCGCGGGCGGCGGCGGACGGCGACCGCGCCCACGGGGGCGACCGGAACCGCAGCGCTCGCGAACCGCACCAATGTTGCGCTCGGTGGCCCGCGTGAGCGCATGGCGTCGGGCGGGCGGCAACGGCGGGCAGACGCGCCACGTGGGCCGGGGGAACCGCAGCGCGCGCGAACCGCACCAATGTTGCGCTCGGTGGCCCGCGTGAGCGCATGGCGTCGGGCGGCGGTTCTCGCGACCGCGCCCACGGGGGCGACCGGAACCGCAGCGCTCGCGAACCGCGCCGCGGGCAGAACTGCACAGCGGAGCACGCGATCGGCGACACGCGCCGTGGTGCGCACCGCTGCCGGCGAAGCGCACGGCGCGAGGCAAGCGCACGGCGCGAGGCAAGTGCACGGCTGCGGCGGGCGGGGGGCGCTCACGGGCGCCCCACGTGGGCGGGCAGAACCGCACTGCGGCCGGTTGTGCAGCGGAGCACGGCGATCGGCGAAACGCGCCGTGACGCACGACTGTCGTCGCACGGTGACAGGCGAGCACACGGCGGCGGCGGAACGAAAGCACGCGGCGGCCGGGACATCGAACGGCGGCCCGCGGCGCCGGGCCGGCGCCGACTCTCGCGGGCACGCCCACGGAGCGGCCTGAACCGCACCGCGGAAGCGCATCGCGGACGCACAGCGATCAGCGAAGCGCACCGCCGCGGCGAAGCGAATGCGCCAGCGGCCGGGACATCGAACGGCGGCCCGCGGCACCGGGCCGGCGCCGACTCTCGCGGGCACGCCCACGAGGGCGCACTCATCGCAAGAACATGGGCGAAACTCGTCAGCATCGGTGGGCGTCTCTTGTGGCTACGCATGAATGCACTGCGTGCCAGGACCGTTCGCTAAAGGCCGCAGGCTACTGGGTCGCGCGCTACGGGAGCCGCGCGCGCGCAACGAAGGCCGCGCTACGGGTTCGTTCACAACAGTGCCGCAGCCGCGCGCTCATGGCACGGCTCCAGGCAGGCCGTGCGGCACGTCTGGGCTGCTCACGACACGACCTCTCGCGGCGCGCCTGAAAATCGACGAGCGCGCCGACGAATTCGCTAGACACGATCCGCGCACCTCGAGCGCTCGAGAGCGACGATGGATCTCGAGAACATGCGCTGCGGCGCAGCAAAGCCCGCAAGCAGAGCGCGCCCGCGGCTCCAGGGCAAAAACGGCGTCGGGCTTGCTGGGCGCAGAACTGGGCGGCAATGCGGGCAGCGAAAATCGCCATGGTAGGCTGCTGCTCAAACGGGAGGGAGCATGAGCGAATGGCAGATCGCACACGAGGCATTGTCGGCGCTGGCACGGGAGCGCGCCGCGGCCGACGCGCTGGAAGGCCAATGGCTGCTGCGCGCGCAGCGGGCGCAGGCCCACGTGCACTTGGGCTTTGGCAGCTTCGTCAGCTATGTGGAACAGCTGTTCGGGTACACGCCGCGGTCGGTCCTGGAAAAGCTGCGCGTCGCCGAGGCGCTGGAGCAGCTGCCGGCGTCGCGAGCGGCGCTGGAGCAAGGTCGGCTGGGATGGTGCGCCGTGCGGGAGCTCACGCGGGTGGCGGTGAGAGAGACAGAGCAGGTCTGGTTGCAAGCGGCGCGAGGAAAGACCGTTCGCCAGCTCGAACAACTGGTGGCGGGCAAGCGTCGGGGAGATGCACCGTCGGAGAAGCCGGATCCGCGCACAGTGAGGTACGTACTGCGCTTCGAAGTGACGGCAGAGACGTACGCGCTGTTTCGGGAGGCGCTGCGGGAGCTGCGTCGGCGCTGTTCGAGCTGTTGCGACGAGGACGCTGCGCTGCTCGAGATGGCGCGCTGCATCCTCGGCGCTGCGCTGAGCGGCTCTGTATCCGGAGGGCGTGGCGAGGGCCGCTCGAGCTACCAAATTGCCATCAGCGTCTGTCCGGAGTGCAGCAGTGCCAGGCAGCCCGCCAACGGACAGCTGATCCCCGTCGCGCCCGAGATCGCGGCCATGGCCGAGTGCGACGCCCAGCACTTGCCCACGCTCGAGGAGAACGCATTGGGCGAGAAGTGTCCTTCCGCGGATGCTCGGCCCGACCTCTGCTGCACTGAACACCGCACGTCCTTGGATGCGTGCGCCCGCGTGGACGCGGGCGAACGTCACAGCGGGACCGAAGCGTCAGTTCTGGCCGACGCGTTCGTTCCCGTGCACGACGCGCGCAGGGCCGCTGACGAACACCGCGCCGAATGCGAGCGCCGCTCGCCTGCCGACCCCCACGTGGGCAACGCTGGCGGCGACCTCGCTGCTGCCCGCAGGAGTAAGCGTGCCAGGCAAGACATCCCGCCGGCGCTGCGCCGCGCGGTGCTGCGCCGCGATGAGCGGCGCTGTCGGGTCGCCGGCTGCCGGAACGCCACCTTCCTCGATCTACATCACATCCGTGCTCGCTCCGAAGGCGGCGATAACCGAGCGGACAATCTCATCACGCTGTGCTCGTTATGCCGAGTTCGGCATAACGAGCATTATGCCGAGTTCGGTTTTATGCCGCGTACGGCCGCCCGGGTGCTCTGGGCTAGCTGGGATGCATTTTCGTATGCGGCATAATCAGAGCTGCTGGAGGAAGCCGAGAAGGGCGTCGGGCGGACGATAGCGCGGTTGGCGCGTTCGCGTTGGCTCGGTCTTCGCGATGGCCCGCTCCTTGATTGCGAGGTCGGCGTGTAGATA
>DASTRX010000125.1:0-31386 GCA_035760985.1 Polyangiaceae bacterium
TCGATGGCACGCCACAGGCGCCGCCCTGGCGCTGTTGTTGCTCGCAGAAAACTGCCCCCGGCGCCGGCTGGCCCGGCTTTCACCCGGGTCACGGTAGCCCGCGCTGGCATCAACGTCACGCACGTGTGCCGAAGGCACACGGCACATCCTGGTGCCGGCGAGCGGGCGGCGGCGCCGAGCCCCCAATGACCAGCGTCAGGCCAGCGTGGGCGTGGCGCCCAGCATGGCGCGCAGCATCGCGTAGCCGCGGTGCACGCGCAGCTTGATCGCGCTCTGGGTCGTGCTGAGCAGGCGCGCGGCCTCTTCGCCGGAGAAGCCGACCAGCTTGGTGAGCCAGATCGCCGAGCGATAGTTGTCCGGCAGGCGCGCGAGCGCGCGGTGAATGTCAGCGACCTGATCTGGGTTCGGCAGGTCCGCACGCCGTTCGGGCAGGACACCGTCCTCGACCAGCAGCTCGCGCTGCGCCGCGAGGCCCCGCCGCTCGTCGAGCAGCGTGCGGCGCGCGATCACCATCGCCCAGGGCAACACCTTTGCGCCCGGCAGGTAGCTGGAGCGCGCGCGATGCAGCTTGGCGAAGGTCGCCTGCACGACGTCCTCGGCGAGCGCCGGATCCCGGCAGAGGCGCACGATGTAGGCGTTCAGCTTGGGAGCGAGGCGCCGGTGGAGCTCGGGAAACGCCTCGGCATCACCATCGACGTAGGCCGCCATGAGCGCTTCGAGCGAATGGAACGAGGCGCCGCGAAGCTGCACGGGAAAGCCGACGGGCTCGACCAGGGCCAGGGGATGGGTCATGGTCAACCAGTCTGCAGGTTCCGTACCAGCCCGGCGCGGCAGCCAAGACGTGCAAACCATGCCCGTGGAGGTGCCCGGCCCGCGGATTGCCGGGGGGTGCAACGCGTGGTGCCACCGTTGCACCTGCCACCCTGCTACGGGAAAACGCTCTCGGCGAGCTCGGCTCGCCCCGCGGGGATCGCCGCGGATCCGCTGGGCAAAGGTGCGATCGATTCAGTGAACAGCTCGACCGGATCGCCGCCGGGGTAGGTGTTGTGGCGCAAGTCACCGCGCACTTCGACCTTGCCTCGCAGGTCACGGGCGACCGCCCCCTGCCCTACGGCAAAGCAAGCCAGCCCGTGCCGCCCGAGGTCGAGCCGGAGCTTGAGGTGGCCATTCTTGACCTCGCGCACCTCGCGCACCTCGCCGAGGGCGCGCAGCTTGGGCCGCGGGTTACCGAACCCACACGGCTCCAGCCGATCGAGATCGTTCAGCACGGCGAGCGGAGCATCGCCGGGCTCCAGGAAGAGCAGCTCGGCGCTCGCGTCGAGCGCCGGAGCCGGCGCCTGGTTGCGAATGGCGTCGACGAAGCGCGCCCGCAGCTCGCCCAGGCGTTGCTCGAGCACCTCGACCCCGGCCGCCTGCTGGTGGCCGCCGAAGCGCACCAGCGCCTCCTGGGCGAGGCACAGCGCATCGTGGAGGCGGCTGCCCGCGGGGCCGCGCACCGAGCCGCGCCCCGTTTCGCCTTCGAAGCCGATCACGATCACGGGCCGCGCGAAGCGATCCGCCAGGCGCCCAGCGACGATGCCCACGACGCCCGGGTTCCAGCCGCGACGGCCCAACACCAGCGCTGCGTCGCCCGCGAAGCCCTGTGCGGCGATGTCTTCCAGCGCCTGCGCCAGGATCAGGTCCGACTGGGCGCGGCGCTCGGCCGAGAGTTGATCGAGCCGCGCGGCCAGCCCGCGCGCGCTCGCCAGGTCCGTCGCCAGGAGCAGCTCCAGGGCCAGATCGGCGGAGCCCAGGCGCCCGGGTGCGTTGAGCTGCGGCGCGATACGAAATGCCACGTCCCGCCCCGTGATGGGTGCCTCGCGCGAGATCTTGGCCACCTCCAGCAACGCCTGCATGCCGGGGCGTTGAGCTTCGAGGATCGCCTGCAAGCCCGCGCGCACGAGCGCACGATTGTCACCGTCGAGCGGGGCCACGTCCGCGACCGTGCCCACCGCCACCAGATCGAGCCAGTAGCGCAGGTCGAGCTGCACGCCCAGCTCCTTGCGCAGCGCTGCCGCCACCGACAGCGCGAGCCCGCACGACGCCATCCCCTTGTAGGCGAAGCCGCAATCCGGGCGGTGCGGATTGAGGAAGCCGAGCGCGGGCAGCGTGCGCTCCGGCACCAGGTGGTGATCGATCACGATCACGTCCAGCCCGCTGCGACCGAGCTGCTCCAGCGAGTCGTGATCGGACGAGCCACAGTCGCACGTGACGAGCAGGCGCGCGCCGCTCTCCACGATGCGGCGCACCGCCGACGCCGAGACGCCGTAGCCGCCGTCGAAGCGGCTCGCGATCAGCGGCACCGCGTCACCGCCGAGGCGCCGCAGCACCTCGGTCAGGATGGCCGCCGAGGTGATGCCGTCGCAGTCGTAGTCGCCGAAGACCGCGATGCGCTCCCGCTGGCGCACCGCGTGCGCCAGCCGCCGCGCGACCGCGCCGCGGTCGACCATGGCCTCGGGCGAGCTGAGCTCCGCCAGGCGCGGCTGCAGGAAGCGACGCGCACCCTCCACATCGACGTGGCCTCGACGGACCAGCCAACCCGCGACCGTCCGCGACAAGCCGAGCTGGCGGCAGAGTAGCTCCGCCGATGGAGGTAGCGGGGCAGACACCGGCGCCACGATACTCGCTGCTTCCAAATTGTACAGACGACTACTATCGGGGTGACGCCGGGTGTGGGTGCGCCGGCTCCCTCAGCCCAGCGGCTTTTTGCTCAATGCGTTCGAACGGAGGTCGTTCTCCAGTTCAACATGAACATTTTGCTCGTCGACGACAACAAGGCGATGCGAGCGATGGTCAAGAGAACGCTGCTCCAGACGGGCATGGGCGATCTGCGGGTCGACGAAGCCGAGAATGGCAGCGACGCGCTGGCGAAGCTCGCTTCAGGCCTGCCCGACCTGATCTTGTCGGATTGGAGCATGCCCGAGATGACGGGCATCGAGCTGTTGCG
Source organism: Polyangiaceae bacterium (assembly GCA_035760985.1). Lineage (GTDB taxonomy): Bacteria > Myxococcota_A > Polyangia > Polyangiales > Polyangiaceae > SZUA-265. Next base: position 2,987 of record DASTRX010000125.1, read on the forward strand.
CGAGCTGCGTGCGCGCGGCTGCGCGGTGCGCTTCGGCTTCGTCACGGGTGAGGCAGCCAGCGCGCAGATGCGCGAGACGGCGTTCCAGGCGGGAGCACAGTTCATGCTGGCCAAGCCGTTCGACGCGCGCCATTTCCGCGACCTGCTGCGCAGCTGAGACAGCGCCGAGCGAAGCGGCGTCCGCGAAGCTCGCGCGGCCCGTTGTTCCGGCATGGTGCAAAGGCCGCTGACGGACAGCAGCTGGTCCTTGAAGCGGCGCTCGTGACCGGCTAAGCAGCCCTAGGGCCGATCCAAGTTCGATCGCGCATTCCCATCGGCCCGGCCGATCGACGGTGAAGCTTCGGCAACAGGCTGGGCTCCTCCCTGGATCGGCACGGTCTGCTTCCCGACGGCGCCCCTCCCATGTTGCGAACGAGCGTAGTGCTGCTGAGTCTTTGTCTGACGGCGTGCAGCGCTCCCCCTGCCACGGGCGCCGCCACGCCCGAGGCCGACCCCGGCGCGGCCGCCCAGGCCCTGTTCGAGCGCGGCATTCAGCTGGAGAAAGAGGGCGACTCGGTCCGCGCCGAGCAGTATCTGGCCGGTGCGCTGCGCGAGGGATACGACTGGGAGCAGGCTCTACCTCCCCTGCTGCGGGTGTGTCTGACCGGCTCGCGCTTGCGCGCTGGGCTGAACTACGCGGCGCCCTATCTCAAGGCACACCCCGACGCGGTCTGGCTGCGCTATTTGATCTCCACCGTGTATCTGGGTCTGGGTCAGCCCGTGAAGGCGCGCGAGCACTTGCTCGCGATCGAAGGCAAGGCGCCGTATCAGGCGCGGACACAGTACCTGCTCGGGCAGACCGAGTGGGAAGGCTTCGGGAACGAAGCGGCGGCAGCGGCGCACTACCGCGAGTACCTGCGCATCGAGCCCAGCGGGCCCAACGCGCGCGAGGTGAGCGAGTGGCTGATGCAACACAGCGCGCCGGCGGCGCCGCACGCGCTGGAAGGCAGCGCCTCGCTCGGAGCAGGCGCCGTTGAAGCTCTGCCTCGCAGCGGGCCGGTCGAGGTGCCCGCGAGCAGCCCGGCGCCTGCAGCGCCTGCAGCGGAGGCCAGCCCGTGATCCCAGCGCACGTCTACGAGAAGAGCCTGCGCTCCTTCCTGGAGCCGATCCTGAGCTACCTCGACGATCCGAGCGTGAGCGAGGTGATGATCAACGGCCCGGACGTGATCTACGTGGAGCGGCGCGGGCAGCTCAGCCGGGTCGATGCTCGTTTTTCGTCGCAGGAAGCCCTGCTCTCGGCCCTGCGCAACATCGCCCAGTTCGTGGGCAGGCCGCTCGACAGCTATCACCCGATCCTGGAAGGGCGCTTGCCCGACGGCTCGCGCATCGAGGCGCTGCTGCCGCCGATTTCCCCCGACGGGCCCTCGGTGGCGATCCGGCGCTTCTCCAAGGACACGCTGACCATCGACAAGCTGCTCTCGTTCGGGTCGCTCACCCCCGACTCGGCGCAGATGCTGGCGGCCCTGGTGGGCGCCAAGCAGAACATCATCGTCTCGGGCGGCACCGGCTCGGGCAAGACCAGCCTGCTCAACTGCCTCTCATCCTTCATCCCGGAGGGCGATCGCGTGGTGGTGATCGAGGATGCGCGCGAGCTGCAGCTGCAACAGGCGCACGTGGTGCAGCTCGAAGGCCGCCCGGCGGACGCGCGCGGCAAGGGGCAGATCACCATCCGCGATCTGTTCAAGGCCACGTTGCGCATGCGACCGGATCGCATCGTGGTGGGTGAGATCCGCGGCGGAGAGGCGCTGGAGCTAATCCAGGCCATGACCTCGGGCCACGGTGGCTGCATGTCCACCGTGCACGCCAGCTATCCGAAGGACTCGCTCTCGCGCCTGGAGACGATGGCGCTGATGAGCAGCGTGGAGCTGCCGCTGTCGGCGCTGCGCAGCCAGATCAGCTCGGCCATCGACGTGATCGTGCAGGTCGGGCGTGTGCGCGACGGCAGCCGGCGCGTCACCCACATCACCGAGGTGCTCGGCTGCGACGAGCACAACCAGTACCAGTTGCAGGATCTGTTCGTGCTCGAGCACGGCGAGAACGCCAACAAGCCGGCGTTCGTTCCGACGGGCGTGCTGCCCGCGTGTCTCGAGGCGATCCGCATCCACGGTCATGATTTGCCCGCCGCCGTCTACGCGGCAGCCAAGAGGAGACAGCGATGAGCACTCCGCCGAAGGATCCCGGGGGGGCACCCCGCAACCCGCACCACTCCGCGTCTCGCGGCGCGGCGCCGCCTGTCGGCGCGGGCAGCCCGCACCCCAAGCCAGGCAACCCGCTCGAGAGCACGTTCCTGGGCGTCGCGCCCGCAGCGCCCGGGCCTGCGCCCGCCGTTGCCTCCCCCACGACGGCGCCTGCTTCCCCCTCAACGCCCGCCGGCGGCTCCGCGATCATCGCGGCTCCCACGATCTCCGTGTCCGGTGAGCGCAAACCACGTCAGCCCGTCAACCCTACAGCCGCCACCCTCGCAACTGCCGCCGCGGCCAGTCCCGCTGCACCTCTGCGCCCGGCGGCGCTCCAGGGCGGCTGGCAGAGCGCGGGGGTCGCTCGTCCACAGAGCCCCGATCAGACGGCGCTGCACGGCAGTCCCGGAGCTTGGCCGATGCCGCCGGCGGTAGACCCGGCGCGCCCGCAGACGCACGTCGGTCGCGCCGCCCCGCCCGGCGTGCAACACCAGCCGCCGCCTCCGGCGCCGCCTTTGCAGCAACCGCCTCTGCAGCAACCGGCAGCGGCCCCGCCCGGCGGGCTCCAGCACACCGCGCTCGCCTCGGACTATCTGCGCGCCGCACGCGAAGCCGCGCTGGGCGGAGTGATGGTTCCTGCGGCACCGCGGGCCATCACTCCGCCGGCACCGGCCGCGGAGCACTGGGCGGCTCGCGCTCCTCAGCCGGTGCCGCCCCAGCCACCTCCCTACGTCGCCCACGACGTAGCGGGACCGCCGACGCAGCCGCCCGTCAGCGATCCGGTGCCGACGGCGCCCCCGGCGCATCCGGTATCCATGTATCCGGCGCCGCCGTCCTCCGTGGCTCCGCCCGCTTCTTCGGCGCCACCGACCGCAGCGCCTCCGATCACGGCTCCGCTCTCCGAACCCGGGCCGCTGCCGCTGCCGCAGGCCACGTACCAGCCCGTGGTCGAGCACGCGCCGGACCCGGAGCTGCACGGGCCGCGCAGCATCGGTACCCAGGCCTCCATCGCACCGCCCCTGCAGAGCGCCACCGGGCTACCGGTCGCGCCGGCGCACGCGGTCGTGCCGCCCGCGGCCGCTCCGGAGGTATCGCCACCGGCTCACGCGGGGATGGCGCCGGCACCGAACCCCGTGCGCGCGGCGGCTCCCTCGGCGATGGCGGGGACGATGCTCGATCGCACGCCCAGCATTCCGGGCAGCGCGCTCGGCGCGCCCGCGACGGCGCCGCCGGCGTCGTCCGTCGCGCCCTCGGCCACCGCCGCGTTTGCCACGCGCTTCGAGCAGGTGCCTTCGGCGCGCGGCTCGCTCGCCCAGCAACAGACGGGCTTCGGGCTGCACATCCCGATCGATCAGAGCGCGGCCGACTGGGGTCGCGCGAACCTGGAGCAAACGGGTGCGGGCAAGTCCAAGGACAAGCCGCCCTCGCCAGCGCGCTTGATCGTGCTGGCGGCGCTCGCGGTCGCGGCGATCGGCTTCGCCGCGTTCGGCAAGCAGCTGTTCGGCGGCAACACCACGAGCCCCACCGACGGCATCCAGCAGCGCGCAGCACAAGACGAGAACCAGAGCCCGAAACAGGCGACCCTCACCAACCTCCCCGGCAGCGCGCAGCCGGCCGAGGGCGCGCTGCCCTCCACCGCGGGCGCGCTGCCCTCCGCCGCCCCGGCGGCAGCGGAGGCTGCTGCCGCTCCGGCGGTGATGCCCAGCGCACCGGTCCAGGAAGACGAGGCGGAGCCGGTCGACCCCGCCGACGCCAAGGCCCGGGAAGCAGCGCGCAAGAACGCCGAGGCCGCGGCTTCACCGGAGTCCAGGCTGGCGGCGCAGGCGGCGCGGCATGTGCTCGTGGCGCGCTACGCCGATGCCCTGCCGCTCTATCGCCAGCTGCAGCAGAGCTATCCACAGAACACGGTCTATGCCGCGATGGTGCGCGTGCTGGAACAAAAGACAGCGCCGTCCGCCAAGCAGGGAGCGCAGCCATGAAGCGCGCGCTCCTGGGCCTGCTGGCGGTGATCGCTTGCGCCGATCCCGAGCCATTGCCGTTCGTCGCGCACTTCAACGTGACGGCGGACGAAAAAGCGCCGGTGGCCGGCGCGCAGATCGCCGCGCGGGGCAAGGTGATCGGAACCACCAGCGCCACGGGCGAGCTGCAGGTGCGCCTGCACGGCTTCGAGGGGGACCGCGTCCCGATCACGTTGACCTGCCCGGGCGGCTACGCGCCGAGCCCGGCCGAGAGCGTGATCATCCTGCGCAGCGTACAGGGGCTGGGCGGGGAAGAACGGAAGCCGATCGATCACGCGCTCGGCTGCCAGCCCACCAAGCGCGATGCCGTGGTGCTGGTGCACGTGAGCGGCGCCACCGCCAGCTTGCCCGTCAAGATCGATGGGACGCCGGTGGGGCAGACCGATGGGCTCGGATTCGCGCACTTCTACCTGCGGCCGGATCCGGGCAGTCGCTTCGAGGTGGCGATCGATACGTCGTCGAACGAGAAGCTGATGCCGCAGAACCCGCAGCAGGTGTTTCAGGTCGACACACACGATGAGGTGTTCGTGTTCGATCGCGAATTCAAGCTGCCGCCGAAGCCGAAGCCGGTGCGCAAGCGCGCCAAGCCGAAGCCGCAGGTCCACATCCCGATCCGCCTGAACTGAGCTGCCGCGGGTCAGCCCGAGCTGAGCGCCTCCGCCGCGGGGCCAGCTCTGGCTGGCCTGGCGGTGCTTCCGGGGGCTCTGGTTTTTTGTGTCGTGCCGTGAGCCGTTTCGCCCGCCTCGCGGCCCAGAGCAGGGCCATGGCCGGAGTGTGCTCGCTTGAAGGCCCGTGACGCGCTGGTGCTGCCGCTCCAGCGGGAAGCCGGCGCTTCGCTGCCGCCCGATCGCGAGCTCGTGGAGCGCGCGCTGGCCGGCGAACAGCTGGCGCTGCAGCTGCTCTACCGCCGCCACGTGCAGCAGGTGAGCGAGCGCGTCACGCGGCTGCTGGCGCGCACCGGCGAGGCCGAGGACGTCGTGCAGGACGCCTTCGTGGCGGCCTTCGCCGATCTGGCGCAGCTCAACGATCGGGCCCGCTTCGGCGCCTGGCTGATGCGCATCGCCGTGCACCAGGCGCAGCGTCGTTTCCGGCGCCGGCGCTTGCTCGCGCGACTGGGGCTCGATCGCGGCAGCGACGACGCCCGGCTGGAGCAGATCGCCGATCCCGCCTTGCCGCTCGACCGCCGCCTGCAGCTGGCGCGACTGGACCGCGCGCTCGGCGCGCTGCCCGGCGAGCTGCGCCTGGCCTGGATGCTGCGCCACGTGGAGGGCTGCGAGCTGAACGAGATCGCCGAAGCCTCCGGCTGCTCCCTGGCCACGATCAAGCGGCGCATCGCCCGCGCCGATGCCCGGCTGGAGCGAACGATCGCCGCCGAGCTCGGCGCCGGGGAGGAGTGGCCTTGAGCGACCGGAGCGCGCAGCAAGCCGCGCGCGGTTCCGCTCCTTCAGCAGCGCTGGCGCTGCTGGAGCTGGAGGCGCCGCTGCGCCGTTCGACGCGTCTGGTCCTGGACGAGTGGACCGTGCGCCGCTTGTGGGAGAACGTCCAGTCGCAGGTGCCGGGCGCAGCGCGGGGCCGCAGGAGCTCCTGGTATCGCACGAAGTACAGCTCGGTGCTGGCCCTGACAGTGCTGTTGCTGGCGGCGTGGCTCACGCTGGCCCGCCCCTGGCGTACGCGCATTTTTCAGGGGCCGCTGGTGACCAGTGAGGGGAAGCGCTTCGAGAGCCTGGATGCGCCGGCGGGGCAGAGCGCCAGCCTGCTATTTGCCGATGGCTCACGGATCGAGGCCGCACCTGGCGCGCGCATCGAGGGGCTGGCGGCGACCGCCAACGAGTTCGTGCTGCTCCTGCGGCGTGGCAAGGCGCACTTCTCCGTGACGCCGGGCGGCCCCCGACGCTGGTTGATCGAAGCGCGCGGGGCGAGCGTGGAGGTCGTGGGCACGCACTTCTCCGTGGAGAGCGGCGCGGGCTTGCTCGCGGTGAGCGTGGAGAGCGGTGTCGTGCTGGTGCGTTCGCCGCTGCTGGCGGACGGCGTGCAGCGGCTCGCTGCCGGTCAATCGCTGCGACTGGACACCGGCTCCAGCGAGGCCAGCCTGGAGCGGGCGCCGACCTCGCCGGGCTCGCCGGCGCAGCCGGAGAGCGGCGCGCAGCCGGAGAGCGGCGCGCGCGAGCCGGCTCGCGCGGCGGCTCCGGCGCGCGCGTCCAGGCCTCGGGCGCAGCGCCCTGCCCGGGCGAGCGCGGCGGAGCTCTGGTCCGGCGCCGACCAGGCGCGCCGCGCGGGCGACGCTGCGCGCGCGGCAGAGTTGCTGGAGCAGCTGATCGCCGAACACCCGGAGGACTCGCAAGCCGCGCTCGGCGCCTACACGATCGGTGTGTTGCAGCTGGAACAACTGGCGCAGCCGCGCGCGGCCGCGCGCCACTTCGAGCAAGCGCTGGAGCTCGGCATCGCGAGCGGCCTGCGCGAGAGCTGCTATCTCCGCTGGGCGGAGGCGCTGCGCCTGGCCGGCGATCCCCACGCCGCGAGCAAGCTCGCGCGCGAGTACCTGCGCAGCTACCCGCTCGGGGAGCAGCGTGAAACCATGCAACGATTGCTCGAACCGGGAGGAAGCTCGAAATGATCCGACATGCTCGCGCCGGACTCGGCTGGATGGCAGTGCTGCTCGGGCTGGCGAGCGCAGCGCCGGCGCGCGCCGCGGCGCCGGAAGCGGTCTGGTTGGAGCTGCCCGAGTGCGCGACCCCGCCGTACGACACACGGGAGCTGCTGCGCACCCTGGACCTGGAGCTGGGCACCCATCAGCTGCGCCTGCGCGTGCAGCCCCCGCGCAGCAAGGCGGAGGGCCTGGGCGTGAGCGTGACCCTCCCCCGCTGCGCTGCGGACGCGGACTCGCTCACACTGCAGTACCGGGACGGCCAGGGGCAACGCTCGCGCAAGCGCGCGCTGCCGCTGCGCGATGTCCCGCGCTCCGCGCGCGCTCGCACCCTGGCCCTGGTCATCGCCGAGGCGTTGCGTCCCTCACGTTGGCCCGATGCGGCGCCGCCCGCCGAAGAAAACGCCACCCCCGAGCGCGAGCTGGCGCCAGCGACGGGGGATCCCCTGAGCACGAAAGGCCACAGCGCCCTGTTCGTGCGCCGCTTCCCGCTGTTCAGGGCGAAGGCGAGCTCGGCGCCGAGTTACGACCTGCACGACGATCCGCTGCTCTCACCGGACGACCCGTACCCGTGGAACCACCGTCTGCAGCTGGGCTTCGGGGCTCACGCTCGCCTGGTGACGCGGGAAGGCAACTTGCTGCCCGGCGCCGAGCTGAACCTGCGCGGGCAGATGACGAGGCGCAGCGATCTCGGGCTCGAGGTCTTCTACTCGCGGGGCCGCAGCTGGACGGACGGTAACGGCATCGTCGATCTGACCTGGTACGGCGCGGCCACCGGCATCGACCTGCGGCTCAGCGAGACCTCGCAGCTGCGCTTCGGGCCGCGGGTCTCGCTCTCGCGCCTGGAGGACAGCCGGACCGGAAGCGCGGCGCTGCTCACGGCCATCGGTGGGCGCATCGACTTCGGCGCGCGGCTCGCGCAGCCTGCCACGCTCGATCTACGCCTGGAGCTGGCTCACAGCCTGTACGCCAAGGCATTGAACCGGGAACGTGACACACTGCCCTGGTACGGCTGGATCTTGACCTGGGGCGCGGGAGTCACGCTCGACGTCATCTGACGACCCGCGCCAGCTTCTGCGGCAGCTCAGTACGGGTTTTCGCGATCCACCGGCGGCGGTTCGCGGCGATCGTCGCCGGCGACCGGCGGCGCACTCGGCGCTGCCGCCGCAGGCGCGGCGCCCGGCGCCGTGGCGACCGCGCCGGACGGCGCTGCCGCCGGGGCAGGATCCTGGCTTGGCGCCGTGTCCGCGGGCTCGCCGGAGGGGGCTGGCTCTGGGACTGCTGGTGGAACAGCCCCGGGTGGATCTCCTGCGGCCTCGGCCTGGCCTTCGCCGGGCTCCCTCGCGGGCGCGGCCTCTGCCGGCTCTGCCGCGGCGCCGGGCGCCGGCTCCTTGGGGACCGGGCGCGGCAGACGCGCGCGAGCGACCTTGCGCGCTTCCTTCTGGGGAGGACTCAGCATCGCGTCGTCTTCGGCGGCGATATCCGGATCGTAGGTCGTGCCGATCGGCGGCTCCAGCTTGCCCGTCTTCGGCGCTGGGGGCGGCACCAGCTCGCGCTTGGGCGGCAAGCTCGCTTCGGGAGCGGCGCTGGCGGTCGGCGCGGAGGGCGCCGGCGCGGAGCCGCCCTGTTGCACGCTGAACGCGACGTAGGCGCCGGCACACAAACTGGCCGCGCTCACCAGCCACACGGCCTTCATCCGACGGCGGGCTGGCTTGGGCTCTTCGATCACGAGCTCCAGCGGAATACCGACGCTGGGCTCCGGCTCCGTTCGCAGCGCCTCGCGGTAGGCGTCGGCGGGCAGCGGCGCGGTCGCCGGTCGCAGCAGCGTGTGCTCGTCCTCACTGTCCGGCGCCGTGTCGGAAGCGCGCGCCGCGGCGGGCGCCTGCTCGGCCGCCGGCGCGCGCGGCGTGGCAGGCGCAGGTTCGCTGTCGCTCGCGCCCGGCAGCGGCGGCGCGACGACGGCGGGCTCGGAAGAGCGGTCCGCGCCCTCGGGTTCCGGCGTGAGCGCGGGCAAGGGAGGCGGTACGGCGCGCCCGCTCGACACGACGGCGCTCGACGGTGCTGGCGATTCGCGCGGCGGCACGGGGGTCGGCAGCGCGACGCTGGCGGCGAGGGCCGCCGAGGTTTGAGCGACGGTGGCCGTCACCGTCAGCGCTTCGGTGCGCGACGGCCGCGGCTCACCGGGCGAGGATGCACGCGCCGTCGGCCGCACCGAGCCAGCCGGTGCAGCGGCGCGCGCGGCGGGCTGGTGTGCAACACGCGGCTGGGCGGCAGCCGCGCGCGAGCCCGGATCGGCGAGCGGGGCGCCGCCCTGCGCGCCAGCGCCGGCGCTGCGCAGGGCCGGCTTGTGCGGGCCGGGCGCCGCTCTGCGCGCGGCGGCGCTCGTTGCACTCGCTGCAACAGTGCGCGCCGGGGCGGCCGCAGGCGACGCGGCGGGCGGCGACGCGGCATCGGGGCGCGCCGGTGGCTTCTGCTGGCGCGCGGGCGGAGCGCCGCGCGGGGCCGTCGGTTCCGCAACGGAACGCGCCGGCGCCGCCGGGCGTGCCGGCGCCGCGGCAGCGCTCCGCTGTGGGGCGGGGCGCGCCCCGGGGCTCGCGGCTGGCACTGCGCGCGCGTTGACCGCGGGCTTGGGTGTGGCGGGCGGCGGTCGCTTCGTGCTGGATTCGTCGGAAGAGCTCATGGCGGCCGAAAACGCCACTTCCGCGGTGCCAGGAACAGGGCCGACGTAGTGGCTGCAGAAGTCGGATCGGCCGGATCGCTCGCCACTTGAACGCAAACGGGACGAGCAGCCTCGGGCTGCCCACACGGTCCAGGGTGCTGCCCGTGCGCGAACCCGCCCACCGATCCGCCCCAAGCCCTCCGCTGCACACACGCTCGAGCGGGGTGGCGTGCCCGGTCAGGGGCTGGCCAGCGCCAGCCGCCGCTCGCGGCCCCAGGCGGGCGAACGCCGGTGAAACAGCCTCGCGAGCCCCTGCCTCGAATTGGCACCCCGCCTGCAACCACGGGCGCCCATGTCTGCTCAGTCGTTGACGTTGATCGGTGGCATCATGGGCAAAGCGGTCGGCTTCGCCAGCGTCCAGTCGAGCGCGCTGATGGGCCTCACGCCACACCGGATCACCGTGGAGGTCGGCTGCACCAAGGGCCCTCCGCTGTTTCAAATGGTGGGCTTGCCGGAGGCTCCGGTGCGCGAGGCGCGCGTGCGCGTCTCCAGCGCGCTGTGCCAGCTCGGCGTGTTGATGGACTCCTACGCCATCACCGTCAATCTGGCTCCGGCGGATCTGCCCAAATCCGGGGCCACGCTCGATCTCGCGCTGGCGCTGGGTGTGCTGGCGGCGATCGAGCGCTTTCCCGCCGAGCGCCTGGAGGGCGTACTGGTGCTCGGCGAGCTCTCGCTCGACGGCTCGCTGCGGCCCCTGCGTGGCGTGCTCCCCCAGCTGCACGGCGCGCTGGGTGACGTTCTGCACACCGCGATCGTGCCGGTCCACAACGCCGCCGAGGCGGGGCTGGTCGGGCGAGGTCGGGTGCTGGTCGCGGATAGCCTCGCATCCGTGCTGGAGCACTTCTGCGATCGGCGAGCGCTGCCCGAGCCGGCCCGCACCCCCTTCTGCCCGGTGCTCAATACGCGCTGTGAAGTCGATCTGGCCGATGTGCGCGGCCAGCTCGATGCGCGGCGCGCGCTGGAGATCGCGGCGGCGGGCGGCCACAACCTGCTGTTCATCGGTCCGCCGGGCGCGGGCAAGACCATGCTGGCTCGCGCGCTGCGCACCATCCTGCCGCCCCTCACCTTCGAAGAGGCGCTCGAGTGCACCGCCGTGCACAGCGTGGCCGGCATCCTGAGCCCGGAGCGCGGCATCGTGGAAGCGAGGCCGTTCCGCGCGCCACACCACTCGGTGAGCGAGGCAGGCCTGGTCGGCGGCGGCAGCCATCCACGCCCCGGCGAAGTGAGCCTGGCGCACAACGGTGTGTTGTTCCTGGACGAGCTGCCGGAGTTCCGGCGCACGGCGCTGGAGGCGTTGCGCCAGCCGCTGGAGGACGGCCACGTGTCGATCGCGCGCGCCCAGGCACGTGCGTCGTTTCCGGCCCGTCCCGTGCTGGTGGGCGCGATGAACCCCTGCCCGTGTGGCTATGCCAGCGAGGCAGGCCACCCGAACCATCAATGTCAATGCTCCGCCGCGACCGTGGCCCGTTACCGCCGTAGGCTCTCGGGTCCGCTGCTCGATCGGCTCGACGTGCACACCCGCCTGGCACCGGTCGACCTGCGCGCGCTCTCGCGCGGCGGCGAGAGCGAATCCTCCGCTTCCGTGCGCGAGCGCGTGCTGGCGGCGCGCGAGCTCCAGCTGGAGCGCTGGCGCGCCGGCGTGACCTCGCGCCGCACCAACGGCGAGCTGCCGCTGGCGGAGATTCAACGCATCGCGGGGCTCAGCGGCGAGACCCGCCGGCTGCTGGAGCGAGCCGCCAACCAGCTGGGCCTGAGCGCGCGCGCGTTCGTGAAGGTGTTGCGCGTGGCGCGCACCATCGCCGATCTCGAACGCGAGCCCAACGTGCGCGCCCCGCACGTGTCGCTGGCGGTCAACGGCCGTACGCTGACTCGCAGCGAAGCGCGCCCCGCGCTGGCGCCGCAGTCCCAGTAGTCGCTGACGCCGCCGTCGGCGTTGACGGCGCTGGAAGGCTAATCGGCGCTCAACTGAGCGGCGATCGACTCGATCTGTTCGAGCGCACCGGCCAGCTCGGCAGCACTGGCGTAGCGGCGCCGGCCATCGTCTGGGCGCTGGCAGCGCGCCGCCACGCGCGCCAGCGGGCCCACGAGCACGAGCAAGGGGCCGCCATCACCCGCGATGCCCTCGAAGGCCAGCTTGTGCGCTGCCGAGCGATAGCGCGGCACCAGGCTGGCCACCATCAGGCTGAGCAAGTCGCCGAACGCGTGCAGGTCGCGCTCGATCAGGGCGGGGCCCGTCTCCGTGCTGCCGCGCGGCTGGAAGCCGAGCAACATCGCGCGCTCGCCGCCGTCGGGCTGGCGGCAGAGCCACACGTCGTGAGCCTGCAGCTCGCCGTGGGCCTGTCCGGCGCGATGAGCCTCCGCCATGGCCAGGGCGATCTGCCGGGCAATCTGCAGGATCCGCAGCAGATTGGGCTCCTCACCCGAGCGCAGGAACGCCGCCAGGCTCCGCCCGCGCCAGTACTGGCACACCAGCAGCGGCCAGCCGCCGCGCAGCACGCCGACACCGAGCGTGCCCAGGATGCCGACGGTGCTGAGCGGGTGATCGAGGCGCCGGAACCAGCCCGTCCCGGCGCCGCGCTCTGCGTCCGGTTCAGGCCGCGGCAGCAGCCGCACCAACACGACGCGCTCCAGCTCCAGATCATGTGCCCGCAGGAACGTGCACTGAGGCGTGAACTCGAACACCTCGTCGACGAAGAAGCGCCGCGCGAGCACCCGGCCGCGAACGAAGGTCGGCAACTTGGATTGAACGCGCGGGCGCACGTTCGGGTTGCGCAGGCTGCTGTCGACAGCGACAGCGCGGGCCACGATGGCAGAGTCCGACAAATCGTTGGGCCACGCGGGGGAGCTCGGTGCGGTCATGGAAGGATCTCGGCGCTACACGGGAATGAGGTGGCGGCGAGTACGGCCCCGTCGGTCCAGGATTAATGGTGAGAATCGGCAAAATACGCGAGGGATCCCCGCAGGGTGGCGGCTACTGGAGCGCGAGTGTCGCCGGTGACACGAGAATGTTTCTGCGCAGCTTCCACGCGCCCCGCGCGACCGAGCGGCGCTGGCTTCCGCGAGCGGTCGCACCTGCAGCTCGCGCGCGCCGTCGCGCACAGGACGCTCGGGGGAAACCTCGAGCAGGTGCGCCGCTTCTCGATGACCACCCAGGGCCTGTCGGAGGACGAAGCCATCTCCCTGATCTCGGTGGGCGTCGACTTCGGCGTGACCCAGGTGGTCGACGGCAACTGGGGCGTGCCCGGCATCATCGAGAAGCAGCTGTTCAGCGGCGAGAGCTGACGCGCTCTCGCCTTCACGAGCCGCCCGCTCACTCGATGGCGATGCCCAGATGCCGGCGCAGCGTGCCGTACTCCGCGCTGGCGGCGAACCCGAGCAAATCGGCGAGCAGCGGCCCGCGCGGGCCTTCCTCGCGCTCGAGCAACTGGGCCGCGATCGCGATGTCGTCGCACAGGAGCAGCCCCGCGCGCGCGGCCGTCTTGTCCGCGGCCTGGCCCCACGCGAGCAGATTGGTCCGCCCTCCGCCGCCCGCGAAGGCCTTGTACTGGCGCCGCAGCTCCTCGATCTGGCTCGCGTCGAGCAGCGGCGTCAGCGCGTTGCACAGCGGCCCCACCCTCCCCTTCAGATGCTCGGGAATGGGCAGGGCCGGGTTGCCGAGCAAGAGCGCCGCCAGGAACAGGCTCTCCAGCTCCGCCACCTCCGGAAAGAGCACGCGCGCAAAGAACTCCGCCCGGTAAAAGGTCAGGTGGCGGCCCGCGAGGAAGGCGTGCTCGCGAGGCATGCAGCCGCTCAGCACGCGCTTGCCGAGCAGCGACCAGGGCGGCATCGCGGGCACGTGCGTGTAGCCGATATCGCGCGCCGGGTCGGCAAAGACGCTCGGCGCGGGCATACCCAGCACCGCCGCGGCCCAGCCCAGGGCGCGCACGGCAGTCACGGTACTCTTGGCCACATCCTGGCGATCGGCCTCTGCCACCTGCGGCAGCTTCTTGTCTCGCTGCAGGGTCGCGGCCCGTCCCACCAGCGCCGCCGGGGTGACCAGCGACAGGATGTGGCTGGTCACCACCGACAAGCTCGAATGGCTCAGCTCGTCGAGCCAGTGGTCCATGCCGAGCGAGCGGCTGGGAGCGATCAGACCCTCCGTCTGGGTCTCCTTCGCGCGGCGCCGGTGCTCGGGACCGGCGCCGCCGAGCAACACCAGCACGCGCGCTGCGCGGCAGGCCGCGTCCCGGTCGCCGGCGCGCTCGCAGGCATCGTAGAACGTGCTGAACAGCTTCGGGTTGGTGGGGTCGCGCACGATCTTGGCGCGCAGCCGATCCAGCGGATCATCGCCCGCGGCCTCTTCCAGCGAGCTGAAGTCGACCTCCACATTGACGTGCGCGCGAGCCTCGCGCAGCTCCTCCTCCAGCACCAGGATGCGCGAGCGCAGGCGCGCGATCTCGGTCAGCAGATCGGGCGCGTCCGCGCGCGGCGCCGCGCTCGCCGTGGCGCTGAGCTCCTCGCTGGTCTGCCAGCGCTCGACGACCGCGACCCGGTGGTGCGCCTCGTAGGCGGCAATCATGGCGCGCTCCAGCTGCTCGAGCGCGTGCGGGTCCATGCCGAGGTTGCGCGCGACTCGAGTCAGCCGCTCGCGCTCCTCGGCCGTGATCACCCCATCGCCCAGAACATCGGCGAACAGCTCGCGATACTGCTCGGCGTACGGGCCCAGCTCGAGCCCTCCGCCTACCTGGCCCGCGTCAAATCCCGCGCGGACGTCGAACACACCCGGGTCTACTTGCACGCTCATCGTCACCTCGGCTCGAGTTCAGGTCCTCAGCAACGGCTCGATCGCCCGCGGGAGCAAGGGGGCTCGGCGCCCTGGCGACCCGTCCGGCCCCAGAATGTGCCCACCAACGGCATTTCCAGCACCGCCGGCTCGAGGCAGGGTGCGGCGATGTTCGTGATCGAGCTCAGCTACAAGGCAGATCTGTCCAAGATCGACGCAGCGATGCCGGCCCACATGGCCTTCCTGAAGAAGCACTACGCCGCGGGCGACTTCCTCGTCTCGGGCAGGAAGATCCCGCGCGACGGCGGCATCATCATCGCCGTCGGCGAGAGCCGCGAGGCGGTCGAGGCCATCCTGCGCGAGGATCCATTTTGCAAACTCGGTCTGGCGGACGCGCGCGTGATCGAATTCCGCGCGAGCCAGCGCGCCGATGACATCCAGCAGCGCATCATCGCGCGCGGCTGACGGTCGGCTTGCCGCCGCCCGCTCAGCTCCCCTGTCCTGCCTCAGCCCCGAGTGCCGGGCGCCCCGGCCTCCGCGAGCTGGCGACGGGGTAGCCGCGCGCAATGGCTGATCACATCGCGGCGGACCGCCGAGTCGGCGTGGTAACCGCTCTCGTCTTCGTGCCGGCCGCGAAAGTAGTCCAGCGCCGCGTTCACGGCATCGCTGTCCGCGTGCAGAGCAGCCCAGCAATCCGCCAGCGTCTCGGCGCAGGTCGACTTGGCTCCCACCGTCTTCATGTAGTGGTGCGCCTGCTCGTGCAGCTCGACGAAGCGGCAGAGCGGCCAGCCGTAGAGGTCACACAGCGGTCGGCTCAGAAAGATCGCCTCGCCGCGCGCATACCCCAGCCGCAGGTCGTTCACGTAGAACGCGACCGGCGGGTCGCCGACGCTCGACGACAAATCGATCGGCGCACTCGCCAGACAGGCTGGCATCGAGCCATCGCTCTCGGAAGCGACCCGCGCATCCGCTGTCCGATCCGCTGCCACGCACGACAGCAGGAAACCCGCCAACACGGCCCCGCAGGCGAAGCGCGTGCGACAGAAGACCCCTCCGCCGGCTCGGTGGATCCTCACGAGCCCTGTATTCTGTTTGCCCACATCTGCCTACGTAAGCCATCTCGCCGCACTGCGCCATCTCGCCTCGCTGCCCCTGTTTCAATGCGACACGCCTTTTTTCACGCGTCGATTGCGCGGAACAGAGCTCGAGTGTCGTCGTGCCGAAAGAGGGCTCTGCTGCGAAAAAAGTCGCAAGCCAGCCCGCTTCCCTCGCGAGCTGGGACGGACTATCGGCGCGTCGCGCGGGACGGTGCGCAATTTGTTGCGCTCTGCAACGCGCCGCTCATCGCGAACGCGTCGCTGAAGCGATCACAGGGCCGCGCTCAGCCCGTGGGGTTATTGACCGCGCTGCAGAATGCGACTTCGCTGAGACGGCTTCTCAAATTCCGCTCTGGAGGACACTCGCGCTGAGCGCGCCGGGACGATCGCGGAAGCCGGATACACCGTGCTTTCCAGCCGATTCGAGCATTGTTTCCACGGAAGGCGAATGCGCGCGCACGCAGCGAGTGCGCAAGTGCAGAAAGATGCGCCTGCCCGCGAGGCAGCGCTTTCCGCCATCGACAGCTTCTGTACCCGTTCTTGCGACTGTGATAGTTCGAATCCAGGTGGCGCGGCTGAGACGGCAGGGCGCGCTGAGCTCGCATGAGTTGAGCGCAGAGACCATCGTGGGGAGAGCACCGAATGCGATGATTCGGGTGCAGCAGTCCTACGTGTCATCGCACCATGCCAGCGTGCGCTGGACGGAGCGAAAATCCTGGGAGGTGAAGGACCTCCAGAGCAAGAACGGGACCTACGTCAACCGCGAGCGAATCGCCGCGGGGGAAAAGGTCAAGCTCGAGGTCGGGGATGAGCTCGGCTTCGGATCGCTGGCAGAGCCATTTCTCGTGGAAGACGTGTCGCCGCCCCGCGCGATGCTGCTGCCCGTGGAGGGAGAGCAGCCGCCCATCTTCCTCGATCAGACGCTGCTCGCGCTGCCCAGCCTCGAGCAACCCGACGTCACGGTCTTTCAGTCGCCGAGCGGGCAGTGGCAGATCGATTCACGTGATCTGGCGGGGCCGCTGCACGATGGCGATCTGATCCGCCTCGGGCAGCAGTCGTGGCGCTGCTGTCTGCCCACGCCGACCGATGACACCGATGTCATCGATCGCTTTCCAAGCCTGTTCGCTCTGGCCGATGTGAACCTGCTGCTCAATGTCTCGCGCGACGAGGAACAGATCGAGCTGGCCTTGCACGCGGCGGGGCGGCCGATGTCGCTGGGGATCAAGGCCTGCTACTACCTCTTGCTGACGCTCGGCCGCTGCCGCTTGCGGCGCGATCTGCCGCCCACGACCGAGGTCAGCGAAGACGGCTGGATCAGCGTGAGCTCGTTGCTCGATCTGCTGCGTGTCTCCGAGCAACGCTTGAATGTCGACATCTTCCGCATTCGTCAGGAGCTGCGGGCTGCTGGCGTCGTCGATGCGGCGGCCATCGTGGAGCGGCAGCCGCCGCGGCGGCTGCTGCGCCTCGGCACCGACCGCCTGGAGATCCGGCACCTCGAGCAAACCTGAAGCGGCACGGCCCACGGCTGGCGCGGCCGATCAAGGTCAGGCGAGCTGGCGGCGGGGGGCCAGCTGCACCAGCGAAGCCTCGATCCGGCGCAAAAACAGCAGCGGCTCCGACTCCGGATCCCCGCTCGCGAACTGCGCCCGCCCCACGCCCTCCAGCAGCTCGCGAGCCTGCTTCGGCCGCTCCTCCGCGAGCAAGATGCCCGCCTCGATGCGCAGCAGCTCGGGTCGGCAGTAGCGCGCATAGGCGTGCGCGGCGATGGGACGCGCACGCTCCAGCAGCTCTCGCGCGGCGATGACCTGCCCCAGCTCGAGCTGCGCCTCCGCCACGAACCCCGCAAACTGGGCCAGGCCCAGCCGCGCGCCCGTCTCCTCGTACAGATCGTAGCCGCGCTGCATGCGCGGCAGGCCGCTCTTCTCACCGCGCGCCTGATCGAGGCGCCCCGCGGCAATCTCGGCGACGGCGTGAAAGATGGGATGCCGCAGCCGCTGCGCCAGGGCCGCGAGCTCCGCCACCCGCGCTTGCTGGGCGCGCCGACCCCTGGTTGACTCGTGCTCGCGCAAGAGCAAGCCGCGCAAGGCGCCGAAGAACACGCACAGCCCCCAGGCCACCGGCAGGCCCTCCGCCGCGAGCTCCGCCAGCTCCTGCTGCTGCGCGGCACGCTGTAAATCGGCACGCAGCTGATACAAGAGCGACAGATAGCAGGAAGCGTCCACCAGCAGCTCCTGCCCGCAGACGGCGACCATGCGGCGTACGTCCGCGCCCTCGAGCAACGCGCGGGCGTCGAGCAGGTTCCGCTCCGCGCGGCGCAGCTCACCCCGGTAGTAGTCCACGTGCCCCTGTGCCAGAGCCAGCACGCAGTCGCGCGCCGGGCTGGGCTCCAGCGCGCCCAGCGCGGCGAGCAGCTGGCTCACCTCGGTCGAATCATGGCGCAGGCAGGCCTGGGCGAACGCGGACCAGAGCTCCGCCAGCGGCTTGGACGCCGTTCGCTGAGGACCCGGGCGTTCGCTCTGGTTGGAGCGCGCCGTCACCTCGGGCAGCTGATTGCTCGCGTTCACCGAGGGACAGAGCAGACGTTCGATGTCGACCTGCCGCCGCTGCTTCTGCTCCTCGCTCAGGCCCGAGCTGCGCAGCAGCTCGAGCGCGCGGCGGAAGTGCACGCAGGCCTCGAAGTGGCAGGAGCGTCGAGCCGCGTACTCGCCTGCGCGCACAGAGAGCTCGACCGCTTCCAGCCGGCGGCCGGCGCGCGCGAAATGCCGGACGTACAGCTCGGGGCGTTCGATCAGCCAGGCGCCAAAGCTGGTCTGCACGACGTCGGCGATGCGTCGGTGCAACTGTTCGCGGCGGGCCACCGGCAAGCGCTCATAGATCGCTTCGCCGAACAGGCGATGGCGGAACACGAACGTTCGGCGCGCTCCGCCCTGATCGAAGATCAGCCCGGCCGCGATCAGGCGCGCGAGGTGGGCCTCGAGCTCCGCGGGCTCCAGCCCGGACAGCTTCTCCAGGATCGGAAACACCGCTTCGCGGCCCAGCGCCGCCAGCAGATCGGCGGTGTCCCGCGCACTGCCCAGCCCTTGCAGGCGCCGATCGAGCGACTCCGTCAGGGAGCTCGGCACGTCGAGAAATAGCTGCGAGCGAGCGCCTGCGCCGGCCCTGTCGGCGACGGCAAGCGCGAGTTCCTCCAGCATCAGCGGCAGACCATCGGCGGCATCGACGATGCGAGCCACGGTGCGCTGCGACAGTTGCCCTCCCCCCGGCAGCGCGCGCACCAGCTCCAGCGCCTGGCTCGAGCTCAAACGCGACACTGGCAAGGGCTGGATCGACAGCGAAGCACTGACCTCGCGCTGGCACTCCGGCCTCCCGCTCAGCACCAGCAACAGTGGCCGCTGCGGCCGCTGGCGCCGCAATGAGCGCAGCAAGGCCAACGAGGAGTGATCGAGCCAGTGCACGTCGTCGACGATCACCAGCAGCGGGGGCTCGCCGGCCTTGCCCGTCAGGGCGGCCAGGCCGGCGTCGATGCTCCGTTCTCGGTAGCTGCCGGCCGAGAGCTGCGCGTTGGCAGGTGGCTCGACCTTCGGCGAGGGGACCGCCTCCGAGACGGGTCGCGCTCTCACGCCGGATTTCGGATCGTTCTCCTCGTCGCGACTGAGGAGCTCGGAAAACGGCGAGAACGGCGAGTACTGGTCCTCCGGGCGCGCGCGCAGCTGGATGACGCTGGCGCCTGACTCCGAGATGCGCTGGGCAAAGGAGCGCAGCAGGCGCGACTTGCCGATTCCGGGCGCCCCCACCAGGAACACCATCTCCAGGCCCCGCTCCTGGCTGCCGTGCCAGGCCTCCATGAGCCGCCCCAGCTCACGCTGCCTGCCGATCAAGCTCGGGGCGGAGCCAGCGGGCGCCGAAGGCCCCTGCTGCAGCGGCTCGCTCGGTTCGCGCAGCTCGTGATAGTGGGTGCACGAGACGGCGCCCGACGCGCGCGGCACGCACAGCTCGCCGCGGCTCTCGAAGGCAAAGAAGCGCCGTAAAATGCGCTGCGCTGCGCCGCTCACGAGCAGCTCGCCGGGCCCCGCCGCCGCGCATAGCGCCGCCGCCACCGACAGGGCGGGAGATGCAGCCAGGCCGCCACAAAGCAGGGCGTCCCCCACGTCCAGACCGGCGCGCAGAGGCGTGTTCTCGCCGAGCAGGTCATGGCGCCAGACGGCGCGCAGCTCGAGCAGCAGGCGGGCTGCGCGCTCGCAGTTGTTGTCGTGTGCTCGGGGATAGCCCACACAGATCGTCAAGCGCTGCCCGACCGTGCTCAGCAGCTGGCCTTCGCAGCGCTCCACCATTCCCGCCGCCAGCTGTTGAAAGCGCGCCACCTGCCGCAGATAGGGCTCGCACTCCTCGATCGCGCCGGGCGCGTCCACGGCCAGCTCGACGCTCAGCACGCTCAGCACGCGGCGCTCCAGCGGCGGTTCGCGCGCGGAGCTGCTCGAGCGCCGCGAACGGCGGTCGATCAGATCGCAGAGCACACCTTCGACTTCGCGCGCCGACTCCGGTCGATCCGCGACGTCCTTGGCATGTAAGCGCTGGACCAGCTCCGACAGGGCCGACGGCACTTCCGGGCGCAACTCACGCAAGGGCAAGGGCTGCAGCTCGCGGATCCTGCGGATGGTTTCCTCCGCGTGCCCGCGGGCATGGAAGGGGGAGATGCCGGTGAAGAGCTCGTACAGCAGCGTGCCGAACGAAAACAGATCCGAGCGAGCGTCCGCCGGTGCGGCGCGCGTCTGCTCCGGAGACATGCTGCGGAACGTCCCCCGGATCGTGATCCCGCTCGCCTCGTGCCGCTCGCCGGCACCGATGCGGCGCGCCACGCCGAAGTCCGCGATCTTCGAGACGCCGTCCCTGCCGATCAGGACGTTCTCGCTCTTCAGGTCCAGATGCACGACGCCAGCGGCGTGCGCGAAGGCGAGGCCGCGGCTGATCTGCAGCGCGCGCGTCAGCTGGCGATCGATATCCTGTGTTCCGCCGCTCCCCTCCGCGAGCGAGGCCCCGTCCACGTACTCGCTGACGATGAAGTCAGTCCCCCCCACGGAAAGGAAGTCGTACACTCGTACGATGTTGGGATGCTCGAGCCGGGCGTTGATGCGCGCCTCGTGCGCCAGCTGCACGCGCGCCTCTGGGCTCGCCACTTCGGGCCGCAGGCGTTTGATGGCCACCAGTCGGTCCAGCTGCAGGTCCTGACCCAGGTAGACTTCACCCGCGCCGCCGGCACCGCGAAACTCGAGCAAACGATAGCGGCCGTTCAAATGCGCCGGGGCCGCTGACAGTCGAACGGGCTCGGAGGCACGCGCCGTGGAGCCGAAGCTCAAGGTCTGCGTATCACTCACTCGCTCCCCACAGTCTCGCATGAGTGCGCCCATGATACGGATGGCCGCCTCCGCTGAGAACCCGCGCATTTCACAAATGCACGATGACAGCGTCATTCCCGCGCCCCACCCGGGCACCTGCCCCGCCCCTTTCCCCACATCGCGCCCGCGCACGGCAACGTCCGCCGCGCGCGCCGCGGCTGACAGCCGCGCGCTGCATGAAATGCCCATGTAATTGTCGCCGCTGGTCCGACCGTGCACGATGGGCCTGCAGCGTCAGGCATGTCCGGAGTGGAGCGCCGTACAGCTGGTGCGCCGCGCACACTTGCAGCGACCGGAGGCTGCGACCGCTGCTGTTAGACCCGGGTCTAGCGGCGGCTTCGGTTTCGCTCGGGGGGGGCCTCCGGGCGCGGCCCTAAAGCACCTTGCCCGCGCAGCGCGGTGGGTCGCGATACACGGTGGTGGTGGAGTCCGTGGGCAGCACCTGCTCCAGCGTCATCCAGAGCGCGGACGTGCCGGCGTAAAAATCGTAGTGGCGCCCCTGCACGCCGTAGCCGATATCGTCCGCGCGGAAGCAGCCGTCGTGCGTGAAGCCGCCCAGTCCGCGCGGACTCGCGGGGATCGTCACCCCGTCCCACTCGGGAATGTAGAGCACCGTTCCATGGGCCACCACGCGCTGCTCGATCGCCAGCGAGCGAAGCGGGATCAGCGGATTGCCATCCGAGCCGTAGCCCCAGTCGGCGCTGCGATCCGTGACGGGGAAGAAGCAGACCGAAGCGTCCGTCTCCCGGCAGGGATAGCCGCAAGCACACTCGCCTGACAGGTTGAGCAGCGCGCCGCTCGAAAGCCGCCCGCTCCCCTCCACGCACACGCGCTGCGCAAACGCCTCGGGCACCCTGGCCACGGGTCGGCAGTCAGTGCCGGCCAGGTCGGTGTCGGCGCGCCCTGGATAGTCGTCCTCGAACTCCATCCAGTAGAACGTGTGCACGAAGCTTCCGATGACGAAGCCTCGATCGTCGCCCGGCAGCGGGTTGGGCGGGACGAACGTCGGCTGCGGACGCTGTACGGCGCCTTCCCCGGTACCACAGCCGACACCCAGCAGGAGGGAGCCCGCCAGCGGCCAGGACCTCCTGAGTCGCGCCCACGTACTGCTCGACCCCTCGTGCTTCATGGCAGCCGCTCGTCATACACCATGGCGGGAGCGGGTGGGAGTCGCGGCCCGACTGCGCATGCCGGGCTGGTCCGCTCGGACACGGTCGCCGGGGAGCAGGCGTGCCCGGAAGCGACCTCGTCCACTTCGTACCGGCTTACTTCTTCTTGCTCTCGAGGCTGTTCGGCGGCGCCAGCGGCGGAGCGGGCGGGGACGGTAGGCCGCTGGTGGTCTCAAACGTCAATGTGGTACCAAAGCTCGCTCGGTCATACGCCTCGACGCCCTTGTCCGTCGTCCGCGAGCCGGGGGTGTTGTCCTTGTGACGCACCAGCAGTCCGTAGGTTCCCTTCCAGGGCAAGCTGAACCTGACCTTGCCGTCCGTCCCGCTGCTGGCGTGACGAGACCAACCCGATGCAGCGGTCAGTGTGAGCTCGGCGCCCGCCAGCGGGGCGCCGCGAAAAGTGACCTGAAACTCGCCGGGGGCACCCGTCGGAACGAGGTCGAGCACGAGCTTGGGTGCTTGTGCGGCCCAGCTGCCCAGGATCCGAGCCGCCGGCATCCAGGCCGTGCGCAGCGCCTTGTCGCCCTCTTTGCTCTCGATCAGCGGATAGGCGTCATCCACCACGATCAGCGATTCACCCTTGCCGGGCCGCGCGGCGATCGCATACCCGTCACGCTGCTTGCTGAGCGGTACGGGCTTCTCGCCTGCAGCGGTCACGAGGGTTGCGCGGGGCCGAATCAGCTGATCCAGATACCCGGGCGAGACCTCGTGCAGGTTGTCGGCCAACTCGCCGAAGTACAGCTTCGTGCCGCTCGCCATCCGCTCGATCCAGACTTGATGTGCCGCCGCAGGGCTGGAAACTGCCAAACAGAAGAGGCCCGCGGCGGTCAGACGGCGAAGTTGCACGCCTCGGTATTAGCAACTCGACAGGTTGCAAATCCAGCTCATTGCTATTGGCTATCATTGTCATTAATCCTGGCTCCGAGGAGAGCTGATGCCGAAATACGACGAGACTCAGGCCGAATGCCTGGTGTTCACTTTCAAGGAAGGTCTGCTGTCAAAGGTCGCCCACGACCTGAAGATCCGGGTCACGCGCTTCAGCGCTGACGTCACTCCGGACTCGGTGCGAGCCAAGTTCGATCTGCGGTCCCTTCGCGTGGTCGAGGCCATGAAGGACGGCAATGAAAATTCAGGCGCGCTATCGGACGCCGACAAGGCGAAAATCGCGGAGCAAATCAGCAACGAAGTGTTGCATGCCGCGCAACATCCGAGCGCTGTGTTCAGCTCGCGCGCGATCACGCCGCGCGCCGACGGAGGCTACAGCATCGCGGGTGAGCTCTCGCTGCACGGAGTCACGCAACCGATTCAGGTCGAGACTCGCTCCGAAGGCGGGCGTCAGGTGGCTTCCGTCGAGCTGCACCAGCCCAGCTACGGCATCACGCCGTTCAAGGCGATGATGGGAACGCTCAAGGTGAAGGCCGACGTGATCGTGCGCTTCAGCGTCCCCGGCAGCTGATCACTACGGAGCTCGGGTGCGCAGTGCGCCGCACCCGATGCAGCCGGGGTGCGGTCTGTTTCGCCGCACCCCGGAGGGCGAGACCGAGCAGATGGCTCTCAGGGGATCTCGAAGCGCTGGCGCATCACGGCCGTCTTGGCGCCGCTGAAGGCCGGCACCTTCGCGCGCCGGAACAGCATCTCGATGCAGCCCGCTGCCTCGCTGTTTTCAAAGCCCGCCGTCACGATCGCCACGGAGGCGACCTTGCCCGAGGGCTCGTAGGTCACTTGCACGGTGCCTGCACCGCTCGGGCCACCGATGGGGCGGCAGTTCTTCGCCTGCTCCGCTGCCGCTGCCAGTGCGGTCTGCGCTGCCTGGCGGTCGAACGTGCTCCCCGGTTCAGACGCCGGACTCGCCGGTTCGCGTTCAGGCTCGGCTGCCGTGCTCTCCGGCACAGCACGGCGCTGACGCCGTGCCTCCGCCGCCGCCGCCCGGCGCGTGAGGCGCTTGGTGCGGCGCGCGGAGCGCCCGTTTGCATCGGAGCGCGCGGAATCGACGTCCGGTTCCTTCGCGGCGGCTTCGGTGCTCGCGCCGTCGTCCTTCGAGGCCTCGTTCGTGGCCGCTTCCGGCGCACCGCTTTCGTCCGCCCCCCGTGCCTCCTTGGCTACGCCGGAGGCAGGCTCGGATTCGGTCGCTGCCGCGGAGGATTTCTCCGTCGGCGCTCTGCTGCCCGTCGCCGCTGGCTCTGCCGGCGCGCTCGCTGCCGCAGCGGGAGCTTCCGCCGCCGCTGCCGGCTCGGAGGAGCCACTGGCCGATGAACTGCCCTCTGGGGAACTGGCTGTCGGAGAACTGGCCGCCGGAGAACTGGCCGCCGGAGAACTGCCGATGGGGGAATCGCCGGCGGGCTGCAGCGCGAGCGTGCTCGTGGAGGCCGCGGCCTTGCTCGGCTCGGCATGCAGCGCCGGGCTCGCGCTCGCCGAACCAGCGGTCGCCGACTCGAAGACGCCGGCGCGGATCAGACCGTAAGAGGTGCCCACCAGCGCCAGCGCGGCGGCGGCTCCCTGGGCGAGGATCCCACGCCATGGGCTCGGCCGCTTGCTCGCGGCAGGGCCGAGATCGAGCGCGACGGAAGTCGCGGTGTCCACGCGCTGAGCCGGCGCAGCGCTCGCTGCATCCAGCGAAGAAGACCCAAAATCCGACGAGTCCGACTCGGTTGACGGCGCGGAACGCGATACCGGGCTGGAAGGCGCCGGGCTCGCTGGCGGGCTCGAAGGCCTGGAAGAGTCTGCGCGCGGCCGCGCCTCGATCCGGGGCGGAGGTGGCGACACGCCGATCGAACGCGCGGCAGACGCCGGAGAGGAGCCCACGGCGGGCGAAGAACCGCGGGCGCGCACGCCCGTGCTCGCACCCGGGCGCCCTGCAGCGCGAGCGGCCACCGGTGCGACCGGCGCCGCGCTGGCGGCGGGGCGGCTGGGCGGCGGCGCGAGCCGCGGCGGCGGCGGCGACGGGATGGCAGCCACGGTGCGCTTCGCCGGAGCAGCGGCCGGCGGTGGAACGACCGGGCGTGCAACACTGACAGCCGGCTCTGCGGAGGACGCCTCGGCCGCGGCCGTCGTCAGGTCGACCTCGGCGAGCGGCGTCCAGGCTCCCATCCCGTTGCGCCAGACGCGCGCCGTCGGCGGCAGGGTGCCCGCGTCCCGCTCGGCCGCGAGCTGCGCGGCAGAGAGCCGTCGGCGATCCTGTGGGCTCGTCTCCACCATCCATTCGCCGTCATCGAGCGGGGCATCCATCTGCAAGGTGACGACGTCATCGTCATCGTCACCATCGTCAGTGTATGGCCCGATCGCGATCTCATCCGAGCTCACCTCGAGCGAGTCCGGGCCGGAAACGTGCGCTTCGCGCTCCAGCCCCGGCGACGCGGAGGACGGCGATTCTGCGGGGGACGACTGATCTTGGGCTAGAGATTCTTTCACGGTGTTACCTGCGGCAAACCCGGCTCAAACTTGCCAGGATCCGAACTGACTACAAGCGAAAAACTGCGCGCCACCTCGGATCCTCGGCTGGCAAGGCCAGTCGAGCAGTGACCCGATTTCAGGCGACCGTTCTCGCGCGAACGTTCTTTCGTGCGAGCGATCGATCGCGCTCGAGACACGTACCCCGGCTCGAACCCATCGACCTCGCGATCTCACTCGCAGCAAACATTTCGAGTCGCAGCGATCATTGAAAACCGCTCCCTGCGGGGCGCCCTGTGCCGCACACGCACGCCTTCCCGACGATGCCTCAGAGCAGTGTTCCGAAGCGATGTTTCGGGCCCTGGAAACACTTCCGCCGCTCGGGCTGTTCTCCAGCACACCGAGCGGCGGAAGAGGACCTGTCGGATACGCTAGCGATCTCTAGCGCAGATGATAGCCGTTGTCGATATCATTTTTCGGCATCGCCGCCGGCCGGCTCACACCGTCCCGCGGCGTGCTTCCAGCTCCGTGCGGATCTGCAGCATGCGCTCGCGGGTCAGGGGGAAGAGCTGCACCAGCAACAGCGCCGCGATCAGCGCCGCCACCGGGATGCCGGTGAACAGCGCGCGCATGGTGAAGAGCGCCTCGGGAGTCTGATTGCCACCGAGCTTCGCATCAAAGCCCGAAAGCTGGTCCAGCAACGGTCCCAGAATCAGCATGCTGGTGGACATTCCAAACTTCAGCACCCAGGAGAACACCGAGGAATAGGCGCCCTCGCGGCGCTGCTTGCTCTGCAGCTCGTCGTAGTCCACGACGTCGATGCACATCGAGGGCAGCACCACCCAGAGCCCCGTCGCCGAGAAGCCGTTGAGCCCCGCCTGCACCACGCTGCCCCAGGGATGCGCCGGATCGTACAGCCACCAGCTGGACCCGAACGCGACGACGCCGCACAGGAGCGTGCAGCTGAGCGCCCTCGGCTTGCCATAGCGCTTGGCGAGCCCCGCGGCCACCGGCACGCCGGCGACTCCGCACAGCGCGTAGGCGACCCCGCCCCAGAAGCCGAAGGTGGATTGCACCGCCAGGTCGCCGTGGAACACGTAGTACGTGCCGACATACCAGCCGAGCGTGTTGATCATGCCCGTGGGAATCGCGTAGACGAGCGCCGTGCCGAGCAGCACCAGGTAGGGCTTGCAGCTGAAGGTGGACTTGATCATGTCGCCCACGCGGACGCGCGACTGGTCACGCGCCTTCTCGTAGTAGCGCTCGCGCACGAACACGAAGTTCGCGATGCCGGAGATGATCATGATGAAGCCGGCGATGGCGGTGGCGAACACCGCCCCGCGCAGCGTGTCGACCTTGCCGGTGACCGGGTCCTTCCAGAGATCCTGGTTCGCAAACCACCAGCCAGCAGCGATCAACATGCCGGCGACCTTCTGCACGACGGCCTTCCAGGACAGGACCGTCGTGCGCTCGTTGTAGTCCGGCGTGAGCTCCGCCCCGAGGCTCTGGTAGGGCATGTTGTAGGCGCTGATCAGCGGCGCGTAGATGCTCGCCGTGATGATCATGAACCAGAAGATGCCGTTCGGGCTCCAGCTCGGGGAGGCCATGAACAGGCACGGCAGCGCGAGGCCGGCGAGCACCGAGCCGAACAGGATATAGGGGCGGCGCCGGCCCCAGCGCGAGCGCGTGTTGTCCGAGAGCCAGCCGAAGAGCGGATCGGTGAATGCATCGATGAAACGGCTGATACCCAGCGCGAGGCTTACCTGGCTGGGGGACAGCCCCAGCATCACGTTGTAAACGCGATTGGCGAAGTCGTTGTACAGCCAGTGCCCGAAGATGTCGGTGGTGCCGCCGAGAGCGTAGGCAGCCTTGGCCTCCACCGGGACGCGATCGGAAACCGGCTTCCCTGCTTCTCCGGCCTCGCTCGCTGGCGCGTCGCGCACGTCCGACGTCAGCGACGTCATGCGCTCACCTTGCCTGCGGCGTACTGCTCGGAAGACCCGCAGCGCGCGCGGGCAGGACATCGATCGGAAACGACTGCCATGGGACCTCTGGATTGGGCTCGGCGGGTTCGCCCCGCGGCGCGGCATGCGCCGGAGCGGACCCCTCGCACCTTTCGACTCATACCAAAGTGCCTGGCCACGAACCAGGCATCGCGCGAACGGCGCCGTGCGTCGGAGTGGGCGTCGGGCGGCATTCTCGAGCGGAAAAATCCTGTAGCCGGAGCGTCTGTGCCGCTTCAGCGCGCGCCGAGTGGGACCCTGTACGCCGAGTGCGCGTCGGATTGCCCCATTCCGACCGTTCCCTCCGCGCACGTGGCCCGGTTGAAGCAGCGCCCTGTCATTTTCCACTTTCGTGGTTGACTGCTGCGGCAGCTCGAGCGGCCAGCGCAGCCGCAGCGACAGGCTACAGCGCGCCAGCCTACAGCGCCCGGCTGGCGGCGCCGAGGTAACGCAAGATGTCGTGCTGCTCTTCCGGAGTCAGCCGAACCTGATGCTGCGTTTGCATGCGCTGCACCTCGAGCGGCCACTGTTCGGCGCTGCGCTCGCCGGGCGAGCGCAGCGCGTGTCAACCTCCGCAGCGCCGGATGTACGTGGCGCGCCCTCGCTGCAGGTCTTCGAGCGAGAGGTTCGGTTCCGTCGCGCGCGCTGCTGCCAGCTGTCCCGGAGTGGGCTCAGGGAGCGCTGACACACATGCAACTGAGGAGAACGCACTCGAAGCCATCACCCCGAAAGCGAACAGCGCGCGCCGCGGAACGCACAACCCGACCAGCATCGACTTTCTAATATTACAAAATCATTCAGGGAACCAGAGACGCTCCGGTTTGATGGCAGGCCCTGCCTGGCCCGCGGGCAGAATATTGCGAATCATTGTCATTTCCACTAAGCCTAAGGCGGCGTACATGCTTGCCACGGTGTTGATGGGTCGCGTTCGATTTGCGGGTGCCGGCGCGCTAGCGCTGGCGAGCTTGGCGTGGCTCGGTTGCTCGGGCTCG
>DASTRX010000126.1:0-18529 GCA_035760985.1 Polyangiaceae bacterium
CGCGCAAGGATGCCGCATCAGTTCATGAAGCTCATGATGAGCGGAACCGCATGGGGCTCGAGCCCGCCGGGTCCTGGACACAGAACCCACCGTGCGGCACTCGCAAGCCGTTGGCTCCGCACAGAACCCACCGTGCGGCACTCGCGAGACCTTCGCTCCACACAGAACCAACCATTGCCAGCCGCGAGCCGTTTGCGGTGCTCGGCAGTTGCCGGCCTCAGCAAGCCGTCCGGCAACTCGCAAGCCGTTGGCTCCACACAGAACCCACCGTGCGGCACTCGCGAGCCGTTCGCGGTGCTCGGCAGCTGCCGGCATCAGCAAACCCTGCGGCGCTCGCGAGCCGTTGGCTCCGCACAGAATCCACCGTGCGGCACTCGCGTCGCTGGATCCGCACAGAACCCACCGTGCGGCACTCGCGAGCCGTTCGCGGTGCTCGGCAGTTGCCGGCGTCAGCATAGCGTGTTGCCGTGCTCGGCTGTCGCGGCGGAGAAATCTTCGCGGTGCCTGGTTTTGAGTCGCCGCTTTCCGACTCCCGGCACTCCGCGCCCCGAGGTTTCGATGAATGTTGCGCGGCGGAGGCCCGGCCAAACAAACGCACATCCTTCGTGCGTTGCCGCCCGCGTGGCGCAGCGCGCGTGTTCAGCTTTTCTTGGCCGGCCTCAGCGCGACTTGCAGCAGATCGCTGCCGTAGCGCTGGTGTCGCACGAACTCGAGCTGATGCCGCTGGCGCACACCCGCGAACAGGGGGTAGCCATCGCCGAGCAGCACCGGCACCAGCGTGACGATCAGCTCGTCCACGAGCTCGGCGTCGAGGGCCTGACGGATCAGGTTGCCACCGTCGATGTAGATGTCGCGATTGCCGGCCGCATCGCGCGCCTGGGCGACCAGCTGCGCGATCTCGCCGTCCACCGCGCGCACCTGCGAAACGATGGGTTGCAACGGGCGATGGGTTGCGACCAGCACCGGGCGGTCGCCGTAGGGCCAGCTGCCGCCCAGGCCCCGTACGACTTCGTAGCTGCGACGGCCCATGAGCAACGCGCCGACCCGGCTCAGAAAGCTCTCGAAGCCGACGGCTCCGCCGGGCTGCGCTTCGTGCGCCGCGGCAGGGGCATCCGCGCCCGGCAACCAGGAGAGGTCGTCGCCGGACCGGCGATGAAGCCGTCGAAGGAGCAGGCGATGTACACGAGCACGCGAGAATGGGGCGCCACTGCCGGAGCCTATCCGCTGGGCCGCGCAGCGTCCAAAGCGTCGGCGCCGCGGTGCTGAGATGCTAGAGCCAGGGGGTCGCTCGCGCTCGTGACGGGAGTCGCCGTGGGCTGGTGTCGTGGTGGGCTGTCGGGTGGGTGGCTGGCTCTGCGATCGCGGGGATCGCAAGCGGGCGGCTGCGCTCTTCGGGGTGCTGCAGGCGGTCTGTGCCGTGGCCAGGGCGCTGGCTCCGCGCAGCGCGGGCAGGAGCGCGCGGCTCGCGACGCAAAGCCGCGGATCGGACTCGGGGATTGTGTCCTGCGGGTTGCACTCGGATGGCGCCGTGCATCTTCGTGGAGCACGGTCTTCGCGACGTCGCACAACGACCCAACGTGCTCGCGAGTGCGAACTCCCGGATCACGACTCGCATCGTCTGCTTGCTTGCGCAGGCGAGGATGGTATGACGTGCGAAATTTTCACGCGATGAGATCGTGAATCGGGGTTCACGAATCGGCGCGCCAGAAGCAACGCACATGAATCGACGGCAACATCGCCAGCACTCGCTCATTCGCAACACCGGTAGCAGTTGCCTCGTTGCGCGCGGGATTGCTCTGTTCACGCTGCTCGCCACGTCGTGTCTGCCTACCGACAATCTGTCCGATTATTCGAAGGGTGGGCTGCTCACGGAGCCGGACGAGGCGCTGAGCGGCGCCAGCTCCAGCTCAGGCGTTGAAGGGGACGTGAGCGGTGATGGCAGCTCGAGCGAGGGCGCCGCAGCTGACGGCGTGCTGGCGGGGGGCCCCACCCTGTCCACGGGCACGGTTGGCAGTACCTCGATGCAGGCTCCCGGCGGGCAAGCCGCCGATCCCTCGAGCTCGCAAGGCGCGGATGCGGGCACTGTTCCCACGAGCGCCGACGCGGGCGCGAGCGCGGCAGACGCCGGCGCGGGTCCAAGCTGCATTCCGGGAGCCACCGTCGGTCCGGGGAGCGGCGCAGGCGTGCGTTGCTTCGCGGTCCTGACCACCCCGCGCAGCTGGCAAGACGCGCGCACGGCCTGCCAGGCCAGGGGCACCGGCTGGGATCTGACCACGATCCACAGCGCCGCGCGCAACAGCTTCCTGACGAATCTTCTGGGCACGCTCGCGGACGCCTGGGTCGGCGCCTCCGACCTGCAGAGCGAAGGCGCATGGCGCTGGCTGGGGGACAGCGGCGCGTTCTGGAACGGCAATGGCGCCACCGGCAGCGCTGCCGGCAACGCCTTCGTCAGCTGGACCGCCGGCACTAATCCGGAGCCCAACGGCGGCGAGCTGTCCGATTGTCTGCGCTTGCGCGCCGGCGGCGGCTGGGCGGACCTGCAGTGCGCGACGCTGTTCGCGGCGATCTGCGAAGGGCCAACGCTGTAGATGACGTTCCGCTGCGGCGGGCAGGCAGCGGGCGCTCGCGCAGGGATGCCGGAGCGATGGCGGTGAGCTGCGCGCAGAGCGCAGAGCTGCATCCGTCCGATGATCGGGTTGCCGGGCTCCGAAGTGACGGCCCCGCTCGAGCTCCGCGCGGGGCTGGCGGCGGGTAGAACGCGGCTTCGCTACGATCGTGTGCGTTCCGCTGGAAGCAGGAGGTTAGAGTGCGGGCCACGATGATCCGCGTCGAATTCAAAGCATCCAGCCGGCACGTCTTTCGGCCCGAGGAGCAGGCCGCGATCCGCGCCATCTGTGATCGGGCCGAGCTGGAGGCGCGCGAGCATCTTCGCTGCCTGCCGCTCACGCTCTGGCTCAGCGTCGAGGACAGCAGCGCCGTGATCCCGGAGTACGGTGCGTCCGGCGCGGCGCTGGATCGCACGCACATGCGCTGGAGAGTGGACGCGACGCGGCCGGAGGGTGTGATCGAGATCGCGGAGCTGCACCTGCGCGCCACGCTCTTTCACGAGCTGCACCACCTGGCGCGGGGCTGGGTCAAGAGCGCGGCGCGGCCGGCGCTGATGGACGCGGTCGTGAGCGAGGGGCTCGCCACCAGCTTCGAGCGCGATGCCGCAGGGCACCGGGCGCCCTGGGGCGAATACCCGCCGGAGGTGCGCGCCTGGGTCGATGAGCTGCTCGCGCTGCCCGACGACGCTCCCTACGCGCAGTGGATGTTCCGGCACGCCGATGGCCGGCGCTGGGTCGGCTACCGCGCGGGAACCTACCTGGTCGATCAGGTCATGGCCCGCGTGCGCCGCTCCGCTGCTCAGCTGGTGCTCGTGAGCACCGCCGAATTCCTCGCGCTGGCGTTACCATTCAGCTGACGCCGCCTTCGCCCAGCGCCGCGCTGAGATGATGAAACGCAGCACACGGCGCGCCGTGGCAAACCGCCACGGTGGGCTGGTCTGCCACAGCTGCCTGGCGGCGCCGGTCGGATCATGGCGGATGGCGAGACCGAACGGGTGCACGGTGGTATGTTTGCAGCCATTGGCTGCGCAGATCCTGATCGTCGACGATGACCTGGACATCCGGGAAACCCTCACGGAATTACTTCAAGGAGAGGGCTACGATTGCGCGACGGCCGGCAACGGCCGCGAAGCGCTCGACTACCTGCGCTCGCACCCGTTTCCGTCCCTGATCCTGCTGGATCTCATGATGCCAGTCATGGACGGCTTCGATTTCCGCGCTGCCCAGCTGGAGGCCGAACCACTGCGCGAGGTCCCCGTGCTGGTGATCAGCGCCGGCGGGCGCGCCGAGCAAGCAGCGAAATCGCTGGCTGCCGCCGGGTACCTGAACAAGCCGATGGACATCGGCGATCTCTTTCGCAAGGTTCGCTCGATCTGTGCACCGATTCCCACGAGTTGAGCGCCCGAACGCGCTGGGGGGACCAGCGCACCTGATGTACGTGTGGAAAACCTGACCCAGGCGCCGTCCAGCGGAGCTGCGCCAGCCCGCGCGAACATCTTGCTGGTCGACGATCAGCCGATGAACTTGCTCGCGCTGGAGGTCATCCTCTCACCCCTCGGGCAGCGACTGGTGCGCGCCACCTCCGGCGAGGAGGCGCTCGCTCAGCTGAGAAGCGGCGAGTTCGCGGTCGTGTTGCTCGACATCATGATGCCGGGGCTCGACGGGCTCGCCACCGCGGACCTGGCGCGCGCGCGCGCAGGAGGCGAGCAGACGCCGATCATCCTGGTGACCGCGGGAGACATCCAGGAGTTCGAGGCCTATGCCCACGGCGCCGTCGACATCCTGCGCAAGCCTCTCGATCGCCGCGTCGTGCGGGCCAAGGTGAGCGTGTTCGTGGAGCTCTTTCACGCACGCCGGCAGCTGCACGAGCAATCGGCCCACCTCGCGGAGCAAGAGCGCCAGGCGCAGGCCCGGACGGCGGCGCTGCTCAACGCGTCCCTGGACGCCGTCATCGGCATGGACCACGCCGGCCGCATCACGGAGTTCAATGGCGCAGCGGAGGCCATGTTCGGGCGCGCGCGCGGGGAGGTGCTCGGTGAGGCGCTCGCTGATTTGCTGGTGCCCGTCCGGCAAAGGGAGGCGCACCGCCTGGGCCTGGCTCGCTATGCGGCCACGGGCCAGAGCCGGGTCATCGATCGCCGGGTGGAGCTCACCGCGCTGCGCGCGGACGGCACGGAGTTTCCGATCGAGCTGGCCGTGCGCCGCGTGGACGCCGAGGGTCTGGCCACCTTTCTCGGCTATGTGCGCGATCTGACCGCCACAGTGAATGAACGAAAGGAGCGCCAGCGCGCCGAGACAGCGCGCTCCTTTCTCTCCGCCTGCAGCGATGTCCTGGCGTCCTCGATCGACTGGCAGGGCTCGCTGCAGGCGATCGTTCAGCTCGCGGTATCGCGGGTCGCCGACTGGTGCGCCGTGGAGCTGCTCGAGGAGGGGCCCGGCTCGAGCCCGCCGCTGTTCCTGGCGCACTCCGAGCCCTCCCGGCTCGTCCCCGCGGCAGAGCTCCGGCAGCGCTCTCTCGCCCCCCCTCCGGCGCCGCAGCGAATCCTGCCCCTGCTCGCTGCGGGCGGCGCTCAGCTGCACGAAGATCTTTCGGAGCCCTCCGCTTCAGGAGCGGGAGTCGCGCTGCTCCGTGAGCTCGGCTTGCGCTCGGCGCTGCTCGCGCCCATCACGGCCGGCGGCGCCGTGCTCGGCACGCTGTGCCTGGGCAGCGCGGCCGTCGACCCACGCTACCGCCAGACCGATCTGGCGATGGCGGAGGACCTCGGCCGGCGCCTGGCGATCGCGCTGGAGAACGCGCGGCTGTATCGTGCCACCCAGGCCGCGGACGCACGCAATCGCTTTCTCGCCGAAGTGACGGAGGCGCTCGCCACGTCGCTCGATTATGCGCATACCCTGGAGCAAGTCGCTCGCCTGGCGGTGCCGACGATCGCGCAGATGGCAGCCGTGTACCGGGTCGACGCGGACGGCGGGATCCGTCTCAGCTCGCTCGCCGCGGACGAGCCCGCGCGGGAAGCGCTGGCCCGGGAGCTCGATGCGCTGTTACCGCTGAATCGAGCGCAAGATCGTGTCCTGCCGCGCGTGATCCGCACGGGCCAAGCCGAGCTGCTGGCGGATGTCCCCGACGTCGTGCAAGACGTCTGGAGCCCGACCTCGCGCGCGCGGGCTCTGACGACCGAGCTCCGCATCGGTTCCTACATGGTCGTTCCGCTCCGGCTCCGCGAGCAGGTGGTCGGGGCGATCAGCTTGACCGCGACCCGGGGAAAGCGCCG
The DNA here is from genome assembly GCA_035760985.1 of Polyangiaceae bacterium. GTDB lineage: Bacteria > Myxococcota_A > Polyangia > Polyangiales > Polyangiaceae > SZUA-265. The sequence continues at coordinate 5,876 of DASTRX010000126.1, forward strand.
CTTCACGCCCGAAGACCTGACGCTCGCCGAGGAGCTCGGGCGGCGCGCGAGCCTCGCGATGGAGAACGCGCAGCTCTATTTTGAAGCGCAGGAAGCGAGCCGACTGAAAGACGAGTTCCTGGCGACGGTCTCCCACGAGCTCCGCACCCCGCTCACCGCCATCCTGGGCTGGACCCACCTGCTGCGCTCCGGGCGGCCCGAGCACACCGCCCGCGCGATCGAGACCATCGAGCGCAACGCGCGCGCGCAGGTGCACATCGTGGAGGATGTCCTGGACGTCAGCCGGATCATCACCGGCAAGCTGCGGCTGGAGATCGAGCCCGTGCGGCTGGACCAGATCGTACAGGCCGCGCTGGACGCGCTGCGCTCTGCCGCCGACGCCAAGCAGCTGCAACTGTCGTTCCGGAGCCAGCCCGGCGCGGGCGAGACCCTGGGCGATGCGGGCCGGCTCCAGCAGATCGCGTGGAACCTGCTGGCCAATGCCATCAAGTTCACACCGGCGGGGGGGCAGGTCGAGGTCTCGCTGGAACAGGATGCGTCCACGGTCGCGCTGCAGGTGAGCGACACGGGTATCGGCATCCGTCCGGAGCACCTGCCGCGCGTGTTCGAGCGCTTCTGGCAGGCGGACAGCTCCTCGACGCGCGCCTTCGGAGGGCTCGGACTCGGGCTGGCGCTGGTCCGGCACCTCGTGGAGTTGCACGGGGGCCAGGTGATGGTGCACAGCGCCGGCCCCGGCAAGGGCGCCAGCTTCAAGGTCGTCCTGCCGCTCCGTTCGCCGGGGGCGCGAAGCGGCGCGCCGGCGCACCGCAGCGCTCCGCCCCCCGCAGCAGAACCTCGCTCGCGTCTGCGCGGGCTGCGGCTCTTGGTCGTGGATGATGAAGTCGACGTGCGCGATCTCCTCGCGGCGCTGCTGGAGCAACAGGGTGCCGAAGTGAAGACCCTGCCCTCCACGCGCGCCGCGCTGGAGCTGCTCGAGCACTGGAGCCCCGACGTGCTGGTGAGCGACATCGGAATGCCCGAGGACGACGGCTACGAGTTGATCCGCGCGATCCGGGCGCGTGGCGTCGAGACCCGGACCTGGTTTCCGGCCATCGCGCTGACCGCGTATGCGCAGCCCGCGGACCGCGACCGCGCCCTCTCGCTCGGCTATCAGCTGCACCTGACCAAGCCCGTCGCGCCCGCGACCCTGATCGCCGCCATCGCCGAGCTCGCCGGGCGCCAGATCGATTAGGCTGCGGCCATGACGGACATCATCGTGCGCCGCGCGCTGGCCGGCGATCTGCAGCGTGCCGGTCAGCTCGGCGGCGGACTGGCTCGCTTTCATCACCACCGAGATCCCGATCGCTTCTTTCTGCCGGAGCAGGTCGACGAGGGCTACGCCTGGTGGTTCGCCAAGGAGCTGAAGCGCCCGAACGCCGTGGTCCTGGTGGCGCTTCAGGGCGAGGAGCTCGTGGGGTACGCTTACGGTGCCGCCGAAGACCGCGACTGGAACCTGCTGCTCGATCGCCATGGCGTGGTGCATGACATCTTCGTGGCCGAGCACGCGCGCCGGCTCGGCGTCGGGGCGCAGCTGCTCGACACCATGGTGCGCGAGCTCGAGGCGCTCGGGGCGCCGCGCATCGTGCTCTACACGATGGTGAGCAATGAAAACGCCCAGCGCCTGTTTCGCTCCCGCGGTTTTCGTTCGACGATGCTGGAGATGATGCGTTCCAGCGCGGGCGCGCCGGGAGGCGAAAACGGCGGCGCCGGCGGCAGCAAAAGCTGAGCGCGCGCGCATACGTCCCACTTCGAAACGCGGACGCGACTGGTCTGGGCGGCGGGAACGGGCTATGAAGGCTTGGCCCGTATCACCCGCTGGAACACTCCGATGAAGAAACTCTTGCGCGGACAGCCCGCAGCCCGCCCGTTGCGCCTGGCCTCTACCTGCCTGCTCCTGGCTCTGGCTTGTGGCTCTGACGACGGGTCCAACCCAGCGCCCTCGATTCCCGATGGCTTCGGGTCACCCGCTGCGGGCTCGGGCGGCGCGAGCGTGGGCTCCGCCGATGCGCCCGGTGCTGCCGGGCAGAGCGCGCTGGAGGGACAAGATCCTTCGCTGCCGCTCACGGGCGGCGCGAACAACGGCGGCGACGGCGACAATGGCGGAAGCGGCGGCGCGGGCAGCACACCCGACCCCGACTCGTTCACCGGGCCTCCGACGACGCTGCGCCAGGCCGCGCTCGCCAGCAAGCGCCTGATCGGCACGGCGCTCCGCGCCAACAAGCTGACGACCGACACGTACACGGCGGCGGCGCGCGAGTTCAACTACGTGACGCCCGAGAACGAGATGAAGTGGGACGCGCTGGAGCGCAACCCCGGGCAGTTCAGCTTTCAGAACGCGGACCGCATCGTGCAGTTCGCCGAGGCCAACGACATGAAGGTCAAGGGCCACACGCTGGTCTGGCACTCGCAGATCCCGCAGTGGGTGCGCGACCTCACCACGCGCGACGAGGCTCTGGCCGCGATGGAGCGCCACATCACGGAGGTCGTGACGCACTTCAAGGGCAAGCTCCACGCCTGGGACGTCGTCAACGAGGCCTTCACCGACGGCAACGCCCCGCGCCTGCGCGGCAGCGACCCGGCCGACGCCACCAGCGCGCAAAACGGCAACGGCAACAACGGCCCCGACTCGCCGTTTCGGCGCCTGATCGGCGAAGACTACATCGACCGCGCCTTCCAGCTGGCGCACGCCGCCGACCCCGACGCGCTGCTGTTCTACAACGACTACAACGCCGAGGGCACCTCCGCCAAGGCCAACGCCGTGTTCAACCTCGTGCAGAGCATGAAGATGCGCGGCATCCCGATCGACGGCGTCGGCTTGCAGATGCACATCGGCACCGGCACGGACGGCAATCGCTCCGCCGATCAGATCCGCCAGAACATGGAGCGCCTGACCGCGCTCGGCCTGCAGGTGGTCTACAGCGAGCTCGACGTCAGCCTGTGCGGCAACGGCGACATTGCGCAGCGCCGGCAACTGCAGAAGCAACGCCTCGCCGACGTCACCAAGGTGTGCATGGACAACCCGCTGTGCACGGCCATCACCTTCTGGGGCATCGCCGACTCCGACTCCTGGCGCGACAGCGCCTGCAACGACGGCCGCTCCGAACCCCTGCTGTTCGACCCCAGCTACCAGCACAAGGACAACTACGCGGGCGTCTTCGACGCGATCCTGGCGGCCAGCACGACCGTGCAGTGATCCCGGCGGCCGGCGCCTTTTTTGGTGCAACACGTGCGCCCCGCCGGCGCGCTGCTAGCCTCGGGGAATGATGGCATGGCGCGACGTCGTTCTCGGAGTATTGCTGTGCGGCTGCGGAGCGCGCACGGACGGCGCGCCGTTGGCTCAGCGCCAGCCCGGCACCGCGCCCCCACCGGCGCAGCAGCGATCGAAACCGGCGTCGGCTCCCATGGCCAGTCGAGCCGCCTCCACTGCCAGCTTCATCCAGCCCGTAGCACCGCCGCCCGAATCGAGCCCTCCGCTGGTCACGGATCCGGCTTCTGCGCCCGATGCGGCGCCTCCCCCGCCGCAGAGCGAGCCCCCGCGCCCGAGCCCGCCGCCGCCGGCCTCGAACGCTTGTTTTGAATATCTCGGTGACTGGATCACCTGCGAGAATGCAGGATGGCCCAATGTCGAGCAGACGAGCGCAACGGATCTGCAGAGCTGCATGGAGCTCTGCCTCCAGCGCCCGGACTGCACGGCGGTGACCGAGTACTTCTGGATGGACCGCCCGGACCTCGGCTGCTGGCTGTACACCTCGACGTGCAACGCCCCCGCCGGCGGCGCCTGGCAAGAGGAAGACGGCGGGCGGCAGTATCGCAAGACCTGCGCGGCGCAGTGAAGGTGCCACCTGCGGAATGGATGGGCTCGGCTCCGAGCGACCTCGCGCGTCCCCAGGATGTGCCCTTTGCGTGTAGTGTGCCGGACCCCCAACGCAGTGGGCACATACTAGAGTCGGGCAGCGCGCCCAGTGGCGAGCCCACACGGGGCTTCTGCCCCTCGCTTGTTGGCGGGCAGCGGGCTGGGGTCGGGCAGTGCCGGCACGTGCTGGGCGTCACAGTGGGCCCTCCTGATGAGCTCAGGGTCGACCGGCACGAGCCCCACCGCCGAGTGCTGGCCAGCGCTGTTGCACTCCGGGCACACCGAGACCACGATCTGATAGCTGGCACGGCCCACGTCGTTGGGGCCGCGGAGGGCGCAACGCACCAGCTCGAGCAGCGCGGAGTCCGGCGCTGAGCTGGGGTCATCTCCCTGGCGCCGGGTGGCGACCACTTGTTCGAGCTGGCGGAGCGTCTTGCCGCGGGAGAGCTCGAGCCACTCGTGCTGGGTCTCGCTCACGACGACCCCGTGTGAGCTCGCGCACGGCGGACTTCGATTTGTGCCATGGAGCATTTTTGCTCGCAGCTCTGTTCTCGACAGGGCTGAAGCGAAGCACTGCGGGCGAGCCCGAAATGGCAACGGCGCGCGGGGTTGCCGCGCGCCGTTGGAGAGACGGATGACCCGCGAGGGTCGAGGTCTCAGTGGTGGATCACTTCGGCCGTCTGAATGCCCGCAAAGTTGTTGCGGGCGAAGCCTTGTGCGTCGGTCGTGAAATCCAAATTCGTGAGCCCGCCAGAGCCCGTGAACGTAACCGAGTCCAGCAAGAGCGTCGGCTCCGGACCCGCATATGATCCGCCAGCAAGGATCTGAATGCCCAGGGCGACTACGTTGGTGTCCAAGAACCCCGACGTGGCGATGGCACCGATATCCAGCTGGACGTCGATGAAAGTATCTGTATTCGTGAAGGCTGCGGCGTTGTTCAGGACAGTCGTGCCATTGCCCTGCGTGAAGGCATTCCCATCTGGCGTCGACGTCGCGAACGGCGTAATCAGCGTCTGTCCCGTTTCGTCGAACGCCAACGAGCGCAATCGGAAGGTCGCGACGGTGTCGCTGAGGTCTTTGGACGCGAAGGCGAGCTGGAAATACGCCGACTCACTCGGCGCCGCCAGCGGCGCCCGCAGTTCCAAACACCCCGTACACGGCGGCGCCACCGCAGCATCGCCGAGCCCACCATCGCCGAGTCCACCGTCGCCTACCCCGCTGTCGCCGTCGACGCCGGCATCGCCCGCGTCCGGCTCGGGGCCGCCCGTGCCGCCCGCACCCGCAGTGCCCGCCGCACCTGCGCTGCCCGCAGTCCCCGCCGTGCCACCCTGGCCCGCCGTGCCGCTGCTGCCCGCGATATTGCCCGTGCCGGCGCTGCCGCCCGCACCCGCCCCTGCACCGGAGCCGGCGGAGCCGCCGCTGGCTCCCGTGCCTCCGTTTCCGCCGATGCCGCCATCCCCACCGTCGTCGCTGCAGGCCCCGTAGAGAACAGTCGCCAGCGAGAAGACACCCACCGTCACGAATCGGCGCATGAAGTTACCCTTTCCTCTTCGCTCCCCAACGGAAGGAGCGCGAGTTAGTTGACGGCACGGGGCCCCCTGCGAATAAATGCATTTTCATCGAAATGCAGAAGGCGGTGGGACAGCGGGCGACAGGTTCGCGCTGGATCGTGACAGCGTGTTTCACGCTGGCAGCGAGCGCTTGTCAGAGCACACGCCCGCAGCCCAGCCCCGCAACGGAGCCGCGCTCCGCCCGGCTGGAAGCCAAAGTGGAACACCTGAGCGACGAGCGAGCTCCGATCGTCGCCGCGGCAGAGGCGGGTGCCAGCGAGGGCACCCCCGCTCCCTCTGTGCCCCTCGCCCCTCCACGCATGGCCGACCGCGCCCTGCTGAGAGCCGCGGGCGCGCCGCGCGCCGCGTCGCTGACTCAGGACGAGGCGCAGCGTTTCATCCGGCTCAAGGCCTCGATCGAGCGCGCCAACGCCGCTCACAAAAAAAACCTGCGCTCTCCGTAAACTTGGCCCGGCCGCAAGACTCGAGCGCGCCAGAAACTTGGCCTGACCGTGGCGCTCGAGTTAGGGCCGCTTCAATGAGTGACGCGGCGCGGCGGCCCATCTCGGCTTCGACGACGGAGAGCTCCGAGGCAGACTCGGGTATGGCCGCTTGGCAGCAGGACGCGGAGCGGCTCGATCTGGTGCTCGATGCCGGCCGCTTCGACCTGCTGGTGCGAGAGGCGGCGACCTGGGCCGAGCGCATCACGCTGTGCGTGACGTCTCCGCAGGGCCAGCGCAACACGCTGCCCTGGTGGCAGGAGCTGTTCGCGCGCAGCGCGAAGTTCGATCGCGTGTACCTGCGCCGCGCCGAGCACACCGAGAACTGGCTGTTGCACCGGCTGCACGAGACGGGCGCGCTGCGCCTGGTGCACGGGAGCGGCAAGCAGGTCGCCGGCAATCTGCTGATCTTCGCGCGCGCCGAGGAGCTGCGCGTGCTGTTCTCGCACATTCCGCTGGAGCGCGCGGTGGAAGGCGCCGCGTTCGGGGCGTTGCTGTCGTTCCGCGGCACGCCGGCGGGCGAGCTGGCGCGCTCGTGCCGTGCGCAGGCGGACAGCTGGGGGCGGCTGGCGCGCATCCCGCTCGGCAACGAGATCGACGCGCTCGGCGTCGACGCGCAGCGCAGTGAGCCGCTGCCGCAGATCACGTTGCCCAACCAGCTGCGCGTGCTCTCGGATCCCGCGCAGCTCACGGCCTGCATCGAGCGCTTCACGGCGCTGGGGCTCGACGCGACGGCGCTCGACGGCGGCTGGAGCGTCAGCGTGCGCTCCTTCGACGGCGGGTTCCGCGTGCAGCTGCAACACCGCGACAAGGCGCGCGCGCCGGTGCTGCTCACGCTGCACGCCGGCGCCGCCTGGCCCGCGGGCAACGCGCTGATGCTGCAGACCAAGAGCGGCGAGGCGGTGCTGGCCTGGCGCGGCGGTCTGCTCGGGTCCTCGCGCTCCAAGCTCGATCTGCTCTGGTCTGAGGCGCGCCTGCCCACGTTCCTGCTGGAGGATCCCGCGCTGGGCCCCGCGCAGCGCGTGGCCCTGGTCGCGCACACCGCCGCGCCACTGGTGCCGCAGCTCACGGCCTTCGTGCGCGAGACCTGCCGGCTCGGCGAGGTCTTCGGCGTGGAGCCGCCGCCCGCGCTGGGCCACGCCGTGACCGAGTTCAGCTCGCTCTCCGCCAAGCAGCAGACGCTGCTGCTGTGGCGCGCGCTGATCGGTCTCGGGCCGCTGGACTTCGGCGTCGCCAGCCTGACCGCGGCGCAGGCCCTGCGCGATCAGGGCTACCTGCGCGGTCCGAGCACGCCCGCCAGCGACGCGACCACCGGCGTGTACGGCGCGATCGCCGAGCTGCTCGCCCGGGCTGCCGAGCAGGGGGCGAGCTTCGATCGTCCGGCCCTGGGCAAGATCCGCGCGATCCAGCCCGAGCTCTCCGCGTACGTGCTGGACGACTGGCAGGAGTGTCTGCTGCAGGCGTTGCCCGAGAATCAGAGCGTGTCACGGCGGCGGGCGCTGCGCCTCGGCTTCGAGCGCGCGCGCAGCCACTGGGGTCTGCGCGAGCTGTCGCTGCGCCCCGGCAGCCGCGTCGAGCGCATCCTCGAGGCGACGCTCACCAGCGGCTTGCGCCGCGGCCTGTTCGTGCGCGTGGGCGCCGGCAGCGTGCAGCGGCTCACGCCGCTCGCGCACGCCGATGCCTCGGCGGCCTATCGCGCCGCAGCTCGCCCGTCTCCGCGCGGTCAGTCCGAAGCGGGCCTGCTCGCGGGCTGGGCGCGGGCGCTGGAGCCGCTGGGGCCCGTGCAGCGCTTCCTGCTGGAGCGCCGCGCCGGCTGGTACTGCCGGCGCGAGGCGCTGGAGAGCGCCGCGCAGCGGCTCGGCCTGGGCCAGGAGCGCGCGCGCCAGCTGGAGCTCGAGGCCTGGCAGCAGCTGGAGACGAGCTCCGACTGGGCGCAGACGCTGCGGGACCGCCTGGAGCGCGCGCTGGCGGGCGCCCGCTCGGTGCCGGTGCGGCTGCTGGTGGCCGAGGATCCGTGGTGGCGCGGGGTCGAGCAGCAGCTCGGCCTCGCGGAGGCGGTGTTCGAGCACCTGCTGGGCGCGGAGTTCCAGCACGTCGAGCTCGGTCCGCCCGGGCGGCGCGAGTCGCTGTTCGCGCGCTTCTCACAGCCCGAGCTGGATCGCACGCTGGAGCGCCTGTCCGAGCGCGCCGCGCAGCTGCCGGTGCCCGCGGAGCTCGACGACTATCAGGGCCTGCCCGTGCTCGCGGCGCAGGAGCTCGATGAGAGCCTGTGCGAGTACTTCCGCGACGCGCTGGAGGCCCAGCTCGAGCTCGACCCCGACGACCCGTCGAAGGTGCGGCGCTGGATCGACCTCACGGGCGCCACGCTCGAGCACTTGCCCGAGCCGCACGGCATCGACTCGGAGGCTCGCCTGCGGCTCGAGGACGCGGTGCGCTCGGTGTTCCGCAGCGCCAAGACCCCGCTCTCGCTGGAGGCCGTCGCCGAGCGACTGCGCCAGCGCGTCGATGTGACGGACGAGGCGCTCGCCGTGCTGCTCGCTCACGCCCCGTTCGTGCAGCGCAACACCGATCAGTACGGCCTGCTCGCGCGCGATGTACCGGGCGGTGCCGAAGCCATCGCCAGCGCGCTCAACCTGATCAGCGAGCAGCTGGAGCGCACGCGGCGTGTGCTCCACCTGAGCGACGCCTTCGCGCTCGTGCAGCAGAGCGTCAAGCAGCCCTGGTCGCAGGAGCTCGTGCGCTCCCTGGTCAGCAGCGACCCGGCGCTGTGCCTGTCCGCCACCCAGGACGTGCGGCTGCGGCGCTGGGAGCACGCGCGCCGGCTCGCGGCGGGCGAGCTGCTCTGCCCCGGCGTGCCCGCTGCCGCCCGCCCGCGCTTCGAGAAGCTGGCGCAGGTCGCGGCAGTCGAGCTCCCTCAGCTCGAGCGCCTGCTGCGCAGCCAGCTGAACCGGCTGGAGCGCAGCCCGGACGCCGATGACTTCTTCGCGCTGTCCCTGGCGCGGCAGCTCTGCGATCTGTACGCGCGCCTGCTGGAGCACGTCGCGCCGCGAGCGCTCGATGCGCAGCGCCTGGCGCACGCGGCGGTCCACATCTTCCTGGAGGCCAGCGCGGACGACGAGGACGCCGAAGAACCCACGCCCCTCGACCGCGAACGCCTGCTGGAGGCTCGCGCCGTGCTGGGCGCGGTGCTGTCCCACTTCGAGCTCGACTGGCTCTGAACGGGAACCGAGCTCGGGAGGCCTGCCAGCATGGACCACCTCGCAGAGATCCTGGCACGCCACGGCCACGCTCCGTCCCGGCTGCTGCAGATCCTGCGCGAGCTGATGGCGCAGCTCGGTCTCGTTTCGCCTCCGGTGATCAGCGAGCTCGCGCGCGCGCTGGGCGTGCCGCGCGGTCAGGTGGAGGGGGTGGTCGGCTTCTACTCCTTCCTCTCCGCCGAGCCGCAGGGGCTGTTTCGGGTCCTGTTCAGCGACAACATCACGGACGTGATGGCGGGCAGCGTGGAGCTCCGGCAGCGCTTGCTGGAAGCGTTTCAGCTCCGGCCGGGTGAGACGAGCCGCGACGGCCTGCTCTCGGTCGGCACCACCAGCTGCACGGGCCTCTGCGACCAGGGCCCCGCCCTGCTGGTGAACGGACACGCCATCGCCCGCCTCACTCCCGCTCGCATCGGAGCCATGGCGGCCTTGATCCGGAGCAGGGTGCCGGTGGAGCAGTGGCCCAGCGAGTGGTTCGCGATCGAATCGCACGTCCGGCGCAGGGATCTGCTGCTCTCGGCCGTGCTGGGGCCCGGGGAGGCGATCGACGCCGCCATCGCGCGCGGCGCCGCCGCCACCATCGAGGAAGTGAGCCAGTCCGGCCTGCGCGGGCGCGGCGGCGCTGGCTTCGCCACGGGGACCAAATGGGCGGCCTGCGCGGCCGCCCCCGGCCCGGAGCGCTACGTCGTCTGCAACGCGGACGAGGGCGAGCCGGGTACGTTCAAGGATCGCGAGCTGCTCGCGCACCAGGCCGATCTCGTGTTCGAGGGCATGACCGTCGCCGGGTATGCCATCGGCGCCACGAAGGGCCTCCTGTACCTGCGCGCCGAGTACCCGTTCTTGCTGGAGCCGCTGCTGGCCCGGCTCGACGAGCGGCGCCGCAACGGCCTGCTCGGCAAGGCGATCCGCGGGTGCTTCGAGTTCGAGATCGAGGTCCACGTCGGCGCGGGCGCATACGTGTGCGGCGAGGAGTCGGCCCTGCTCGAGTCGCTCGAAGGCAAGCGCGGCATCCCGCGCAACCGCCCTCCGTACCCGGTGACCCACGGCTACCTGCAGAGGCCGACGCTGGTGAACAACGTCGAGACGCTGGCCGCGGCGGCGCTCGTGGCCCGGCAGGGCGCCAGTTGCCTGCGCGCGCTGGGCACGCGCTCCTCCGCCGGCACCAAGATCCTGTCCGTCTCGGGCGACGTGGCGCGCCCCGGCATCTACGAGTATCCCTTCGGCGTGAGCATCCGCAGCGTGCTCGAGGACGCGGGCGCCACGGAGCCCCAGGCCGTGCAGGTCGGCGGTCCCTCGGGCGTGTTGCTCTCGGCCAGCGAGTTTCAGCGCCGCATCGCCTTCGAGGACGTGCCGAGCGCCGGCGCGCTGATGGTGTTCGACCAGCGCCGCGATCTGCTGCAGGTGGTCGAGAATTTTGCGCGCTTCTTCGCTCACGAGAGCTGCGGGTTCTGCACTCCGTGCCGGGTCGGCACGACGCTGAACGCCCAGCTGATGACGCGCATCCGCCAGGGCAAGGGCTCGCGTCGCGATCTCGAGGATCTGACGCACACCTCGCGGCTGATGAAGTCGGCGAGCCACTGCGGCCTGGGCACGACGGCGCCCAACCCGATCCTGGACGCCCTCGACAAGTTCCGTCCGCTGTTTCAACAGCGCCTGCGCTCGCTCGACGCGCTGCCGACCTTCGATCTCGAAGAGGCGCTCGCGCCCGCGCGCGAGGTGACCGCGCGCGACGACCCGGGCGCGCATTTCGCAGGGGAGGACGCGTGAAGATCAACGCCGCGCACGAGCTGGAGGAGGCGACGGGCCGCGTACCGCGGGTGGAGGGGCGCCCGACCTTCCGCCTCGACGGCGACGACGTGCCGTTCGACGAGGGGCAATCGATCCTGGCGGCCGCGCTCGCGGCCGGGCACTACATCCCCTATCTGTGCTACCACCCCGAGTTCTCGGCGCACGGCAGCTGCAAGGTGTGCACGGTGCGCGTCAACGGCCGCACCCAGGCGAGCTGCACGCAGCCCGCGCGCGAGGGCGACGTGGTCGAGGCCAACGCGGAGGAGCTGCGCGCGCTGCGCCGGGGCGTGGTGCAGCTCTTGTTCGTGGAGGGCAACCACTTCTGCCCCTCCTGCGAAGCGAGCGGCAGCTGCACGCTGCAGGCCGTCGGTTACGAGGTGGGCTTGACCGACGCGCGCAACCCGCTCTTTCCGGTGCGGCCCGTCGACGCCTCGCATCCGGACGTGCTGCTGGAGCTGAACCGCTGCATCCTGTGCGAGCTGTGCGTGCGCGCCAGCGCGCTCGTGGACGAGAAGCACGTGTTCGCGCTCTCGGGGCGCGGCATCACCAAGCGCCTGGTGGTCAACGCCGAGTCCGGCAAGCTGGTGGATACCGACCTCGCCCTGGAGGACAAGGCCATGAACGTGTGCCCGGTGGGCGCCATTCTGCGCAAGCGCCGCGGGTTCAGCGTTCCGATCGGCGCGCGCAAGTACGACGCGCAGCCGATCAGCGAGCTGGCCGTCGCTGCCGCTCGGGAGGAGGCCAACCGTGACGGCTGAAAAGAAGAAGCTGCGCGTCGCCACGGTGTCGCTCGCGGGCTGCTTCGGCTGCCACATGTCCTTGCTGGACCTGGACGAGCGGCTCATCCCCTTGCTGGACTGGATCGAGCTCGACTGCTCGCCGCTGACGGACATCAAGCACTGCGGGCCGTGCGATGTGGGGCTGATCGAGGGCGGCCTGTGCAACGCCGAGAATGTGCACAAGCTGCGCGAGTTCCGCGCGCGCTGCACCACCCTGGTCGCGGTCGGCGCCTGCGCGATCAACGGCGGCCTGCCGGCGCTGCGCAACCACCTGGACGTTCGCGACTGCCTGCAGAGCGTGTACCTGAGCGGACCGGGCCTGGCGCGCAGCGCCATCCCCAACGATCCCGAGCTACCCTTGCCGCTGAAACAGGTCCACCCGATCCAGGACGTGGTCAAGATCGACTATTTTCTGCCCGGCTGCCCCCCGTCGGGTGAAGCGATCTGGCAGTTTCTCAGCCAGCTGATCGCCGGCCAGACGCCGCAGCTCGGCCACGGGTTGCTCCGCTATGACTGAGCCGCTCGATACCGCGCCGCATCCCGAGGGGCTGCGCAAGATCGTGATCGAGCCGGTCTCCCGCGTCGAGGGGCACGGCAAGGTGACGATCTTGCTCGACGAGCAGAACAAGGTGCAGCAGGTGCGGCTGCACATCGTCGAGTTTCGCGGCTTCGAGCGCTTCGTTCAGGGGCGGCCTTACTGGGAGATCCCGGTGCTGGTGCAGCGCCTGTGCGGCATCTGCCCGGTGAGCCACCACCTGGCCGCGTCCAAGGCGCTCGACGCCGTGGTCGGCGTCAGCGCGGTGCCGCCGGCGGCCGACCGCATCCGGCGCCTGATGCACTTTGGACAGATCCTGCAGTCGCACGCGCTGCACTTCTATCATCTGGCCTCTG
>DASTRX010000127.1:0-9934 GCA_035760985.1 Polyangiaceae bacterium
ACCGCTCCGAGGTCGACCCTGTTTGCGTCAGCGACGCCAGGCCGAGACGGCCCCGAGTGAGTGCCGTTCGTGGCCCTCGAGATCACCGCGGCCGTGAGGGCTCGGCTCCGCGCGACGGCCGGCGGCTCCAGCCTGTGCCCAGCGCGCGGCAGCGTGTGGGTCGTCGGTGGGCTCATCCTGGTGGGCTCGAGCGCCGCGCGGCGCCGAGCCCTTCTTGACATGCCTCGTTGTTCAAGGCATATACCTGGAGGTACGAGGTATAGAGGTGTCATCCAGAACGAACCCCGCCTTCATGACGGGGGTACCGGAGATGTTGATCCTGCGCTTGCTCGCGGAGCGGGAGATGTATGGTTATGAGCTGGTGCAGGCGATCGAGGTCGCCACGGGGGAGGCGATCCGGCTCGGTGAGGGGGTCGTGTATCCGGTGTTGCACGCGCTGGAGGAGAGCGGTTGCTTGCGCGCGCGGCGGAAAGCCGTCAGCGGGCGCACGCGCGTGTATTATTCGCTCACGGCAGCCGGAAAGAAGAGGTTGGCGGTGGTGATCCAGGACTGGAAGCGCATCGCGGGGGCGGTGGCTCAGGTGCTGAAAGGGGCCGGTGATGCAGCAGCATCAGTTTGAGGGTCTGGCGGAGCGCTTGCTGCGCGGCGGGATCGCGCCCCGGCACGTGCGGCGTTACCTGCGCGAGCTGTCGGAGCATCACGAGGACCTGGTGCGGGCGGAGCTCGCGCGAGGGGTGGAGCTGGCCGCGGCCCGCGCGGCCGCGTCGGCACGTCTGGGCACGGAGGAGAGCCTCGCCCAGAGCATGCTGGAGCGGCCGGAGTTGCGCTCCAAGGCGGCGCGTTTCCCAGCGCTGGTGTTCGGGCTGGGTCCCGTCCTGAGCTGGCTCGCCGCGGCGTTCCTCATTGCCATTTTCGTGAGTCTGCTGCCGGAGTCGAGCCGGCATGCGCAGCCGTCCGCGGCCCTCCTAGCTGCCGTTCAGGTGATCTGGCTGCTGTTTGCGCGGGCGTTGCCAGTGTTGCTGGGGAGCGGGGTGCTGGTCGCGGCCGCTCGGCGTCGGATGTCGCTGCGCTGGGCCGTGGCCGGCAGCGTCGTGGTGGACGTGCTCGCGGGCACGCTGGTGATGTACGTGGAGGCGAAGCAGATCGGGATCAGCTCGTCGCTCTTGCCCTGGCTCGCGCCGTCTTCCAGCGCGTTCGGGCCGAGAGAGCTGGGGATGGTCGGTAAGGGTCTGCTGACTGGCGCGGTGTTGCTCGGCTCGAGTCTGCTGATCGAGCGCATCGCTCGTCGGTTTGACGGGTTCGCGCGGCGCTCGCCGGTGGGCTGAGCAACGGGGTTAGCCGCGCGCTCGCGCGAGCAGCTCGCGCTGCCACAAGGCCCGCGCGCCGCGCGCACCAGGCGCGCTTCGAGGTGCTCGCGCGCATCGGCTGCGCCCGGGCTGCGAGGAGAGCGGCGGCGCCGTCCAACGTGCCCGGTCGTGCGCGACCGGTATCTCCACGCAGTCGGAGGGAAGGTCTCGCGGTGCAGCGCGAGCTCGGAGGATCGCGGTTCCGAGCCCACATGACGGCGATGAATGTCGTGGGGTGCCCGGCGTCCCTCGCGCGCCCCGCACACGGCACTTCGCAAGCCCACGGCCGCGCGCGGAGGCGCGATGTGAACGCGTTAAGCGCGCGCGTGCGGCGCGCGGGAGCAGAAATCTCGGTCGCTGGCGGCGAGCGCAGCAAATCGCGGCAGGTGTTCCGCTCGTTTTCACCGCTGGGGAGGGCTTCAATTGCGCGGCGCGCGTCCCGTACAGGCGGGCACGGAGAGTGGTTCGAATCGGCTCGGGGGAGGCCGGTGAGGACGTGGCCGGGAACGAGCATGCAGCCATTGATTCAGTGGAGCGGGACGCATCGCATTTTGATCGCCGACGACGAGCCCGACATTCACGCGGTCACGAGGCTCAGTCTGAAGGCGCTGAGCCGCAAGTCGGGTCCAACCGAGTTCGTGAGCGCCGCGAGCGGTAAGGAGACGCTGGAGGCGCTGGAGCGCCATCCCGACGTGGGCGTGATCCTGCTCGATGTGGTGATGGAGACGGACACGGCAGGGCTGGATGTCTGCCGGAGGATCCGTGAGGAGCTGGGGAACCGGCTGGTGCGCATCTTGCTCCGGACGGGGCAGCCCGGTGTCGCACCCGAGCAGCAGACGATCGAGAACTACGACATCGACGGTTATCTGGCCAAGACGGAGACGTCTTCCAGCCGGCTGTACACCGCCGTGCGCTGCGCGCTCAAGTCGTATCAGGAGTTGCTGCAGCTGGAGCGTCACCGGGCGTATCTCGCGGCTGTGCACGACTGCGCGGTGGGGCTGGCCGCGGACACGGAGATCGAGGCGTTGCTCGCGTCGATCCTCGATACCGTGTTGCGCATCTGTCCGGCGCCGCTGGCCATGCTGGAGCTGGAGAGCTTCGAGCAAGGGCAGGGGCCGCGCCACGTGCAGCTCTATCGCTCGGGCGAGCACGAGCGGGAGCGGGCGCGCTTCGCCGCGGAGTCCGCGCGCGTGCGCGTGCAGTGCGCGCTGGCCGCTGGGGCGCCGGCCGCGCCGGTGTTGCTCGACGACGGTTTCCTCGTGCCGCTGTCGCTGCACCGCGAGCTGGGGCACGGTTGGCTGTTCGTGGCCGGCATCACCCCGGACGATCTCGCCCGGCAAGCGCTGACGCTGCTGGCCGGGCACGCGCAGAACGCCGTGTACGCGAGCCTGGCGCTGTCCGCGTCGCGCGAGCGCAGGGCGCTGGTGTTCGAGGCCGCCAACATCTGAGGGCCATGACCGCACATCGTCAGCTGCATCGAGCTCGCATCCTGGACCTGTTCACCGAGAGCGAGGTGGAGGGCCTGTCTCTGCTCGGAGAGGAGCGCGGCTTCGACACCGGGCAGCTCTTGTTTCGCGAGGGGGACGGCGCCGAGGGCCTGTACATCCTGTTGCACGGGCAGGTGAAGCTGTCCTGCATCGAGCGCGGTCAGGAGCTGGAGCTCTCGCGCCACCACCCCGGCGATCACTTCGCGTCGGTCGCGCTCGTGGACGGGCAGCTGTGTCACACGCGCGCCGTCGGGCTGTCCTTCGGCAAGGTGTTCGTGCTCTCGACCGAGGGCTGCGCCGCGTTGCTCGCGCGCCTCTCGCGCGGGCGGCCGCTGATCCGCAAGTTGACGCCCGCGCCCGTGATCCAGGCCGCGTCGGACACGGAGCGGCCGCCGCCCTCCTCCGCCGGGGATTCGCTGAACATCCGCTCGCTGTCGAGCGCCGTCGCAGGGGTCGCGCACGAGATCAACACGCCGCTCGGCGTGATCGAGAACGCGGCGAGCTTCGTCGGCGAGCAGCTCTCGGTAGAGAACCTGGCGCAGCTGGAGCTGCCGCCCGTCGCCGCCGAGGTCCTGGGTGACGTCGCGGAGGCCTGCCGCCTGATCCAGAAGAACGTGGGGCATGCCGCGCGGCTGGTGCAGTCGTTCAAGAAGCTGTCCGTGGGGCAGCTCGCCGAACCGCGCGTGCAGGTGGATCTGGTGCGCGTCATCCAGGAGGTCCTGAACGTGTTCCGGGCCAAGACGATCTCGGCGCTGCCGCCCGGCCCGGGCTATCGCGGCCCGAGCGGCAAGTCCGGGCAACACCGGCTGATCCTGGCCTCCTCGCGGCTCGATGTGCGGGTGAGCTGCGCGCTCGCCGAGCCCGAGCGCATCTGGGACGGCTTTCCCGGCCTGTTCTCGCGCGTGCTGCTGAATTTGCTGACCAACATCGATCGCTACGCTTACCCCGGCGCCGAGCCCGGCAAGGTCGACATCACGCTGCAGCGGCTGCAGCCCGCGCGCGGTGAAGCGCGCTTCGAGCTCTTGGTGCGCGACTACGGCGCGGGCATCGCCGAGGCGGACCTGCCGCACATTTTCGATCCGTTCTTCACCACCGGCCGCGACAAGGGCGGCACCGGGCTCGGTCTGGCGATGGTCCACAACCTGGTCACGCAGGGCTTTAACGGTACGGTGCGCGCCAGCTCGGTGGCGGGCGAGGGCACGACCTTCGAGCTCTCCTTTCCGCTGCGTGCCCCCGATCACGGCTCCGTGCTGAACACCTCGCTCGAGCCTCACCATCGCCTGCTCGAGCCCAACGGGGCGCGGGGTGCCCCCGCAGATCGAGTGCGATGACCAGCACGCTCAAACCGCAAACGTTCACGCCCGCGCTCACCCCCGTGCCCGGATCCGCGGTGGAGCTGCGCGTGCCGACCATCGAGCACGCCGGCGTGCTCGAGGACTGGCGGGAGACGCCGCGCTACCTGCTGCCGGATCACCCGGCGGGAGTGCCCCAGCGCGGCGTGCTCTCGTGCTCGTACTGCGGCGTCGGCGACGGCGGCCGCCTGGAGCGCATCCCCGAGCATCCGGGCAAGGTCCCTGCCGCCGGCAGCCTCGAGGTGTATCGCGAGCAGCTCGCCGGCGTGGAGCCGACCAGCGGCTGCATCAAGCTGCGCAGCTCGATGATGCGGCAGAAGATCGCCTACCCGATCCAGCTGAGCCCGAGCTTGCTCGACCCCGCCACGGGCCGGCGCCGGCCGATCTCGTACGCGGCCGCGATCGCGAAGTTCGCGGACCTGTTGCTCGCGCATCGCTTGCCGCGCGGACGCACGCTCGTCTACGCGAGCGGGCAGATCGACTACTTCGCGGTGTTCGCATTGCAAGAGGTGATGCGCCTGCTCGGCGTGCGCAACCTCACCGGTAACGCCGAGCACTGCCTGAACTCGGGCGCCGTGCACAACGAGATGCTGACCGGGCAGGAGGGCCCGTTCGTCACCATCCAGCAGGCCGTGAGCGGCCCGCACCGCTTCTACCTGTTCAACGGCTGGAACGGCTACGTGTCGCACCCACCGGTGTTCAAGGCCATCCTGTCGCGCCCGGACTTCGACGGCTACCTGATCGAGGTCATGGTGACGGAGTCGGCGAAGGCGGTCGCCGAGACTTTGGGGCGCGAGCGCGTGCTCTTGATCCGGCCGCGCACCGACCCGCACCTGGCGCTGGCGGTCGCGCACGAGATCTTTCAGCGTCACCCGCAGGCCGTCAGCCAGCGCTTCGTGGATCGCTTCGGCGATCGCGCCGCGTTCGAGAGCTACGCGGCGCTGGCGCAGCTGGAGAGCTACGCCCCGGAGCGGGTCGCCGAGCGCATCGCGGCCGAGCCGGAGTACGCCCCGCGGCTGCTGGAGGGCATCCGGCGCATCGCGCTGAAGCTCGCCCAGAGCGAGGTGGTGCCGATCAACATCGCCTCGATGGGGCTGTCGCAGACCAGCGGCGCCGTCGCGCACTGCCTGTGGGGCAGCGCGCTGGCGAGCGTCGGCAAGTACGGCCTGGAGCGCACCGGCTCGCTCGCGGGCGGCACGCTGCGCCTGGCGGGGCAGATCAACGCCGAGTCGGAGGTGCAGGGCCTGTCGCGCCGCTACTTCATGGGCCGCATCCCGGTGAGCCAGGCCGCGGACGCCGCTGCGCGCATGGGCCTGCCGGAAGACGCTTACGCGGCTGCCGTCGCCGATCCCGGGCGCGCGGCGCTCGACTACTCCGAGCCGACGCCCGGCACGCCCGAGCTGTTCCTGTGCCTCGGCACGCAGTTCGAGGCCAACATGATGGGCCGCAAGCGCTGGATCGACAAGCTCACGGCGCCGGAGACCACGCTGGTCGTGATCGATCCGGTGATCGACAGCTGGAGTGAGGCGCACGCGGCGCTCATCATCCCTTCGCCCCCGCACCCGGCCACGCCCAAGCTCTACCAGAACGGAGAGTGGAAGCTCACGCTCTCGGTGCCGCAGAAGCGCGCCGCCCCGGAGACCCGCTCGGACGCCACCATCCTGTACGACGCGATGGCCGAGATCACGCGCCGCCTCCTGGAGCGCGCGGAGCTCGCCGCGGAGCACCCCGACCTCGCTCGCCACGCGCGCTCGGGCTACCTCGCCCAGCGCTTCTGCGCGAAGGAGCAGGGCGGGGGCCTGTCGCGCGTGGACGGCGAGGTCAGCCGCCCCGAGCTCTGGCAGCGCGTGCTCGCCTACATGAGCGGCGGCAGCGGGCCGCTGTATTGCCGCCCCGAGCACGCCGACGGCCGCCCCATCGAGTGGCACGAGCTGCTGGAGCGCGGATCGCTCTACTACGGCGGCATCGGCCAGACGCGTTTCTTGCTCGACTACGACAATCCCGCGGCTCAGCCCTTCGGCGACGTCTACCGCCGTCCCACGCGCTTCAAGTTCTTCGTGCCGACGGCGGCCGACCTCGACATCCCGAGCGGCATCGTCTTCAACTCCGGCCGCTCCACGCTCTCGGACGAACGCCAGCGCATCGCCTTCGCGATCGGCAGCTTCAACTCCGGCAAGGCCACGCCGATCGTGGGCATGCCCGACGAGGCGCCGCTCTATCTCTCACCCTCGCTGGCCCTCAAGCACGGCATCCAGACGGGCCAGCGCGTGCGGCTGCGCCACCCCGAGGGGGCGGCGGCGGTCGAGTTTCCCGCCATCGTCAGCGACCGCGTGAAGGGCGACTCGCTCTACGCCAGCTTCCACAAGACCCAGGCGCAGATGGCGGGCCTGCAGTACGTGAACGACCTCACGTCGCACCAGGGCCGCTGCGCCTACACCTCACAGACCAACCTGAAGGCCACGCGCGTGCTGCTGGAGCGCGTCGAACAGACGCTGACCGTCGAGGACTCGCGCCCGCTGCGCAGCAGCGACCTCGAGCAGCGCGCGTTGCGCACGGATGACGCCGCCAAGGCCCTGTCTCGTGCGGCCTTCACGGCCTGGATGAGCCAGCGCTCCGCGCGTGGCGTGCGCGCGCGCATCGACACCACGCGCGTCGACCCCAAGGTGGACCTGCCGATCTGGTCCGGCCGCGACACGCCGCTCTACGTCACCGAGATCATCCGGGACACGCACAACGTGTACACCTTCCGGCTGCAAGGCGACCCGCTGTGCCGCTTCGTGTACTGGCCCGGGCAGTTCTGCACGCTGGTCGCCAACATCGGCGGCCAGAAGGTCGTGCGCTCCTATTCGATCTCCTCTTCGCCCACGCGCCCGTTCGTGCTGGAGATCACCGTCAAGCGCGTGCCCGGCGGCCTGGTCTCCAACTGGTTGCCGGATCACGTCAAGGTGGGCGATCGCCTCGAGCTCAACGGGCCGAAGGGCAAGTTCTGCCTGGTGCCGGGCCAGATCCCGAAGAAGCTGCTGTTCCTGTCGGCGGGCAGCGGCATCACGCCGCTGATGAGCATGAGCCGCTGGCTCTGCGATCTGTCCGCTGACATCGACGTCAAGTTCCTCAACTCGATCCAGGCACCGCGCGACCTCGTGTTCCGCGGCGAGCTCGACATGCTCGCGACCCGCCACCGCACCTTCCAGTCCGTCGTTACCACCACCTCGCGCGAGTCCGCGCCGGATTGGGCGGGCCTGACTGGCCGCATCGATCGCGACATGCTCCGGCGCGTGGTCCCCGACCTCGCCGAGCGCGTCGTCTATCTGTGCGGCCCCGACGGCTTCATGCGCACCGCCCGCGAGCTCTTGAGCGAGCTCGACTTCAACCTCCAGCACCTGCACGCCGAGAGCTTCGCCCCCGCGCGCAGCCACAGCGACGAAGCGGTACAGGGCGGCGAGAGCGCGGTCAGCATCCCCCCGGGCGCCACCGAAGCCGACGCAGCCATCCACGTCGAGTTTGCGCGCACCGGCAAGCGCGTGAGCGCCAGCCGGCAGCTGCCCTTGCTCGATCTGGCGGAGGCTCACGGCATCGAGCTCGACTACGGCTGCCGCGTCGGCAACTGCGGCGAGTGCAAGGTGCGCCTGTTGCGCGGTGAGACGACGGGCGGCGAAGCGGGCCTGAGCGCGGAGGAGCGCAGCGCCGGCTGGGTGCTCTCCTGCGTCGCGACCGCCAACGGCGACTGCGTCATCGACGCCTGACTCGACGCGCGGACGGGCAGGGCTCGGCCCTCCACGACTCCGCGCGACGCCAGGACTGCCCAACTTCCGACTCGCTCACTGGCGGCGCGGCAAAAGGGCGATCGAGGGATGCTGCGTCAAGCGCTTGACGGCGCAGATCGCGGGGGCAGTTCACAAAATGCGCCGCGACGGCTTTAGAAGACGAGCGACTGCACCGCTCGTGGAGGTGTGCGAGAGCGCTCGCCGCATCCAAAGGGGGATGCCTTTTGCCTCTCGAGCCGTTTCGGAGGATGCATGCGCGAGAGGACTCTTCGGTATTGTGGTGCGCTGGGGGGGTTGCTCGCCCCGCTCTTGTTGCAGGCGTGCGAGGATAGCACCAAGGCCTGCGAGAGCGTGACGATGCCGGATGGCAGCTCGCGCTTGGACTGCTACGAGCTCGGACTTTCGGCAGGAGCACCCTGGCGATCACGTCTCCGGAGCCCGCGGGCGCCAACTGCCCGGACGGAGGCGAGCGCATCGATACCGGATTCGACGACAACGACAATGGCATTCTCGATCCTGGCTATCACCAACTGGTAGTAGTGTTTGCACTCGCTAGCCCCCCTCGCCCAGCGGAGGCGCGCTCCTCCCGCCCAGGGCGGCAATGATGAGCTGGCGCTCACTGCGCGACGGCGACGATCCAGCGCGGCGCGGACCCCGGCGCCTGCAGCGCCTCGAGCGCGTCGCGGTCCACGCTTGCCGCTCGGGGCAGCATGACGACCACGATCGGGCGCGCGCCCCAGGGATGCCGATAGCTGCGCAGGCGCTCGATCAGGAGCGGCACCTCGGCGCGCTCGAGGCCGATCTGGAAGTCGACCAGGACGCAATCGTCGACGATCAGATCCGCTCTGCCGCTGGTTCCGAGCCAGCGCCCGAGCTCCAGCCGCGCCGCGGGCAAGCGGGACGCGAAGTGGCGCTGGAAGGCGAGCGCGCAGCCGTGCGGGGTGCGCCAGCGAGCGCCGTCGCGCCAGCTCGAGAGCGCCGCCATGACCTGGTGCAATGGAGTGGGATCGAAGAACACGCTCTCGAGCTCTTGCGGCGTGCTCAGGTCGACGATCGGCGAGAACTCGCGCTGGGCGAGCGCAAGCTCCGCCGCGTCGACGCGCACAGGTTGCGTCTGGAGCCGCAGGGCGAGGCTCAGCAAGCGCGAGGCGAAGAGCGCCAGGGCACCCCACAAGCAGGCCCCGCTCACCGTGGGCGCGACGCGCCCCAAACTCAGCTCCAGGCAGGCGAGCGCGATCGACAGCCCGAGGACGGCAAAGCCGGCGACCCGCGTCAGACGGCTGAGCAGAGAGAGCCGCAGGTTCTTGGGAGCTCGAGCCAGCACCAGCAAGTCGCGCTGCGACGAGCGCAGCGAGTCCGCCAGCTGTTGCCGAACGCTCGCGAAGGACCAGCTGCCCAGCTTCGTCCGGCAGCGCGCCGCCCAGAGCCAGCCAGCGACGGACAGCGCGCTGAAGGAGAGCCAGCCGGCGGCGCGGAGCGAGCCCGGCGCGGCGCCGCCGGAGGCCAGCAAGGGCAGAGCCGCGCCCGACGCCGCCGCCACGGTGCCCGCGCTCCGGAGCAAGCGCCCGCGCAGCCGCGCGTCGAGCCCAGAGCTCGCGTTTAGCGCGCGCACCAGCCAGCGCTGGTGCCGTTCGGGAGCGGGGGCGGGCAGGGTCGCGGCCTCGCTCGCGGCGAGGTCAAGCTCGGGCCGGATGATGCGCCGTGTGCCCGAGGCTCGCGCGATGAAGCGCTCGGAGGGCGGAGTGGGCGCGATCTGTTCCAACTTCGAAGTCTGTTCCATGTTGACCCGTGCGCCCTTCGCTGCAGCCTGGCGCGAGCTGGCAGCCCTTAGACGAGGGAGCCGGGCGGCGAGTTCCCTCGCTCAACCTGTTGCATCGTGAATCAGTTAGTGTGGGCTCGGAGCCGCGCGCCCCCCGACCACCCCAGGATGAGCCCACAGCCGGACAGTGTCGCGCGGTGGGCTCATCCTGGGGTCGCGAGCGGGC
>DASTRX010000128.1:0-19124 GCA_035760985.1 Polyangiaceae bacterium
GACTCCGGCACGACCGCCATCAGCGTGGATGCCAGCGCCGCCGAGGCGAGGCCCGTGGTCATCACCCGGCGATGCCCGAAGCGCGTGACCGCCATGGCACCCGGGACGTTGACCAGCGCCGTCCCGACGCCGAGCATGCCGGGCAGCGCGAACCCCGCAAACAGCCCCCCCTGCGCCAGGCCGTCGAGCGGCAGCAGCAGCAACAGCGCCCCCTGCGCCATCGCGCTCGCGCACGTGCTCGCCTGCACAGGCCAGATCACGGGTGCAGCGGAGCGCGGCATTGCTCGCGCCATGAGCCACGAGCGCTGCGTGGAACGCAAGCGCTTCGCACGGGGCTGGCATCGGATGGGCTCGGTGCCGATCGGGCGCTGGACGCGATAGGAACGCCCACCGAGCAGCAGGAGCGACGCGCGGTGGGCTCATCCTGGTGGGTTGCGGGGCGGTAGGGTGGCGAGCCCATCGAAAACTGTGCCGATGATGGACTGTGTTCCGGCATGCGGCGCCGAAAGGCGAAGGCACGCTGCTGGCGGTCGGGGTAGGATCGAGCGTTGACATGCAACACGGTGCAGCACGCCGCATTCCGCTCGCTCTCCTGTTCAGCTGGGTCGCCGGCTGCGCGGGCAGTACCAGCTCGGGTACGGAGAGCATTCCGATCGACTCGGATACTCTCGTCACGCTCGCCCGCAGCGCCTGCTTTGGCAATTGCCCGGTGTACTCGCTGACGATCGCCGGCGATGGGAGCGTGACGTACCGCGGCGAAGCGTTCGTCCGAGTGATGGGTCCGGCGTCAGGAAACGTCCCTGTCGAGGACGTTCAGGCGCTGGTCGATCGCATGCTGCGCGCGAACTACTTCAATCTGTCTGTGCCGATGGCGTGCAAAGAGGGCATCGCCACGGACGCGTCCGGCGCCACGCCGAGTCTCACTCACGGCGGCCGCACGCACGAGGTGCAGGACTATCACGGCAACGCCTGCGCGCCCGCCGTCTTGGGGGAGATCGAGAATGCCATCGATGCGCTCGTGGACAGCGAGCAATGGACGCGCTGCGATACCGAGAACGGCGCCTGCTGCGATCCCGTCCATGGCAACATCTTGCTTTTCCCGTGTAACTGACAGGCCCCGCGAGCTGGCGCCTGTGATCCGGTAGATCCGCGCAGGCCGCGCCGCTGCGATGTCGGCGATCCCTGCCCCACTCGCGGGTTCGGTTGTCCGCGAACGCGTGATACGAAGGCGCCATGAGGCAAAGGCAAGGTGTGCGGTGCCTGGTCCCTTCGGCGTGTCTCGCGCTGGCCTTCAGCGCGTGCACGTCGGCGCCAGAGAACACCCAGGGGGACAGCGAGGCGCCGGTGATGGCCGTCGCCAACAATGGCGCGGCAGGGAGCGGTGTTGCAGCGCAGCCAGAGCTCACGACTGGCGCGCCAGCAGCGGTCGCGCCGCCCGGCTCCACGCCGCAGATGGCCGAGGACATGCCGCCCGCGCCCATGAACTTCGTGCTGGAGGACTTCTCGGACAATGACGGCCGTCTGTCGAGCAGCGGCTTCGCTGGGCGCTGGCGCGTGTATTCGGACGGCACGGGGCAGGTGACGCCGGTGGCGGACGCGGACGTCGTGCCCGTGGACGGCGCCGTGCATGTGACGGGCTCGAACTTCAGCAGCTGGGGCGTGGGGCTGAGCGTGGATTTGAACAATGTGAGCGGTGCGCTTCCCGCGCGTCAAGCAGCGGATCTGTCCCAGTACCGCGGCCTCGGCGTGCGTGCGCGCGGCACCGGCACGATCACGGTGGAGTTGGTCACCCCCGCCACCACCGGCACGGAAGAGGGGGGCACGTGCACCGGTGATGGTTGCTTCGGCCACTACGCGGCGGAGCTGACCCTCGGCGCCGACTACGCCGACAAGGAGCTGCCGTTCACGATCTTCGCGCAGCCCAGCTGGGGTCAGGCGGTCGCGCTCGATCTGAGCAAGGTGCTCGCGATCAACTTCCTGTCGCGCGTGAACGGCGGCCCCGTCAGCATCGATCTCTGGCTGGATGGGCTGACCTTGCTCGCGCCGCTCGCTGCGCCTGGGGGCGCGGGCAGTGTGGGCGGCAGCAGCGGCAATCCGTTCGCCGGGCGCACCATCCATTCCGACGGCGGCGCCGCTGCTGGCGCCTACAGCTCCGCGCAGGGAACCGAGCGCGACCTGCTGGGCAAGGTCGCGCTGCAGCCGACGGCGTACTGGCTGGTGGGCGGCGACGGCGGGCAGGCGGGCAACATCGCGCGCGGCGCGGGCAGCGATTACCCGGTGATCGTCGCTTACAACATCCCCAATCGCGATTGTAGCGGGCAGTCCGCGGGCGGCGCTGCCAATGCCGCCGCGTATCAGGGCTGGATCGACAGCATGGCCAACTCACTGATGGGGCAGCAAGCGGCCGTGATTCTCGAGCCCGACGCGCTGCCGCAGAGCTGCGGCCCCGACAACGCGAGCTTGCTCGCCTATGCCGTGGACAGCTTGCGCCGCAACCCGGGTACGGCCGTGTACGTGGACGCCGGGCACTCGAACTGGGTCTCGGCAGGCGAGATGGCGCCGCGGCTGCGCGCCGCGGGCATCGAACGCGCCACCGGCTTCTCGCTGAACGTGTCCAATTTTCAGCCGACGGACGCGCTCATCAACTACGGGCATGCGCTGTCGGCCCTGGTCGGGAACAAGCCCTTCGTGATCGATACCAGCCGCAACGGCCGTGGCGCTCCCGGCGGCTCCTTCTGCAACCCCGCCGGCGCGGGCCTGGGCCTGCCGCCGACCGCCGATACCGGCGATCCCCTGGTGCACGCCTTGCTGTGGATCAAGCGGCCCGGCGAATCCGACGGCTCCTGCGGTGAGTGCGCCAGCACGCCCGCCGGGCAGTTCTGTCGCAGCTACGCACTGGAGCTGGCCCAGAACGCCGCGTTCTAGCCCCGCTGAGCGAGCTGGGGCGCTTGCGGGCAGCGCCTCAGCTCTCGTCGCCGTCCTGCGATCCGCGCGAGCTGGGCAGCTTGCGGATCTCGGGCCGCGCCGTCTTCCAGGCGCGTTGCACGATCCACGACAGGGAGCGCTCCAGCCGAGCTGCCTCCTGATGGATCTCCTCCAGCATCGCCTCCGGGAAGTACAGGCTCTGCTTGCGCTTGTCGCTCTGGGAGGCAGGCGCTTCGTCGCCGTCTCCGATCTCTGCAACCTGAGGGGGTCTGGGTGAGTTCGTCAAGCCCCGGAGTATCTCGCTACACGGTCTTGGAGATCAAGCGCTCCGCGAGCGGAGCCTGCCGGAAGATGTGGGTGAAGGAACGAGAACATGCGGAGCGGTATCCGCTCTCCCGCCGTGCCAGCAGGAGGATCCAGTCTCTCCCGCCGTGCAATCCGCGGCGACGATCCCTCGGCGGCCTGCGGTAGAGCCTATTTGCCCGTCGATTCAGCCGGTGGGACCCAGCATGCGCGCCGGGTCCACCCAGCGGTCGAAGTCTTCTTCGCTGACCCAGCCCAGCGCGAGCGCCGCTTCACGCAGGGTGGTGTGCTCGCGATGCGCCTTCTGCGCGATGCGAGCAGCCCTCTCGTAACCCAGGTGCGGGCTGAGCGCGGTGACCAGCATCAGCGAGTGCTCGACGTGCTGGCTGATGCGCTCGACGTTCGCTTCGAGCCCGGCGATACCCCGCTCGGCGAACGACTCGCAAGCGTCGCCCAGATTGCGCGCGGCCATGAGCAGGTTGAAGATCAGCACCGGCTTGTAGGCGTTCAGCTCCAGCTGCCCCGACATGCCGGCGACCGCGATCGCGGCGTCGTTGCCGATCACCTGGGCACAGACCATGGTCAGCGCCTCGATCTGGGTGGGGTTCACCTTGCCCGGCATGATCGACGAGCCGGGCTCGCGCGGCTCGAGGATCAGCTCGCCGAAGCCCGAGCGGGGCCCGGAGCAGAGGAGGCGCAAGTCGTTGGCCACCTTCATCAGACACACGGCGGTGTCCCGCAGCGCCCCCGACGCCTCGACCAGGTCATCGTGGGAGGCCAGGGCCGCGAACGGATTGGCCGCGCGCACGAAGTGCAGCCCGCTCAGATCGCACAGGCGTGCGATCGCTCGTTCGGCGAAGCCGATCGGGGCGTTCAGCCCGGTGCCGACCGCGGTGCCCCCGAGCGCGACCGCGGCCAGGCGCCGGTTGGCGTGCTCCAGGGTGGAGAGCCGCGCATCCAGCTGTGCGACGTAGCCGGAGAACTCGTGCCCGAGGCGCAGGGGAGTGGCATCCATGAGGTGGGTGCGGCCCATCTTGATGATGGGCATGAACTCCTCCGCCTTCTCCGCGAGCGCGTCGCGCAGGACACGCATCTTCACCAGCGTGTGATCGCTGATCAGGCGGTGCGCCGCCACGTTCATCGCCGAGGGGAACACGTCATTGGACGACTGCGAGCGATTGACGTCGTCATTGGGGTGCAGGAAGCGGGTGGCATCGGTGAGGCTGCCGCCGGCGCGCACGTGGGCGCGGTTGGCGATCACCTCGTTCAAATTCATGTTCGTGTGCGTGCCCGAGCCCGTCTGCCAGACCGGCAAGGGGAACTCGTCGTCGAGCTCTCCCGCGAGGATCTCGTCGCACACCTCTTCGATGGCGCGGACCTTGTCCGCCGGCAGCACGCCACAACCCAGGTTCGCCTGCGCGCTGGCCTTCTTGACCAGCGCCAGCGCATAGATCAGCTCCTTCGGCATCGGCTCGCGCCCGATCGGGAAGTTCAGGCGCGAGCGCTCGGTCTGCGCTCCCCAGTAACGTCGCCGCGGAACGCGCACTTCCCCCAGACTGTCGTGCTCCGTTCGCCAGTCGGTGCTGCTGGGCTCGTGAGGGATCATGCCCGGGATTATGCGCGCCGGTCCGATGCCGATCCGCAGATTTCGCTCCGGCGTGCGCGCTGCCACCAGCCCTGCGCGGGGTTGCTCTCGCGCGCTCGCCTCGCTGCGCGCCTGTGCCGCACGCGCGTGGCGTGAACTGAGCTTTTGAGCAGGGGGCCGGAGCGGGCCTGTTTCTGCAGCTTTACCGGGCCACCCGGGCGCGATTGCCCTAGGACGTGGGCCCGGGTTTGGATATGGACGTGGGCCCGCGGAAACCGCCGCGGGAAAGAACTTCCGGAGACGCCCCATGTTGCAGAAGAGCGCCAGTTTCAAGGCCATCCAGGGTCCCATCGTCACCATCGTGCTGGACGGGGTGGGCCTCACAGAACGCAGTGTGGGCAACGCGGTGGCCGCGGCGCGCAAGCCGACGCTGGATCGGCTGCTGGCAAAGTACCCGAGCATCCAGCTCAAGGCGCACGGCACCGCGGTGGGCATGCCGTCCGATGCCGACATGGGCAACTCCGAGGTCGGTCACAACGCGATCGGCTCGGGTCAGGTCTACACCCAGGGCGCCGCGCTCGTGTCCGACGCGATCAAGACGGGCGAGATCTTCCAGCGCGATGCCTGGAAGGAGATCGTGAGCAACGTCAAGGAGCACAACTCGACGCTGCACTTCATGGGCCTGTTCTCCGACGGCAACGTGCACTCGCACATCGATCACCTGAAGGCCATGATCCTGCAGGCCAAGAAGGAGGGCGTGTGCACCGTGCGCATCCACGCGCTGCTCGACGGCCGCGACGTGCCCGAGACCTCGGCGCTCGAGTACGTGGGGCCCTTCGAGCAGTTCCTGAAGGAGATCAACAGCCCCGGCTTCGACGCGGCGATCGCCAGCGGCGGCGGCCGCATGCGCATCACCATGGACCGCTATCAAGCGGACTGGCCCATGGTCGCGCTCGGCTGGAAGACGCACGTGCGCGGGGAGGGCGAGCAGTTCGCCTCCGCTACCGATGCCATCACGAAGCTGCGCGAGCGCACCAAGGCCACCGATCAGAACCTCGATCCATTCGTGATCGCCAAGAACGGTAAACCACTCGGCCCGATCGTAGATGGTGACTCCGTCGTCTTCTACAACTTCCGCGGCGACCGCGCGATCGAGATCACGCAAGCATTCTGCAGCGGGCCCGAGTTCAACGCTTTCGATCGCGGAGCGGTGCCGAAGGTCTGTTACGCGGGCATGCTCGAGTACGACGGCGACCTCAAGCTGCCGAAGCGCTTCCTGGTGCCGCCGCCGGCCATCAAGGGCACGCTCGGTGAGCACCTCGCGCAGGCCGGCATCACCCAGTACGCCATCTCCGAGACGCAGAAGTACGGCCACGTCACCTACTTCTGGAACGGCAACCGCAGCGGCAAGTTCGACGACAAGCTGGAGCAGTATCACGAGATCCCGTCCGACACCGTGCCCTTCGAGCAGCGGCCCTGGATGAAGGCGGCGGAGATCACTGACGAGCTGATCAAGCAACTCAAGACGGGCAAGCACCGCACGCTGCGCGTCAACTACGCCAACGGCGACATGGTGGGCCACACCGGTGACTTCCAGTCGGCGGTGATGGCGATCGAGGCCCTCGACATCGCGCTCGGGCGGCTCTTGCCGGTGGTGGACGCGCTGAAGGGCGTCGCGATCGTCACCGCGGATCACGGCAACGCCGACGAGATGTACGAGCTGGACAAGAAGGGCCAGCCCGTCTCAGACGGTCACGGTGGGTACAAGGCCAAGACCAGCCACACGCTGAACCCGGTGCCCTGCATCCTGTACGACAACCAGTCGAACGGTGGCCTCGGGCTGCGCACCGATCAGAAGTTCGGGCTGTCCTCACTGGCCTCGACCATCGTCAACCTGCTCGGCTACGAAGCGCCGAGCCTCTGGGACCCATCGCTGCTGATTCAGCGCTGAATCTCTGCGCACCACTTCAGAAAGACCGCGTGCTCTCGCTCGACTCCATCTCCAAGCGCCACGGCAGCCAGATCCTGTTCATCGACGCCAGCCTCGCCGTGTTTCGCGGCGAGCGCGTCGGCCTAGTGGGGCCGAACGGCGCCGGCAAATCCACCGTGTTCCGGCTGCTGGTGGGCCAGGAGCAGCCGGACGCCGGCCAGGTCAACGTCGACCGCGGCGTCAGCGTCGGCTACTTTGATCAGAACGTCGGCGAGATGCAGGGCATGAGCGCGCTCGCCGCGACGATCGCCGGCGCGGGCGAGGTGGCCAAGGTGGGCGAAGAGCTGGCGAAGCTCGAAGCGGCGATGGCTGACCCGGACCAGGCGGATCAGCTGGAGCAGCTGATCGAGCGCTTTGGCGAGGTGCAGGCGCGCTTTGATTCGCTTGGCGGTTACGCCTTGAACGCGCGCGCCCAAGAGGTGCTGGCGGGCCTGGGCTTCTCCCCCGAGATGATCGAGGGGGACGTGGGCAAGCTGTCCGGCGGCTGGAAGATGCGCGTCGCGCTCGGCCGTGTGCTGTTAATGAAGCCGGACGCGCTCTTGCTGGACGAGCCCACCAACCACCTCGACATCGAGTCCATCATCTGGCTCGAGAGCTTCCTCGCGAGCTACGACGGCGCACTGATCCTCACCTCGCACGACCAGGCGTTCTTGAACCGCGTGGTCACGCGCATCGTCGACATCGACGAGGGCGACCTGGTCAGCTACTCGGGCAACTACCAGTTCTACGAGGAGCAGTTCCGGCTCCGCCAGGCGCAGCGCGAGGCGCAGTTCGCGCGCCAGCAGGCCATGCTCGCCAAGGAGCAAGCCTTCATCGATCGCTTCAAGGCGCGCGCCAGCCACGCCGCCCAGGTGCAGTCCCGCGTGAAGAAGCTGGACAAGATCGAGAAGATCGAGCCGCCGCGCCAGCGCAAGCTGATCGAGTTCGAGTTCCGCACGCCGGCGCGCTCCGGCGATGACGTGGCTGCGCTGAACGGTGTCAGCAAGGGCTATGGCGCGCGCAAGATCTACCAGGATTTCTCGCTGCTGGTCCGGCGCCTGGAGCGCTGGACGGTGATGGGCGTCAACGGCGCCGGCAAGAGCACCCTGCTCAAGCTGGTGGCCGGCGCGTCCGAGCCCGACCGCGGCAGCGTGAAGCTCGGGGCAGGGGTGAAGCTCGGCTACTTCGCGCAGCACGCGATGGAGATCCTGAAGCCGGAGCTGACCGTGATCGAGACCATGCAGGAGAACTTCCCGCTCGCCGGGCTGGGCGTCCTGCGCACGCTGCTCGGCGCCTTCGGCTTCTCGGGCGCCGACGCGGACAAGCACTGCGAGCACCTCTCCGGCGGTGAGAAGGCGCGGCTGGTGCTCGCGCTGATGATGTTCGATCCGCCCAACTTCCTGGTGCTGGACGAGCCCACCAACCACCTGGACATGGACACCAAGGCCATGCTGGTGCGCCTGTTGCGCGGCTACGAGGGCACGTTGCTGTTCGTGTCTCACGACCGCAAGTTCCTGAGCGCGCTCTCCAACCGCGTGCTGGAGCTGACGCCCGAGGGCCCGCGCGTGTACGGCGGCGGCTACGACGAGTACGTCGCCCAGACGGGCCAGGAAGCGCCCGGCCTGCGCAACTGAGCGAGGGCACCGCGCCGAACGGCGCTACGGGATCAGATAGGACACGCGCAGGCGAACGCTCGCGCGGCTGGAGAACAGCAGGTCCGTGGCGGCATCGCCGTCGCTCGCGTTCTGGAAACGAAAGCGGTACTGGGACGGGGCGGCGCTCGCCAGGTCGGACCGCACGGCGTCCAGCGCGCTCTGCCGGGGCGAAGTGCCGCTCGCAGCGCTGGCCACGCCGCCGAGCGCTGCCAACTCCGCAGCGCTGAAGGCGTCGGGCCCGATGGAATTGAAGCGCACGTGTTCGAACTCGAGCTGCCCGAGCCCACCAAAGGGGTCGCCCAGGATCGACATCACCTGTAGCTCGAGCTGCGCCTCGCTCACTTCCAGCAGTTCGCCGGGCAACGACGACAGATCGAAGCTGGCGAAGCCGCGGTAGCTGGTGTTGGGGCCGAAGCTGCTGTCGCCGAGGCACATGCTGTTGCCGGATGGCGCGCAGGAGTCCGTCCCGTAGATGCCGTCGCTGCGCCAGTTGCCGGTCAGCGCAGGGTCGGTCTCCGCGCCCAGGGCGACCGAAATCTCGCGCAACGTCCAGAACGCGACTCGTGTGTCCGGGAGAGGGTTGCCCTCGAGATCGTGAGCCGTCGAGCTGAGCCGGTACTCGTAGCGCAGCGCAGTGACCTGGCTCGCGTCCCCGCCCGCGGCATAGGAGAGAGGTGCTGCGAGGGCGATGTCGAGCAGGGTGCCTGCCGAGTCCCAGCGAAAGTCCAGCGCCGTCGCGGGCAACGTATCCGAGCTGAACGCTGCCTCCACGGAGGCGCGATCCATGGGCGCGCTGAAGGCGATGGACAGGCTGGTATCGCGGCGAATGCCGCGGGCGCCATCCGCGGGGATGCTGCTCGCTACCCGGGGCCCGACGGGAGGCGTGGCGTCCGTCGAACCGGGAGAATCGGGGGCGGGGGAGGCATCGGCGAGCGCAGGTGGGTCGCCGCCGGGCCCCGCGTCGGTGAGGGTCCAGGAGGGATCGGGTGAGGAAGCGGGCGCGCTGCCCGCCGAGCCCGTGCCGGGCCCCGGGCTGTCCTTGGCGTAGCCGTCGAGGTCCCCGAGCGGAGCGCAGCCCAGCGCCGCACACGCAACGAGCAGCGGCGCCAGGCTGGTGGAGTGAGCTGACCCGAAGCTGCGCAGTGGGCGGCGCTGAGTGGAACGCTGAGCGGAGCTGACGTTGTTTCGGCGGAACATGGCTCCCAGAACGAAGCCTAGATCGTGCGTGTGTGCTCGACCCCGAGATCACTCACCGCCAGCGCCGTTTGTTAAATTTTTGTAGTCCGCTGTGGGCCTGCGAGGTTTGCAATGAGGCTCTTTAGTTTCATCATGCAACACTAGAACAGATACAGCAGCTTGACGGCGCAGTATCCCGCGACGACACAGAGCGCAGCGGCCAGGAGCAATCCCAGCGTTGTGCCGAGGCTGGCAGGCGCGCTGACGGCGCTGTTCGAGGCAGCCGGTTGCTCGTTGCTCGGCTTGCTCGGCTCGCCGCTCGGCTTGCTTGGCTCGTCGCTGGTTTGCTCCAGCGTCGCCGGCGGCGCCGGCTCCTGGGGCTTCGCGCGCAAGGCGCTGAGCTCGCTCGATGGCGGCGGTTCGTCGGGGCTGGGGCGGGGAGCGACCGGCGTCACCGCCACGCTGCGCGCCTTGTCCTTCTCCCGATTGCGAGCCAGGACCAGCAGCTCCAGCGGCACCTGGTACTGCATCGTCTCGCCGCCCGTGGGGAGCGCAGGAGGCCGGGCGGAGGTCGAGCGTTGGGCGATCAGCGGAGCGAAGCCCGCCGCCGCGGACGCGGCTTTCTCCAGGCCCGACTCGGGGCGTCCCCGCTTGGAACCGCGCGCATCAGCCATCTTGGACATTTTGTAAAGATTCTCTCTGGGTCTCGAGCTCAATGAACGTCATTGCCGGCGGGAACGACAGTGTTTTGAGCGCGTGCCGCGCGCCAGGGATGTGCGCTAGCGAGTCGAGAGCACGATTGTGGCAATCGAGCGCGGGGGCATCGTGAAGGACTGTCCCGCAACGAACGTGCCGACAGGTTGGCAGCGTTCGGAGGCGCTGGTTCGGTACAGCTCGGCGCCCCGATAAGAACCGTTGGGAATGTCGATGCGCAGCCGGTAAGCTTGTTGGCCGGTGTTGAGCGTCACCACGGTGAGCCTGCGTCCATCCTCCGAGCGGAACGCCACCGGAGCGAGCTCCGGCCGCGCGGACACGGCCGCCACGCGTTCGTCGCCGGGCTCCGTGAACGCAGCGAAATGCTTCAGCGAGTAGTAGGTGTCCCGGATCCGATAGCCCTTGGCGGTCTGCCAGCTCGCGAATTGTTTCGGATCTTCGATGCTGACGAGCCCGTCTTCGCCGGTC
This sequence comes from Polyangiaceae bacterium, assembly GCA_035760985.1. GTDB lineage: Bacteria > Myxococcota_A > Polyangia > Polyangiales > Polyangiaceae > SZUA-265. Next base: position 10,796 of record DASTRX010000128.1, read on the forward strand.
CAGACCAGGTCCCAGTGCAGGTAGGCGGAGGCGCCGAGCTCGACGAGCGAGTTGCGGATCAGCCACGCGGTCTCGAAGGCGCCTGCGCCCCCGGGGATGCTGAACTCGGTTTGAAAGATCGGCTTGCCTCCCATCTGCGTCGCGACCTCGCGCATCTCCGGCAAATAGCTGTCTGGCAGCCGCCAGCTCTGGCTCCCGTACAGGTGCGAAGCGATGCCATCGAGCAGCTCGAGATCGAGTGACGCCGCGTACGACTGGACTTTATCACCCTTCAAGCCCGTCACCTCCGGCCCCAGCACGCCGACCCGGAGCTGGTCTCGGTCGAGGCTGGCGCGCACGGCCGCGAGAGCCTTCTGATAGCTCGGATAGGCCCCCTCGGTGGCGTCCAGGCGGCAGCCTTCCCAGCTGGGAGGGATGAAATCGGGTTCATTCTGGATGCTGATCCAGGTCGGGTTCACTCCGAGGCCAGCGTAGGCATGCAGCGCCTGCCGCCAGTATTCCGCGAACTCCGAGTACGAGAACGAGCCGTTCTCTTGCTTCAGCGTGCAAGTCGACTGGCCGCGGCACTCGGTGTCGCCGTTGGCCTTGAGCCGTGCTGGTGGAGACCATGAGGTCAGCAGCACGCGCGGCGCGTGCCCCAGCGAGGCGGTTGCCTCCGAGACCAGCTCCGCGGCAACCGGATCGAAGTCTCCGCCGACCTCGCGATAGCTGTTGCGCAGCCGCAGGATGTCGAGCCCGAGCTCTCGAAACACCAGCTCGTAGATCTCGCGCTTGCGCGGGTGCGTCGTGAGCCAGTCGCCGTACCAGGCCACCGACGCGCCGAAGCCCTCGAGCACCTGGAAGCGCTGACCGAGATCCACCGTGAGCGTGGCCTCGATCGGGTCCGGCTCCGCCGTTGCGCTGCCGGCGCTGCCGCCGGCGCTGGGCGTGGGGGCGCGGCCGCCCGACGCGATCGGGTCGCCGGGCGCATCGCCGCCGGTGCCTCCAGTGCCGGGCGTGGCGCCCAGATCGCCCTGATTACAGGCACACAGGGCCAGACACGCGGCGAGCTGCCGGCCGGAGAGTGAGCTCAACGAGGCCCCAAACAGACGGAAGACTCCTTGCGTTGTGGCGTTGGGGGTGGTGGTTCCCTTTGGGCCGCCTCTTCAACTCGCTGCCGCGTGATCCGTAATCCCAGGGAATGGCTGTCCCTGCTCTTCGCCGCGTCGCTCGGCATACGATGTATGTCCTCCTGAGCATCCATGCGAGCGGTTGCACGCTGCAGGACTTCGAGGAGCTGGACAAGGCCTGGGGCGTCGGCGGGGAGGCGGGCAGCGCGGGCGCGACCGGCGAGAGCGGCGCGACTTCGAGCGCCGGCGCTTCGGCGGGCGGAGCGCCCAACGCAGGCGGAGCGCCCAACGCAGGCGGAGCGCCCAACGAGCCCGAGACTCCCCCGGAGGGCAACCTGATGGCGAACCCGAGCTTCGAGACAGGGCACAGCGGCTGGGTCCCGTTCGGCATGTCGGCGATCAGCGACGTGAGCACCGGCGCCCACTCCGGCAACAAGTGCATTCTGGCCTCGGGACGCAGCGATACCTATATGGGCCCGTCGTTCCAGGCGGCGGCTCTGCTCACGCGCGGCGCGAGCTACACGGTGGTGGCCTGGCTGCGCATGGTGAAGACCCCGGATAACGTCCAGCTCACCCTGAAGAGCGACTGCAACGCCACCACCACCTTCACGCCCATCGCCGCGGTGCCGGTGGACACGGAATGGACGCGGCTGGAGGGGATCGTGCACGTGCCCGACTGCGACTACATCGATCTGACCCTGTACTTCGAGGGGCCCGTGGCGAACGCCGATTTCTGGCTGGATGATGTGACCATTACCCCGCTCGAGTGAGCGCAGGCGCCGCGCGAGGCCAACGCTCCCGCGTCGGTGCCGCGCGCGAGCGCGGCCGCTACTTCCCAATGCACTCCCGGCGGTAGTGTTTGATGCCCGCGGCATCGAAAGTGAAGGGGACGGAGCAATCGACGGCCGGCGCTGCCGGCGAGGGCTCCGCCGCAGCAGGCACGGCCGGCTTGGGGGAGGAATGCACCGCTCGCCGCGGAGCTGCGCGCCGCGCCGCTGGTGCCGGAGCGGCTTCGCTCCGCGCCTCGGGCGGATTGGCAGCCACGCTCCGAGAGAGGCTGAGCGAGAGCTCCAGGTCACTCTCCATGCGCAAGGTGCGGGTCAGCGGCTCATAGCCCTCCGCCTGGACGGTGAGCTCGTGCTCGCTTGCATCGCGCGCGCGGGTCGTCGAGAACGGGTTGGAAGGCAAGCGCTCGCCATCCAGGAACAGCACCGCTTCCTTGGGCTCTGCTTGCAAGATCAGGTGCACCGGCGCGACCGGGGCGGCCGCGGGGGGCGCAGCCGGAAGCTGCAGAGCTTGCGGCGCTGCTGGTTTGGGCTCCGTGTGCGCGCGAGACCCGAGCGTGCCGCTCCACCAAACGCCGAGCGCAGCTGGAATGATCGCCGCCAGCAGGGCCCAGCGCCAGCGCGGCGCTGCCCGGGGCGCATCGCCGTCGGCCGTCAGCGCGTAACCGTTGCCCGCTCCGGTGTCTGGCGCGCGCCGTCGAGAGCCGCTCTCGCTGGAGCTGTCGCCCTCCAGCGTGCTCTGGCCGCTGAGGTCGCGGAGTCGCGTCGCGGAATCGGAGTACGCGGCCAGGTGCTTGTCCATCTGTGCGCGCGCGGCGGCTCTGAGATCTGCGCAGGCGCTACTGATCCAGCGCCCGATGCTCGCGTCGGGGGAAAGGCCCTGGCGGGTGTCGAGGAAGCGGTGCAGATCCTCGAGCAGCGCCCGCGCTGACGGATAGCGATCGTCGCGCTCCGGCGCGGTCGCCTTGCGGCAGATGCGCACGAGCTCCGGGTCGACGCCGGGCACGCTGCCCAGGTCCGGGATGTCCTGCAGCACCAGCCGCTTGATCACCGCAGCCTGGCTCTGCTCGGTCCACATTCGCTTTTTCGCGGCGACTTCCCAGATCATCACGCCGACCGCGAAGACGTCGGCGCGCCCGTCGAGCGCGCGCCCGTCCACCTGCTCGGGCGACATATAGTCGATCTTGCCTTTGATCAATCCGGTCTTGGTCTTGCCATCCAGATTGTCGAGCTTGGCGATGCCGAAGTCGAGCAGCTTCACTCGCCCGTCGTACGTCACCATGATGTTGTGCGGTGACACGTCGCGGTGGATCAGGTTCAGCGGTTGTCCGTCGAAGTCCGCCAGCGTGTGGGCGTAGTCCAGCGCCTCCAGCGCCCGGCATAACACGCTGAGGCCCAGCTCCAGCGATCCTCCGGCGCCCTCGAAATAGCGCTGCTGCAGCTTGGCGAAGGATTGCCCTTCCAGGTACTCCATCACGATCACGGGGAGGCCATCCTCCTCGTAGACCTCGTTGACCTGGACCACGTTCGGGTGGTTCATGCGTGCCGAGATGCGCGCCTCGTTCAGGAAGGTGCTGACGGCCTCGGGCTGCGAAGCAAATTCGCGGCGTGGCCGCTTGAGCACGACGATCTTGCTGAACCCCGCCAGCCCGCGCGAGACAGCAGCTTCGACCACGGCCATACCGCCCAGGCCGAGCTCCATCAGGACGTGATACTTGCGTTTCGCGCTGGCCGTTTGCGACTCGGCGGCTTCCTCGACTGCGTTCTCAGCGACGTTGGGCACCCTTTATTGTGACATGTTCCGCGGACGCCATCGCAACTCTTGTTAACTCTGCGGGGTGATGTGCCGGGATGAGCCCGGCGCCAGCGCATCTTTTCGAGCCAACCCGCACGGTGCGCAGGGGTGTGATATCCGGCGGCGCAGGGCGAGCGTGTGTTGCGAGCGGCGGCGCCATCCTCCCGCCGGCTCGGGCGAGTTTTCGCTGAACGTCGCTGCAACACCCAGCGAGTCGCTACAGTCGTTCGGAGTCAGGTCGTTTCGAAAACAGCATGTCCTCGCGCACAGCCTCCAGGAAGACAGCGCATCGCTCGACACGTGGGCTCGGCCCACGGAAGCGGTGGTGGCCGGCCACGGTCGCCGCGCTGCTCTGCGGTCTCGCCGTCGAGCCGGCGCGAGCGCAAGACGGGGCCGCAGCGCAGGAGCCCAGCGCCGCGCCACCGACCACGGGGGCGCAACAAGCCAGCGACGCCGAGCAGCCTGCCGCGCCGGCACAGTCCCAAGTGGACGTCTGCCTGGGGGCGCACCTTCGGGGGCAGGAGCTGCGCGAGTCGAGCAAGCTGCTGGAGAGCCGCGAGCAGTTCCTTCAGTGTGCGAGGCCGGTGTGCCCCTCTGCCATCGCCCGAGACTGCGTGGAGTGGCTGGGGCAATACGAGCGGCGCATCCCCTCCATCAGCGTGCGAGTGACGGCCGATGGAGCGGGCCGCACCGACGCGCGAGTTTCGCTCGATGGCGTGCCGGTCGATAGCCTCCAGGGCAAGGCCATCGAGCTCGATCCGGGTGAGCACGTGGTGCGGGTGGAGCTTGCTCCGTTTGCTCCCTTCGAGACAACGTTGCTGATCAACGAGGGCGATCAGTTCCGCGTCGTGCAGGCAACCTTTGCGAGCGCTCCCAAGCCCAACCTCGGCGTGCAGACCGCGCAGCCCTCAGCGCCTGTGATCATGGAGCGGCCCGTACCGACGCTGGCCTATGTGTTTGGCGCCGTCACCCTGGCCGCGGCCGCGAACGGCGCTGGCTGGGCGCTCTCCAGCTGGTCGCTCCGGCGCGACATGGAAGAGAAGTGCGCCCCCGCGTGCAATCCAGATACCGTTGCCGTGTTGCGGAAGCGCGCCACCGTCGCGGACATTTCCTGGGGCGTCAGCGCCGCATCCCTGATCACCACCGTCACGCTCTACGCGCTGCGCCCGGAAGTGCCACAGCACGCGGAGCAACCGATCGCGTTGGGACTGGATGTGGTCCCCGGCGGCGCGCTCGGCAGCGTCTCCGTCTCGGCGTTTTGAGCCTGGACCGGCGGTGCCGCGGTGGCCGTCGCGACGCCGCCGCGATCGTCGCGGCGGCGCGCCCCGAGCTCACGGCGATAGCGTGAACGAGCCCGCGTCCAGGGAGACCTCGTAGTAGCCGTGGTCGTCCCAGGTGAGCGGGATGCCACCCTGCGACAGCGTCCCGCCCGTGACGGTGACGCGCACCCTGTGCCGGGGTGGGAAATGGTCGGGCAGGACCCAGCGCCAGGTCGTGCTGTCGCCTTCGGTCGTCGGGGTGGTGTCGCGCAGCAGCTTCTGTGCGCACCAGTAGGCTCCCACGTCCAGCACCGTGCCGATCCACACATCACCGAACGACTTGGTGTACTCCACGGCGGAGGTGAACTCCGACAGGGCGACGGGCTGGTAGGCGCCGGCGTCCCCCGTGAAGCCGTGCACGAGGAAGACCTTCCAGCCGCCATTGGTTCTCGCGGCATCGATGTGACGATTGAACTCGCTGGCGAGGGCACCTTCCGGCGGGATGAGGGTGGGCAGCGACAAGCGGTCCGTGCCGCCGCTGGGCAGGATCATCGAGTCGGCGATGCTGCGGTTGAGCAGGTAACGGGTCCGCGCGATCTCGATATACTGGGAGGCGCCATACGGGGCGGCCATGGTGTACGTCGCCACGTTGAAATTGTTCTGGATGAACAGCTCACCGGCGTCGGTGTCGGCCGCGATGTTGGGCGACGACCCTTGCAGGTGCGACTGCGTGTGGTTGCCGAGCTCGTGCCCATCGGCAACGGCACGCTTCCAGATCGTGTCCGATGCACCGGGTCGGCTCGTCCAGAGATAGAACGTGAACGGCACACCAAGCGCCTGCAGGGTATCGTAGTTGGTGATCTGCGATGTGTTGGCGTCATCGAACGTGTACGTCGCGGCGGCCTTGAAGCCGGCCCATTCCAGCACCTTCAGGCCGCCCACGGCTCCCGATGGGACCGGCACTCCGGACGTCGCTGGTACGGGGAGCTCGGGCGTTCCCGACGCCGGCAAGCCGTTGGTGCCCGGCCCCTCGCTGGCGGCGCTGCCAGCAGCTCCGGCGGACCCTCCGGATCCAGCTCCAGCGGAGCCGCCAGCGCCGGAGCTTCCGGCGGCACCCGCCGATCCTCCCGAACCGGCGGCAGCGACAGGGTCGTCGCCCGGAGCGCCGCCCGCTGGCGGTGCATAGGGAGTCAGATCGACGTTACCGCAAGCGGCGGCAGAGATGGCAAGCAGCGCTGCGCAGAGATGCAAATGGGTCTTCACGGGTACTCGACACGTTGAACGACCGCCACACGCCGTCCACGAGTGCAACGGCGGTGTCGCCGGGGTAGCCGACTGTGCGAGCCGCCTGCACGACGTCGCTTGTCGCGGTGTGAGGCACTGCCGCCATGGGCGCAGGGGCGATCGCGCGCCACTGTGTTTCCGTGGTGGAACGACAAAGTGTCGAGCGGAGCAGATCGACGTTTGGTTGCGTTAAAGTCTGCCGTTCTCGGGGGCGGCCCGTTCATGGCTCGCGGCAGCGGCAGGGCGGCGCTTCGGGACGAAGACGAATCAGATGCGTTACAATTTGCGTTCGAGTGGGCTGGTAGCAATCGGGGTCCTCGCGGTCGTCGGCTGTGCCGACGTGGATCGCACCAATCTCTTCACGGATGGTCCGCTCGATTGGCAAAACCTCGAGAAGCACGAAAACTCGGCGGTGGTGGGCGAGGCGGGCGCGATCATCGTCGCCGGCGGCGCGGCGATCACCATTCCCAGGGGCGCCCTCGCAGAACCGGTCGAGATCAACGTGCAGCAAGTGCAGACGGGGTACCCCGAGGCGCCGGGCCTGGCGAACGAGCAAATGTTCGCGTTCTTGCCGCACGGCACGCAGTTCCTGGAGCCGGTGACGATCACCATCCCCCATGCACACGGGGATGACCAGAATCTCGCGCTCTTCACCTCGGAGCCGGACGTGGCCTGGTCCGCCGTGCCGGGAGCGACGTTCAGCGCCGAGTATGCCAGCGCACAGGTGAATCACTTCTCCTTCTTCTTCGCGAGCCCCATCAGGCTCGATCAGCTGCAGCCGGGGGCGGGCGGTCAAGGTGGAGGCGGCGCGGGCGGCGCCGCTGGCAACGGCAACCTGGGTGGCTCGAGCAATGGCGGAACGAGCAGCGGAGGCCAGGCGGGCGCCGCCGGGGCGGCTGGCGCGGCGGGCGCCCCCAGCGCGGGCCCGGATCGAACCGTCAATTATCTGGACGTCGATCCGTGGCACGGTTACCTGTACTCGAACCACGTCGGCAATTCGACCATCACACGCGAGGGCATGTGCGCCTCGGGTCAAATCGAAGCGGATCCGAGCTACGGCAGCTACGCCTTGTGGGGTTGGAACCTGAATCAGGATCAGGCCGCCAACAACGGCACCTGGCAGCCGGATCGGCTCAGCGTGCACTACGACATTCAAAGCACCGGTGAGCCGCTGCGCCTGGTCATCTACGATCAGAGCTACAAGAGCTGGTGCTTGCCGATCAGCACGGCGATGGGCGACGTTCCGCTGAGCAGCTTCACGACGACCTGCTGGAACGACAGCGGGACGCCTTATGACGGCAGCACGCCGCTGATGGGCATCCAGGTCATGGTCCCGGGAGCTGGCGACAGCGCCACACCGTTCAACTTCTGCGTCAACGAGCTGGCCCCGGCGGGCGCCTCCGTGCCGGTCGGCGGCAGTGGCAGCGGTGGCAGTGGTGGCAGCGGTGGCACGGATGGCACCGGTGGCACCGGTGCGGCCGGGAGCGGCGGCGATGGCGGAGCCGCGGGTAGTGACACCGGTGGCGCTGGTGGCGAGGCGGGGTCCGGCGGCAGCACCGGGACGGCAGGAAGCGGCGGGACGGGCCCGGATGGGACGGTGAGCTATCTCGACGAGGGCGAGTGGCACGGTTACCTGTTCGCGCAGGCTTTCGGGCAGGCGACGGTGGAGCGCGCGGGAGTGTGCGCGTCGGGAGACATCCCGGCGGACGCCACGTACGGCAGCTGGGCGCAGTGGTCGTGGAACATCAATCAGGCGCTGGATCAGACGACGGGGACGTGGGTGCCGACGGCCTCGTCGATCGTGTACGACATCAGCACGTCCTACTCGGAGCCGCTGCGGCTGGTGGTGTACGACCAGAGCTATAACAGCTGGTGCTATTCGCTGAGCTCGAACTCGGGAGAGGTGCAGCTCGGCGACTTCAACACGCAGTGCTGGAGCAACGGGGGCACGTTCTACGACGGCAGCACGCCGTTGATGGGCGTGACGGTGCAGGTGGTGGGGTCGCCGTCGGCGGACACGCCGTTTGACATCTGCGTGAACGAGCTGGCGCCGGGTGCTCCGCTCGGAGGCTCGGGTGGAGCCGGCGGCGCCGGTGG
>DASTRX010000129.1:0-35229 GCA_035760985.1 Polyangiaceae bacterium
GCTCGGGCGCTTCATCACGCTGCGCCTGACGACGCGAGACCTGCGCACGATCGACAAGGTCGGCGTGCTCGAGTTCGCGAAAAAGCACGGCATGCGGCTGAACTGATCCGCGTTCGTCGCGGCGCCCACCACGTCTCGGCACCCACCGAGAATGACGGGTGACGGTCTCGGCTAGCGTCAACGGCAGCACTGCTCGACGGGCGTACGCACGATCCGTACGCGGCAGCACTGCACGACCCCGTGCGCTGTGTTCGCCATCTTGCGCGCGGACAGACGAACGGCACTCAGCGGCCGTGGGTGCAGCACTGGACGCCCGCCCGCCAACATAGACAGACGCTCCCTGTTGCGCCCGCGACGACGGCCTCGGCCGAGTGCCTGCAGACGCTGGGGGGAGTCGCGCCAGAGAGTGGCGCCTCCCCGCCGACGCTGACGCCCACGTGGGCGATGAACATCGCCTGCCCCACTGCGGACGCGCATCGCTCGACGCTGCGAGCGCCGACACGGCGTGCTGGACTCTGAGCAATCCCCATCGCCCATCCGGCGTGGCCGAAACCAGCGCCCGCCTCGGTGTACCCCGGGGAACGGCGCCGGGCGAGCCATGCCGGTGAGCGGCGAGCGAGCGGCACCGGCGAGCGGCGAGCGAACAGCGCCGGCGAACGGCGCCGGGCGAGCCACGCCGGGCGAGCCACGCCGGGCGAGCGGCATCGCGCGGGCGGCGCCGGGCGAGCGGCACCGGCGAGCGGCGAGCGAATAGCGCCGGCGAACGGCACCGGCGAACGGCACCGGGCGAGCCACGCCGGCGAACGGCGCCGGGCGAGCCACGCCGGCGAACGGCACCGGGCGAGCCACGCCGGCGAGTGGCACCCGGGCGAGCGGCACCGGGCGAACAGCGCCGGGCGAGCGGCACCGGGGAGCAGCGCCGGGCGAGCGGCGAGCGAGCGGCACCAGGCGAGCCACGCCGGCGAGCGGCACCCGGGCGAACGGCATCGGGCGAACGGCACCGGCGAGCGGCACCGGGCGAGCCATGCCGGGCGAGCGGCACCGGGCGAGCGGCACTCGGCGAGCCACGCCGGCGAGTGGCGAGCGACACCCGACGCCGGATCGTCCCCAGCCGTGTGCCGTTTGCAAGCGCGAGGGTCCGTGGCTCGGCCCTCCACGACTCTGCCGACCCCAGGACTGCCCGCTTTCCGCCGCGGGCTTCTCCGCGCGCGGCGCTCACTCGAGCTGAACCCCGTGCTGCATCGCCTGCGCCGGGTGCCAGAGGTGATCAGGCGGGTGCATCATCGACGTCGAAGGCGGCGTACCGGCGCGCCCCTCGCCGCAGCAACCAAGTCCTCGCCGCCACGACGGGCGCTTCCCGCTCGGAAGAGGCCCGCCAGCGCCGACGCGCGCTGGCGGCGCCAAACGCCAGCTCGGCGGGACGGCTGAAACCGTCGAACCAGGGCGCGGACGAACAGGAGTCGACGAAGCCCGTGGGCAGCTCCGCCTGGTTCGCCGCGCGCGGCGAACCAGGCGATCGCTGGTGCTTGCGCGCGTTGAGCAGCACATAGCGCAGGGCGAAATACGTGGCGCGCGCCGTGGTCAACGCCCGCGCATGATAGCGATCGGCGAACACCCGCCCTGCCCGCGAGAGCGCGCCATTGACGGCGCGCGCCACCCGGATCGAAAGACCCTGCATCCCCCGCGACAGGGCCCGCCGATCCGCCGCCTCGGCGATGAGATGCAGGTGGTTGCTCTGCACGGAGAAGTGCACGAGTCGAAAGCCAAAGCGCTCCTGCCCCTCCGCCAAGGCGCGGCGCACCTTGTTGAAGGTGGCCCCGCGCAGCGAGGGCAAGCCAGCAACGATGCGCAGCGTGACGTGCACCGGATGGTGCCGCGACAGCGGCGGACGCCGCAGATGAGAGACGCCAGCCGCATCGCCCTTCGGCGGCCGGCCTGCCCCCTTGCGGGCTCCGCCCCACGTCCGGAACCGGAAGGTGAGCTGGCGGCGAGTCTTCACCGTCCTGATTTTGGCACTAATTTTTGATTGTGCAAGCACGTCGTGTCAGTTCATGAAGCGATCCTGGCAACCCCATCGGACGATGCCCCAATCATCTCCACCGAGCTACGGGCGCCCAATGCGGGGGCGAGCTGCCGAGCACACGGGTGACTGCGCGCCAACCCCGATCGCGAGTTCGCTCAACCATGCGTCACAGGCGGTGAGCCGTTGCGCTCCGACGGAGCTGGCGTCAGCAGAGGCAGGTCCGCTCGACCGCCGCGGCATCTCCGCTCGACCGCCGCGGCATCTCCGCTCGACCGCCGCAGCATCTCCGCTCGCCGCCGCGGCATCTCCGCTCGACCGCCGCGGCATCTCCGCTCGCCGCCGCGGCATCTCCGCTCGACCCCGCGGCATCTCCGCACGACCGCGGCGGCAGGGAGCTGTTCGCGGTGTCCGCTTCGAATCGCCGTTGGCCGAGCGTCTCCGACAGCGCGCGGCTGAGCAGAGCCCTTCGGCAACGCCGGACCGAGCGGCGCATGCGTGGTGGATTCCTCTGGTCCCTCGCCCGCACCGTGGCTCCTCGAGCCTCGCTCCGCCGCCCTGCCCGCGCAGCGCCGGGTCGCGGGGGGCGTTTGCGCAGGACCTGGATGCTGGCCAAGCTGTGGTGAACGTGGACGTGCGCCGCGCCGCGGGTGCCGGAGCGCTGGCGCTGCCGGCGGCTTTCAACGCTGTCCAGCGCACTCGACGTGCCGGTGGACGGGCAGGTCGGCGCCCGGCGCGGTAGCTCGTGGTCTCGTGAGGGTGGCTTCTGGTTGTCTCGCCGGGCATTCCGGCGGCAGGCGCGACACCGTGATCGCGGAGCTTCGCTGTCAGAGCGCTCGCGGGCGAGCGGTGGGCAGTCCTGGTGTCGCGAAGGGCCTTGTAGGGCCGAGCCCCTTTCCAGCGGTGGGCAGCCCTGGTGTCGCGAAGGGCCTTGTAGGGTCGAGCCCCTTTCCAGCGGTGGGCAGTCCTGGTGTCGCGAAGGGCCTTGTAGGGCCGAGCCCCTTCCAGGCTTCAGAGGGCGGCGGTGGGGACTTGTACCGTGAGCGGGGCTCGTTCGTGGAGGCGGACGGTGGCCGTCAGGGGGATGCCGGTCGGGGAGACTTCGATGGTGAGGGGGGCCGGCGCAGGCAGGAAGGTGCCCGGGGGGACGCGGGGGATGCCGCGGCGGGCGGGGACGGCGTTCAGGGGGAGGATGAGCTCGAGTTCTTCGACGCTCAGGCCGCTGCTGGCGCGGTCGTAGCACAGCGCCGCCAGGCCGCCGCGTACGTCACGGGCGCAGACGCCTTGCTGGCGGAGCAACAGGTCGTTCCAGGCGTCTTCGGAGACGCGATCGGGTGTTGGCGGTTCGCTGTCCCAGGGTGCAACACGGAGGTGGTCGAGGCTGCGCGCGGGGTGGTCGATCTCGGGAATCGCCGCGAGGTCGGCGCTGCACAGGTTGCCGCCCTCGCTCGGCCCCGCCAGGTGGATCAGGGGGCGCGCGATCGGGGGGGCAGCCAGCGCCGCGGCGCCGAGCCGCTGAATCTGTTCGAGCACCGCCGCACGGCGCAAGCTGTCGGTCTGCTTGGCGAGGGTGATGCCCTGCGCCAGCACGCGCCCGAGCGACGCCTGGTGGCCGTAGCGCAGGGCGACGAGCAAGGCCGCGATGCCGCTGGGCACGCCGACGCGGGCGGCGAGCGGCGCTTGTTCTTCGGGCCCGAGTCCACGCGGGCGGCGCAGCTCGAGGCCGGGCTGGCGCTGGCGGCCGTCGAAGGCGCGAAAGCCCGCGCCCACCTGTGCGATCAGCAGCGCGAGCGGGCCAAAGAGTACGCCCGGAGATTGTCCGGCTGCGGCAAAGAAGCCGCTCGCCACCGCGCCGATCGCGTCGCCGCCCGCTTGCAGGTACGCCTGCGCTGCCTCGGCAGCCACTGGCTCGCTCGCCACCGCGAGCCCCGAGCGTTTCATGCTTCCTCGATCTCGATCGGCTCGAGCGGTTCGTCTTCGACCCCCTGCCCCAGCGCGCGCAGGATCTCGCGCGCTCCGCGCCCTTCCACCGCGACGAAGGCCTCGGAGAAGCCGCGGATGCGCTCCGCCACGCGCTCGGCCAGGCCCAGGCCCACGCGCGCGCCCCTGCCGAACGCCAGCAAGCGGGCGTAGAGCACCTCGCCCGGCACGGGGTCGTGCTGCGCGATGTCCTGCACCAGGTGCGCGCCCAGCGCAGCCGCAGCCTCCGCGGCGCTGCTGTCTTCCCAGAGTCCGTGCGGCTCCCAGGCGATGCGCACCTCGGGCGCCTTCAGCTGGGCGAACAAGCTCGCCAGATCCTCACGCGACTTGCGCGTGGGGCGCACGCTCGCCGGCGTCCGCACCACCCACCAGCGCGGCTTGACGATGCTGGCGATGGCGCGCACGGACTTCCAGGCCCGCTCTGCCTTCTCGCCCCCCTGGAGATTGGAGAGGTCGCTCGGCAGCACCAGGCTGAACACGAAGCCCTCGGGGGCGAGCGTGGCACAGGACTGCAGCTTCGGCTTGCCGGGCACGCTGCCGGGCTCGCAGTCGATCTCCAGCAGCGAGAACTGGCGCGCGTAGCGACCGAAATCCTTGGGGAGGTGGGTCTCACCCACGTGCGCAGTGGCCATGGGCGGGCTAGTACTGCCCCACGAGGCCACTGGCAAGCGGCCGCCCCTCGAGCTGCCCTGGATTTCCGGCCCTCTCCGGCGGTTTGGCCCGATTCGAAGCAGCTCGCACAGCCGCGCAGCGCCTCAGCTGCCGTTGCCGCGGGAATCCGGCGGCTGGCTCGGGCGAGCGGCAGGCGCTGCCGCCTCCGCGCTGGGCGCCACGAGCAGATCGGGACGACGTTCGCGTGTGCGCTGCAGGGCCTGCTCCGCGCGCCAGCGGTTCACCTCCGCGTGGTGCCCGCGGCGCAACACTTCCGGCACTTCCAGGCCCCGGAATTCCTGCGGTCGGGTGAACTGCGGAAACTCGAGCAAGCCGCGGTTGGCCGAGCTGAACGACTCGACCTGGGGCGACTCCTGGTTGCCGAGCACGCCGGGCACGAGGCGCGCTGCGGCCTCGATGATCGCCATGGCCGCCACCTCACCGCCCGCCATCACGAAGTCGCCGATCGAGACCTCCAGGTCCACGAAGCTGCGCACGCGATCATCGAAGCCTTCGTAGCGCCCGCACGCGAGCAGGAAGGCGCCGTGATCTCGCAGCCGCTCGGCGGTGCGTTGCGTGAAGCGTTCACCTTGCGGCGTCAGCACGATGCGCAGCGGGCGCTGCGGTGCCGCGAGCGCCGCCTCTGCCGCTTCCAGCGCGGCCACGACGCAATCGACGCGCAGCACCATGCCCGAGCCCCCGCCGTAGGGCGTGTCGTCGACGCTCTTGTACCTGCCGATGCCGTGGGGGCGCAGATCCTCGATGTGGAGCGCGACGAGCTTCGACTCGATGGCGCGCCCGACCAAGCTCGTGGCACCGAAGGCCGCGATCAACTCGGGAAACAGCGTGACGACGCCGACGAACATGCCTCAGCGTCCGGCTTTGGGCAGCGGGCTCTGCGGCACCTCCAGCAGACCATCCAGCGAACGCAGCAGAATGCCGCCGCCCGCCACGTCCACTCGCTCCAACCACTCCGCGATCAGCGGCTGTTCGAAGCGGGCGCCGTCCGGCGCCTCGATCACGATGGCATCGACGGAAGGATACATCTGAATCTCGAGCACGCGCCCGAGCGGCCCCTCAGGCCCCGACACGGGAAGCCCCACCAGATCGCACAGATAGTATTCGCCGTCCTGAAGCGGCGGCAGCTCCGCCCGGCTCACGCTGACCGTTGAGCCACACAGCGCTTCCGCAGCGTCCCGGTCCGCTACGCCCTCGAGCCGCAACAGCACTCCCTTGCCCGTCGAGCGCGTACCCGCGATGACGTGCGCTTCCATGCCGCCATCGGGACGCGTGAGCACGACGCCCCGCGCCTCGAGCAGTGCGCGACTATCAGACCAATCCAGGCGAACTTCCAGCTCGCCCTTCAAGCCGTGGGCGCGCGCCAGGCGACCGATGCGAAGCAGGGCGCCGGCACCTGCCTCTTGCTCTGAAGCGCCCACCGCCCGTGGCGAGCCCCCGCCGACAGGACTGGAGGCAGGCCGCGGCATCGTCGCCCGTGCTCCGTCCACCGGCTTCAGTCGACGATGTCGAGGTGCGCGCGGCGCCCGAGCTTCGTCGACGCCGCCGTGAGGATGGTACGCATCGATTGCGCGGTGCGGCCTTCCTTTCCGATGACCTTACCGATGTCCCCCTTGGCCACCCGAAGCTCGATCAGGGAGTTTTGGTCCCCTTCGATTTCGCGTACTTCAACGCTGTCTGGGTCATCGACGAGGGCCTGTGCAATCGTGCTGATGAGTTCCTTGAGTGGCATGCCGGTTCGTCTCGAAAATGCTCACGCCGCTCCGTCGAGCCCCGCGGTGCGTGACACAGTGCAGGCGCGTCAGAGCTGGAATGCGGGGCATCCCCGCAAAATGCCAAGCTCGGATGCGGCGTGTCCGCAAAACCCAGCTCGGGTGCGGGCGGTCCCCGCAAAACCCAGCAGCGAGCTCGCCAGCCCGAGGCTGGCGATACCTCAGCTCGCGGTCGACTCTTTCGCCGGAAACTTCTTCAGCAGGTTGAGCAGCGTCGCCGACGGGACCGCGCCCTTCGACGTCCAGTACTCGTACCGAGAACGCTCGATCTCGAACGTCTTGGGGCTGATCACGGGGTTGTATACCCCGAGGCGCTCGACGAAGCGTCCGTCTCGCGGGTTGCGCGAGTCCGTGACGACGATGCGATAGTAGGGCGCCTTCTTGGTGCCGTGGCGAGCGAGTCGAATGTGGACGGCCATCTTAATTCTTCTGAGAGTGCTGAAGGTATCGTTCGGGGGTCTCGGGGGCGCCTGCCGGCGGTTGACCGGCTTCGAGCCCAGCCGTGCCCGTGGTCCGGGCCCGACGAATCGGTGACGTCCCTAGCATCCCAGCACTTCGGCGACAATGGCTTGGGCCGTTGTCAATCTTGCCCAGGCTGGGTTGGGGGCGCCACCCTAGGTGAATCTTCGTTCCCTGGTCAAGGCCCGTGGTAGATTTGAAAGCAGCCGAGTAGAAGTGGAATGCGAGACGAAATTCTCACAGTCATTCGTGAAGTTCTGGCGCCGATGGTGGCCGCCGACGGGGGCCGCCTGTACGTGATTCACGCCGACGCCGAGCGCGTGGACTTGCATCTCGCAGGCCGTTTTGCGGGCTGCCCGGGCAATCAGGTCGCAACCCAGCGGGTGATTCAGCCCGCCATCGCCGCCGTGGCCCCCCGCGCCGAGCTCACCGTCACGTGGGGGCGCCTCGTGCCGACGGGAGCACAACAAATCGACTGACCCCGGCCACTGGGCCACAGCAGGTTCATCTCGCCACGGCGGCTCATCTCGCCGCATTCAGCCTCATTTCGGCGCCGTCGGGCCGTCCCTCCCCGGCGGCCGAGCCGGGCGTAGCTCTTGCTGTCCTGCCCGCGAGCACGTCGAAGCGCGCGCCCGCTGGCAGAAGCGCGCGCGCCAGCCAGGAAAAGCGCGCGCGCCAGCCAGGAAATCAGCGAAGCGCTGCCTGCGTGTCCGGGTCCAGCCCGGCCTCCGGCGCCGGCGCATGGCGAGCGCGCCCGTCGAGCACGCCCTTGGTCAGCGCATTGTCCGAACGCACGAGGGCTACCCGATCGGCGGCCAGCTTGACCAGACGCACGCGCTGCGGACCGCCGTCGAAGACCACGCTCTCGAAGGGCGTGCTGGGGCCGCGCGTCCGCTTGGCCTTGGGCCCCACGCTCGCGGCCACTTTATCGGTGGCC
The DNA here is from genome assembly GCA_035760985.1 of Polyangiaceae bacterium. Taxonomy (GTDB): domain Bacteria; phylum Myxococcota_A; class Polyangia; order Polyangiales; family Polyangiaceae; genus SZUA-265. The sequence continues at coordinate 7,838 of DASTRX010000129.1, forward strand.
TCCTTGAAGTCCGCGCCCAAAACACCGTGCGGCTCCAGACGATACTCGTCGTAGACCTTCCACAGCTTGTCCTGGAAGAAGAAGAAGCGGCGCGTGTAGCTGACCGCCTTGCCGTCCGCCCCTGCCCTCAGCACCTTGGTCGCGGCCATCGACTCGCCGTTGCCGTGCGCGAACTCGTCGTGGAACTCTGATTTGTCGTAGGTCGTGGTCTTGAAGTCGAACTTCGCCACGCGCCGCAGGACCTTCTTCTGTTCCTCGAGCTGGTAGTCCAGCTCCTGCGTCTTCGGGCCCGGGTTGGTCTTGCGGTACTTCGCAACAAAGTGGCGATCCCACCAACGGTCATAGAGCCGGGCAACCTGATCGGAGCTCATGCCGAACTCCACTCCGTCGGCCTCCAGCGCGAGCGGTACCTTGGCATCGCTGGCGGCGCTCACGCCGGCGAGCCCGGCGGCTCCGTTCGCCGCGGTCGGCTCCGCGGCTCCGGCACTACCTGCCGAAGCCACCGAAACCGGAAGGACCAAGCTGATGCTGAGGACGAGGGTGCTGAGTGAGTTCATTTCGATTCCACACTTCTCGGAGCGAGCCGACAGGCGCGCCTCACCCGCCGCGAACCGGTCCGCAGGATGCCCCGCGAGCACCTGCAGCCCAGCCGGCGGTGGAGACACTCTCTGATGAATGACGACAACGCGGTGAAGAAGACGCGAGTCAGCAGGTCCGCGCAGGAGGCAGGCCCCGACGCTGCGGCGCGGCTGCCCACATGACTCGACGACTGCCGCACAGTGTAGGGCCTCGCGTGTGCGAGTGCCACGTATCTGTGCCGAATTGACGGTCAAATCGCTCGCGCCGCAGAGCGGCGTCGCGGCGTGTCGCGCGCCGGGCGCGAGTCAGGTTTCGACGATCCTGCTCGACGCGTCGGAACCGAGACGGCACAATCGAGCGATGCTGTTTCGGAACCGGAGCGTACACGTCAAGACCGCGCGCGAAATTGAGCACATGAGGGTGGTCGGCCGAATGGCCGCGGAGACGCTCCATGCCGTGGGCAACATCATCCGCCCCGGCATCACGACCGAGGAGATCAACGACTTCGTGCACCGGGATACGTTGCGGATGGGAGCACGCCCTGCCCCGCTCAACTACCTCGGCTTCCCGAAGAGTGTCTGCACGTCCGTGAATCACGTCGTCTGCCACGGCATCCCGGGCCCACAGAAGCTCGCGGACGGCGACATCATCAACGTCGATGTCACCCACATATATCAGGGCTTCCACGGTGACACCTCCGCGACGTTCTACGTGGGCACGCCCAGCGAAGACGCGAAGAAGGTCACGGAGATCGCCCGCCGGTGCCTGGAGCTCGGCATCAGCGAGGTCAAGCCCGGGGCGCGCCTCGGGGACATCGGCGCGGCCATCCAGGAGTTCGCCGAGGGCCTCGGATGTGGTGTGGTCACGGACTTCGTAGGGCACGGGATCGGCCGCAAATTTCACGAGGAGCCGAAGGTCAGCCACGTGGGGGTGCGCGGCCGCGGAGAGCGCTTGCGCGCGGGCATGACCTTCACCATCGAGCCCATGATCAACCTCGGCAGCCACGAGGTGGAAGTGCTGGATGATGACTGGACGGCAGTGACCGTCGACGGCTCCTTGTCAGCGCAGTTCGAGCACACGGTGCTGGTGACGGATACCGGCTACGAGATCCTCACGCAGCGCCCGGGTCGCCTCGAGCGCAGCGAGATTTTCCCTGAATACTGGGCAAGCCAGAAGCCTCTTGCATAACGCGCCGCGGGCCTTCTCTGCCGCGTGGCGCCCTTGAAGTTGCTGCCCGCCGCACGCGCGCTCATCGCCGGCAGCTGCACGCGATAGGGCCGCAACAGGGCGCGACAGGCTCGACGGCAAAAGTCCGCTTGACGGATCTGGTGGCGGCTGACTAGCTTGCGAGCTCCCAAAGTTTGGGCTGGGCGCCCGTGGGAACGACTCCGACAAGGCGTTTTTGCCGCGTGGGGCGCGTTCTCAGGTGGAGTGCGGTGCACCAGCGCTCCGAGAGCATTCGCCTAGGCGAAATCTGGATGGCGGCCGAAGCTAAGAAACCAAAACGCAAGAAGACCACGCAGCGTCCTCCTTCTCGACAGGCAGCTTCTCGACAGGCAGCAGCCAAGCCAGCATCCGCCAAGGCGGAAGCTGGGAGGAAGGTCGCAAAGGCGGGGGCTTCAGCAGCGGCAAAGAAGCGTCCCGTGCGCGCTAGCGAGGCGCCGCGCGCTTCACACTCACCTTCGGCCAAGAGGCCGCAGAGTGTCGCGCCGCCCAAGGGTGGCGGTAAAGCCGCGGACGCCAAGAAGAAATTGGCTCTTCGCGAGCGCGAGAAGGTCAGCCGCGAGCGCGAGAAAGAGCGCGAACGCCAGGAGCGCGAGAAAGAGCGCGCCCGGCTGCTCAAGGAGAAAGAGCAGCAGCGGCAGCAAGCGGAGCGCGAAAAGGAGCGGGTCCGGGCTCAGAAGGAAAAAGAGCGCGAGAAGCTGACCCGCGAGAAGGAACGCACCAAGCAAGAGCAGCTGAAGGCGAAGGAACGCCAGAAGGCAGAGCGCGAAAAAGAGGCCGAGCGCCAGCGCCTGCTGCGCGAGAAGGAGCACCAGCGGCTGCAAGCCCAGCGCCAGAAGGAGCAGGAGCGCGAGGCCCAGGCCAGGGCCAAGGCCCAGGCGGCAGCCGACAAGGCGCGCGAGAAGGCCCGGCTCGAGCAGGACCGGGAGGACGCTCGTCTCCGCGAAATTGCTTCCAAAAAGCAGGAGAAGGAGCGGCTGGCGGCCGAGAAGGTCGCGGCCCGCGAGCGGCAGCTGGCCGAGAAGGAAGCCGAGCGCGAGGCCCAGCGCCAGGCCAAGGAAGCCGAGCAGGCCCGGCTGAAGAGCGAGAAGGAAGCCGAGCGCGAGGTTCAGCGCCAGGAGAAAGAGGCCGAGCGCACCCGGGTCAAGGCGGAGCGTGAGCAGGAGCGCCAGCGCCTCAAGGCCGAGCGGGACGCCGAGCGCGAGCGTGCCAAGGAAGAGGCGCGCCGCCAGCGCGAGGAGGAGCGAGCTCGTCGCGAGGCGGAGCGGGACGCCTTCCGCAAGGCGAAGGAAGCCGAGCAGAATCGCATCCGCACCGAGCGCGCAGCGGCGCGCCGGGCCCTCGAAGGCCGCGTGGCGAAGGCCAGCGGTCGTGCGGCGGGCGGAGCGCGCGCCTCGACGACGACGCGCGTTTATAGCCCGCGATCGATCCCGGATCAGTCCGGTACGCGCCGCGACGGCGCCCCGATTTCGGCCCTGGTGAGCCAGCCCCCGCCCTCCAGCGTGGAGCGCTCTCCGGGATATGTTCCCAAGCCCCGCACCCTGCCGCCTCCCCCTCCGCCGCCGGAGCCTCCGGCGACGATCGAGGAGCGCTACGCGAAGGTGCTGGAGCGGCTCTCGCACACCAGCGAGGAGTTCCGGGCCACGTACGAGGAGAACTTCCTCATGTCGTGGATCCATCACGACAGCGCGCTCGAGGGGGTCGTGTACACGTACGACGAGCTGCGCACGGCGGTGAACCCGAACGTGACCGTGGTGCCCGACTCCAGCTTGCAGTCCGTGTGCGAGGAGATCCGGCGCCACAAGGCAGCGATCGAGGTCGTACGCGAGCTGGGCGAACGCAAGCGCCAGCCGGCGACGCTGGACCAGCTGAAGCGCATCTACCTCACGCTGCATCCGGAGGAAGGCGATCTCAAGACGGTGCGCTACCGCAAGGAGATCCCGCAACACCGCATGTACTTCCACGAGTACGCGGCGCCCGACAAGATCCCCTACAAGGTGCGGCAGATCTTCGACTGGCTGAATGGGCCGGAACCGAAGAAGCTCAAGAGCCCGCTGCGCGTGGCCGGGCGGGTTCACTACGATTTGATCCGCATCTTCCCGTTCGCGAAGGACAGCGGGAAGGTCGCGCGGCTGTTCATGAACATGCTGCTGCTGCGCGCGGATTATCCGCCGGCCATCCTGCACTCGACGGAGCGCCAGCGCTACTACGAGGCGCTCAAGGGCTCGCCCAACACGATCTACACCATGCTGGAGAGCGCGATCGTGAACGCGCTACAGAGCATCGATCGGCAGCTTGGGACGCAGGATACCCGGCTGCGCGCCATCGTCTCCTGAAGGGCTCTGCTCTCGCTCGTGACCCGCCGGGCGAAGCCGCCCGGCGCGCAACAATCAGCCTCGCGGCGCCGGATCAGCCGGTGAGCTTGCGCCCGGAGCGCTTCGAAGCGCGGCGGAAATTGGAGCGATCGAGCCCGGCCTGGCGCGCCGCCTCGGAGATGTTGCCACCGGTGCGGCGCATCACGGCGGAGAAGTAGGCGTCATCAAACATGCTGAGCGCGCGCTGCTTGGCCTCACGGTAAGGCAGATGCGCCAGGTCGTCGGGCAGCGCACCTCCCATCATTCCGCTGGCCTCCTCCGGCAGCGACGGCGCCAGGGTGTGGCGCGCGCACGGCAGATGCTGCGGGAGGATGGTGTCCTCGCGGCAGTAGACGAGCGCGTGCTCCATCGCGTTCTCCAGCTCGCGCACGTTGCCGGGCCAGTTCTGGCTGCGCAGCACGCGCATGGCCTCGTCGCTGATCTTGACGGCCTCGCGCCCCTGGCGCGAGGCGTACTTGCGCAGAAAATGGTGGGCCAGGATCGCGATGTCGTCGCGGCGCTTGCGCAGCGGCGGCAGCTCGATGCAGATCACGTTCAAGCGGTAGTAGAGATCCTCACGGAACTTGCCGGCCGCGATCTTGGTGCGCAGGTCTACGTTGGTGGCGGCGAGCACGCGCACGTCCACGCGCCGGGTCTCGTTGGTGCCGACCCGCTTGATCTCGCCCTCCTGTAGCGCGCGCAGCAGCTTCACCTGCGCCAGCGGCGGCAAGTCGCCGACCTCGTCCAGAAAGATGGTGCCCTGATCGGCAGCCTCGAACAGACCTTCGCGCGTGGTGATGGCGCCCGTGAACGCGCCGCGCACGTGACCGAACAGCTCGCTCTCGACCAGGTCCACCGGGATGGCCGAGCAGTTGACGGCGACGAACGGCTTGTTCGAGCGCGAAGAGTGTTCGTGAATGGCACGCGCGGTGAGCTCCTTGCCCGTGCCGCTCTCACCCAAGATCAGCACCGTCGACGACGTGGGAGCGACGCCCACCGCCAGGCGATACACCTCCTGCATGCTCGGCGTGTTGCCGATCAGCTCGCCGAACGTCTCCTTCTGCTCCAGCTTGCGCTCGAGCATCTCGGTGCGAGTGAGCAGCCGCCGCCGCTCGGCCGCCTTGGAAACGGTCAGCACGACCTCGTCGTTCGAACGGAACGGCTTTTCCAGGAAGTCGTAAGCGCCGGCTCGCACCGATTTGACCGCCACCTCTACGTCACCGAAGGCGGTCATCATGATCACCTCCACCCCGGGATGGCTGAGGCGCAGGTTCTCGAGCAGCTCGAGCCCGTTCATCTTCGGCATCATCAGGTCCACCAGCGCGACGTGAACGCGTTCACGCTCCAGCAGAGCCAGGGCCGCAGCGCCGTCCTCGACCGGGATGGCATCCATTCCGCTCGCCGCCAGCATGCGCACCACGCTGCGGCGCAGAGTGGGTTCATCATCGACGACCAGAACGCGAGTGGCACCAGCTTTGGCGAGGCGGACTTGAGGTGCCTCGGAAGGAGCATTGGCGAGGTTCAGCATGTCTTCCCCAGGGGAGATGCAAAAAGAAACGTGACCAGTGTAGAGCAATCTGCTGCGCGTCGTGAACGCTTCTCGCAGAACGCCGTATCAAATTTTCGGAGACCCACACGGGAGCCAGACATCTCTCGTCTCTCACTCGCGGCGCAGCGACGGCGCGCGCACAGCGTCATGCGCCGACTCCATTTCACTGCGCTGAAACACCTGCCGCGTCTCACGCGTTGCACCGTGCTGCGTTGCTCGAGGGAATTTGGCTCGTTTTGCGCGCCTTCTGCCGTTGCCGTGTGGGTCGGCGTGCGGCGCATGGCTACCGATGAGCTGTGCAATTTCGACCGTACGGCGAGGTTCACCTACTGTTGCCTACCTTTAACGCCTGTCTGCTGCGAGCGTCTACTTCTCGACCGATTTTGCGTTTCACCCTGCCAGTGCAGGGCGCCGCAAAGCTCGCTGGCTTCTGGCCTGCACGGCCCCAGCTTCGGTTAGGATCTGGGCATGCAATCCGCGCTCGTCGACCTCGATCTCACCGCGCTGCTCGGTCGGGGCACTCGCTTCGAGGGCAAGCTCACCTTCGACGGCAGCCTGCGCATCGATGGAGCGTTCGTGGGCGAGGTGCGCAGCCAGGGCGTGCTGGTGATCGGCGAGGGTGCGCAGGTGCAGGCCAACGTCGCGGTCGGTGCGCTGATCGTCAAGGGCGGGACGTTGCGGGGCAACGTCACGGCGCGCGAGTCGATCGCGCTGCAAGTACCGGCGCACGTGACCGGCAACCTGCGAGCCCCGGAGATCTCCATCGACCGCGGGGTTCAGTTCGCGGGCGAATGCACCATCGAACCGCGCACGGAGATCCCTGAGCTCTAGCGCGCTCGGCGCGCACGCCCCGCCCAGAGCCGCTACTCCGACGAAAAAGCCGCGAGCATGCTGGCGTTGAGCCGCTCCAGCTCACGGTCGATCGCCGAGAAATCCTGCGACTCGCCCGAGGACATCGGTGGGCGTGGGGGGGTCGGGATCTTGGCGCTGCGCGGCACGGGCTCCTCGCCGCGCGGATCGAGCGCGGCGCGCGGCTCCGGCGCGGTGCGCGGCTCGAGCGCGTGCCGGTCGATCCGCTCGCGTAGCTTGTCGTGCGCGATGCGCCAGCGGTCGCACTCGGCGATCAGCTCCGCCAGCTCCGCCCGGACCTGCTCCAGCTCCTCTTCCCAGAGGGCCATCTCCGTCGCGGCGTCACCCACACGCCGCGCCAGGCTCGGCTGGTCGACGCTGCTCAGCTCCCCGCTCAACATCCCGCGAGCCCGGGCCACCGCCTTCTTCAGGCGGAACAAGCGCCGGACTGCGTCTTCTGGTCTCTCGCCGCTCTCGGCGCGCACTCGATCTGCACTTCCCACCCTGAACATTCTAGCGCGCCGAACACCCGGCGCGCCGCGCGGCGAAGCGTTTTAACGTCTTGAAACCTGGCCCCGAAGCTGCGGGAAGCTGCGGATACCAGCTCTCACAGCCGGTACTTCGCAGCTCGTCGGTGTGTTGCAGCGGTGCAGCGCACAACTACCGCATTTTCTGCACCTGCGGCAGCCTCAGCTCTCAAACAGGCCCAGGTCGAGAGCGCGCTCCTGGTCGTATTCGGCTTCTTCGCCTTCCCAGTCCTCGCCCTCGCTCTCGGTCTCAGCGTCGCCCTCGCGCTCGCTGCTCGCCGCCTCCGGATCGATGCCCCGCAGCTCCGCCTGGGATAGCACCGGCAGCCGCCGCTTGCCCACCGGCCCCTCATCGACGAAGTCGCGCAGCGCCATCATGTCGCGCAAGGCCTCGAGCTTGGCGAGCGCCTTCACTTCGACCTGGCGGATGCGCTCGCGCGTGAGGTTCATGATCGCGCCCACGTCTTCCAGCGTCGTGCCTCCGCGGTCCGCCACGTCGAGCGCGCAAGAGTCGCCCATCTCCCAGACCTCCAGATCCGGAAAGTTGAGCTTGATGGCGCCGGTGCGCGGCGAGACGTCCACATACAGGTGATGCTTGCACGAGACATAGGGGCAAGGGCGCGCGCCACCCTGGCAAGCGCTGCGGACACGAGGCTTGTTGTAGTCATCCTCGGGATACAGGAGCCGGCCGATCTCGAGCTCGCGCTTGGTCATGCGCTTCACGCTGATGGTGCGGGCTCGCACTGCGCGCTTGCGGCGCGAGCGGCGCTGCTCGCGCGTGATGCCATCGCCGATGGCGAAGTCGAGAGCAGCATCGCCCAGCTGGGGTTCGGCGTGCTCCTCATCCACCTCCGGTGAACCTTCCGGGACCAAACACGCCTCTAGTTTCCTGGCATTCATCGCTTGCCTCCGACCCTTGCTCCGCTTCCGCTCACCACCACGCCGACCAACCCCACCTCAGGATGCCTTTGCTGCCTCGGACGTGACGCCTGCCCGGCTCGCCCGAGCCGGCCGCATCAATCGCCCCTCCATCGACCTCAAGCGCGTCAGCAGCTGCCGCGCTTGCTTCTCCAGCTCCTTCATCTCACGGCCCATGAGCAGCGACCCTTCCTCGGGGCTGCGCTGCTCCAGCGCGCGGGTGAGCGCCTTGAACAGGCAGCTGAGGATGTGCTCGAACTGCTCGAGCTCGGTCCGTGCGAACAGGAAGTCGCGCCGGATCTCCTCGATCGTATAGCTCTCCGCCAGCATCTCCTTGATGCGCAGCAGCGCTCGGAACACGTGCACCGGATAGACGCCGTGCGACCCCTGGTGCTTGCCCTTCTGCCCCACCCGCGTGCTGCGCGGGAGCAAGCCGAGCTGCACGTATTTGCGCAGCGTGGCTTCGCTCAGCGGGATGCCGTGCGCACCGCACAGGTCGATCAGCGCGTTCGAGGTCAAGCCCGCCGCATATTGGCGTTCCAAACCAGAGAGAACACTGTCGTCAATCCCAACCATGACCTTTGCCGACTCTCGCTCGAGATACACGGGACCCGGCGCACACCTGTGCGGCAGAACCCCAGCGCCGCGATAGACCTCTCCGGCGCAAAAATGCTGCTGTTTGCCTCGAACCCCGCTCGCGGCGGAGTGATTTCGATCGCACGTGCTCGGGTGCTGGCCCCGAACACGTGCGCTCGCTGGAACTCGCAGCGACCTTGATTCGCTCAGCTACGCCTGCATTGCCCTCGATTCATCGTGCTGATCAATCGAAGCGCCCGACAGCAGACATGCCGAGAAACTACGGCATCAACGCAGACGAATATAATCTACTGAGTGGACCCATGGAAACATCTTTTCTCGCGAAAATTTGTGAGAGTCACAGCGGCAGCGCGACGAGGCTGCATCATCTTTGAGATCTGACAGCTGCTGTCACACCGGGCTCGCGCGGCTCAAACTGCGGGCCCGCGCTTGCCTGACAGCGACCGCAAACGAGGCCCGTGAGCGTCGAAAATCGCCTCGCTGCTCCGCATACACTTTGGCCTCGATCCCTGGAGATCGGGGCACTAGCCTGGGCTGCGTGTCGAGCGCGCGCATTCAGCGTGACGTCAAAGCCAATGGCGTGAGGCTGCGGGTGACCGAAAAAGGCGCGGGCCCCAGCTTGCTGCTGTTGCACGGGCTATTCATGGATCACAGCACGTGGGACCCGGTGGGCGACGCGCTCGCGTCCAGCTACCGCGTCGTTGCGCCGGATCTACCGGGCTTCGGCCAGAGCGAGAAGCCGCCTGAAAATCGCTTCCCGTACGGTATCAACAGCTTCGCCGATGCCGTATTGGACTTGTACGCCGGCCTGGAGCTGGGCCGCGCGGTGCTCGTGGGGCACGCGCTGGGCGGAGCCGTCGCCATCACGCTCGCTGCGCGCCATCCGGAGCTGATCTCGCGGCTCGTGCTGGTCGACGCGCTCTGCTATCCCGCGCGCGCAGACCTGGCTCATCGCGTGGCCTTAGCCCCTCTGATCGGAGGTTTTGCTTTCAAGCAACTGTGGGGCAAGTCCACCTTCAAGGCTTACTTGAAGGAGTCGTATGTATCTCGTGATGCGCGCATTCCGAGCGCGCGCCTCGAGCACTACTACGAGGCGTTCAACACACCCGCGGCCCGCGCCAGCGCGCTCGCGACGTTGCGGGCCACGCGCGATACGCGCTCGGTGGTGGCCCACATCGCGCGCATCTCGATGCCGACGTTGGTGCTCTGGGGGCGCGACGACACGCTCTACCCCGCGGCGCTCGGCCAGCGCATGTCACGCGAGATCCGGGACGCGGGGTTTCAGCTGCTCGACGCCGGCCACATGCCGCACGAGGAGCAGCCCGGGGCCGTCGCCGAGGCAATCGAGCGCTTTTGCCAGAGCCCCCGGCCTCGCTAGCGCGCCGAGGTGCCGGGCAGCGAGTGCCGGGCAGCGAGTGCCGGGCAGGGTCCCGAGGTGCCGGGCAGGGTCTCGAGGTTGAGGCCCGGCCCTAAAGATCCCCACGAAGGGTCCCGGCGGCTACGAGCTGGAGCCCCTTCGCGACGCGCAGCTCGGGTTTTTGCGGGAACCCGTCGTTGATGTTGGAGCTAGGCCGTCGGGGGACGCGAACGGGCTCGCCCCCGCAGCGCGTGAACTACGCGCTGCACATAGGTAGGATCTTTGCGGGCAGGCTTTCGTAGCGCCGGCGAGCGCACCTAGCGCCGCGCGTCTGCCGTGGGCGGGCCCCCCTTCGAGCAAATCGAGTTGAGGTTTCCCGGGGAACCTCGTCGTCCCGGCGCGCGCCCCCCGCGTGGCGAGCGCGGCGCGTCTGCCGTGCGCGGCGCCCCCCTTCGAGCATCGAGTTGAGGTTTCCCGGGGAACCTCGTCGTCCCGGCGCGCGCCCCCGCGTGACGAGCACCGCCCGCGGGCGCTTTCTGCTCGCTTTCGCTTCCTGTCCCCCAATGCGCGACGCTCCCATCTCCGCCGCGAAACGTCGCCGCGGTCGCCTTGCCATCCGGATCGACCTGGTCGGTCTACCTGGGGGCCTCGCCGAAAGGGATCGCCTATGACGCGCTGCAAGGGAAGCGTTCGTGCAAGCCCCGCTCACTTCACGGGGAACGAGGCGGTGGGCGGCTTCTCGCCGCTGACGCGCGGGGCGGGCTTGGCTGCTGGCGGCGGCGCCGGGCTCGGGCGGGGCGCGGGCGGCGGGGGTGTGAAGACAGGCTCGGGCGGCGGCGTGGAGCGCGTGCTTGCCGCAGGGGTGGTGCGAGGCGGCTTCGGATGGGCCGCGCTCGGCTTCGTCGTGGCTGAAGGTGCCGGCTTTGGCGGCGCAGCAGCGGGCTCCGCAGGCGGCGCCGCGGCGGGTTCAGGAGCGCGCCGCGACGGGGCCGCGCTGGTGGGCAGCGCGGGCGGAGGTTCCGGCTCGTCCGGCTCGTCCGGTGCTGCGGGCTCTGCCGCCGCTGCCGGGGCCACCGGCGGCGGCTCCGCCGCGGGCGTGACGCTGGCCACAGGCGTGGCGCTCGGGGGCTCGACCGGCTCCTCGGGCTTGGAACGGGTCGCGCGCCACAGCCCGACCACGAGCGGGACCGCCGCCAGCGCGACGATCGCGCCCACCAGTCGAGAGCTCCGGCGCGCGCGCTCCCTGCGGCGCAGGCTCTCGCGGTAGCTCGCCGCGGCGAGGGCGCCGCCGTCCTCGTCTTCGTCCTCGCTGTGGGGGGGCGGAGCGCTGCTCTTGGGGCCGCCCACGTAGGTGCCCTGGTCGCCGGCATCGAAGAAGTCCGCCTCGGACGCCGGCGAGTGCTGCTCGGCCCGAGCGGGCGCGACCGGTGTCTCCGACGCGGCTGTGCTGGCGCTCGCGGCCGCCGCGGGAGCGACCACGCGACGGGGCTCGAGCGCAACCGGCTCGGAGCGGCTGGGCTCTGCCGGGCGTTCCGGAGCACGCTCCGGACGGGCCGCGGGCGGCGCGCCCATCCCGATGCCGAAGCGCGTGCCGCCTCGCGGCTGCGCGGGCGGCGCCTCGGGCGTGACGCGCGCGGGAGAAGTGACCTCACGCGCCGAGGCCACCTCGCGCGGCGGTGTTTCACGGGCCTCGCGCGGCTCTCGTGCCGGGGCCTCACGCGCCGCCACCTCCGCCGGGCGCCGGATGCGGCCGACCACGTTGCCCATGCCGAGCACCGTCCCACCGCGCGTGCGCACGCTGGGCGTGGCGTCGTTGGAAGGGCCATCGGCGCCACCCGGAGCCGGCAGCGTGATCCGCCGCGTCTCGGGCTCGGGCGCCGCTTCGTCCTCTCGCGAAGAGCGCCCGCGGACCCCTGCCCTGCGCTCGTCCGCCGTGATGTTGACGATGCTCTTCGGCGTCACTCGCGCCGGCTCGCGCCCGCCCAGCCGCGCCTCGGCGGGCACCGCCGCCGGGCCCCACGCGCTCGGCAGCAGCGGCGTGTTGCGATGCCCATCGCGCGCGGGCTCTGGTCGCGGCCCGGCGCTGGGGCGCGCGCTCAGCATGGCCGCGGGCTCGAGCGTGCGCGGCGCGGGCGCCGGCTCGATGGAGCGCGGTGCGGGCTCGAGCGTGCGCGGCGCGGGCGCCGGCTCGACCGAGCGCGGCCCCGGCGGCGCGCTCACCAGCTCCTGCGCCGCCGGCGAAGAGACCCGGCGCGGCGCGAGCAGCGACGGACGTTGCTCGGCTTCCGCCGGCACCGAGGGGGTGGTCGAGGGCGAAGGCTCGGCGGGGCTCGAGCGCCGCAACAGCACCGGCTCCACCGAGGCGCCCGCGGGCACCACGAGTGCGTCCCCGGCGGCGGCGATCTCGGAGCCGAGCCCCTCCTCCGCCTCGGGCTCGCGCTCCTGCGGCTCGACCGCGATGATCAAGCCCTCGAAGTAGAACTTGGAGAGCACCGTCAGCGTGGACAGGTCGTCGAAGGGCGAGTCGTCGATCAGGTCGAGCAGCGTGCGCTTGCCGTCGATCAGGCGCAGCACGCCGTTGAGCTCGTCCGGGATCTCGTTCAGGCGCCCGAGCAGCGCCTCGTGATCGACGTCGATCAGCGTGGTCTCGGGCGGGAGCTGCTCGGCGATGCGGCCCAGCTCGTCCACGCGCCGCAGGCCCTCCATCAACAGCGCGTTGGTCGAGGCCTCGATCACCACCGGGTGGTCCACGTTGCGGAACTCGAGATCGAAGGTGCCGGTGGTCCAGGTGATGGCGCGGTACACGGCCTCCTCGCCGCGCAGATCCCCGACCTCGGCGTCGATCAGCTGGCCCTTCTGAAAGAACAGCTGGGCCTCGCGATCGCCGCGTTTCACGACTGCAACGCCGCTCTTGCCGCTGACCGCGATCGTCTGCAGCAGATCGACGACGGCCACGTCCTCCAGCGAGCCGGAGAAGCGCGTGCGTGCCAGCGACTCCGCCGCGATGCGCTGCTGGTTGCGCCGCGCGAGCAGCATGTGCACGCGGGTCACCACCTCGCGCACGAAGATGGGCTTGGCGAGATAGTCGTCCACGCCGAGCTCCAGCCCGCGCAGCTTGTCCTCCAGCGCGCCCTGCTCGGTCAGAAACACGATCGGCACGTCGCGCAGCTCGGGCCGCGAGCGCACCTCCCGTACCAATCCGAACCCGTCGGAGTCGGGCAAACGCGTATCGGTCAGGATCAGGTCAGGCGCGCCGTGCTCGAGCTTGGCGAGCGCGTTCTCGGCGCTGGTGGCGGTGGTGACCGTGAAGCCGGCGCTGCGCAGGCTGACCTCCAGAACGCGCGCACTGCTCGAGTCCGCATCCACCAACAAGATCTGCTGTTTCGCCATTCACTCGAGTCCTAGGCCCGGCGTTCGCCCCCTACCTGTCGTCTGCTCGCCAGCACAACCGATGACGGGTTGCCTCTGATGACGCAGCCCACGAGAAGTATCGCCCACATACATCACGGGGCAATCTCGCATCGCTACACCCCGGCGAACCAAAACCGGCCAGCCAGCTCAAACAGATCGAACGCTGCCTCTCGGACGCTCCCTTCAGACATTTCGTTCAAAGATTCTGTCCCGCAAATACGGCGCCCCACAGATAAAGAGCATACAGCAAGCCCCCCAGACACGACCCGACCAGGATCCAGAGCAGCAGGGCTGCATGCTTCAGCCTGCGTTTCGGCGCGGCCTCGTGCAAGGAAGAAGCCGGCGGTCCCAGCCCGAACGCTGCCGGGACGAAGCCGAGCCGCGGCGGGCCCGACAGCAACCTCAACGTCTGCCGGCGTGCTCGGAACGGCGCCAGCGCGCGCCAGAGCTGCGCGGCGGACTCGAAGCGCGCCTGAGGTGCCTTCTCGAGGCAGCGCGCGACGATCGGCTCCAGGCGAAAAGCGCTGCTGGTGGCCGGCAACCAGCGCTCGAAGGGTGGCACGGGCGCGTACCGGTGCTGCTGGATGAGGCCCACGGTGGACTCCGCCTCGAACGGCAGGCGCCCGCACAACATCTCGTACAGCATCACTCCCAGTGCATACAGGTCCGAGCGGCCATCGAGGGCCGCGCCCGACGCTTGCTCTGGGCTCATGTATTCCGGCGTGCCGTGGGTCGTGCTGGGGTGAGTCAGGCGCAGCTGCCCCGACACCTGCGCCAGGCCGAAGTCGAGCACCTTCACCGAGCAGACCCCGCCGCGCCGATCCACCCAGACGTTCTCGGGCTTGAGATCGCGATGCACGATGCCGAGCCGGTGCGCGGCTTCGAGCGCCTCACAAATGCTGCTCGCGATCTCGAGGGCCAGGTCGGGGTCGATCGGCCCCTGTTGCAGCCAGCGGTCGAGCGCGACGCCCTCCGCGTACTCCATGATGAAGTAGGGCTCACCGCTCGGCAGCCAGCCGGAATCGAGCGCCGCGATGATGTTGGGGTGGTTGAGCGAGGCGAGCGCGCGGGCCTCGCGCAGCAGCCGCTCCACCGCCGCCGGATTGCGCGACCGCTCCGCGCGCAAGGTCTTGAGCGCGAAGCAGCGCCCGAGCACGCGATGGCGCACGCGGCAGACCTGAGCGGTCGCGCCGCTCCAGAGCAGCTCGATGATCTCGTAGCGGCCGTCGATTACCTGACCCACCCACCAACCGCTCGAGCTCGGCGCGTGGGGCGCCCGCACGAGACCAGCGGGCCCCGGCGCTGTGCTCCTCGCGGGCGTCAGCCGAAGCGCTGTCATGAGCCCCACCATTACGTGGCCCCGTGCGCAACGGCAAGGCTCCCCCGGCGACATTCCGGGAAGCCCTTCTCGGCGCAGTGGGGTATTGTCGCACCTCGATCGTCCCGTTCAGTGGGGGTGATGATCAGCAGGGCGGTGCACGGGCGAGCGTCTGCCAGGAGGGCGACGGCATGAACGCGACCAGCGAAGTCTCGGTTCGTGCGATCGACACCAGCGGATTGCCGGGACCGGCGCAGCGCATGCTCGCGGACAACGCGCCGGCCCCGCTGCGCATGATGGCCGCCAAGGGCATCGCGCCCGGCCTGAAGCCGGAAGCGATCGTCACCCTGGTCTGCGCCTTTGCCGAAAATGCCAACCCGGAGCTGGCGCAGACGGCGCGGCACACGCTGGAAGCGTTCCCCGAGCCCATCCTACACGGTGCTCTGGCCACCGAGCTCCAGCCGCGAGTTCTGGAACTGCTTGCAGAGGCGCACCACGCCGACAGCGGCATCGTCAGCCGCCTGCTGGCGGCGCGCAACATCACCAGCGAGGCGCTGGAGCAGATCGCGCAGAAGGCGAACGAGGCCATCGGCGAAGTGGTCGCCGCCAGCGACAGCGTGCTGCTGCGCTTCCCGCGCGTGATCGAGAAGCTCTACATGAACAAGCGCGTGCGCATGTCCACGGCGGACCGCCTGGTGGATCTGGCGGTGCGCAACAAGCTGGAGCTCAACATCCCGGCGTTCAAGCAAGCCGCCGCCGCGATCCAGAACCAGCTGATCCCGGAACCCACGGAGGAACCGAGCTTCGACGATCAGCTGTTTCAAGAAGTCGAGCAGCTGAGCGCCCAGGTCGCGGGCGAAGAGCTCGAGGACACCCACGACGTCAACGACGAGGGCGAGGAGGAGGTCAAGAACAAGTTCAAACCTCTGTTCGCGCAGCTGGGCAGCATGACCGTGAGCCAGAAGATCCGGCGTGCCACGCTGGGCACGGGAGCCGAGCGCATGCTGCTGGTGCGCGATCGCAACCGCCTGGTGGCGACGGCGGCCGCCCAGAGCCCGCTGCTCAACGAGAACGAAGCCGCGCTGATCGCCTCCAGCCGCAGCGTGATCGACGACGTGCTGCGCGTGGTCGCCCAGAACAAGGACTTCACGCGCAACTACAAGGTGAAGTTCAACCTGGTCAACAACCCCAAGACGCCCTTCACCTTTGCTTCACGGCTCATCCCGCTGCTGCGCGACAGCGACCTGCGCTCGCTGAGCAAGAGCAAGAACGTGCCGGCCGCGATCCAGACCGCCGTCCGCCAGCAGCTGATGCGCAAGAAGACCGACTGACGGCGAGAGCCGGCGTCAGCGCACGATTTGCTTCGGCGAGCAGCCGAGCTCGATCTTCAGATCGCCCGCGCTGAGCGACTGACAGGTGTCGCGACAGAGCAGGATCTTCTTCGGGTGCAGCGGGTCATCGTAGTACCAGGCCTTGTTCGTGCCGCAGTTCACGAAGTTGTCGGTGCGCGGGTATTCGGTCACCGTACCGCTGCCCGCCGCGGTGAAGCGCACCCGCACCTTGTCGAAGTCGAGAGCCTGCCCAGTGTCGGGCGCCTTCTCCGGTAGATCGAGCTCGCAGCTGATCGGCTTGGTGATGATGCGCAGCAGCGCGTCCAGGAACGCTGCCTCCAGGTTCGTCCCCGAGCCATTGGGACCGGCCAGCACGAACGCCTGAGCGTCCCCCGCCTGCGCCAGCAACGGGGCGTTCGTCGAGCCACCTTCCGGAGCGACCACGTAGGTCTTGATCGGCGGCTGCGTCGGATTGCCGGAGCCGTCGAGCGCCGGCTTGGAGTACGAGCGCAGAATATCGGCGACCTGAGTGATGGAGGCGATCACGGCGCCATCCGCCGTCATCTGACCGCACTCGGTCGGCAGCCCATCGGACGCCAGCACCAGCACGGTCGGAATGTCCTTGTTCTCCGGCCGCTGCGCGATCTCCATCGCGTAGCGCAGCGCCCCCGTCACCGCGGGCACGGTCGGCGTGAGCGAGCCCGGGCGCCAGTTGTTCATGGCGTCGATCAGCTGCGTGCGGTTGGATCCCAGCGGAGCGATCGGCACGGCCGGCACCGCGTACTTGTCCGCCGAGCAGTCGTCGCCCCGCGGCATCAGCCCCAGGAACTGCAGCCCCACCCGCGCATCGGCGGCTTGCGCGCTGTTGACGAACGACCCCAGCGCGGCGCGCACCGCGTCCCAGCGCGTCGGTGCGTTCGGATCGTTCCGATCCGTCGGCTCCAGCATCGAGACCGAGGCATCGAGCAGGATCATGATGTTGATCGGACGCGTCGGCGCGGCCACGGACACCCCGCTGCACACCTGACTGTCCTGCAGCCCCGAGGCGCTGCCCCTACCATCGTCGCCGCCGAGCAGATCGCCGCCTGGCACTCCCGTGCTGGACGAAGAACCCCCGCTGCCACCCTGCCCATTGGGCTGGTTTGCGCCCTGCGCCTGCGACTGCGCGCAACCGACGGTCGTGCAGCCCTCATCGCCACCGCCGCCGCAACCGATGGCAGCGACCACCAGCGCCCCGATCCAGCTCGCGCCGAACAGTCCCAACAGTCCCGAGTGGAGGAGTGTGTTCCGTAGTCTCACCCCGCCAGTCTAACCCTGCCCTCAGCGAAAGTCACAGGGGCCGAGCGCGCACGCCAGCGCACTGCAACGGCACAGCGCAGGCACCGCGCTGGAAAACTGTGGCGGAAAACGCGGGTCAGCTGCCGCTGCGATCTCGCGCTTCTCCCCAGTCGCGCCAGTTCGTCGCGCACTCCACGGTGCTGGTGGCACTCCTTCCGGCACACCTCCACACATCCGGCCCTGGGCCCAACAAGGACATCATGACGCGCGAGACTTGCGGCATCTGCTCGCGCCAGATCGCTTCCAGATCGTGCATGCGGCGCGTGTAGCGGTCCTGTTCGCGCTCGCCGAGCTGGCGCCGCAGGGCTGCCGTGGCCATGCCGCGGATCTCCGGATCGTCATTCACCGCCAGCGTGCGCGACAGCATGCGAATCAGCGCATCGCGTTGGCCCTCCTTGTCGAACTGCCGGGCCACGGCGATGCAGCCGTAGGGCATGTTGGCATTGTTGCTCGCCAGCTCACAGGCGCGGGCCAGGTCCGCCATGCCCTTCTGCTTCAGCTCCCTGGCATACGGCTGAGGCACCCGCTGCGGAGCGATGTAAGTCGCGAACTGGCCCGCCACCAGCCACAGCTCCTGGTTCGTGGGCAGCGCCTTCTCCCCACGCTCGTGCAAATAACGCGTATCCAGGTAGTCCTTCACCGTCGGCGGCGTCGGCAGCATGGTGAGCACCGTGTCGGCGTACCAGTACGGGCGCGCGAAGGTCGGCGCGAGCGTGGTGATGGTATCGAGATAGCGGTAGGTAGCCTCGTCCCGGTGCTTGTCGCGAAAGCTCATCCCGTAACGCACCAGCATCGTGCCGAAGAGATAGTCCGCCAGCGCCTCTCGATGCCCGAGGCTGAACACGGCGCTCCACTTCGGCGAGAGCAGGAACGACATCTGCTCGTGCACTTTCGGCGTCTTGTAGCCCTGGAGCAACGGCTGACGCACCCGAGCCACGAGCGCACTGCCGATGCCGATACAGACGCAAAGCGAGAGCGCGGAGACGAGCCGGGGGGCCATTGCCCACCAGTGTGACACGGCGCAGAGCTGGCGGGCGAATCCTTGCGCCGCTCAGGATCGGGTGGGCTCGGAATCGCGCGGCGCCAAGCGTCGCCAGGATGAGCCCATCGACGGTTGGGCCGGAGGCCCTCCTACGGAGCACGAGCTCACGCTACTTTCGCAGCGCCAGCATCTGGTCCTGCAGCGCGCGCACCAGCCCGTCTTGCTGCTGTTGGCTCAACGCCGGCGTGGAGACCAGATGGGCCAGCTGGTCCTCGAAGCCGAACAGGGTGACGTCCGGCGCGCGCGCGTCGAGATCGAGGCGCAGGCGCAGGCCTTCCGCGCGCAGCTGCGTCTGGATCACGTAGCGGTCAGGCGGGCTGAAGGCGTCCAGCGCGGAGCTGGGCGCGGGCTCGCTGAACCAGTCCCGGCCCTGGATGTGTGCGATGGCAGGCGCCTGCCCGCTCAAGACGTGGAACACGCTGGGCAACACATCCAGGTGATAGGTCGGCTCCTTCAGCTGCGCGGGCTGCACGCCGGGACCTACCATCGCGAAGGGCGTGCGCGTCACGATGTCGGCGAACGAGTAGCCGTGCGTGTAGCGGCCATCGTCGTGGATCGACTCGCCGTGATCGCCAGTGAACACCACCAGGTTGCGCGCCGGGTCGAGGCGATCGATCGCGTCGGACACCGCATCGTCGATGAAGCGCATGCAGTTGCGATAGCGGTTGCGGTGCGGAATCTCGGCGTCGGCGCCGAGCGAAGCAACCGAGGTCACGTTCCAGGCGCTGTCCGCCACCGGGCGATCGAGCTCGTACTCGGGCGGATAACGGTACTCGAAGTGTGACGACATCAAGAGCACGATCGCGAACACCGGCTTCTGGCTCTCGGAGACCAGCTTCACCATGCCGTCGAGCGCGCGCCGATCCCAGTCCGGCCAGCTCCCGGTGTCGTCATGGACAAAACGATCCATGGTCTGTGCGTTGACGAACTCTTCGCGCCGCAGCCACACCTTGGGATGGCCCGAGAAGTAGGCGCACTCGTAGCCGCTGGCGCGCAGGGTCACGCAGAACTGCGGCGGAACGTGCGCGTCCAGGGTCTGGTGGTACAGGGCCGCGTTGCGGCCATAGAGCAGCGTGAACAGGGCCGTCTGTGAGTAGTTCGTCCCCGCGTCATGCTCGGTCGCCACCAAGCCCTGCTCGGCCCAGCGCGTGAGGCGCGGCATCAACTCCGGGCCGAACACGTCATGGCGCAGACTCTCGGTCACGATCAGGATCACGTTCGGCGGGCGCGCGGCAGCGAGCGACAGCGGCTGCGTGCTGGCGGGCTGCCCCGCGCCGAGCGCCGGGTAGGCGACCTTGTATGCTTCCCGCAGCCTCTTCGCGAGCCCGCGCAGCGCGGGGTCGACGGGCTCGGCGGCTTCGGCCACGCCCACGCCCAGCCGCGGATCGAAGGGCAGCGCCCCGTACAGCCGCTCGTACAGTCCGGCGCTGCGCCAGCCGCCGTGCATGAGGTGCGGTACCGGGACGAGCGCAAGCGCCAGCACCCCGAGACCCAGCCCCAGCGCGCGGCGCAGGAGCGGAGTCAGGCGCTCTGCGATGCGCCGAGCCGTGTGCTCCGCGAGCAGCACGGCGCCCCAGCTGCCCAGCGCCGCGAGGCTCAGCCAGGTGCTGATGGTGCGAGCCCATTGCCAGGGATTGCCCCCCGCCACGCGCCCCTCGGGCTGCAACGCAATGTGCACCACCTCGGATAGATGGCGCCCGAAGGAGCGCATCAGGTCGAGGTCGAGCATCGACAGGAACAGCGCCAGGCTCGCGAGGCTGATGAAGCAGACCCGGCTCGCCTGAGGGCGCCGCGCCCGCTGCAACGCCAGCGCCAGCCCCAGCGCCGGCAGAAGCGCGATCAGGGTCGTCGAGAGCAGCGTGGTCGGTACCAGCCACGGCTCGTCGCCGCTGAGCTGGATGCGCGAGATGCCGATCAGCTCGTCGAAGCCGCTGCGTTGCACCAGCACATGGAACGCCAGCGCCAGGACGAACGTCGCCGTCACGGCCTCCAGGGCCGCCCAGCGGCTGGTGGTGCGAGGACTGCGGCTCACGAGATCACGGTCCAGTTGGACTGCAAGAGGAGGCTGCTTTCAGCCCACAAAACGGCCGAGGCCGCCGTCACGCATAGTGACGGCGGCCTGTGCCTGCAGAGCGCTGGGAGAGCTCAGTTCTCCGCGCCGGACTCGTCGATCGTCGGAGCCAGGGTGAGCACCAGCTCGCCGGAGGCGGACTTTTGCACCTCGCCGGTCAGCTTCAGCTCGCCGGCTTGCTTGCCCTTGCCATTCAGGTCGCTGAAGGCGTGAGCAATGAAGTTGTCGCCGTCCTGCGCCGGAACGTTAATGGCCACGGCTTCATACTGATACTGGAAGTACTGCGGATCCGTCATCGTAAACTTCAGACAGCCCCAGCCGGCCCCCGTCCAGTCCGTCGGAGAGGACTGGTACTTCTTGTTGGAGACCTTGGAGATGTTGTCCGGCACGAGCGTGCTGTCATCGCAGATCGCGTGGGCGATGGCGACTGAGCCCCCCAAGGTGACCTTGCCATTGGGCATGGTCTCGCGCTCGTACGCGACCTGCGCGTCCTTGGCGATACGGCCCAGGCTCATGCGGCCTTCCGCCGTCTTGGCGTTGGTCAGGTACTTGCGGACGCCGTAGATCGCGAGCGCAGAGAGGACGCCGATGATGGCGACCACGATCATGAGCTCGACCAGCGTGAAGCCGCGCTTGTTCCGAAGCTTGTTGAGTTTGTCCTGAATCAGCATGCGTATCTCCTGTGTTTTCTTTCTGTCTTGGAAGTGTGCGCGGCACGGTGCTCTTGCAGCCAGCCGCAAGGCACCGGGATCAGTACTTGTCGTCCAGCTGCACCCTGTTGTCGTCGCTGAACGCGATCGCGTAGGTGTAGCTGCCGTCGTTGTTTAGGTCAGCCTTCGCCATCGCGATGTAGAAGGGGCCCGTGGGCGCGGGGATCGAGGGGAGCGTCATCGGGATGGTCGGGATGGAGTCGCCCGCAGTGCCAGCGACCACGGCGTAGGAGTACTCCACAGGGCCGTCGGGCATGACGCCGAGCTGGGCGAACATTTTCCGCATCTCATCGTTGGGACCTGACTCCCAGCCGTTTTTGCTGCCCCCGGGATCGCTGGTGGGCGTCCACATCGTAAAATCGCCGCGCCCGAGGTACGTAAACCTCTCGTCGCGATAGGACTCTTCCGCGCCGCGGATCTGCGTCAGCATGCCGACCGCTTCACCGCGCTTGGCTTCCATCACGTACTTGCGGACGCCGTACGCAGCGACCGTCGCCAGCACGCCAACGATCGCCACCACCACCATCAACTCGATCAGCGTGAAGCCCGATGCGGCCGCAAGCGCCGAGCGCCGAGCGAGCGTGCTCGAGCGAGCGTCGAAGCGGTTCAGCCGGGTGGCGAGCATCGCGGAGTCCTTAGAGCAACGCACGTGCCACGCAGCTCGGACAGCAGGATTTCTCGCCGATTGTTCGCTGCCTCGCCCGTTGCGTGGCAAAAAAGAGGCGCCGCGCTTCGAAACAGCATGGACGTTTTTGGTCATTGCTGAGGTTCCCAGTGACAAATTACGGCTCTCGAAGCGTGCCGCTTCAGCAAGCAAGGGGCGATACCGCTGCGACCGCGTCGCACTGCGTGTTCCAGTGTATGCAACACAAAGCGGCGCGGCGCCGCTGGGTCGAGAGCAGCGCGCCATCTCGGAGCGGACCTCTTTGGGCTCAGTCTTGATCTACGACGAAGACGCTGCCGTCGAGGCTGGAGGCGCGGTAGTACACGCAACTGCCATCGCCGTTCGTGTCGCCGATGGCCTGGATCACGTACCAATTGTCGGGAGGCGATGACGGCCAGGTCACTTCCGGCCCCGGATCGCTGGCGGGCGTCATGGTCGTGGTGGCGTACCCGGCGTTGACCAGATATCCAAAGCGAACGCCGCCGGACACCGTCGGGCGCAGCTGAAGCCAGAGTTCCTGGTCCAGATGGACACCGCTGCCCGGCTCCATGAAGAAGGATCGCAGCGCGGGCGAGGCCTCGCGCGGATCCATTGGATACCATTCATCCGCGTGGCTCACATTCAGGTACATCATGTGCTCCGCGCGCCAGCGCTCCTCAGCGGCGCGGATGCTCTGCACCATGCTCAGGCCCTCCGCCTGCCAGGCGGTGTTCACCTGCTTGCGCAGCGAGGCGACGGCAACCGTTGTCAGAATGCCCATGATGACCACGACCACCATCAACTCGGCGAGCGTGAAACCGCGTGCCGAACGCAGCTCTCGGCGGCGCGCTACGAAACGACGCGACAGACCACAGCGTGTCTCGGTTGCCCACATCAGGGTCGATTGTCTTCTCAGCACCGGCTCTTCCTGTCGCTCTCGAGCGCTTCTTTGCAGTATTCGCGACACGGATGCGTCGCGCCAGGCGCGCCAAGGGCGCCGCGGCCATGCACAGGCCCTTACCCGCTACAAACGGCCGGCGTTGTGAAAGATCAATGCGCAACTCGGCCGCCGACGAGCGGCAGGCCTTCCCCTTTTTGGAGCGCCACCAACGGCTCCTCTGTCGGGCTGCAACCGCCATTGCCCTGGCGTGCACCGGCGCGTTGATCGTGGGCATCGCGCTCCGGCGGCACATCCACATCGACGAGTTTCACAACGTTTTCAGCATCCAGCTCGTGGGTAGCTTCGGGCACGCCGGGTACGCGGACCCGGCCGAACTTTACCACGTGCTGTTCGCTCCGCTGGCCCGGCAATTCACCACTACTCGAGCGATGTTCTCGGCATTGCGCCTGGTGTGGGGAACGCTGTTCCTCGGTCTGCTCGCGGCGGCGGCCTGGGTACAACCGTTCTTTCCTGGCCCATGGGGGCGCATGGTCGCGTTCATTGCAGGAGCGAGCTGGTGGCCCGCCTGGCGCCACGGCGCCGAGATCCGCCATGACACCCTGTTGGCATTTGGCCTCGTCGCCTTGTACCAGGTCGCCTGGTCCGCGGAGAGCGAGCGCCTGACGGCGCGCAGCGCCGCTGCCGCCGGAGCTGCCGCGGCGTGGATGCAGCTCGACTCGCACAAAGCGGCGACGCTCTGGGGCCCAGCCCTGCTCTGGATCGTGCTGCTCCAGGCACGACGCGGACGCACAAGCGCTTTGCACGCCGCCGGCTACCTGGGCGCGGGCCTCTCCGGCGGGCTACTGAGCGGCTTCGCCCTGCTAGCGCTCGGCGGGACCTTGGGGGCGTACTTCGACCAGCTGGCGCACTTCGCACGCTACGCCGCGACCGCAGAGCGCTTCAGCGCGCTGCCAGTGTTCGAGCTGATGCTCCGCAAGGGCTCCGTCCTCAGCGGTTGCGCGCTGCTTCTGATACCGCTCTCGCTGGGCCTGGCCGTTCGCCGTCGCCTGCCACCCTTGTTGGGCACCACCGCGGCATTCCTCGCCTTTACCTTACTGGCCTTGGCGGTCAATCCCGTGCCCTACCCGTACAATCTCGTTTGGGTGACCCCGGCGATGCTGTTCGGTGGTCTGGCAGTGGGGCGATGGCTGCTCGAACGAGCCGGCCGTCTCCGGTTGCCGTTGCTCGCGGCGTCGCTCGTGTGTTGCGTCGCGCAGTTCTGGAGCGAGATGGATGGTGACGAATACCTTCACCGCACCTGGGACGTCGAGCTTCGGATCATCGAAGCGGCGGAGGCTCTAACAGCGCCCAGCGATCCTGTCTTCGACGGCGTGGGAATGGTCTGTACGCGCCCACCCGCCACTCGCGACTGGCTGCTGCATTCCGTCTTCATGCCGGAGTACCGTGATGGGCGCCGAGAACAGGTGCGGGACGTGATCGCCCGAGCAAGGCCCCCAGTATTGATCGGCGGTCATTACCGATTCAGCGGGCTGACAGATGCGGACCGAAGCGCCATTGCATCCCACTATATCGCCGTTTCCAACCAACTCTGGGTGCTCGGCGCTCACACGAGCGCGGGCGAAAACCATGTGGAAATCCTGCGTGCCGGCAGATACCTTCTGCTCACGCCCGAGCCCGCGCCCGAGTTCGATGGGCGGCCTCTTGCCGACCACGAGGTCCTTTCGTTGGCGGCCGGCACGCATCTCGTCCACGGCGCGGTGACCCTCGCCTGGCTCGGCCCGAACTTACGAGAGCTCCCGACGAACCTCGCGGTAGGCACCTTTCTCTTCGCCCCCAATCAGCTCCCGGGGCAGCTGTGAGGGGCTCGTCCGTTGCGCGGGCGAGCCCTGGCTGCTTCCCATCTGACGTGCTAACAAAGCCAACGCGTGCGTCCCCTCAGTCTGCTCGAAGCGGCTACCAGTATCGCGGTGGTGGGTTCCCTGCTTGCTGTCGGAATTCCCGCATTCGTTCGGAATCTGCATGCCTCACGGCTGGTAGAGCCGATGGACGGTCTGGCGCAGATCGCGCGGTCGGCGGCGGCGCTCGCGGCTTCGCAGCCCGATCAGCCCTTGTACCCCCCTAGCGCGGAACTCACCCCGTCGGTTGTGCCCGCCGGTATCTCCGTCAAGGATCCACCGGGCACCTGGGACGAGCCGACCTGGCGCAGCCTGCAGTTCGGGTTTAGTAACGCTCATCGCTATGCGTTCCAGTTCGACAGTGACCAGCGCGGCCGTCGTGCACGCTACAAGGCCGTCGCCCATGGCGACCTCGACGGCGACGGACAGCTCAGCAACTTCAGCATTCAGGGCGAAGTCAGCGCCGGCCGGGCTCCAATCACGTTCCCGGTGGAGATGCACCGCGAGATCGAGTGAGTGAGCGAGGCGCTCGAGGGGTGCTGAAGCGTGCCCGAACCGCCGTAACCCGGACGGGAGCGCACCAATTCAATGCATGGCATCTCGAGGCAACCATGGTTCCAAGGTGGAAAGTGGGTGCCATTTGCGACCGGCGCATTGTGCTGCGCCTTCCTCGCCATTGAAGTGCTCTACGTGCTGCGCCTGCCGCTCGTCATGGATGAGTTCGACCACGCATCACATGTTTATCGGCTGACTCAGGTAATTCCTTACCGGCAGGATGCGCCGGCCAAGACGTTACTCGGCTTCTACCTGCTGCTGCCGGCACTCGCGGCCTGCGCGAACGAATGGAGCGCCATGCTGACCATGAAACTAGAAATCGCGTGTCTCACGACGCTCGGTCTCTGGCTAGCCGCATGCCGTCTCCGCCGACACTTCACGCCGCCTGCGATCATCGCAGCACTCGCCGTGCTTTGCACGCACAGCACATTCCTGGAGCGCTCGAGCGAGCTGCGGGTGGACATGTTGAGTGCGCTCGCGGGCCTGGCTTCGCTTCTGGCACTGCTGGAGCAGCGCTCGGCACTGGCGGGGGCCGCGGCGGGCTGCGCCGTACTGATGACCCAGAAGGGTTGCTATTTCGTTGTCGCGCTCGGCGGCGCGCTAGCGTTTGAGGCCGTGTACTGTCGATCATGGGCCCTCCTGCTCGCAGGCTGTCGCGCTGGCGTGGCCGCCAGCGTGGTGGTGCTGGGCTACGTCGGCTTCTGGTGTGCCGTCGGAGATCCAGCGAATGTCTGGCGCGGAATGCTCTTGGGCCCCAGTAGCGTGGCGTTTGACGATCTGTACGCGATCCGGCGCTACTGGTGGCAGACACTCGGCCGCAACCCTCCGTTCTATCTGCTCGCGCTGATCGGCGCAGTGCTGCTTGCGCCGCGCCGCTGGCGAGAGCAGGACGGCGCACGCTTGCGGCTCTGGGCTTATTCGCTGTGTTTGCTCGGACTTTGCCTGTGGCACAAGCAGCCGTGGCCCTATTTCTTTGTGCTCTTGATTCCGACGCTCTGGGTCCTCGCAGCCGCAGGACTCGAGCCGCTCTTGGCAGCCGCTGAGCGCGCGAGTCGCACGTCCATGATCGCGGGCGCCATCATGGCGGGAGCGTTGACTCAGCTCGTCCCCCGGCTACCAGCGGTGCTGGCGCGCTCAGGGGAACACCAGCGCCGAGTGGTCGCGGCGATCAGCGCATATCTGCGGCCCGGTGAGAGCTACCTGGCCGGGACGGAGCTCGCCTGGCGCTCCCCTCACGTCCGCAGTCTACGCTGGCTCGATCTCCTGGGGCTACGCGCGGCCGCGCAAGCCGAGCCGGGGCTGCTAGAGCAGCTGCGCGCTCACCCTCCCCGGCTGCTGGTCGACAATGATCGGCTACGACGCTTGCCGCCCAGGCTGCGCGACGAACTGGCTCGCGGCTACGCAGGTGTCGGCGGGAACCTGCGCGTCTACGGCCCGCTAATGGCACCCGGTGAGGGCCGCATCGAGCTCGCGTTCGGCGGGCCCTATCGCCTGATTGCCGCCGAGGGAGCAGAGCTTCGCGTCGATGGGGGGCCCTGGCTGCGGGATGGCGCGCGCGTCGAACTCGGGACTGGCGTGCATCAAACGGAACTGCACGGTGCCGCTCGCCTCGCTTCATGGAGTGATGCGCCGGATTTTGTGCGACAGACGGAGCGCCCGACAGAGGCTCTGTTCGGTGCTGTCTACGACTATTGAGGGTGTCGGCGATTCACCGCGGAAAGCGGCAAGCGTGAGCGAAAGGTCCAGCGCTGATGCAGCAGGAAATTGCCGATCAGGAAGAACAGTGCGATCAGCACATTGGCCAGCAGGTATTGGACATGCAGGACCTCCACGAGCGCGGCGGTCGCGCTCAGTACGCCAAGCGCCGACAGCGCGTTGGCGGACCAATAGCGCAGTGCCTCAGCCCAGAATGGATTGCGCGTGGACTCGAAGGTCCAGCGGCGGTTGAGCACGAGCCCCAATACATTCACCACTAATAGCGACAGCAGCAGCGAGAACGCATAGTGCAAGTGCAAGAGCTCCGTGCCGGTGTACAGCACTGCGAGATTCACCGAGTAGCAGATCCCACCGGTGGTCGCGAAGCGACGCAGCCGGCGCCACGGCGGGGACCAACGACTCTGCACAGTGCGGGATCGGAGCAACAGGGCACCGGTGAGCGCTACCCCAAGCAGCAGTGGCAGCGCCACGAGCGGTTGGATCGGCAACATTCGCGCTGGCACGTAG
>DASTRX010000130.1:0-2271 GCA_035760985.1 Polyangiaceae bacterium
CCACAACGGCCCGCTGCACAGCACCAGCGTACCAAACAAGGCCGCACAGTCCGAGCCAGCGCGTGCCCAGGCATTGGCAGCCTCGCTGGGCCGGACCAGATAGATGGCGCTCGCCAGGAAGCAGGCACCGCCGGTGACGTAGATGCCCATCGCCACGCCGACGTGGAAATAGAAGATCTTCTGCGCCAGCCCACCTGCCGCCTCCTGCGCGGTGGGGGTATGCAGAAAGATGATGAAGATGGCGTAGGCAACGGCCGCGGAAAAGGCCGCCGCGAGCCCGTAGAAGATCTTGTCTTTGCTGGTCATTTTCGGGGGCCGCCAACTCGGGCGCGAAGCGCCCGACAGCTCGGCGGAGCCTAGCTGGAGTTCCCGGCCCGGACAAGCGCGGGTTCTACGATGTGCCGCCGTGGAAGCCTGCAGCGGGACGGCACCGGGCGGTGTGCGCCCTTCGGCATTCTACGGGCCGAGCGCTGACCCGCGCGTCGCCTGACGCTGGTCAGATATTGCAGTTGGAGAGTGCCAGCAAGGCGCTGATCTGGGCTCGGACCACTTCGAATTCCTTAATCGTGACGTCGATTTCGGCTTCGCGCTGCCGGCGCGCCGCATCGACCAGGTCGAAGCTGGTGCCGGTGCCGTGGACAAAGGCGATCCGCGAGAGGCGAGCGCTCTCTGCGGCGATGTCGCGGGCCTGGCGGCTCACGTCGAAGTTGGCCTGCGCCACCTGGATGGAGCGCTGCGCTTGCATTGCCTCGAGCCGCGCCTGCCGCGCTGTCTGCGTCAAGGCCTGCCGAGCCTCCACCGTCGTTGCACGGTTGAGGTCTCGTTCCGCCCCGAGCTCGCCGCCGTCATAAATGGGCACGGTCAAGACAGCGCTGATGGACCAGTCGAGGGGGCGTGGCGCCTCCGGAATCGATGAATAGTTCAGGCCACTGCCCAGCGTGAGCCGGGGCGCCAAGCCATAGCTGGGGCTCTCAGTGTTGCGCTCGCTGACCCGGACGTTCAAGCGGGCAGCGCGCACGTCGCTGCGCTCCTCCGGATCCTGGATGGGGGTGCACACCGAGCGCGCGTCGCTGGCGAGCTGATCCACCTTGATGTCCGCGGCCACGCCCCACGCTTCCGGGTAGCCCAGCGCCATGCCCAGCGCTTCGCGCGCCTGCCGCAGTGTCTCATCCGACTGGACTACGCTGGCGCGCGCGGTGGCGACCTCCTGCTCTGCGCGCAGCACGTCGACCGCGCTGGCGGCGCCGAGCAGCGTGCGCTTCTTCGTCAGATCGAGCGTGGACAGGTTGGAACGGAGCGACACGCGACTGACCTCTGCCAGGCGCTCCGCGGTGATCACCGTCACGATCGTGTCTGCCAAGGCACCCAGTGCCAGCCGCTCGGCGTCCTCCGCGCTCACCTGAGCCGCTTCCACCGACGACCTCGCGGTCCCCACGTCGTGCCAGGTCCGGAGATCCAGCAGCGTTTGACTGAACTGCACGCCAGCGGACCACGTGGTCGAGGACGACGGAGAGCGCAGGTTGAGTCCTCGCTGCGAGCTGGTTCCGAACAGCAAGTTGCGCTGCGCGGCGGCGTTGCCGCTCAAGTTGGGCAGCGTGCTGGCGAGCGCCTGCCTGGCGCGCGCCTGCGCGGCAACCACCCGGCTCTGGGCGATGGCGACCGTCGTCGATCGGCTGCGCACGAGCGCGAGCGCCTGTTGCCATGTGCTCAGGACCTGCGGGGCGGCCTCCACCGGAGTCAGCATCGGATCGTTGACTTCCGGCATTCCGCTGTTGGGGGCCGCGCTTGCGGCTCCGGCAGGTGGCGGGCTGGTCGAGGGCGTACCGGCGGGAGCGGGGCTCGTTGGCGGCGCGGGCGCGTCCGCCTGCGCCCGTGCGGACGTGCTGAAGCTCGCGCACAGGCAGATCAGGCAAGCGCTGAGGGACCGCATCGCCCGAATCGATAATGTCCAATTCCAAACATGCAAGGACAAAGCGCGTTCGTCGAAGCGAGCCGTTCACTAAGTCGTTCGTCGCGGCTCGCGAGGTGCGAGCGCCGCCACGGCGCGGCGGGTTCACGCCTCGCGGCGAGGCGGGCTCACGGCGAGGCGGACTCACGGCGAGGCGGACTCACGGCGAGGCGGGCTCACGGCGAGGAGGCTCACGGCGAGGAGGCTCACGGCGAGGAGGCTCACGGCGAGGAGGCTCACGGCGAGGAGGCTCACGGCGAGGAGGCTCACGGCGAGGAGGCTCACGGCGAGGAGGGCGCACGGGGCCTCGCGGCGTGGCGGAC
>DASTRX010000131.1:0-18059 GCA_035760985.1 Polyangiaceae bacterium
CGAATCCACTCGGGCGCGCTTCTCGCCAGCTTCGCTGGCGCTTGCGCTCCCCAGTGGTTCTAGCCCTCACGCGCGGATCTGGGAGACTTGCTGCTCTCTCAGCGACTTCCGTCCTCACAGGGCCGCCGGGAGCGAATCCACTCGGGCGCGCTTCTCGCCAGCTTCGCTGGCGCTTGCGCTCCCCAGTGGTTCTAGCCCTCACGCGCGGATCTGGGAGACTTGCTGCTCTCTCAGCGACTTCCGTCCTCACAGGGCCGCCGGGAGCGCGTTGAGCGTCTCGCGCCGATGAGACGCATGGCGGAGCGACGAACGCCTCGGCGATCGGATCGTTGCTGGAGGTCGATCGAGGTCGATCGTGCAAGGCGACCAAACCGACCCTGTTCGTCCACTCCGAAGACCGACTCGACGTCTACCAAGCGTCGTTTACCGGCAGATCTTGCCTCGAGAGTGACGCGCGCTGCTGGGTGGTGAATGGAACGCCCGTTGCACTAGGGCGCGGCGAGGTGGCGCCGAGAACCACCAGGCTCTCTTTAGCCTGGCTCCTGCGGCGTTCACCCGAG
The DNA here is from genome assembly GCA_035760985.1 of Polyangiaceae bacterium. Taxonomy (GTDB): domain Bacteria; phylum Myxococcota_A; class Polyangia; order Polyangiales; family Polyangiaceae; genus SZUA-265. The sequence continues at coordinate 561 of DASTRX010000131.1, forward strand.
TTTCGACGGAGATGTTCCAGCGTGACCACCGTCCAATGAGCAGCGCGCGAGTGCGCGCAGGCTCGCGATCAACTCGCGCCGCTCGCGGAGCGGCTCGGCGTTGGCGACGCCATGCGGTCGTGACGGCCGTCGCTGTGTCGAGTGCCTGTGCTTGGATCGCCTTGCGTCCGCACAGTGTCGAGCAGGTCCGCGCAGCGCGTCCAGCAGGGCGAGCACTGCCCACCAGGCAAAGGGCTCACATGGATGTCGTGAGCACACGGCCGGAGGGCGTGCTGTCCGCGACGCTCGAGGGCGCCGACGGCGCCGCAGCCGATCCCGAGCGCAAGCTGATGGCGCCTTCGCAAGCCCTCACCGGGCCACTGATCGAAGGCGATGTTCTGGACGCGACGGGCGGAGCGATCGCTGGTGCAGCCCTGGTCGCGCAGGACCGCGCCAATGCTTCGTGTCAGAGCACTGCCTTCTCGGGCGCCAACGGCCACTTCGAGCTCGGTGTGAGGTGCGGTACGAGCGTTCAGCTGACCGCCAGCGCCATGGGTTATTCGCGCGCCGCCGTCCAGGTCGAGGCTCCGCGTGGCAACGTCCGGCTATTGCTCGTGCCCGGCGCGCTGCTCGCCGGGCGCGTCGTGGATGAGGCCACGGGTCACGCCATCTCGGATGCGAGCGTGACGGCGCTGAACGTCTCGGGCGCCGGCGAACCCGGCGCGCTCGACGTCACAGCGCTCGATGGCAGCTTCCGGCTCGGCTCGCTCGCCACGGGCGAGTACACGGTTCGGGCAAGCGCCGCTGGTTATGTCGACGCCGAGTCGCACGTCGCCCTGGCCGTCAGCGAGAGTCGAGACGATCTGCTGCTGAAGCTGACGCGCGATAGCGCGTTGCAGGCCATGGTCCTCGTCGGCGACTCCGGATGCGGCGGCGCCTCCGTGCTCCTCGAAGGCCCATCCACTGCATCCGCGCTGGCGGGCCCGGACGGCGCCGTGCAGCTGACGGGGCTCTCTGCCGGAGAATACGAGGTCACGGTGCACTGCGACGGTGCGCTGTTGCACCGCGAGCATTTCACTGCCGTCGCGGGGCTCACAGTGACGCGGCGCTGGCAGCTCGATGCCGGCGCGAGCATTCGCGGCAGCGTTCGGCGCGCCAACGGACAACCGCTGCCGGGGGCGCAGCTGGTCGCGCAGCCCGTGCGCGCACCGGGCGCCAGTGAAACGGCAGACGGCACCGCTGCCGTTTGCGAGTCGAACGCAGCAGGCGATTTTGAATGCTCGGGTCTGCTGCCGGACGAGTACGAGGTGGGACTGATCGATCTGGGTCAGCGACGTGCGCTGCAGCGCATCACCCTCGGCAGCGCAGCGCTGGAGGGCATCGTCATCCAGGCCGAGCCGAGCGCAATGCTACGGGTCGCAGTACGCGAGCGCCAGGGGAGCGCGAGCTTGCCGCCGCTGCGTGCCACGCAACTCGAGAGCGGACGGTCATTTTCCCCCGAAGCCGGGGCAGACGGCTATGTTTTCCGCGATCTCGAGCTCGGCCGCTATGACGTCCACTTCGGAGCGGAAGCCGGGAAAGGCGCCGAGGTGCGGCTCGAGCGCGACGGGCAGATCGTCCAGGTCGAGCTCGGCGCTCCGACTTCTGCGAGCCTCAGCGGCGTCGTCGTCGACGAGCACAGCGAGCCCGTGCCCGACGTGTGGGTGCGCGCGCATCCAGCGTTGGAGCCGCCAGGAGTGCTCGGCACGAGCGCGAGCGTGCTGACGGACGACCACGGTCGCTTCGCGCTCGAGGCGTTCGCAACGGGAGAGCTCGCGCTGTCTGCCGCAGGTGCCTACGGAACGGGGGAGCTCACGCCGGTGAGCCCAGGCGCCTCCAACCTCGTGGTGCGCCTCGTCGGCTCGACTGCACCCTGAGCCAGAGCGCCCGTCGGCAAGTCTTCGGCAGCGCGAGGCGCGCTGCCGGAATCATAACAGAACAACAAGGATGAAATCATGAACATGCTCAAGAAGATTGGCATCTCCTGCGGCCTCGCCTGCCTGCTGGTGCCCGCCGTTGCGTCCGCTGCGGACGTCTTCTCCTGCACGAGCCAGCTGGTGAAGGTCCCCGCGCGTCAGTCCTGCAATGGCACGAACGCGGCCTGGATCGCCTCAGGGCAGGGCCTTGCCGTCACCCTCAGCGTGTCCAGGATGAACAACAAGGTCACGGCGGTGACGACGCAGGGCTTCGACCTCGATCGCCTGGCGATCGGCGGCTGCGTGGCCTTCAGGCAGAGTGCGGGCTCGCATACCAGCCCGACGTGCCGTCGGACCGTCGGCTTTCACCAGACCACGCAGACCGGGGGCTGAAGCCGCCGCTCCGGGATGAGCGCGCGCGCCCTCCAGCGCCGCCCTCTCTCTGCCGGGGCGCTGCACGCGCGCCGGGGGAGGCCAGCGGCCTCCTCCGGCGGACGCGTCGTCGCTGCACGCGCTGAAGGCGAGTCATCTTCATTCGAGCACCAACTGCTGCCCATGTTCCCGAATCTCGTGTCCAGAGACCACCTCCGTTGCTTCCTTGGCAGGTACCTCTTCATGGCGTGCCTGCTGTCGGCCTGTACCGGTCAGCGCAGCCGGTCGCCTGCCGAGTCCGACCGCGTCCCGTCGCGCGCTCCAGGGGCAGCCGAACGCGCTGCCGCTGGCGAGCGATCGCGCGTCACGCCGTATCCTGCAGGTCGCTGGCGCCTCGCGTCTCCCGAGGAGCTCGAGCGCGCGCTCGTGTTCGGTGCCCATATCCAGATCTCGCACCGGGATGTGACGCCGAAGGTGGCGAGCTTCCACCTGCCGGACTGGACGCCGCGAGCCGAAAATCCCGCGCGCACCCGGCTGGAGGCTCTCTCCTTGGCCAAGGATCTCGCCGAGCGGGCGCGCACCGAGCCAGGCGAGTTCGCTCGCATCGCCCGCGAGCTCTCCGACGACGTGGCGACGCGCGATCTGGGCGGCGATCTCAGCGGAATGAGCGCGCTCACGTTGACGCAATGGCCCGAGATCCTGGACGCCTTCGCCGCGCTGGGGGAGGGTGAGGTCTCGCGCGTGATCGAGACCGAGTTTGGGTTCCACGTCGTCGTGCGCCATGCGCCGCCTGCGCCGGAGATGCTGAGCGGGGCACGGATCATCATCGGCTATGATGAGGCGCCGTGGCTGCAACGCTACCTCGCGCGCCGAACGGTGCCCGAACGATCGCGCGCGGCCGCCTGGGCTCTCGCTCGTGAGCTCCACGCGCGGCTCGAGCAGCACCCTGACGAGTTCGCTGCGCTCGTGCAACGCTACTCGGACCACCGGGACGCGCTGCGCGGCGGCGACCTCGGCGAGTGGTCGACGCAGGAAGTGACCCCCTGGTTTCGCGAGCTCGCCTCGCTCCGGGGCGTGGCCGTCGGTCACGTGGCCCCCCCGCTCGACAGCCCCTTCGGCGTCGAGATCCTGCTGCGCACCCCCCTACGACCCAGGCGCACCTTCGCCAAGGCGGCGCTCGAGCTGGACTTCGATCCCGCCGCGCAGAGCGGCGCCGCCTCATCGGCGGAAACGGCGCGCGCAGAGCTGGAGCGGTTGCGCGCGCGCTTGCCCGCCGACCCTTCCCTGTTCGCGCTCGAGCGTGCTCGCCTGTGCTGTGAAGCGATCCAGACGTGGGTGGAAGGCCGCGGCAATCCCGTCGAAGAAGCGGCGCTGGCGGGCCTCGCGCCCGGTGAGATCGCGCCAGCCCCCATCCAGGTCGAGACCTTCCGCATGAGCCTCTTGCAGCGTCTGCTGCCGGGCGCGATCAACCCCGTGCCTGCCCTGCTCGAGCTGCCCCGGCCCGCTGCGCCAGACGTGGAGTGGCTGGCGAGCACGTACGGCGACGAGGCATTGCTGACCGCGGTGAGCGAGCGTGCGAGCGCCACTCTGGCGCTCGCGGCCGATGTCCGCGAGCGCCTCACGCGCGGCCAGGAGGCGATCCGCTACTTGCGAGCCGAAGGCGCGGAGGCAAAGCTCGCCGCCTTTCAGGACTACCAGAGGTACGTCGAGAGCACCCTGGGCGCGCAGCGCTACGCCTCCTACCGGGAGACCTTCGCGCAGTATCTCAGCGAGCGGCTACTCCGGATACACCCGCTGGGGCCGGCGCGCGATCCCGAGACCGGGCTCCCGTACAGCCGCTGGCCCCTGCTCTGAGCTCGTGCGGCGCGCGGGGCTTTGGGGGAAAAACCAACACCTTGGTCCAATGGTCCCGAACCCGCATTGCTGGTTCCATGCGGCAGATGAAGCGCAAACCCATCGTGACGATCGCCGTCGCTACCCTATCACTCGCCCTGTTCGGAGCTGCCCTGGTGGCTGCTCAGAGCAAGGACAAGTACGCGCTGAAGGTGCCGGGCGGGCTCGCCTTCTCGGAGTTCAAGGGCTACGAGAGCTGGCAGACGATCGCCGTCAGCCAGAACGACAGGGCGATGGCCGTGATCCTCGGCAATCCAGCGATGGTCGCCGCGTACCAGGCAGGTATTCCCGACAATGGCAAGCCGTTCCCCGACGGGGTGCGAATGGCGAAGGTGCACTGGCTACCGAAGCAGAGCTACTACCCGGGCAGCCCGAATGTACCCGACACCCAGCGCGATGTGGACTTCATGGTGAAGGATAGCAAGCGCTTCGCGGATGGCGGCGGCTGGGGTTATGCCGTGTTCGTGTATGACGCCGCGTCGGACACGTTCCGTCCCGGCACCACGGCAGACAAGCCGCCGCAGGCGAACGACGCCAAATGCGGCGTCGAGTGCCACTCGGCGGTGAAGGCGCGCGACTACGTCTTCACGGAGTACGCCCACCGCTGACGCGCCCCCGGCCGTCTGGATCGACGCGCCGGGCAGTGGGCATATTCTGGAGTCGGCAGGGACCGGGTGGGGCCGAGCCCTTACGCGCGGCACCCTCGAGACTTGCGGGTCTCCGGCTTGGCTCGACGTCGAGCCGCCGGCGCCGCGCTCACTTCCGCTCGCTGGGTCGACTTGCTGCGCGGTCGTATTCGAGGAACCAGTTGGAAAAGGAGTACGGGCTCTGGAAGCCGGCTCGTTCGGCGACTTCGGCGAGCGGCAGCGGAGTTTGCTGCAAGGTGAGCTGCGCGATGCGCAGGCGGACGCGCTGGACCCAGCCAGCAAGGACATGCCCGTGTGTTTCTGGAAGAGGACGCCGAGGCGAGAGGGCGAGAGGCCCGCGATCACGCCGAGCTCGGCAGCGCCCGTCGCGCGGGGTGAGCTGGCCTCGATCGCGCGGAGCACTCGCCGGATGCGCGGGCCCACCGGCGGCTCGGCACGGGCAGCGGCAGCCAGTGGCCCCAGTGGGGCTGGGCGGCAGAGCAGTCGAATCGATTCTCTGTACCGTGGGAATGCACATTGCCTCTCCCGGCGCTTCGCGCACATAGTAGGGCCGCGCAGCACGGCGCAAAGGTACTGGTCATGCTCGGACGAACTGGCAATTTCCTGCTGCTCATTTCTGCCCTTGGCCTGGGGTGCTCCAGCGAGGAACAGCCCAGCGTCGTGAAGCAGACCGTTCCGGCGCAGCCAGGCGCCGCGGGCAGCGCGGGCACGTCTGCAGGAGCGGAGCCGCCGGGCGCGCCCGGCGCCGGTGGTGCTGCCGCCGCCAGCAACAGCGAAACAAACGCCATGCCCACCGGCCTGGTCGGAGCCGCCGGCGCGCCCGCGGCTGCGAGCGCCGACGCGGGCACTCCGAGCAGCGATGCCGGCGCCCAGCCCTTCGCGGGCTTCATCCTGGGCGCCGACATTTCCAGCGCCGATGAGGCGATCGACGGCGGTGCGCTCTACATCGACACCGATGGCCAGCAAAAGAGCTTGCTCGCCCTGCTGCAAAGCCACGGCTTCAACTACATCCGGCTGCGCACCTTCGTGGACCCGCTCGCGCAGTATGGTTATGCGTCGGGGTCGGGCTGCCAGCAAAAGGCGGAAGCGTACGATGACAAGGCTCACACCGTCGCTTTCGCGCAGCAGGTCAAGGCGGCCGGCATGGGCCTCTTGCTCGATTTCCATTACAGCGACACCTGGGCGGACCCCGGCAAGCAGGTCATTCCCGAAGCCTGGCGCGGGTTGACCTCGATCGACGCGCTCGCCGAGCAGGTCCGGGCCTATACGGTCGATGTGGTCGCGGCGCTGGTGGCCGCGGGCGCGCGGCCCGACATGGTCCAGGTGGGCAATGAGATCACGCCGGGCCTGTTGATCCACGTGCCGACGGCCAACACGGATTGCTACGGCAATAACTCGGTGGTCAACCAGGCGGTCAACGGCAGCCAGAACAACTGGGACAACCTGGCCGCGTTGCTGCGCGCCGGCATCAGCGGCGTGCGCAGCGTCGACCCCTCGATCCAGGTGATGCTGCACATCGAGAACACGGAGAGCGTGGCGGGCGTGAGCAGCTGGGTGCGCAATGCTCAGCAGCGCGGCGTGGCGTTCGACGTGCTGGGGCTCTCGGCGTACGAGGCCTTTCAGGGCCCCTCCAGCGCGTGGCGCGCCACGCTCGGGCAGCTCGCCGAGAATTTCCCGGCGCTGAGCTTCGCGATCGCCGAGTACAATCCGCAGCGGCGCCTGCTCAACGACATCATGCGCGAGCTGCCCGATGGCCGCGGCCGCGGGACGTTCTTCTGGGAACCGACGCAGTCGGGCACATGGGGGGCCGCGCTGTTCAGCCGCCAGGGCGATCGCTTCACCGCCAACGCGGCGGACTTCGCCGAGTTTGATCAGATCCGACGGGACTACGGCTTGTGAGCGATCGCTCCGCCCCCGACGCCATCACCATCGCCGTTGCGTCGATGCGATGACGTCGGGTTCGCGCAGCGCGGAGCCCGCGCAGCGCCGAGCCCGCGCAGCGCGGAGCCCGGGCTCCGGGCTTCAGTGCAGCAGGATGATGCGATCGGCGCCGGCGCCACCGTCGACCACCGCCAGATCGTCGAAGCCATCGCCGTCGAAGTCGCCCACGAAGTTGGGCACCAGCAGGCTGGTCGCGCCGGCGCTGAGGGTGAAATCAGCGTTGCCACGCAAGCGCCCGGTGATGGTCTGCTCGCCATAGAACAGGGCCATGCTGCCGCCGGTGGCGCCCTGGAGCGAGCCGATGGCAAGCTCGCTGCGCCCGTCGCCGTCGAGATCGCCGACGTTGCCGAGCAGCGGGTGCAGGCCCGTGGCGATGTAGGTGGCGTAGTCGTTGTCGACTCCGGTGGCCGCGAAGTCGAAGAAGAAGCCGGTGCCAGCAGTGAAGATGGCGCCGTTGCGGCGGAAGAGCTGGGCCGCGCCGAGGCCGGTGCCTGCGGAGGAGCTGCGGCCCAGCGCCAGGTCGCCCAGGCCATCTCCATCGAAATCGCCGATCGCACGCACCGGGGTGCCGAAGTCGCCGGTGCTGCCGACTGCGACCTCCAGCATCGGCGTCGCCGAGGGCGCGATCAGGCCGCTGCTGCCCGCGGGGTAGGCCTCGCCCTGAAGGTAGAACAGCCCCGCGACGTTGGCCGTGCCCGCGCCGTTGGCGGCGATGGCGAGGTCACCGCGCCCGTCGGCACCGGCTCCCACGGCCGCGACCGCCACCCCGAAGTTGCTGCGACTGGCGGGCGGCGTGATCACGAAACCGTTGGGGTTGCCCGAGGGCACGCTGATGCTCGTGCCCGCCGCCACGTCGAGCTGGCTGCCGCCCAGGATCACGTACACCGCGCCCGTGCCGCCGTTGGCCGCGCGCGCGCTGATCACCAGGTCGCTGGGGCCGTTGCCGTCGAAGTTGGTGCCCGTGATGTCCCAGCCAAAGAAGGCACCCGCCGCGCTGCCCACCAGGCACACGTCCGCGCCGCACCCGCCCGTGGTGACGTTGACGCTGGCGGGCCAGCTGTTGGTTGCCTTGCCGAAGAACAGGTACACGGTGCCGGCGTTGCCGCCCAACGCGCGCGCGCTGGCGGCGAAGTCGCCGATGCCGTCGCCGTTCACGTCGCCGACGCTGGAGAGCACCGCGCCGAACGCGGAGACGCCGCCGTTGGTGAAGCTGACATCCGCGCTCGTGTCCACACTGGTGCCGCCGAAGAACAGCTGCAAACCGAGCGGCGTCACGCCGTACAGCAGGTCCTCGAAGCCGTCGCCGTTGACGTCCCCCAGGCCCACGACGTTGGTAAAGCTCGAGTTGCCGTTCAGCACAGTCGTGAACGGCGTCTCGACGAACGGCACGCTGACCGCGACGTTGTCGTTGGAGCCGTCGAGCGGAGTGAGCGCGCCCGCGATGTCGCGCCCGCGCATCACGCAGAACTCGGTCGTGCCGGGGCGGAAGGAGCGGCAGGCGTTCCCGGTGCACGAGGGGCTCGGGATCAGCTCCGACGCCGGCGGCGAGCCGAGCGGCGCGCCGGCGGTGTCGACCGTCAGCGAACGCGCCGCGCTCCAGCCAGCCTCGTCCGTGATCGGAGAAGCCGCACAGTGCAGGTCGTAGCCCGCGAGCGGGCTGCCGTCCGCGTCCTCCACGTGATCCCAGCTGAAGGTCACGCGACCCGCGCGGCGGTTCGTGATCGCCACCTGCGGCGCCAGCACGGGGTCCGTCGGCGCGCGCGTGTCGACGCTCACGAGCACGGTGTTGTTGCCGGGCGGGTTGGGATCCTCCGTCACGGTCACGCTGATGGTTTGATTAACGCCCTCGGGGATGCCGACGCAACCACTGAACGTGTTCAGCCCGCCGCTGCCGGCCACGACGCTGCCGAGCGCCACGGCCGCGGCCCCACCGATGGCCACCTGAACGCTGCTGCCCGGCGCGGCGCTGGTGGTTCCGCTGACGGTGACGCCAAAACCACCACCTGCAGGGACGCAATCGTTCGCCGTGGTCAAAACTTGTTGCACGCTGGGCGCGAGCACGTTGACCGTCGGTTCCACCACCACGGTGATTCGGCAGCTCGCCTCGCCCACGTTGCCCGCCGCATCGCTGGCGCTGGCGCTGAGCGTGACGTCGCCCGGGCCGCCGAAGCTCACGTTGGCGAAGCTGGTGCTGGCCTGGTCTCCGCTCGCGCTCAGATTCTGCGAGCTTGCCGATCGCATCACGGTGAGCGAGACGTCGGCCACACCGCCATTGCTCACCACGACGTCGTGCTGCAGCCCGGTGATGCCCGGCTGCGTGTCGTCATCGACGAGATGCAGCTGGCCACCGCACAGCGGCTGCGCAAAGCTCAGCGCGGGAGCAGCGCAGTCACTGTTGACGGTGACGGCCGCCGAGCTGCCCACCAGGCCCGCGACGATCTGTTGCGCGACCAGGGTATGGACGCTGGCGAGCTCGCTCAGGCTGACGGCGTCGAAGGTCGCCGTGCCGCGCAGCGGCGGCGCCAGGTTGCTGTTCTCCAGGCACAGCGCTTGCTGCGGCAAGGGCGTGCCATCGACGCTGAGCGCGACGGCGCTGCCCGGGTCCGTGCAGTTCACCTCCACGGTCAGCTCGCAGCTCGCGCTGTCGGGCGTCAGATCGGCGAGCGCGCCGTTCGTGCCCAGCCGGTTGAGCTGGGTACCGTCCGGAGGCGACGCGATCACGACGATCGGGTCGTCGCCGCGCACCTGGACGGGTACGCGCGCCTCGACCACGTTCTGGGCGTCATCCTGCACCTGCGCGCAGACTTCGCCGGGACCGCTCAGGTCGGCGAGCGTCACCGGCAAGGTCCAGTCGCCGCCCACGATCGCGCTGCCGGAGAAGCCGCCCAGCGGCTGGCCGCAGACCCCCACGCGCACGCCCGTGCAGCCGCTGCCCGTCACGCGGCCCACCACGTCCACCTGGATGTCGGGGCTGAGCGGAGACTGATCGAGCGCACGCGTGATCGGATCGGCGTCGGCCGCGACGCTGTCGATCTCGATCGCGCAGGGGGTGAGATCGACCGCCCAGCTCAGCGTCGCGGAGCGGGTCACGTTGCCGAGGTCGTCTTCACATTCGGCCCGCACCGTGCGCAGCGGACCTTCCGCGAGGGTCACCGCCGCGAAGCTGGCGCTGGCGCCACCCCCCTCGAGGTCGAAGGCGCTGGTCAGCGCAGCGGCCTCGTCGTCATCGACGATCAACCGCGCGTCTTGCCCGAGGCTGTCCGCGTCGCTGTCGACGCGGAAGCTCGTCTGCAGGCCCGGGGAACCGAGGTCCTCGTCGTTGGCCAGGTTGAAGAAGGGATTGTTGCTGGCGGCCACCAGCGAGCAGCTCGGGCCCTCGCAGTCGACCGCCAGCTGCTCGCGCGTGGCCACGCACGTGCGGCCGTCGGCCATCGTGGCCTGTACGCTGATCGTGCTGGTGGAGGGAGCTCGCGTGCCCAGGACCACGCCTTCGAAGTGCGCGCTCGAGCCGCTGACGCCGAGCGTGTCCACTGGCTGCCCGTCCACGAGCAAGGCCAGGCTGGCCGCGTTGGTCTCGACGTCCACGCTGGTGGTGAAGTCCGTGCCGCAGGCTTCGCCATCCTGGTCATCGCTCGGGCCCAGGCTGAGCGGATCGCTGCCCGGCGCCGGCGAAACGATCGCGACCTGACAGGCCGCCAGCGCCACCGACCAGGTGGCGATCGCCGAGCGTGTGACGTTACCCGACGAGTCCCGACATTCGCCCTGCACCGTGCGCGCGGGTCCTTCCGCCAGCGTCACGTTCGCGAAGGTCAGCGTGTCGCCCTGAAATGTGCTCGTGAGCGCGGCGTCCGCGTCCCCGTTCAAGATCAAGCGTGCTTCCGTGCCGCTGTTGTCCGGGTCGGTGTGCAGCGAGAAGCTCGCTTGCAGCCCTGCCGTGCCCGGAGCCGCGTCGTCGGCGTCGCTCAGCGCGGCGCTGCTGGGCCCGCTCAGCGTGCAGCTGGGCCCCTCGCAATCGACGCCCAGCGATCGCAGCGCCGCCTCGCAAGTGCTGCCGTCGGACATGGTGGCCACGGCGCGCAGCGTGCTGAGCGCCGGGGCGCGCGTGCCGAGCAGCACGCCGTCGAAGCTGCTCGACGCGCCGCTCACCAGCTGCGCCGCCCAGGGTGCGCCGTCGACGAACAGCGTCACGGACACTCCGCTGGAGGCCACCACGACGTCGGTGGCGAAGCTGGCGCCGCACGGCGTGCCGTCGCGATCGTCGCCCGGTCCGAACGTCAACGGCAGCGCTGCTGGCGAGGGGCTGACGAACCACACGCTGCAATCGGAGCTCGGCGCACCGCCGTCGGGCTGTTGCCCAGAGCCCGCCTCGCCCGCGCTGCCGGCTTCACCCGCGCCGCCCCCGCCCTGCCCCGCGCTGCCGCCGGTGCTGGGCAGATCGATCACGATCGCGCCGGGCTCGACGCTGACGGTACAGGCTGACGCGAGCCCCGCGAGCAGCAGCCATGAAATCTGGTAGCCCGCGCATCGCCGTGAAGTTCCCATGCTGCATCCCCTTCAGGAGCAGAGCCAGCTCCGCCCACGGGGCACTGACGGCGCAGCAGCACGCGAGGTAAGGGCCGAGCGCGCGAGCGATCCAGCTGACGCAACCCGCCACGGCCCAGCCGATCGCCGGCCCTTCGCTCAGACGTCGCGCTGCAGCAGCACTCGCGGATCGCTGCCCAGGCGCTGACGGCGGTCCCGGCGCACGATCTCGAGCAACTCCGGCGGAAGCTCGGACGGCGGCACCTCGACGAAGCCGCGCTGCAGGTAAAATGGCAGGTTCCACTCCAGATCGTGGAAGCCGGCGTGGGTGACCGCCGAGAATCCGCGCGAGCCCGCCCAGCTACAGGCCGCCTCCAGCAGCTCGGCGCCCAGCCCCTGGCGCCCGTGCGCGGGCAACACCTCCAGCTCCTCCAGGTGCGCGAACAGCCCCAGCTCGCTGAGCAGCGCGAAGCCGACGATCTCACTGTCGTGTGCGGCGACCCACAAGCGCCCGTCGTCGTTGGCGATGGTCAGCTCCTCGAGCGGGCGCGCATCGGAGGCGGCGTCGGAGCCTTTGCCGAACGCCTCGGCTCGCCGCGCCAGCGCCGCGCGCGCCCGGCGCTCGATCTCGTGCACCGCAGGCAGCTCCGGCCTGTGCGCGAGCCGGATGATGTAACCAGGGACGCTCATTGCTGGATGATGAGCAGCTCCGGGCCGGACCGCAATGCTGACTGCGCGGCTGCAGCGCCAGGGAGCAGGAATGGGCTCGGCAGCGCGCGGCGCGGCTCCACCACAGGAGTGCCCGCCGCCCATCCCTGACGACGGCCTCGCGGCGGCTCGGCAGCGGGTCTAGCTCCGCTGCCGCTGCCGCGCGGGCTGCGCCTGCTGCTGGGACAGGTTGAAGGCCGTATTGATCAGCCCGACGTGCGAGAACGCCTGCGGGAAATTGCCGAGCTGGCGCCCGCTCACCGGGTCGTATTGCTCCGCCAGGAGCCCCACATCGTTGCGCAGCTCCAGCAGGCGCTCGAACAGGCGCCGGGCGTCGTCCGTGCGTTGCAGCAGCGCGTAGCAGTCCGCGAGCCAGAAGCTGCACGCGAGAAACACGCCCTCGCCCGGGGGCAGGCCGTCCTGGCCCGCGGTGACGTAGCGCTGCACCAGGCCGTCTCTCAGCAGCTCGCGCTCGATCGCCGCGACCGTGCTCACCATGCGCGGATCACTGGCGGGCAGGAAGCCCACCTGCGGCAGCAAGAGCAGGCTCGCGTCCAGGTGCGTCGAGCCATACGCCTGCGTGAACGCGCGCTTCTCGCTGTTCCAGGCCCGTTCGCACACCTGCTCATGGATCTGGGCGCGCAGCTCGCGCCAGCGCTCGACGGGCCCCGGCAAGCCCGCGCTCTCGACCGCCTGGATGGCGCGGTCGAAGGCGACCCAGGCCATCACCTTCGAGTGCGTGAACTGTTGCCGCGGCCCGCGCACCTCCCACAGCCCTTCGTCGGGCTGAGCCCAGCCTCCCTCCAGGTAATCGAGCAAGGCTCGCTGCAGATCCCAGGCCGCGGGCTCGTGCGGCTGTTGCCGGCGCTGCGCAGGATCGAGAGCGGGATGGAGGGCATCCATCACCTCGCCGTAGACGTCGAGCTGGAGCTGATGCGCCGCGGAGTTGCCGACGCGCACCGGACGCGCGCCCTCGTAGCCCGGCAGCCACTCGATCTCATACTCGCTCAGCCGCCGCTCGCCTGCGAGCCCGTACATGATCTGCAGCTTGGCGGGATCGCCCGCGACGGCGCGCAACAGCCACTCGCGCCAGGCGCGCGCCTCGGCGTGATAGCCCGCCGAGGTCAGCGCGTAGAGCGTGAAGGTCGCGTCGCGCAGCCAGCAGTAGCGGTAGTCCCAGTTGCGCACGCCGCCGGGCATCTCCGGCAAGGAGGTGGTGGCCGCCGCCACGATGCCGCCCGTGGGCTCGTAGGTGAGCGCCTTCAGGGTGATCAGCGAGGACAGCACCGCCTCCCGCCAGGGACCGCGATAGGAGCAACGCCTGGACCAGCGTTGCCACCAGAGCAGCGTGTCGCGCAGCGCCGATTCAGCGTCCATCCGCGCAGGCGGCGGCTCGTGCGAGGGGTGCCAGGCGAGCACGAACGGGACGCGCTCGCCGGGGCGCACCACGAACTCCGCCACGGTTGCCAGGCCTTCGCCGTGCGGCTCGACCCCCGACTGCAACACCAGCGCATCCGCGCCGGCGATGGCCAGCCGGCGACCGTCGGGAAGCCGGCGCATCCAGGGCACGATCGAGCCGTAGTCGAAGCGGATCACCAGCTCCATGCGCAGGCGCACCTCGCCCTCGACCCCCTCGACGATGCGCACCACATCCGGGATGCGATCGCGCGGCGGCATGCAATCGATCAGGCGCACCCGCCCCTGGGAGTTGCGGAAGCTGGTCTCCAGCACCAGCGAGCCCGGCAGGTAGCGCCGCTCGACGGGGCTCGCGGGCGGCTCGCACGGCGCGATCGACCAGCGCCCGTGCCCGGCGTCGCCGAGCAGGGCCGCAAAGCACGCCCCGGAATCGAAGCGCGGCACACACATCCAGTCGATCGATCCATCGCGACCGACCAGGGCGGCGGTCTCCGTGTCGCCGATCAGCGCATAGTCTTCGATCCGCACCGCCATGCGTTCAGGGCGCGATCTTGAAGTCGTCCATGCTCCTCCCGCGCGCGAGCAGGGCCTGCATCCAGCGCGGCTTGACCCCACGCCCCGCCCAGGTCTCCGACGGGTTCTCCGGATTGCGGTATTTCGGCGCCACCGTGGCGCGGCGGTCGAATCCCTTGGCGGCAGTAGCGGGGGGCTTGGCGTTCTTTCGCCCCAGCTCGGCCGCGATCTCCTCGGGGGCCACGCCCAGCGCTCGCGCCTGCTCGCGCAGGTTGCTGAAGAAGGCCGCGCGCTTCTTGTCGCGCCGTGCGGACAGCTCGAGCTCCGCCAGGCGAATCAGCGCCGCCAGCTCGTCGTCCGTCAAGGGCGCGAGGTCCGGCAGCCTGCCCGCGGGAATGCGCGGGGCCGCGCCAGCCCCGCCGCTCGCGCCGTTGGAACGAGACCGGCGGGGTTTATCCTTGGCATTTCGGGCGGGGCTCATACCGCCACGTATACCCCAGCGGCGAGCCGGACGACATACCCCTCGAGCGGCGCGCCCGTGGCCCGCTGAAACTCACGGGCTGCTCCGGGGCGGACCCGCACTGCTCGGGGCTTGCTGCGCGCGAGCGCCTGCCTTAGCGCTGCTTCATGTCCAAGACCCTACTCGTCGCCGGCTTCGGTCCCGGCATCTCCACGGCCGTCGCCGAGAAGTTCGGCAAAGAAGGATTCTCCATCGCTCTGGTCGCCCGCAACGCGGAACGCTTGCAGGCGGGCGCGCAAGCGCTGCAGGCCAAGGGCATCCAGGCCGCTGCGTTCCCGGCTGATCTGTCCGACCCTGCGCGGATCCCGGCGCTGATCGAGAGCGTGCGCCGCCAGCTCAGCCCGCTCAGCGTGGTGCACTGGAACGCCTACGGCGGAGGCGCGGGCGACCTGCTCAGCGCCGATCTCGCCGAAGTGCGCGCTCTGTTCGAGATCCCGATCACGTCCCTGCTCGCCACGCTGCGCGCCGCCTTGCCCGATCTGCGTCAGCAGAAGGACGCGGCGCTGCTGGTCACCAACGGCGGGCTCGGGCTGTTCGACGATCAGGTCGACACGCTGGCGGTCCAGTGGAACGCGATGGGCCTGGCCGTCGCCAACTCCGCCAAGCACAAGCTGGTGCGCGTGCTGGCGCAAAAGCTGAAGCCGGAAGGCATCTACGTGGGCGAGGTGATGGTGCTCGGCCTGGTCAAGGGCACACCCTGGGATCAGGGGAATGCCACGCTCGAGGCCCGCAGCGTCGCCGAGAAATTCTGGGAGCTATACAGCGCGCGCTCCCAGGTCGGCGTATCGATCTCCTGAGCGGCTAATTTTCTGGGGATCGCCCGGGTGCCTCCGGCGCGGGCTCGTGCCCGGGCCAGTCGGGGAACGGATCGTTCAGCTCCGCCCACTGGCTCGGGCCGCCCGCCAGCTCCTGCTCGGTGAGCAGCGCGGAGTCCAGCTTGGCACGGATCGCGCTTTCATCCAGCTCCACACCGATGAAGGCGATCTCCTGGCGTCGATCTCCCCAGGGCTCCTGCCAGTCCTCGCGGATCTGCTCGGCGTGCTCCGGATCCTCGGGCCACTCGCCGAGCGGCAGCGCGGCATACCAGCTTCCGGCCGCCTCACACATCGCCGATCCGCCCGCGTGCGACCACAATCCCGACACGCCCATGCGCGTGGCCAGCCAGAAGAACCCCTTCGAACGCAACACCCCGCTCCAGGTGTCCGTGTCCGAGAGCAAGTCCCAGAAGCGTTGCGGATGAAAGGGCACGCGAGCCCGGTA
This sequence comes from Polyangiaceae bacterium, assembly GCA_035760985.1. Classification (GTDB taxonomy): domain Bacteria; phylum Myxococcota_A; class Polyangia; order Polyangiales; family Polyangiaceae; genus SZUA-265. The sequence goes on from DASTRX010000131.1 coordinate 16,286, forward strand.
CACGAAGCGGCCGAGGCCGTGCTCTTCATCCGCGGGCGCCGGATCGCCGCGCAGCGCCGCGAGCCAGCCCGGCGCCTGTTCGGTCTGCTCGAACTCGAACAGACCCGTGTCCATGACGGCCTCGATCGGCACGGCGCCCTGACGTGCGACGACGATCTGCGCTTCCGGATTCAGCTGCCGCAGCAGCGCCTGGATGCGGCCGGCGTCCTGTGCGGCCACGCGATCCAGCTTGCTCAGCACCAGCACGTTGGCGAACTCGATCTGTTCCACCAGCACGTCGGACACGGATCGCTCGTCCCCTTCATCGAGGGCGGCGCTCCGCGCTCGCAGATCGTCCTCGCTCTGCCAGTCGGCGAGAAAGCTCTCGGCATCGACCACGGTGACCAGCGTATCGAGCCGCGCCACGTCGGACAGGCTCTGCCCGTGCTCGTCCTCGAAGCTGAACAGCTCCGCCAGCGGCTGCGGCTCCGCCACGGCCCCGGACTCGATCAGCAGGTAATCGCAGTGGCCGTCCTGCGCCAGCCGCCGCACCTCCTCGCGCAGATCGTCCCGCAGGCTACAGCACAGGCAGCCCTGCGCCGCCCCCAGCTCGTCATGGGCCAGCACGTGCACATGCCGGCCCTGCGCCTGCGCCACCAGGTGCTGCACGAGGCTGCTCTTTCCCGCGCCTGCGAAGCCGGAGATGACAGTGACGGGCAGGAGCGGAGATTCCTCGTGCATGGGCTGGTCGCGTGCAACAAAGCAGCGGTAGCGTCAAGCGCGCGGCCCTGGAATCGCAGCCTACCTGCTCGCCTGGCAGGTGCTTTCGGGGGATTTTGGCCGGGCCTCCGACTATGAGTCGGGCTAGACTTCAACAGTTTTTTCGGTGATTCCGCGATCGGGCGAGGACTGTTTTCTGGCTTGGGACTGGGCTGAGCTGCGAAGGGGCAATGGACTTCTCCTGTTCCGATGGGCGGGTTTGGCCCCACCGGGTGGAATCGTTTTTTGAAATGGGGACGGGGCGTCTGGGGGCGTTTGAAAGGCGAGCTAGTCTCAACCAACTATGCGCACTCGAGGAATCGACCTTTGTGAAGGTCAGCGATGATTCCGGCGCATCTGGGGGTATCCGAGAAAGGTTGGGTCAGGCGCAATCGCCGCAACGGGCTCTGTCGGCCGAGGTCGACTGGCCATGGAGGCCCTCGCGCTCAGCAGGCTCTCGATGCGGGTTGAAATCTTGGGTTCGAGGCTCTGCTCGCGCACACGCCGCACGAAATGCTGCGTCGAACAGCTCGGTAGTTTGCCGCCTTGCTCGCTCACCAATCCCCGGATCGTCGTCACCAAGGTTGCTCGAGTTTCCACCAGCGTGCGCCGCACGGCCAGGATTTGCCGGAGCTCCCGGCGCTCGGGCGACAGCACGTGGGCCATTGGGATGCCGCCTCGCTCCACGGCGCGCGCCAAGGTCTCGGCGTCGATACGATTGGTCTTGCGCCCGTGCTGTCCGACACCCAGCTGTTTGACGCGGGTCGTATCGACGACGATCACGTCGTTGTGCCAGTCGACCAACAGGTCATGCACGAACCACGCCTGCCGGCCCGCCTCGAACGCCACCGTCGCCGGCGGCCGCTCGGGTCCGAGCACGGAGACCAGCGAGGCCATCTCTCTGACCGTGCCGCGGTCCACGACCTTCCCGTCCCGGACCTCGCAATACGTGGTCTCCTTTGCTCCCAGATCGAGTGCTATCTTACGCATGGCTGTCCTGCCTTTGGCCCCCTTGTTGATTTGCGTCTTTGAACGC
>DASTRX010000132.1:0-94794 GCA_035760985.1 Polyangiaceae bacterium
GCGTTGAGTGAGATGGACTTGCCAGAAGCGCGCGCGGAGCTCCGCTATGCCGCGCCCGTGCTCGAACGGGTGGCCCAACGCCGGGTACCCGCCAGTGCGCACGGAAGGCGTCGGCACGCGATCGCATGTCGAGTCCTGGAACAGAGATAGGCCCGTGCGTGTCGCCGAGCCCGGGCCGCGCGGAGGCGACCCGAGCTCAGAGCCTGCGGACCGTTCGCGGGCTCGATGCCTCGGCGAAACGGTGCACGAACGCTTCCTGCCCCGACGTCTGGATGGCTCTCGGGATGCGCTCTCGCACGCGGACGATCGCATCGCTCGCGGAGATGCCGCGCGAAACGAGGTGGCAGGCCAGCATCATTCCGGTACGGCCAACACCGGCCATGCAGTGAAATGCGATCTTGGATCCCCCACGGAGTACCTGGGAGAGCTCCTCGCACAGCGCCAGCGTTGGATCGAGGAGCGGAACCCCCATGCCGACGATCGGGAAGTGCCGACCCTTGATGTTGTACGCCAACAGGTCGCGTGCCGGAACGGCTTCGGGCGTGAGCGAAATCAGCATACCGATGCCGGCTCGGCGCACCGCCTGGAGATCCAGGCGCAAATCACCGTGGAGCCCCGGCTGGCGCATGCCAGCCGCCGACCGTGTGATCCAATAGATGAAATCGGCGTCTGTGCTCATGTGCCGCTGTAGGGAAGCGCAAGAGAACGCGCCATTGTAAATGATAGCAGTCGCGCTCCCCTCGAGCTACTCGCGCCAGCGAGCACCGCTCAGGCGCGCTCCAGCGCTGCTCGAAACTGCCCGCATCGAGCTTGTCCAGACCTGGCTGCTTTGCTCTAATTGGCTGCGTGACTCGCGCGTCGTACCGTCCTTGCATTCTGGGATGCCTGCTCGTCGCGTGCGGCGGCGCCACGCGGGACCCGCCTCCACCTCCGCCACCAGGGTCGGACGTGGTGCACACGCCGCCCCCGAACGCAGACTCGCTCCATCGCGTGAGCGTTCAATTGCACTTTGAGGGCGGCACCGAGCCGGACGACGCGGTGCTCGGCCTCGCGACGAAACCGCTCGGAGGCTGGACGGTCGAGGCCACCTGGCTGCCCCAATGGCAAGGGGGCGGTGCCACGTCTCGCGAGGGGGCTGTGCTCGAGGCGGTCGAGCGCACCGACGTCGACGGCGTCGCTGTCTTCTGGCTCGAACAGCCCGGGACGTACGATTTCTCCAGCAGCGATCCGGACGCGCTCGAGGCCTATTGTTGGTGGACCGGGAACACCGTGTGGCGAGGCGACCGCTCGAAGGTGGTGCTGGAGCTGATGGTGGGCTGCACCTGACGCGGTAGCGCATCGTTCGCGGTGCACTCATAGAACGCTGACCAACCGTTCGAGCGACGCATGTGTCGCGCGCGATGTGTGCATTGGTCAGCGGCAAAGCGCTGGACTTCGCATGCTGCAATGCGCTAGCAACGCTGCGATGCCGAGGGTGTGGTCTCGCCTTTCGCTGCTCGTGCTCGCGCTGTTCGTTCAGCTGGGCGTCGCACGCGCTGTGTTTGTGAGAACCGTGTTGGTGAGAACCGTGTTGGTGAGCGCCGGATCCCTGGCAGTCGCTGCGGAGGGCTTCGCCCAGGAGAATCGCTGGAGTCCCGCCAGCGCGTCGCCGAGCGAAGGTGAGCCATCCGGTGCACCCAGCGGCGACTCCAATGGTCTCGAGCAGGACGGCCCGCTCGATGACCTGTGCGATAGCGAGTGTGCGCTGCTCCCGGTGCTGGCGCTCCAGCAGGCGAGCGAAGGCTCGAAGCGCCTCAATGCCGGCGCAGGCGTGGGCGCTCGCCCCACCGCGCTCGACGGACCCTTCAAGCCGCCCAGGGCCTGAGCTGCTCCACGCCCGGCGCAGCGCCGGGCAGCGCTTTCAAGCGCTCGATCGCGATGCGGCGGCAGTGTGCCCGAGCCGTTGCGCCGCTCGAGGCTTGCCCGCGTGCCGACTCTGTTCGTTCTCGAGCCGCGCCGCTGCGCGCGGCATCGCGACCCTTCGTCATTCACGCCGCGCGCCGTGGTGTGCCGTGCGCCTTCCCGCGCGCGTTCGGGATCCCTTTGTCTGCCTACCCATGAAGTCTCTCCAGCATGAAAACTCCAGTCCAGCTCGGCCCGCTCGCCCGCGACGTGGCGGCGGGCGTCGTCGTCTTTCTCGTCGCATTGCCGCTGTGTCTCGGCGTCGCGCTCGCTTCCAACGCGCCGTTGTTCTCCGGGGTGCTCGCCGGCATCGTCGGTGGCCTCGTCGTGGGTGTGCTGAGCGGCTCGCACACCAGCGTCGCCGGGCCTGCCGCCGGCCTCACCGCGATCGTAGCGGCCGAGATCGCCTCGCTCGGCTCCTTCCAGGCGGTGCTGCTCGCCACGCTGCTGGCGGGTGCGATCCAGATCGTGCTCGGCCTGGCGCGTCTGGGCTTCATCGCGGCCTTCTTTCCCTCCAGCGTGATCAAGGGCCTGCTCGCCGCGATCGGCTTGCTACTCATTCTCAAGCAGGTACCGCACGTGTTCGGGCTCTCTGATGGCAGCGCCGAAGGTCTGCTCTCGAACCTGGGCATTCAGCCCGGAGCCGCGCTGATCGGGCTGCTCTCCATCGCTGTCCTCGTCGGCTGGGATCGCAGCCCTCGCCTGAAGAAGAGTCTGCTGCCGGCTCCGCTCGTGGTGGTGGCACTGGGCGTGTTCGTCAATCAGTGCCTCGCGGCGATGCTGCCCGAATGGGCGCTGCGCGCCGGCCACCTCGTCCGCGTCCCCGTCGCCGAAGACGCGCAGTCCGCGCTCCGACTGCTTCAGACCCCCGACTGGTCCGGGCTGTCGAACCCGGCGGTCTACGGCGCCGCCCTCACGCTGGCCGTCGTCGCCTCGCTCGAGACGCTGCTCAATCTCGAAGCCGTCGATCGCCTGGACCCCAGGCAGCGCCACTCGCCGCCCAGCCGCGAACTCTGCGCGCAGGGCGTGGGCAACCTGATCTCGGGCCTGATCGGCGGCCTGCCGGTGACCAGCGTGATCGTGCGCAGTTCGGTCAACATCAACGCCCGCAATGAAACGCGGCGCAGCGCCATCCTGCACGGTGCGCTGCTGCTCGGCTGCGTGCTGTTTGCAGCCCGCCTGCTGAACCAGATCCCGCTGGCGTGCCTGGCGGCGATCCTGATCACCACCGGCTTCAAGCTGGCCAGCCCGCAGCTGGTGCAGCAGCTGTGGCGCGAAGGCCGGCCACAATTTCTGCCCTTTGCGGTGACGGTCGCCGGCATCCTGGCGACGGATCTGCTGAAGGGCATCGCGATCGGGTTGGTGGTGGCGGTGGGCTTCATTCTCCACAGCAACTTCCGCCGGCCTTTGCGCCGTGTGCTGGAGAAGCACATCACCGGCGACGTGCTGCGCATCGAGCTCTCGAACCAGGTGAGCTTTCTGAATCGCGCCGCGCTGGAGCGAGCTCTCCACGGCGTGCCTCAGGGCGGTCACGTGCTGGTGGACGCGCGCAACACCGACTACATCGACCCCGATATCCTCGACCTGCTCGAGGATTTCAAGGGCAAGTACGCCCCCGCACATGCGATCGACGTGAGCTGCATCGGCTTCAAGGATCGCTACCCGCGCCTGGAGGATCAGATCCAGTACGTCGACTATTCCTCGCGCGACGTGCGCGATGCGCTCACTCCCGAGCAGGTGTTGCAGATCTTGCGCGAAGGTAACTCACGCTTCCAGAGCGGGCAGCGCCTGACGCGCGATCTGGTGCGGCAGGTGAACGCCACGGCGCGCGGCCAGTCGCCCATGGCCGTGGTCCTCAGCTGCATCGATAGCCGCACGCCCGCCGAGCTGATCTTTGATCTGGGCATCGGCGACGTGTTCGTGATCCGGATCGCCGGCAACATCGCGCGCGACAAGGTGCTGGGCAGCATGGAGTTCGGTACGCTGGTGGCGGGGGCCAAGCTGATCCTGGTCCTGGGGCACACCAGCTGTGGAGCCGTGAGGGCCGCGGTGGAGCTGGCACAGAAGGGGCAGAGCGCGGAGCAAGCCATGGGCTGCACCCACCTCGACGTGTTGATCAGCGAGATCCAGCGCGCCATGGACCACGAGCTGCCGGCGCCGGTGGCGGCGGGCTCAGGCAGCGGCCTGCGCGAGAGCTACGTCGACGAAGTGGCGCGCCGCAACGTGCAGCGTACCATGGCGGTGATCCGTCAGCAGAGCGGTGCTCTCGACGCGCTGGTGCGCGAGGGCAAGCTCGCCATCGTCGGCGGGCTGTATGATGTGCGCACGGGAGAGGTGAACTTCTTCGCGCTCGACGGAGCCATCAGCGAGTCGGTGCTCGCGGAATGGCAGCGTCCGGGGCGCAAGACAGGGACCGTTCGCCGCCTCGCTCCGCCGCCCGCAAAACCTCAGGCGGCGAGCTAGTCCTTGCACCCGTGCCCGCCCAGGGACGCCCCGCTGTGGCATCTTGGCCGCCCGGGCGTCTCACGGGCGGTGCGGTCACCCGTCCCCCGCCTCGTGGAGACGGCTCGTGGCCAACTGCTCCCTGCGCGCGATTCTTGCTTGCGGGGAACCGATGCTTGTTCCCGACGATCCTCTGTTCATCGTGTTCAACTGCGCTTCGGGCTCCCAGGACGGGCCCACCGCACAGGCGGAGATGCACGAGATCCTCTCCGCCCGGCAGCGCCGTCACGAATTCTTCGTGATCCATGACCCGAGCCAGCTGCGGCCGCTGGCGGAGCGCGCCGCGGAAGCGGCGGTGCGGGAAAACGGCGTGCTGGTCGCGGCGGGCGGCGATGGTACCATCAATGCCGTGGCCGGCGCGGCGCTCGCCAGCGAGCGGCCTTTCGGCATCGTGCCCCAGGGCACGTTCAACTACACGCCGCGCGCTCACGGCATTCCGCTCGACGTGCGGCAGGCCACGCTCTCCCTGCTCGACTCGGAGCTGGCCCCGACCCAGGTCGGGCAGCTCAATGAACATGTGTTTCTGGTCAACGCCAGCCTCGGTCTGTATCCGGAGCTGCTGGAGCAGCGGGAGGCGGACAAGCGCCGCTACGGGCGTTACAGAACGGTGGCGTTCTGGTCCGGGCTGCGCAGCCTCGCCCAGCATCACCGGCAGTTGACGCTGGAGATCGAGCTCGATCACGAGCGGGAGGTGGTGCGCACTCCGGCGCTGTTCGTCGGCAACAACGCGTTGCAGCTGGAGCGGGTCGGCTTGCCCGAAGCCCAGGAGCTCGAGCGGCGGCGTCTGGCCGCCGTGGTGGTGAAGCCCGTGAGCACGCCGTCGCTGCTCTGGCTCGCGCTGCGCGGCGCGCTGGGGCAGCTCGGCGGCGCCGAGCGCGTGCGCGACTTCGCTTTCCGCCGCATGGTGGTGCGGCCGCGCCAGCGCCATCCGCATCCCCTGAAGGTGGCAACGGACGGGGAGGTGCGTTGGCTCGAGCCACCGCTGACGTTCTCGGTCTCGCCGCGCGATCTGTTGCTGCTCGCGCCGCGCAAGCCGGCGAGCGAAGCCGCGCCGCTCCCCGAGGCCGCCCTGGAGGCACAGGATTGAGCGTCGTCCTGCACCTGTCCGATCCGCATTTCGGAACGGAGCGAGCCCAGGTCGCGGCCGCGCTGCTGGAGTTCGCGCGCGCGCACAAGCCCGCGCTCGCCATCCTGTCCGGAGACATCACGCAGCGCGCGCGCCGGCGCGAGTTCCGGGCCGCCGCCGACTTCGTGCAGGCGCTCGGCGTGCCGCGTTGCCTGGCGGTGCCAGGCAATCACGACATCCCGCTCTTCAACCTGGCTGCGCGCATCTTTCACCCCTACGGGGGCTACCAGCGCGCGCTCGGGGCGGATCTGGAGCCGGAGCACGAGTCTCCAGCCCTGCTCGTGCTGTGCGTGAACACGACGCGGCCCCGGCGCCATACCGACGGCGAGGTGTCGGCGGCGCAAGTCGAGCGGGTGGCGGCGCGGCTGCGTCGCGCGTCTCGCGAGCAGCTGCGCGTCGTGGTGACGCACCAGCCGGTGCACGTGGTGCGCGGCGGCGATCTGCACAACCTGCTGCGGGGCCACGAACGAGCCGTGCGCGCGTGGGCAGCCGCCGGCGCTGATCTGATCCTGGGCGGCCACATTCACCTGCCGTACGTGAGCCCGCTGGCGGACGCCTTCGCGGATCTACCCCGTCGCGTGTGGGCCGTGCAGGCCGGCACGGCCGTATCGAGGCGAGTGCGCCGCGGCGTTCCGAACTCCGTCAACCTGCTGCGCCACTGCGAACCGTCGCCGTCCCTCTGCCGCGTCGAGCGCTGGGACTACGATGCCGAGCGAGGCGCCTTCGCCCGGGTGGAAGCCCGAGATTTGCCGCTGGATCGCGCTGACTGAGCGGGCTGGCTCCGGGCGCTCCTCAGCCGGGGACGCCGCCATCCGCTACCGGCTTGTCCAGCGCCCGCCACAGGTACCAGGTCGCGACCGAGCGATAGGGGCGCCAGCGCTCGGCGCGCTGGTCAACGTCCTTCTTCGACGGCAGCGCCTTCTTCCGGAACGCGACGCCGAACCCCTTGCGCACGCCGTAATCGTCCAGCGGTAGCACGTCGGGGCGCCCGAGCCGGAAGATGAGCAGCATCTCCGCCGTCCAGCGCCCGATGCCGCGCACCGAGGTCAGGCGCTCGATGATGCTCTCATCATCCAGGCGCCGCACCTCGGCCAGGCTCGGCAAATCGCCGGACTTGGCCTTGCGCGCCAGGTCCTGCAGCGAGAGCACCTTGGAGCCCGAGAGGCCCGCCGAGCGCAGGCGCTCGTCGCCCGCTCGCAGGATCTGCTCCGGCGTGAGCCCCTCTGCAGTGGTCCGGAACAGCGCGCAGAGGCGGCCGAAGATGGTGGCCGCGGCCTTGCCCGTGAGCTGCTGGTACACGATCGCTTGCGCCAGCGCGCCGAACACGCTCGGGATGCGCTGCAGCTCCAGGCGGAAGGGCCCCACCTTGTTGATCAGGCGAGCCAGCACTGGATCGCTGGCGCGCAGCTGCGCCACGGCCGCCTCGGGGTCGAAGCCGAACGCGGCCTCCGTGTCCGCGAGCGAGGCGCCGCTCCGCGGCGCCTCCAGCGCGAGCAAGCGCAGCTTGGTGCTCACGCCGCCGTTGGCGCTGAAGCCGCCCAGCTTGCCGTTCGCGGCGAATACGCGGTGGCAGGGCACGACGATGGGGAAGGGATTGCGTCCGAGCGCTTGCCCCACCGCGCGGGCGGAGCCCGGAGCTCCCAGCTGCGCCGCCAGCTCGCCATAGCTGAGCTTGCTTCCCGGAGGGATGCGGCGTGCCTGCTCATAGACCCGGCGGTGGAACGGCGGCACGCCAGCCATGTCCAGCTCCAGCTCGGACAGATCCACCGCCTCGGCGGCGAGCAAGCGCGTGATCGCCGCCACCGCGCGCTGCACGAACTCGGGCGGCTCGCCTTCGCTCACGCCCTGCAGGCGCTCCCGCAGGCGCGCGCGCGTGGCCGATTCACGGCCCTCCGGCAGTTGCAGCAAGCAGATGCCCGCCGCTCCCCAGGCGATGCCGCAGCGACCGATCGGCGTTTCAAACAGAGTATAGAGGCGATCGCTCATCGGCTCGCGCGACGATAGCGCGTGCCAGCGCCGCCGCAAGCGCGCTGCAATTCGCCCGGGCCTGGCAGCTGCTCGAGGGGGCCCTCACTGCCCCGGCGCGGGCTCGGCTTTTTCGTCGTTGTTCTGCGCGCGCGGCGCCGCGCTCACGCCCGGGCGCGGTTTGGGTGGGGGCGGCGCCGGGGTGGCCCGGGGCGCCACCTCGTGCCCCGTGCTCTCCTGCGGAAACGTCGGCGGCGACGGGTGGTTGGGATCGCCGGGGCCGCCCGCCAGAGCCATCACGCAGCCGGGGAAGCTGGCTTGATCGTTGCTCGCCTTCTCGCACGCCTCCGGCTCGAAGTACCAGCGCCCGGCCTCCAGCTGGATCGACTGCGCGTCGACGCCGCGCATACGGAACTCCTGATCGCAGCTCCAGGTGCGCTCGTCCGTCGGCTTGCTCTTGTCGTCCGGCAGCGGCCCGTAGAGGCGGATCTCTTCCGCGCCTTGCCAGTAGTGCACGGCCAGTGGCAGCTGGCCATGCTCGCCGAGCCGCCGCCACGTGCCCATCGGGCTGCCCGGGGCGGCAGGCTCGAACTGCCAGGCCTGGCAGCGCGGCGAGCCCGGCACCTTCCAGTAGAACGTGCGGCGATCGCGCTGCAGCGCCGCCAGCGTTTCACCCGGCAACGCCTGACACAGGTAATTGAGCAGCCGCTCGTTGGTCACGACCTGATCGAAGGCGAGCGCCTCGGAGGCATAGGCACCCGCGAACTTCTCGTCGAAGGACTCGATGTCCTGCAGCACCTTCTGCAGCGGGCTGAGCCCGAAGCTCGCGCCGCAGCGCTCGTCGCGCATGAACTCGAACGGCACCGAGCCCACTGCCGCGGCGCCGGCGCGCTGCTCGGCGAGCACCAGGTCGCGCAGGCCGGTGGCATCGAGCTGACTGCACTGGCAGCTCGGCAACGCTTGTAGCAACGCCGAACGCAGCGCAGGCCAGCGCTGGCCGGGATCTCCCGGCGCCACGCCGTCCACCGCCGAGAGCAGGGCGGGGCAGCGCGCCAGCTCCGCGTAGCCCTGGCGCGCCAGTTCCCGGCGCTGGGCGGGATCGCTCTCGCTGCGCAGCCGCTCCGCGGCGCTGCCGCTGGGCGGGGGCGTCGCGCCCTGCGGCGGGGGCGACTGAAACACCAGGTGCAGATCGAAGGCGCGCGGGATCGCGCGCAGGTACTTGCGCAGCGTGTGCACGTCGGTATCGGCGGACACCGCCAGGTAGAGCAGCGTGTGCCCGACCTGCAGCCCTGCAGACTCGCGCAGCCGCCGCTCCAGCTCGCTGATGCGCGCGTCCGGATCGGCCCCGTCCAGCGGCGCTCCATCGAGCAACACCCCTTCGTCGCTGATGTCGACGACGCGCCCGCTGCCGATCACGCCGCCCAGGGAAGCCACCGGCAGATCCGAGCGACCGCGCACCGCGAGCCCCTTGTCCGGCAAGGCCTCGAGCAGCTGGATCAGCCGCGTCTGGTTGGCCTGGCACACCTCGGGGCTCTCGGCCACGCTCGCGCCGGCGGGGCGTGCAGCGCCCTGGCAGGCGCTGAGCGAGAGCGCGGCCAGCGCGACGCCGGCAAGGCGCACGGCCCGGGCCGCGCCGTGGGCGCCCGCGAGCCGCGAGCGAAGGCTCAAGGCTTGCCTTTGGCCAGCCTCTGCGCGGCGAGCGCGTTGCTCGGCTGCGCCTTGCGAGCCGCCGCCCAGGCGTTCTTCGCTTCTTGCTTCTGCCCGTTCTCGAACAAGATGTCGCCCAGCAGCACCTGCACGCGCGCATCTCTGGGGAACGCGTTCGCGGCCCGCTCCGCCCAGGCCAGCGCCGCGCGCGGCTGCCGCAGACGACGCAGCGACTCTGCCAGGCCGATGCCGGGAGCATAGCTGCCCTTGCACTCGGGCCGCGGAGAGCTTCCGCAAGAACTCAGCACCAGGGAGCGGCGGAAAAGAGCGCATGCCGCAGCGTAGCTCGAGCTGCCCAGCAAGCGATCGCCCAACTTGCGATAGGTGCCGGCCAAAGAGCGCATTCGCTCTTCGTCCGTGCCGGGACTGGGATTGGCGCGCAACCACACGCGACGGCTGCCCGGAAGGTCCCCGGCGAGCACCAGTGCATCACCCTGGATGCCGAGCAGCGTCGGATCCTCGGGCTTGCGCGCGAGGGCCCGCTGGATCGCTGCCTGCGCCTGCGCGCCGTTACCGAAGCGCAGCGCCAGCTCCGCCAGCGCTTGCTGCGCCTGACTGTTCGAAGGGTCCTGCGCGGTCGCGCGGCACAGCAGGCTCTGCGCCTTCTCGTTGTTGCCCTTGATCAGCTCGGCGCGCGCGGCCTTCAACAAGCGCACCGCCTCCTTGGCGCCCCTGGCGGAGCTCTTCTTGGCCTTGGCCTTGGACTTCGCCTTGGTCTTGCCCGGCGCTGCCCGCTCGGGGCAGCTCGGCCAGGGCTCGTACTGTTCCAGCGCGAACAGCTGGGCGAGCTGGCGGTCGTCGAGGGGGGGCGAGGCGCTGTCGCCCGCGAGCGCCGGGTTCGGAGCGGCTCCGGGCGGCTCGCCCTGCTCGTCTGCCGAGGGCTCGTGCGCGTCGTCTGCTGCCGCCGGAGGCGCTGGCGCGTCCGGCTCCTGCGCGTCGGGCGGGGCCGCCTCCGGCGCGGGCTCGCGCTGGATCGCCGCCGCGCTGTCCAGCTCCAGCGCCGCGCTCGGCGCGGGACGGCGCAGGAACATCACGATCACGATCGCGCTGGCCAGGGCCACGCACGCGGCGGCGCCCGCGAACACCGCGCGGCTCAGGCGCGACCCCCTCCGACCCAGCGCGCGCTCCCAGCCGCTGCGCGGACGCACGACGCGGGCCGAAGGCGACACGCGAGGCACGAGCTCCTCGGGCGCCATCGCGAACGTGGGCTCGTAGCCGCGCAAGGAGGAGATCCCGGCGGGCAGCGAGCGCGCGCCGGGTGCCATGCTGCCGGCGCCGGCGCGAGTCGAGGGCCGTGCGCTGCTCGGAGGTGGGGAGACGTAGGTCTGAGAGGAGGGCGCGACCGGCCCGGATGGGCTCGCTGACGCGACCGGGACGGGAGGGGCGCCCGTCGATGACGCCGCCAGGGAGGGCAGCGTCGAAGGCTGTGGCAACCGGGGGTCGGGCGCAGCGGGCGCGCTGGCCGTCGCCGTCGGTGGGGTCGACGCCTGCGGCATTGCAGGCTGCAACAGGCTCTCCTGCGAGGCGACGGCGGGCGGGGCCGCAGCGAACGGACCCGGGGTGATGTTCGCGAAGGGCAGCGTGGCGGAGAGCGCGGGATGCGGAGGGACACCCATCCCGGCGACGGTGCGCCGTCCCGCCGCTTGCGCAACGATGGGCACGGCGGGTGCAGCCGAGGGCGCAGCCGAGCGCTGTTGCGGCGGGGAGGCGTGCATCCAGTCCCCGGGCGGCTGCTCGCGGATCGTCGCGTCGTTCTCGTCCTCCTCTTCGAACCGCACGCTCTCCGGGATCGGCGGCGGCTCGATGTAGGAGGGGGTGGGCTTGCGCGCCGAGCTGGGCGGCTTTGCGTCGTTTTCTGCCGCAGCGCTCTCGTTCTGGGCGGGCCTGGCCGGGGCCGGCGCTTGCTTCGGCGCGGGCGCGAGCGGAGGCGCGAGCTCTTTCGCTGCAGGCGCGAGCGGGCGCGCTTTCTTCTCGGAACGCGGCGCTCCCGCGCCGGGCAGCGGCGATGGGGAGCTGGCCGAGCCCGTACCGAGCATCGTGCGCGAGAGTCCCGCAGCCCCTCCGCGCTCCTGAGGGCGCGGCATGCTGAAGGTGGCTGACGGCGGCCGGGGCGCAGCTGCGGCGCGCGACGAGGACAGGCTGGACGACGCCGCGGGCTCCGAGCCGTGGTCGCCTGGCGGCAGCGGTCGCTCCAGCTCCGGCAGCGACTTCGAGCGCACGGCGGCGGTGCGGCGATCGAGCCGCTGCCCCGAGAGTTTGCTCACGAACTGGGCGACCTGCTCCTGCGGGGCGATCTCCTGTCCGCAGCGCTTCAGCTCCTCGAGCAACGCCGCTGGTGTGCCCGGTCGCTTTGCCGCGTCCGCCGAGAGGCAGCGCTCGACCAGATCCATGAGGCCGGTCGACACCTTTTGATCGCTGCGCAGGCTGCTGCTCAGGCTCGGCAGGTTGTGTTCCAGCAGCTTGCGCTCGATCGTGGCGCGCGAACCGGAGAGCAGCTTGCGCGCGGCGAGCAACTCCCACAACATCGCCGCGCACGCGAACACGTCCGACGCCGGCGTCAGCGGCGCGACGGCGTGCACCTGCTCGGGCGCCGCGTACGCGAGCTTGGCCGTGTGGAAGCCGACGCCGTCCAGCAGCGAAGCACAGCTCGCCACCAGCGGATCACACAGGCAGGCGTCGCCGGCTCGCGTCACCAGCACGCTGTCGGGCGAGAGCCCGCCAAATGGGGAAATGCCGGAGCCGCTCGCGCCGGCGTGCAAGGCGCTCAGTCCCTCCAGCAGATCGCTCAGGATCTTCAAGCTCACGCCAGGCGGAAAGGTCAAGCCCCGCAAGTTGGCCCAGGACTGCAGCGAGCGCAGCGGCTCCGCTTCCGTCTGATCATGAAGCAGATAGACCGCATCCCCTTCCTCGAGCACCTCCACGGGCGCCAGCAGATGGGGGTGACGCAGCCCGATCGCGGCGCGACCTGCCTGCGCCACGTGCTGCCGCGCTTCGGCGGAGGTATCCGCCGGCAGCTGCAAGCGGCGCAACAGCAGCGGCTTGCCCGGCTCGCCCTGGCGCTGGTCGAGCACGATCCAGAGGCAGCCCAGGTAGCTCTGGGCCACCCGTTGCACCGGGTGAAAGCCTGGTATGGCGATGCGATCGCTATCTGCGGGTACGCCCACAGGGGAGAAAACGGACCCGACCTGTAGAACCCTAAGCAGAAGTTAACGTGGAACAGCTGCCGGCCGGCTTTGGCCAGGCAGCCGCAGCGCTCCTTTCCGGAGCGTCGCAGCCCCTCGCAGCACCATTGGGGGTGTTCAAGCCGGCGAGTCGACAGCCGATCTGGAGCAACGTGGGGCGAACCGAACGTCTATCCTGGATTTCGGAAGCACCTCTGTGGGCCGACGAGCTCCAGCACGTCCTGGTGGTTGCGGAGCAACCCGGGCAGCGACAGGAGCTGATGCAGCTGTGCATGGGGGAGGGCTATCAGGCGTCCCCGGTGGCCACACCGGAGATGTTGTTGTCGCACCCCAGGACCGGCGTCGACCTGATCCTGATGGTGCTCGAGGGCCACGGACGCAGCCTCGACCTGTGCGGCGAGGTGCGCACGATGGAGGCCTTCCGCAGCGCCTCGATCATGTTGATCGCGCCGACCGCACCGGAGCCGGAGCAAGCCGCCGCGGCGCTGCTCGGCGGCGCCGATGACTACTGCTCCTTCGACCAACGCTTTCGCTGCGAGCTGCGCGCGCGCATCCGCGTTCACCTGCGCAACAAGCGCATGCGCGACGCCGTCGAGCGGCTGCGCGGCGAGCGCAACAACCTGCGCAGCAAGGCCAGCGTCGACTCGCTCACCGGCGCGCTGGCGCGCCGGGCGCTGTTCGAGGCCGTGGAGAGGGCGCTGAAGGCAGGCAACGCATTCGCGGTGCTGTTTGCCGACATCGACTTCTTCAAGAAGGTGAACGACACCTACGGCCACCAGATCGGTGACCTGGCGCTGCAGCGTGTGGCCGAGACGCTCTCGCGCGAGCGCCGCTCCGGCGATGTGTGCGGCCGCTACGGCGGCGAGGAGTTCGTGCTGGTCGTGAGCAACGTCTCCGCGCACGAAGCGCAGCGCGTGGCCGAGCGCCACCGCCGCGCGGTCGCCGGGCTGCGCCTGGCCGCGCAAGGGGGGCCGGAGCGCATCACGATCAGCATCGGTGTGGCCGTGTTCGATCCAGACGCGCCCGACCCCTCGGTGGCCTCGATCGTCAGCCGCGCCGATGCGGCCCTGTACCGCGCGAAGCGCGCCGGTCGAGACTGCGTGCTGATGGCGGAACCATACACTGTCGGCAAGGAGACGAGCGACGAGGTCGCGATCCGCCAGTGGCTCGAGGAGAAGACTCCATGACCTACGAGATCAATGTCCAGATTTCCAAGCACCTGCTGGCCCCGCTGGCGCAGCCGTCCGCGGTCAGCATGACCGAGGCCGCGCTGGTGCAGACGCTGGAGGGGGGGCGCGCGGCGCTGCCGCTGCTCCCCCAGGTGGCGCAGCAAGCGCTCGAGCTCGCGAACAACCCCGACAGCACGGTGCGCGAGTTCTCGGAGTTGATCATGAAGGATCCGCCGATCGCAGCGCGCTTCCTGGCCACGGCCAACTCCGCCCTGTATTCGCGCGGCCAGACGATCCGCAGCGCGCAAGAAGCGGTGGCGCGCATCGGGCTGGCCGCGTCACGCGACCTGGTGTTCCAGGTCGTGTACGCCTCGACCATGACCGGGCTCCGGCACTTTCACAGCGAGGTGCAGGCCTCGTTCCGGCGCAGCGTGTTGTGCGGAGTGATCTGCCGCATCGCCGCGCCCGTGCTCGGCCTCGATATCTCGGACGCCTATCTGTGCGGCTTGCTGCACGACATCGGCGAGTCGCGCGTGTATCGCATCCTGGACGAGAGCAAGACCGTCCCGGGCGGCGAGGAGGCCGCGGAGCTCGTCAGAAAGTACCATCCGCGCGCCGGCGCCGAGCTGGCGATGCGCTGGGCGCTGCCCGACGACATCGTGCAGGTGTGCCGCCGCCACGAGGAGACGGAGCGTCCTCCGAACGATCGCGTGCGCCTGGTACGCCTCGCGGACCTGCTGGCTCCACGCATCGAGGAGGCCACCAAGGAGCCGGCTCCGCTCGCCGGCTCGGGGATCGAGCAGCTCGGAGTCTCGCCGGACCTGGCCCAGACGATCATCGATCGCGCCCTGTCCGCGGCGGCGCGCTTGTAGCGCCAGGAGCATCTCGCCGGCGGGTTCAGCCCGGCACCGGCGCGTTGCCGCGCACCAGGCCCTCGCTCTTCAGATCGCTCCACAGGGCTGCCGGGATGGCCTGGCTCATCAGCTCGAAGTTCTGGCGAATCTCCGCGGCCGAGACCGCCCCGATCACCACGCTCGACACCTTCGGGTGTGCGAGCGGGAACTGGATGGCGGCTGCCGCCAGCGGCACTCCGTGCGCGCGGCACACTT
Organism: Polyangiaceae bacterium; assembly: GCA_035760985.1. Classification (GTDB taxonomy): domain Bacteria; phylum Myxococcota_A; class Polyangia; order Polyangiales; family Polyangiaceae; genus SZUA-265. The sequence goes on from DASTRX010000132.1 coordinate 14,702, forward strand.
CGTCCAGCTTGCTCACGCGATCGCGGACGATCGCCGGCGCCTCGGCGTAGTTGTACTTCGAGCCCTGCTTCGGCCCCGAGGCGAGGATGCCCGAGTTGTATACCCCGCCTGCCAGCACGCCGATGTCCTTCTGCTCGCACAGCGGCAAGAACTCGTCCAGCGCGCCCTGCTCCAGCAGCGTGTAGCGCCCGGCGAGCAACATGCAGTCGAAGTCGCCGGCGCGAGCGAAGCGCGCGCACATGTCCGACTCGTTCACGCCCACGCCGATCGCCTGCACGTCGCCGTTCTTGCGCAGCTCCGAGAGCGCTCGGTAGGCGCCTTCCATGGCTTCGTCAAAGCGCCGATCGGCCGCCTCGCGGCTACCGTGCGTGTGCACGTCCACGTCGTGGATCAAGAGCACGTCCACGCGCGCCAGCCCCAGGCGCAACAGCGACTGCTCGAAGGAGCGCATCGCGCCGTCGTAGCTGTAGTCGAGCACCTGGTTGAACTCGAGTCCACCCGCCCAGTTGCCGCGATCGGCGTGACCCGGCGCGGCCTTGTAGTAGCGCCCGACCTTGGTCGAGAGCACCAGGCTTTCGCGCGGCCGTTGCCGCAGCTCGTGGCCGGTGCGGTGCTCCGCCAGCCCGCCGCCGTACAGTGGCGCGGTGTCGAACAGGCGCAGCCCGAGCTCATAGCCGGTCTTCAGCATCGCCAGCGCGTCCGGCTCCGGTACGCGCTCGTACAGATCGCCGAGCGGGGCCGTGCCCACGCCGAGGGCGGTGACGTGCAGCGACGAGCTGCCGAGCTTGCGCGAGGTGAGTGGGGTCGGGACGGTCATCGGGGGGTCTCCGGCGGCGGTACGACGCCTTTGCGAAGGATCAAATTGCCGTAAAAGGCGCGCTCGCCCGTCGCGAACACGGCGTACGCCGTCTTGGCGAGGGCGTAGAACGCGAAGCGCTCGACGGCGGCGATGCGCGGCGCGCCGGGCACCATGCGATCGACGAGCCGCTGCATCTCCGCCACGATCGGCGGCTGCACGTCGGGTTTGCCGACGACCTGCATGCTCACCAGCGGCATAGGCTCGAAGTCGTCGATGGGCAGCACGCCCAGCACGGCGCGCAGCGCCTGCGGCAGAGTCGCGCCGTCCATGCGCACCAGGCGCTGCGCCGTCGAGCTGGCGGGATAGTTGGCATCCCCGAGCACCAGCAGATCGCCGTGGCCCATCGCCCGCAGCGTGGCGAGCGCTTCAGGCCCCAGGAGGGGATCGAGACCGAGCAGCACCTTGCGAACCTCGCGCGGAGCTTAGAGGCCCCGCGCGGCGCCGTAAAGCGGCCGTCGCTGGCTAAACTCCTTGACTTCTGGAGGGTTCTCGCGCGTCTGGGGTGCCGCGCAGCTGCGCCGAGCCCGGACCGAAGGTCATCGCCCGCAACAGATCCGATTCCGTGAAGGGCACGTTGCGCTTGCCGCACTCCAGGGCCCCCTTGATGATCTTCACCAGCTCGGATGTCGGCAGGCGGCTCGTCAGCTCCTCCACCAAGTTGCTGTCCATGTTGCTCTCCTGTTGGGGCCCATGCTCCGGTGCGGGGTGACCGCGCAGAGATAACTCCGGGCTCGAGATTTGGGCAAGACTCGCCCCTCGATCGTCGCTGATTCACTGCGGAACGATGGGAGCTCGACCGTGAAAGTGAGCACGCTGCTCACGTCTCGCCGGGTGTGCGCCAGTGTAGCGTGCGCCGGTGTTTCATGCCCTTGTCGTTCGCCCGCCGGCTGCGCCCAGCTGCGACGGAAGCGTGCCGTTCGGGAGCGTTGGCAAGCCCGATCGACGGTCCGTGCGCCCCGCCGCGGCCCCGCCTCGCCGCCCTGCAGCCCGTTCCAGCCAGCGCGGACGGGCCGATGGCTGCGGGCCGCTGCAAAGGCGGCCGGGCTGGCGATTTTCGTTGGCAAGGCCGAGGGCGCCCCCTATGTGCCACGGCGGTTCTCTCGAAAGGCTTACCGATGGCTGGTTCTGGTGCCCTCCAAGAATATCTCCGCAGCACTGCCCCCGATCGAGTCGACAGCGCCTTCGTGGCGTATCTCGCGTCCCTGAGCGAGGTCGCGAGCGTGGCGCCCGATGTGGCGGCCGCCATCGTGCACGAGCTGCGCGACCAGCGCCGGAACCTGAAGCTGATCGCCTCCGAGAACTACTGCTCGCTGGCGACCCAGCTGGCGATGGGCAACCTGCTCACGGACAAGTACGCCGAGGGCTTCCCCGAGCACCGCTTCTACGCCGGCTGCGCCAACATCGACGCGATCGAGGCGCGCGCCTGTGAGGAGGCCAAGCAACTGTTCGGTGCCGCTCACGCCTACGTGCAGCCTCACAGCGGCGCGGACGCCAACCTGATCGCCTACTGGGCCATTTTGGAGACGCGCGTCGGCGTGCCCGGGCTGGAGAAATTGGGCGAAAAAAACCCAGCTCAGCTGCCCTCGGAGAAGTGGAGTCAGCTGCGGCAGGAGCTCGGCAACCAGCGCCTGCTCGGCCTCGACTACTACTCCGGTGGCCACCTCACGCACGGTTACCGCTTCAACGTCTCCGCGCGCATGTTCGACGTGCACAGCTACGCGGTCGACCGCGAGACGGGCCTGCTCGACTACGCGGCGATCGAGCGCCAGGCGCGCGAGGTCAAGCCCTTGATCCTGCTCGCCGGCTACAGCGCTTACCCGCGCCGCATCGACTTCAAGCGCATGCGCCAGATCGCCGACGCCGTGGGCGCCGTCTTGATGGTCGACATGGCGCACTTCGCGGGCCTGGTCGCGGGCAAGGTGTTCGAGGGGGACTTCGATCCGGTCGCGCATGCGCATGTGGTCACCTCCACCACGCACAAGACGTTGCGCGGCCCGCGCGGCGGCCTCGTGCTGTGCACGGAAGAGTTCCGGGAGCAGGTCGACAAGGGCTGCCCGCTGGTGATCGGCGGCCCCTTGCCGCACGTGATGGCGGCCAAGGCCGTGGCCTTTGTCGAAGCCCGCAAGCCCGAGTTCCGCAGCTACGCGGCGCGCATCGTCGAGAACTCGCGCGCGCTGGCCCAGGCCGCGATCGACCAGGGCATGACGGTCGCGACCCGCGGCACGGACAACCACCTGCTCTTGATCGACGTGCGCCCGTTCGGTCTCACCGGGCGCCAGGCGGAGAGCATCGTGCGCGAGAGCGGCATCACGCTGAACCGCAACTCGCTGCCGTTCGACCCCAACGGCCCCTGGTACACGAGCGGCTTGCGCGTGGGCACTCCCGCCACCACCACGCTGGGCATGGGCCCGGCGGAGATGAAGGAGATCGCCGCCATCCTGAAGCTCGTGCTCTCGAGCTCCAAGCCCGAGGCCACCGCCTCGGGCCCCAGCAAGGCCAAGTACTCGATCGCCCCGGCAGCCTTGAACGAAGGCAAGGCGCGCGTCGCGGCGCTGCTCGAGAGATTCCCGGTCTACCCCAACCTGGACCTGCGCCTGCTCGAACAGCACTTCTCCTGAAGGGGACCCTCCTTCTTCGGGCGCACGAGCACCTCCGGGCGCGCCGCTGCCCAGGCGCGCAAGCAGCCCTGGGCCACAAAAGCAAACGGAGCCACAAAAGCAAACTGGGGTTGGGCTCGGCGCCGTGGCGCCCCGCTCAACCCCAGGATGTGCCCACCGCCCGCGCGGGCGGCAACGTACTCAGCGCTTGCGTTGCTGATCGAGCGACCACTGCCCGGCGCCGAAGAAGGCGAAGAACACGAGCATGATCAACACCAGCGCCGAGAATTCGAACGACTGGTTCTGACCCGCCAAGCTGGCGTGCGAGTGGTACATCACCAGCGCCCCGAAGACCGGGAGCACCTGGATGGCGGCCGCCCAGCGCGTGAACAGGCCGAGCCCGAGCAGCACGCCGCCGGCGATGTGGCCGACAGCGATTGCGCGCGCGGCGAGCAAGGTCATATCGCCCGCGGACAGCAGGTTGCCGATCCAGCCGGGGTTCAACAAGAACAGCACCCCGCGCACGGCCAGACCGATGCCGAGGTAGATGCGAATCAGATCAAAGCCGCGTTCCGGTGTGAGGTGCCGCAGCAACGGACTGGTAGTGGTCGCGTTCATAATCTTTTTCTCAGCTGTGCTCGGGGTGCGGGGTGTGCCCGCAGCCGTTGGCAGGTGCCTCGTTGGTGTCGCCTCGCGCTGACGCATTCCCCAAGAGACCTTCGAGCAGGCCCGATAACATCCATACTTGCACTCGTGGGAAACATTTCCAAGCGATCCGCCGCTTTTCTGCAGCTCGAGCGGTTTCTCGCGGGTCGCTTTTTCGCGTGGTTTCGCCATGAGTCCCGCCGGCCGAGCCTGCGGCGTTGCCGATTCCAGCGTTAGCGTTCTGCAGGCGCGTTCCAGATCCGTGCGCCGCCCGCGGCCCTGCGCGGGGATGGCAGCTCGCGGAGGGCGTGTAGGCAAGCGTGAACACGCGAGAGACTCAGCCACACACGTCTGGCGCGCGGCTGGGCCAGCGCCCCTCCACGCCCTGCGCCGAGGGCGAGCCGCTGCCGCGCGCCGGCGCGGTTCGGCTGCTCGCTGGTGTTGCACGTGGTGTTACACCGAGCACGCGTCGCGGACATCTCGTTACCAATCTCGCGGGCGTTTCTGGCGGGGGTGCAGGGGCTGCACTACAGTGGTTTGTTTCAGCACGAGGAATACGCGACACTATGCCCCGAGATGCACAACCTGCAGCGGGGGGGGCAAACGCAGTTGAACCGGAGCGCGCCAGAGCGGAAGAGCCACGCTCATCTGCCGCCGCGATCGCTCGCAGCTTGGTCCGCTCCGAGCGAGGCGCCGAGCGAGATACGCTGATCGAGGGCCTCGCCGGGCCACCACACCCGTCCGAGCCGGTGCAGGCAGGGCCGGTATCCCGGCGTGGGGTCTTGCTCCGTACCGACCGCCGTGGCTGCGGGCAGCTGATCGCGCTGCCGATCGGCGGGCTGCGGCTCGGGCGATCCTGGGAGGCGGAAGGGCGCGTCGATGACGACTCCGTCAGCCGCTTGCACGCGGAGATCAGCGTGGAGCAGGGTGCGTTCTTCATCAACGATCTCGGCTCTGCCAACGGCACGTTCCTGGATGGCGAGCGGGTCACGCGGGCCACCCTGCGCGATGGCAGCCTCGTGCGCCTGGGCGGGCGCGTCACCTTCCGCTTCTCGGTGATGGAAGAAGACGAGCAGCGGGCGCTCAGCTCGCTGCAGGATCTCGGGCATTGCGACCCGCTCACGCGCGTGTACAACCGCCGCCACCTGGAGCAGCACCTGGCGGCCGAGCTGGCCTTCGCAGAGCGCCATGGGAGCTCGATCTCGCTGATCCTGCTCGATATCGACCGCTTCAAGGAGGTCAACGACCGGCATGGGCACCTCTCGGGTGATCTGGTGCTGGAGCGCGTGGCAAAGCTGATCACCGGCCAGATCCGGGTCGAGGACATGCTGGCGCGCTACGGCGGTGAAGAGTTCATCATCGTGCTGCGCGACACGCCGATCGGCGGAGCCGAGGTCCTGGCGGAGCGCATTCGCCGCGCCGTTGCCGAAGCCGCGATCGATCTCTCCCCGGAGCTGAGCTTGCAAGTCACGCTGAGCGCGGGCTGCGCATCGCTCGCCTGCGCTTCGAGCGGCGGGGCAGGGCAGTTGATCGAGATCGCCGACCGGCGCCTCTACCTTGCCAAGCAGCAGGGCCGAAACCGCGTGGTCGGCGCGCTGCCGCGGCTGCGCTCGGTCCCGCCTCCCGGCTTCGACGCTCAGCCGGTGATCGAGTCGGAGCCGTCGCAGTCGGAGCCACCCTCGCAGGTGCACAAGGTCGAGGGCCTGGCGCGCGCCTTTCGAGAGCTGCCCGAGGAGCTGCAGCTGGTCGTCGGGCTGCGCCTCCAGGAGAACTGCAGCTTCGCCGAGATCGCGAGCATCCTGGACAGCAGCGAGGAGCGGGTGCGTGCTCTGTACGAGCAGGCCCGCGCCTTGCTGGCCCGCTTCGCCGCCTGAGCCAGCGCGGCGCGCGGGAGCGCGCCCGGCTGCTACTGTCGCTGGAAGGCGGCCAGCGTCTCGATGTGCTCGGTGTACGGGAAGGCGTCGTAGCCGACCGCATGCACGAGCTTCAATCCCGACGCGAGCAGCAGCTCCGCGTCCCGGAGCAGCGAGCTCAGGTCGCAGCTCAGGTACAACAGACGGCGCGGCCGGCGTTCGCTCAGCTCGCGCAGCACCTCGGGATCCAGCCCCTTGCGCGGGGGATCCACGATCACCACGCTCTCGGGCTGGATCTCGGGGCAGGCGGCGGCCGCCGGCCCCGGCACGACGCGCACGCGGGAGCGTTGTTCCGCGGGGAGCTCGCGCACGCCCAGAGCCAGACCCTCGAGCGACGCCGGACTGATCTCGTTGAACACCAGGCTGGCGCAGCTCGCCACCAGCCCCAGCCCGATCGCCCCGCAACCAGCATACAGCTCCACCACGTCGCTGCCGGCCGGCACCTGGGCGTGGATTTGAGCGACCATGCGCTCGAACAGGTCCAGGTTGTTCTGACCAAAAGCGGCGGGCGGAAAGTACACCTGCGCGCCGGCGATTCGTTCGCTCAGCGTCTCCGGGCCGCTGTGGTGATGAAAGGCGTCGCCCAGGATGCGGTTGGTGACCTCTGCATTGCCGTTCCACCAGGTACTATGAGCGCGCTCGCCGAGCCGCTCGCGCAACCGGTCCAGCAGGGGCAGGGCCGCGGCGGGCGTGCGATCGTTGCACACGAGCACGATCTGCGCGCTCTGAGAGCGGCGCTCCACGGCCACCTGCAGCGCGCGCACCAGCCCGGCGTGCGCCCCATCGCTATAGCAGGAGCTGCCGAGCTCGCGCATGGACGCCTTGAGCGCGCGCGCCGCCTCGTTGATCAGCGGGTGGTGAATCTGACAGCTGGGGATGTCGACGACGCGATGGCTGCCCTCCGCGAAGATGCCGATCTTGGGCCGCCCGGCGCGGCCGCGCACCGCGAGGCGCGCGCGATGGCGAAATCCCACGCGGGCGCCGAGCTCGAGCTCGGGCTGCACCCCGTTGCGCTGGCACAGCTCCGCGAGCTGTTGCACCACCGGCGCCGCGGGGCCCGCCGCGCCGAAACGCGGGCAGCCCGGGCACGCCGGCAAGTGCGGACACTCCAGAGCAATCGCGCGACTAGCCAAGGCTCGTGAGTCCGAGCCCCGGCGTGGGTGAGGCGGTTCTGGTGTCGGCGGGCTCACGCGGGCAGCAGGGCTCCCGCGAGCCTCTCGCGGCGGCTGGAGCGAATCGTGACGGCGCGGATCGACGCGATCGGGATCGGTCTCTCGAGAACACCGCTCCCTGCTCGCCACTGGGTGCAAAGGGCACGTCATCGAGGCTGAAATGCCGGCCAACCATCGGCTTTCCTTAGCACGCTGACGGCGCCGCGCGTGAGCTGGGAGGACACGCGCCGAGGGCGCTGGGCAGGGCGCCGCTCCGGGCCTGTCGGCTCGAGTGCCGGCGTGGAAAGACATCGCGCGTCTTTGGCTAAAGTCCGATTCTGCCTCGCCGTTTCATTAACGTACGCGACTCGGCACGCGCCCGTCCTCTGTGGGCTCGGGCTCCCAGTTTGCGGCTCCTCGGTTATGGGTTTTCTCTCAAAGTTTTTTGGCGGAGATGCGGGGACTCCTCCCCAAAAGCCCGAGTCGGCAGAAGCGCCCCGCTCGGCGCCCGAGGCTGAGCGTACAGCGGAGAAGCGCGACCCGGCCGCGGCGGCACCGCCGCCCGCCTCTCGCCCGGCGTCCAAGGAAGAGGTCACCGTCAACGCTCGCGCTCCCAAGGAAGTGCTGCCTCCAAAAGAGGTGACACCGAAGGACGCCGTCGCGGTCAAGGAGGCCGCCCCGAAGAGCGCGACGAAGGACGCGGCTGCCGTGAAAGAAGCGGTGACCCTGAAGGAAGCTGCCGCGAAGGACGCTCCCGCAGCCCCCGCTCCCGCAGCCCCGGCCCCCAGGGCGCCGGTTGCCCCCGGTTCGAGCAGGGGGGCGCCGCCCAGCGCGCTCAAGTCGACGGGCGGTCTGCCTCCCTCCAGCAAGCTGGGGGCTCCGCCCGCGAAGCCCGGCACACTCGCGGACAAGCCCGGCGCGATCCCGGGCAAGCCCGCAGTGGACAAAGCTGCGGGGCCTGCTGACAAGGCGGTTCCCGGCGCCAAAGCGGCTCCTGCCGACAAGGCTGCGGTCGCTCCGGAGAAGCCTGCCGGCGCTGGCCCCGCGCGCGCCGTGCCCCCCGATCGGCGCCGGGCGCTCGAGGACTCGGTCATCACCTCTGCACCGAAGCTACCGGGGGATCCCGCCCGAGCCGCCGCCCCCGCCCGACCGCCCGCCAAGGCCGGGGCCAAGACCGTTCCCGGCAATCCCCCGCCGAAGGCAGCGGGTGGCGAAAAGGCGGCCGCCTCGAGCGGCGATGCATCGGGGGTCCCGGCGCTTCGCCCGCGCCGCGATCACAGCAAGTCGCCGGGCTTCTACTCCTCGGTGTCGCCCGCGCACGGCGCGCACGCCGTCAGCGGAGGCCCTTTCGCGCCGGCGCAAAACAAGAAGTCTACCGTGGTCGGTCTCGCGCCGCCGCCGGACCCGGTCCAGGGCGGCTCGCCGAGCCGCCCCGATGCTGTAGCGACGGAAGCGCCCGCCGCGGATGGGGAAGGGGCGCGCCCCGAGCCCGCCCGCTTCGAACCGGTGCCGCCGGTCACGGCCGCGCTGGCCGAGCCCGTGGCCGCGCTGATCGATCCCGCGCAGCTCGCGCCCGCCGAGCCGGATCCCGCGGCGGCGGAGCCGCTGGTGGATCTGCGCGGGCTCGCCTCCGAGGACGACAGCTTTGCGCCCCCGCAGCCGTGCTCGACTCCGCCCTCGGTCTCCCCGGTGGCACGCGAGGAGAAAGAGGAGACGTCGCCTGGCCTGGGGAACGCGCGCTCCCGGCACGATCCGGGTCCCAATTTGATCAACGGGACGGATCTGGAGCTGCTGCTGGCCTTCGCGCTGGATCTCGCCCTCGGCTGCGCCTCGGAGGCGTGGTTTGTTCCTCTGCGCGCGGCCGTCGGGCGCTTGCTGGCGGGTGATGCCGCCATCCGCAGCACCGCGCTGGAGAAAGCGCTGACCACCCTGGCCAACGATCTCGAACAGCCGGGAGCGTTCAGCGAAGAGAACCGGCAGCGCCTCTATGGGCACGTCGTCGCGGTGGACCTGGCGCTGGCCAAGCGCATGGACGTCACGGGTCAGAAGGCGATCCGCGAGCGGCTGATCGTCGATCAGCTGCTGGAGGAGATCGGGCAGGCGCACCCGATGGTCATCCGCCGCATCAAGGATCAGGGCCCGCTCTCGCTGGAGACGCTGGCCCGCTCCAGCGCCGAAGCCCTGTCTCAGAAGCTGGAGGCATCCACCGAGGCGGCGGCGCAGGTGGCGAGCATCTTCCAGGGCTATCTGGAGGCACGCGCGCAGCGCGGCCCCACGGTGGCGCTGCTCGGAAAGTCTGTCGCGTTGCGCGAGCGCCTTTCGGCGCTGGAAGCCTCCGCGGAAGCCTTCGATCGCGCCTCCGAGGGTGACGACGCGAGCGCGCGCCGCAACACGCGCAGGCAGCGCCAGAACGACGTGACACAGCTCAACCTCCTGCTCGCCGAGTTCGGTGAAGCCAAGACGCTCGCCGAGATCGAGCGTTGCTCGGTACAGGCCAAGATCGAGCGCATGCAGCGCCTGATCGCAGAGCAGGAAGCGAACTCAGGGCGACGAGCCGCGAAGCCGTCGACTCCCGTCTGAACCCCAAGAGTGAGGAAGTTGGGTACAAATGATGGATAAGCCGACTCGAGCAACGATCGAGCAACGTGTAAAGATGGGCGAGGATCTCGCGCGCACCGACCTCCGCCAACTGAACCTGGCCGGAGCCAAGCTGGCCGGAGCCAAGCTGGCGCGCGCGGATCTGGAGGGCGCGAACCTCGAGAACGCCGACCTCTCCGGAGCCGATCTGAGCGGTGCATCCTTGCGCGAGGCGTTCATTGCCGGCGCGAACCTCGAAGGCGCGATCCTGAAGAAGACGGATCTCGACGGGGCGGTCCTGCGCGGGGCCAAGCTGAAGAAGGCCGATCTCTCGCGCGCTAACCTGGAGGGCACGAACCTCGAAGGCGCCGACCTGGAGAAGGCCAAGCTGCGCTATGCTCAGCTGGACTCGGCGAACCTGGCCAACGCAGTGCTGGCTGGTGCCAACTTCTCGCAGGCTGATCTCGACAGCGCCTGCCTGGCGGGGGCCAAGGCGGAGAAGTCCAACTTCGCGCGCGCCTCGCTGGCGAACAGCTTGCTCGAGGGCGCGAACTTCAAGGACGCCGTGCTGGACGAGAGCGTGCTGCGCGGCGCAACCCTCAAGCGCGTCAACTTCCAGGGCGCCTCGCTGATCGAAGCGGACATGGAGAAGAGCATCTGTGACGCCACCGACTTTACGCGCGCGGACCTGCGCCGCGCACGGTTCGTGGGCGCCAGCTTCAGCAAGACGGTGATCGAATCGGCGCGCGTGTTCGGGGTCGAGCTGGGCGGGGTCACGCCCCACGCCGATGCCTTCGTCGCGCAGCGCTGCGATCTGAGCCGCGAGGCGGACGGCAGCCGCTGGGTCACCCTGCCCAAGTTCCTGAAGAATCCGGGCGGCGCCGAGGACGGCGAGGACGCGCGCCTGCGCCGCTACGTCGGCCCGGGCGACGTGCTCAAGAACGCCGAGCTGAGCTTCGAGAGCGGGGCAGAGGTGCAGGTCGACGGCCTGCTGGAGCACTGCGAGCTGAACATGGCGGAGGACGCCAGCCTGATCATCGGTGAATCGGGAGTGCTGGAGAATTGCCGCGTGATCGGCGGCCGCGTGCGTGTGAACGGCTGCTTCCTGGAGCGTACCCGCGTCGGTCTGGATGGTCCGGTCGAGCTGGTAGTGAGCAAGCAGGGCGCCGTGGCGACCACGCTGCAACAGCCGGCGACCGAGACGCAATTTGGGTTTGCGGCGGGCTGCCGCTTACGCCTGTACATCAAGGAACCCCAGAAACGAGTCGAGGATAGCCATGCCGCGAGAAGCAACTAAAGCTGAGAAGCACACCCTGGTAGAGCAGGGAACCGAGTTCAAAGGGACCATGAAGAGCAGTTGCCCCGTTGTGGTCAATGGCCGCATCGAGGGCGAGCTCACGGCTCCCGAGCTGGATGTCACCGTCTCCGGCACCGTGCAGGGCACCATCAAGGCCGAGCGGCTGAGCTCGCGCGGCGTGCTCTCGGGCAACGTGGACGCCGGCGATCTGTTCTTGTCGGGCGCCATCGGCAGCAAGACGGTGATCAAGGCCAAGAACCTCGAGGTCAAGCTGACGCCCGAGCAGGGCCGCATGGAGCTCACGATCGGCGAGTGCACGCTCGACGTCGGCGACGAGCCCACCAAGGAGCGGCGCGCTGACTCGAACGCCAAGCTCCCCGTCACGGGCGCCAGCCACGGCTATCCGTTGCCGGTGACCAAGCCCTCCGAAGCGCCGAGCGCTATGCCCGTCGAAAAGATCGACGGCCCTCTGGCGACCGCGGTCGCTGACGCGAAGGAAGAGTCCCGTGCTTCGCGCAGCGCCAACCCGATCTCCAAGCCGCCGGCCTCGCGCAAGCTGCGCGACAGCGTCCCGCCGGGCGCTTCCTGAGACAGGACTGACGAGCAGGCAGGGCATGCCAGCTGGAGCCTCGGCTCCAGCTGGCACTCGTGCTTCTAGACCGGCAGAACAGGGGTGATCCAGCCCCCTCGGACGCGATCAGCGCCCGTCGATGTTGCAATCGCCGCGGTTTGCTCGCCCGTCGCACTCGGTGCCGCGGGGGCAGGAGTCGTCACCGTTGCAGTCGAGGTTGCACTCGCCGTTGTCAGATCTGCACGTCACCGTGTCGCAGGCGTTGTCCCCGTTGCAGGTCACGATGCAGTCGGCGTTGCGCGTGTCGCATTTCACTTCGCGCTGGCAGGAGTCGTCGCCGTCACACTGGATCGCACACGATTGGTCGGCGCTGCACTCCACGTCGTTCGTGCAGCTGTCGTCGTCGCAGCTGATCGAGCAGTCGCCGCTGCCCGGCTCACAGACCACGTCGCCGAAGCAGCTCTCGTTGTCGCATTCGAGTTTGCACTTCTGGCTCTGGCAGGTGGCGTTGCTGGAGCAAGTGCGCAGCCCCACGCAGCGGATGTCGCACTGGCGGGTCTGCCCCTGCTTGCCGCAGCTGACCTCTTTCAAGCAAGAGTCCGCGCCGATGCAGGAGACTGCGCAGCCCTCCTCGTCACGCGAGCAGTCGATCAGTCCGCTGCAGGAGCGGGCGCCGTTGCAGTCGGCGACGGAGCGCCGGCCCTGCATGCGCAGCTCGCTCTCGCAGCTGCCGTCGCCGTTGCAAGTGATGCTGCAACCCGCGGCCCCGCACTCCACCGGGTTTCCGCTGCAGCTGTCCTCTCCGTCGCAGAACAGCTGGAGCGCCGCCTGACCCGCGCGTACGCCGAAGTCGAGCTGGCAGCTGTCGTCTTCGTCACAGTTGAGCGTGCAATTGACGGAACCGCCGCAGTCGATCGGCCCCTGGCACGAGCCGAGCTCGTTGCAGTTGATTGTGCAGTCGCCGCCATCCGGGCACACGATCTCGTCGAGGCAGGTGTCCTCGTCGACGCAGTCGACCTGGCAGTTGGCGCCGTCCGGGCACTCCACCGGCTCCTCGTTGCAAGCGATCGAGTCCTCATCGCACTCGATGAGGCAGGTCGTCTCATCCTTGCAGCGCCCGCCGGCGCGCCGGCACTCGCTGTCGTCGCACGAGAGCTGATTGTCGTTTCGGGCAGTGCCGACGGGCAATCCGGCATTCAATCCCGGTAGGGCGGCGGATCCCGCGGCGGAGATGCTCGCGCTTCCCGCGTTGCCGGCGTAGCCAGCAGCGCCGCCGCCGCCGGTGGCCATCGCGGAGCCACCGGCGCCCAGCGTGTACGGTCCCGCGGCATCGCCTGGAGCACGGCCCGGCCGCAGTGCCGAGCCCGTCGATGCCTGTCCGTCGTCCTCGTCCTCGTCGAGGAAGCCGTCGATCAATCCGCAGCTGGTGATGGCCCAGACGGCGCTCAGCGTGAGCACCACGGCCCGGAGCGAGCGCCGTCTGTCGACCATTGCCGCTGCGTCCTGTCTTCCGTTGCCCGTGCGTGCAGCTCAGCCCGCGGCGCCGGGGCAGTCGTTGCGCTCGTCGCCTGCCGTGCAAGCAACCTGCTGCACGCAGGTCGCGTTGTTCGCGCAGTCCACGTCGCAGATGTCGTCTGCCGTGCAGGCCACGTTTTGGCCAGCGTTGCAGGCGCCCACGCCGTTGCAGTCGATGGCGCAGTTCGCGCCCGAGTCGCAGGCGACCGTGTTCGTGCAGGAGGCGTCACCGCCGCAGGCGATCGTGCAGTTCGCGTCGGAGGTGCAGCTGACCGCGCCGAGGCAGCTCTGATCGGCATTACAGGTCAGCACGCAGGCCTCGTCGGAGTTGCAGGTCACCGCCGCCTGGCAAGAACCAACCACGTTGTTGCCGCAGTTGATGTTGCAGGTGCCGTCGTCAGAGGTGCAGCTGACTGCGCCGATGCACGCGCCGTCATTGGCGCAGTTGATCTGGCTGTTATCCTTGGAGTTGGTGGTGACGGTGCCCCCGCAGGTGTCGTCTGCGCCGCAGTTGACGTTGCAGGTCCCCTCCTCGGAATCGCAGGCGACGTTGCCGCCGCAGGCACCGACCTCGTTGCAGGCGATCGTGCAGTCACCGGCGTCGTCCACCACGGTGCACTGCGAGTTGCCGTCGCAGCTGTCGCTGCCGCAGGTCACGCTGCAGTCGATCGTTTCGCCGTTTGCAACGCCGCAGGCCACGTTGGCGCTGCAGCTGTTGTTGTCGCACCTGAGGTTGCAGGTCTCCGCGTCGCAAGTCACGTCGGCCTTGCACGAGTTGTTGCCCGTGCAGTTGACATCGCAGGTGCGGACCAGGGCGACCGCGCCGCAGGTGATGGCCTGAGCGCAGCTGTCGACGCCCTCGCACAGGATGTTGCAGTCGCCGTTGTTCTCCTCGCAGGCGATCGGCTGCGTGCAGGAGCCATCGCCCTCGCAGCGCAGGTCGGCAGTCTCCGCGCCCAGGTCGATGGCACCGCTGCAGGTGTCATCGCCGGTGCAGCTGATGTCGCAGTTGCCGCCGCCGCCGCACTCGATGATGCCGGTGCACGTCCGGTTGCCCTCGCAGTCGACGGTCACGTCCTGGTTTGCATCCTGCACCGCGAACTGACCGCTGCACGAGTCGTCGCCCGTACAGGTGACCTGGCAGCTTTCGGTGCCCGCGCAGTTGATCGGAGCGGTGCACGTGTCGTTCTCCTCGCACTGAACGTCGAGGTTGGCGTTGTTCGGCCCGGTGATCTCCGCGATGCAGACGTCGTCGTCGATACACTCGACGCGACAATCGACGTTGTCGGGGCACTCGACCTCGCGATCGTTGCACTCGCGGGAGTCTTCGTCGCACACGAAGACGCAGGTGTTGCCCTGGCATTCGCCGCCGACGGCGTCACAGTTGGTGTCCTCGCAGCGATCCCGGCGGGCCGCGGCCGCGCCGCCGCCCCCGCCGCCCCCGCTCCGGGGCGGAGGAGCCAGGTCGTTGTCGTCCGGGTCGCGTTCCGGCAGGCCCGAGCCGCCCGCAGCGCCCGCCACTGCGCCCGTGCTGCCGTCATCGTCCGGAAGAGCCGCGGGAGCAGCCGCGCCCCTGCCGTACGGGCCCGCCGCCGAACCGCTGTTGGCGTTGGACACGCCGTTGGCGGCGAGGTCAGTCTGGGCGGGCTTGGCATCGTCCGCACCGCCGCCACAGCCGAGTGCAACAGCGCTGGCACACAGGGCCGAGAACAGGGTCAGCGTCGATCTGGATCTGAGCGTCGAGCGCACGTCAGTCGTCTTCATGGTTCTGCTCCACTTGAGTCGTCGAGAGGTCGTCGAGAGGTCGTCGAGAGGTCGGGTCGGGTCGGGTCGTCAGAGAGTGAATCGCCGGGGGTGAGTCGAGCTCGGTTGCCGCTTGTCCCGCACACATTCCGCATGCCGGCGCGCATCCCCGCGCGTTCTGGTCCATTTGCGATTGTCATTCGCCCCGTCCGAACTTGGGGCACGCGTCCACAGCACGTATATTATTTCTGCTGCGAGCACCAGCCGCGTGGCTCGGTCTTTCCGACCACTTTCGTCTTCCGGTGAGTGTTGCGCCGGCGTGGGAAAAGCGTGGCCCGCGCCGGCAGGCGGGTGCTGGGAAAGAATATACCAGGGGAGTTCGCGCGAGTGCCATGCAGCGTCGGACCAGCGGCGTGTTTTCCCGCGCTGCTTAGTTTTTCCGGAGTTTTTTTTCGGTTCTCTCGCGCACGCTCCACGCTGGTAGCGTGACTTTGCACCAAGGCTACTGCGCTTGCTCTCTTGCGGTGCGATCTCGCCGTGCCGAGTTAAATGTGGCGCTCCCGCGCCCGCGGAGCGGCCCCCGCGGCGTTGCACGGTGCGTCGCGTCCGCGCGCCCGGCGAATGCCCTGTGCTCGTGAAAAATTCCGTTGACCATGCGCGCTCCGGATCGGCAGCGCGTCACCGTCAGTGGGCTTCGTCCCAGGCGCGCCCGTGCCCCACGTCGACCACCAGCGGCACATCGAGCGGGTAGATCGATTCCATGCGCTGGCGGATCGCGCTCGCGGCCTGCTCGACCTCGGCCTCGGGCACCTCGAACACCAGCTCGTCATGCACGGTCAAGGTCATCCGGCAACCCGGCGTCACCGGCTGGCGCAGCGCCAGCATGGCCAGCTTGAGCAAGTCCGCCGCGCTGCCCTGGATCGGCGTGTTCATGACCACGCGCTCGGCAGCGGAGCGCCGGCCCTGGTGGCCGCTGCGCAGCTCGGGCACCCGGCGCAGCCGCCCGAGCAGCGTGCGCACGGTGCCGCTCTGGCGTGCGCTCTGCAGCGTGCTTTCCATGAAGTCGCGCACGCCTTGATAGCGGCGGAAGTAGGCGGCGATGAACTGGCCTGCCTCCGCGCGCGTGATGCCCAGGCTCTTGGCCAGGCCCTGCTCGCCCTGGCCGTAGATCACGCCGAAATTGACGGCCTTGGCGCGCCGCCGATGCTCCGCGGTGACGTCGCCGCGAGCCAGTCCGAAGATCTCCATCGCGGTGCGCGTGTGTACGTCCTCGGCTTCGCGAAAGCCGCTGGCCAATACGGGGTCCTTCGATAGGTGAGCCAGCACCCGCAGCTCGATCTGCGAGTAGTCGGCGCTGATCAGCTGATAGCCTGGCGGCGCCACGAAGGCGTGACGGATCGCCTTGCCCAGATCGCTGCGGATCGGGATGTTCTGCAGGTTGGGGTCACTGGAAGCGAGGCGCCCCGTCGCCGCGGTGGTCTGCCCCCAGCGCGTATGGATGCGCCCGGTGGCGGGATTCACCAGCCCCGGGAGCGCCTCGATATAGGTGCCCTTCAGCTTGGACAGCTTGCGGATTTCCAGCACGAT
The DNA here is from genome assembly GCA_035760985.1 of Polyangiaceae bacterium. Classification (GTDB taxonomy): domain Bacteria; phylum Myxococcota_A; class Polyangia; order Polyangiales; family Polyangiaceae; genus SZUA-265. The sequence continues at coordinate 31,157 of DASTRX010000132.1, forward strand.
CGCCGGCAGGGGGTGCTCGTCGCTCAGGGCCTCCAGCGTTGCCGCATCGGTGGAACGCGAGGTCTTGGTGCGCTTTTGCGGCGCCAGGCCCAGCTCATCGAAGAGCAGCGCTTCCAGCTGGCGAGGCGAGTGGATGTTGAAGGCCCTGCCGGCGGCCTTTTCAGCCTCCCTCTCCAGCTCCAGCAGGCGCGCGTCGATCTGCGAGCCGAGCTCGGCGAGCAGGCTCACGTCGACCAGTACACCGCGCAGCTCCAGCTCCGCGAGCAGCTGGCTCAGCGGCAGTTCGACCTCCTGGAACAGCTGGCTGAGCTCGCCCTCGATGAGCCGAGCTTCCAGCACGGGCCAGAGCCGGACCACGGCCATCGCCTGGTCGCCGAGCAAGCTGCCCAGCTCCTCGACGTTGAGCTCGTCGAGCGCGATGTGCGCCCCGCGGCGCGGCCGGGTCAGCGCCTCGACGGCGCCCAGCTTCAGCCCCAGCTCTCGGTCCGCGAGCGCCTCCAGGGCGTTGTCCACCTCCGGATCGACGAGGTAGCTGGCGAGCGACGCGTCGAAGCCGAAGGCGGCGCTCAGGGGCGCTTCGGGGCGATCGAGCTTCCCGACGCTCTCCTCCAGCGCCACGCGCACGCGCTTGACGTCGTATCCGGCGAGCGCGATACGGCCCCCTGCCAGGGCCCGCGCGAGAGCGCCGTGCAACACGTCTCGCGAGAGTTGCACCGGGGCGCCCAGGTAGCGGTGCGACAGCGGCAGGTAGTGGCCGCTGTGCGGCTGAACCGACAGGCCGAGACCGATCAAATGGTCGCGATTGCCGACCTGCTGCAGGGCAGGCACGATGCCGAGCTTGCCCGTGCGCTCGGCTGCGTCGAGCAGCTGTGCCAGGTCCTCCGCGCTGCTGATCAGCGTGGGCAACGACTCCACGGGCGGCTCCGGCGGGGCCACGACCAGGGCCGCCGCTGCAACGGCGCCGTCTGGAGCGGCCACTCCCACGGCCACGGCGACGCTGTCGACCGGCAGCGCAGCTGCCACCGGCCGCGCCGCGGAGCGGGCTTCCTGGACCGCCAACAAGTGCCTCTGAAAGCCGAGCTCACTATAAATCGCATGGAGCGCTTCGTAGTCGCGCTCTGCACGCGCCAGCCCGGCAACGGAGAACTCCAGCGGACAGTCGTCCTTGAGCGTGACCAGCCGGCGGCTCAGGAAGGCCTGTTCCCGGTGTTGCTCGAGTGTTTCGCGCAGCTTTTTTCGCTCGATCTCGCCGAGACGGGCGTAGATGCCGTCCAGGTCCTCGTATGCTGTCAGCAGCTGCTGGGCTGTCTTGGGCCCGACCGACGGGACCCCGGGGATGTTGTCGGAGCTGTCTCCGGTGAGCGCCAGCCAGTCTCGGACCTGATTGACACGCACGCCGAAGCGTTGCGAGACTTCCTCGGGGCCCCAGACGCGGTCGCGCATCGTGTCCCAGAGCAGCACGTCGGGCCCGACGAGCGGCATCAGGTCCTTGTCGGCGCTGACGATGACGGTGCGCAGCCCCAGCTGGCGGGCGCGCACCACCATGCTCGCGATCAGATCGTCCGCTTCCACGCCCGGCGAGACGAAGATCGGGACGCGCAGCGCCTGCAACACCTGCTCGACGCGGCGCATCTGCGAGCGCAGATCCGGAGGGGCCTCCGGACGGTGCGCTTTATACTCGGAGTAGAGCTCCCGGCGAAAGGTCTGCTTGCCGGAGTCCATCGCCACTGCCAGGAGCAGAGGGTCCCGCTCCTTGATCAAGAGCTCCAGCATGTTGACCGTGCCCAGGACGGCCTGGGTGGGTTCACCGCTCGGGCTAGTCAGCGGCGCGATGGCGTGGTACGCGCGGAAAACGTACCCACTCACGTCCACGACATACAGGACATCGCGAGCACCGGGTTCAAAAAGCCGACTCACCATCGTTCATGCCCAGCCCGACGCCAACTCGTGTCCATGCGCCCGGCGGGCGAGCTGGCAGCATTGGCGGTATTGGTAGCATTGGCGGTATTGGTAGCAGCGGCGATCGAGCGGGGGGCGCGCGCCGCATCCCGTTCGGTCGACGAAGCGTGACGGTTTGTTGCCGAAGCGTGTCTCGGCGCCGTAGCACAGTGGCGTGTTGCGCCGGCAGGCAGTCCGCAGTGAATTCGAGCAGCGCGCAGGCCATGGCAGCCGTGCGCGTCTCGTCGGTGAAAGCCTGGGCAATGGCGTCGCTCCGTTGCAACTTGCGCCGTCGAGGCGGCCCAAAGCGCTGGGCCCCAGGCTTCCTGCCGTGTGCCCACGGGTCTGCAGCGCAGCCGGTCGTGCTGGTGTCGGCTGCGAGCGCGTGGCCCGTTCCCCGGAATCAACACATGCCCCGGGGCTGCATGGCCGCGGCTGATCGGGGCGTGCGTGACGGGGCTGCGTGGTACGGGGCTGCGTGGTACGGGGCCGCATGGGACTGGGCTGCGTGGCACTGGGCTGCGCCAGGCGCGCCATTGCGCGTCGCGAAGGGGTGCTGCGCAGATTGTGCCTGCCCGCATTGTCGTCGTGACATTTGGTGGCGAATCGGGTGATATCGGAGATCGAGAGATGGGAATCGTCCTGATTGCGTTGTACCTCGCCGTTCTGCTTTTGCTTTGTGGCTATGGCATCCACCGCGCCCGTTTAGCCTGGCTGTGCTTGCGTTGCCAGCCCTCGCTGTCCGCCGACGCGGCCACCGGGAGGGCCACGCTGAGTTCTGGTGCTGCCGAACCGAGCGCGCTGCCCTCCGGCGGAGCGCCGGCGAGCGAGGTGCTGCCCTTCGTCACGGTCCAGCTGCCTATATATAATGAGGCCACGGTGGTGCAGCGCCTGCTCGAGGCCGCCAACGCGCTCGCCTATCCGCGCGACAGGCTCGAGATCCAGGTGCTCGACGACTCGGACGATGAAACGCGCGTGCTGGCGGAGAGCATGGTGCGGCGCCTGCGCGATGGCGGTCTGGATATCAGCTATGTGCGCCGCTCGTCGCGCGAGGGCTACAAGGCGGGAGCGCTGGATTTTGGCTTGCGCCGCGCGCGCGGCGAGTTGATCGCGATCTTCGACGCGGACTTCGTGCCGCCGCCGGATTTTTTGCTGGCCACAGTCGGGCATTTCCGCCAGGCCGACGTGGGGATGGTCCAGGGCCGCTGGGGCCACCTCAACCGAGACGCGAGCTTGCTGACGGGCCTCCAGGCCTTGATGCTCGACGGCCACCATCTGGTGGAGAACCGCGCGCGCTACGCCGCGGGCTGCTACTTCAATTTCTCGGGTACCGCGGGCATCTGGCGCCGTCAGGCGATCGAAGAGGCGGGCGGCTGGCAGCACGACACGCTGACGGAAGACCTCGATCTCTCGTATCGCGCGCAGCTGGCGGGCTGGCGCTTTGTCTATCGCCCGGATGTGGTGGCTCCCAGCGAGCTGCCGGAAGACGTATTCGCGTTTCGTGCGCAACAGTACCGCTGGGCGAAGGGCACGGTGCAATGCGCGCGCAAGCTGCTGCCGTCCGTGCTCTCGGGGCCTCTGTCGCGCGATCAGCGGCTGGAGGCGCTCTTCCATCTGACGCCCCATTTTGCGTATCCGCTGATGGTGCTGCTCTGCCTGCTGCTACCGTTTGCCCTGGTGATGCTGCCCGTGGCGGACAACTGGGTGGCGCTGCTGATCGTCGATGTGCCGCTTTGCTTTGGAGCGAGCGGCTCGCTCGCGGCGTTCTATGCCATGGCAAACCGCGCTCAGGGCCGCCCCGTGGGTGAAGCGCTGATGCGGCTGCCTGCGTTGATGGCGCTGGGCATCGGACTGAGCCCGTGCCTCTCTCGGGCCGTGCTCGAGGGCTTGATGCACGATGCGGGCGAGTTCGTGCGCACCCCGAAGCGAGGACTGCGCGCCAGCCGTTACCGCCAGCTGCGCGTGCCGTTGCCGGTGCCGGAGTTGTTGCTGGCCCTGGTGGGCGTGGCCAGCGTGGCGATCTCGCTCGAGACCGACCACTACCTCGCGACACCATTTGCTCTCCTGTTCGCCCTTGGGTACGCCTACATGGCGGTGTTGATGACAACGGAACAGCTCGCGCGACGGCGGGCCTTGGCGCCGTCGGCAGCCAGCGTGATCGCAAAGATCTAAACGCCGGCACGCAGAGCAGCAGGGGGAGGGATGGGGGAGGAAACGGCGTGGCGCTCCGCAGTCGGTGACGCAGGGCTCGCCTGCGCCTGGAGGCCTGCGGGGGCACTTCGCGCCGCGAGTTCAGCCAGATCCGAGCGCGAACAGCCTCCGGCGTTGCCGCGGCGCGGCAGGGCAGCGCCGGCAGCAGCGGCCATCGGGCCGCTGCTGCGCTGGGCTGCCGACGGCAGCCGCGGGAGCCCAGCGATCAGGCTTCAACGGCGGTCGGGACCGTGCTTAAATAACAAAGTCTGGATTCCGGTTGGTCCGGAGGGGCGCGCGTCTCACGTTGTGGCGGCGGCACCTACAATCCGGTCGCTCGCCACCCTGCGGCGAGCAGGTTTCGTGTGGAACTTTCCGCGCAGGCTAGTTACGATCGAAGGTCATCGGGCAAGTGACTGATCTGCCTGAACCTTCAACGCTATCCGGTGCGGCCGTCGCCTCCCTGGGGCGTCTCTCCCGGGGGCCAATCTCCTGGGCGTCCTTCCGGGCTTCCCTCAAGGCAAAGTCACCGCGTTGGTTCACTCTTATTCATTTCAACCCTTCATCTCATGCGACCTCGTTCCTCGTTTCCTTACTTTCGCATCGAGCCTTTGTCGTTGGATCCCGAGTTGTTGGATCCGAGTTGTTGGATCCCGAGCGGGGGACCTGAGTCACCCCGCAGGCTGACATTCGCAGCCTGACTCACCAGCAGCCATTGAAGTCGCCACCCTTCGCCAGCGCCCAGACGTCAGAGCCAGTCAGCGTCAGAGCCAGTCAGCGTCAAAGCCACTCGTTCGCCACAGCCAGTCAGTCGTCAGCAGTCAGTCGCCAGCAGCCAGTCGTCAGCAGTCAGAGCCACTCGTTCGTCACCGCCATCTGGCCAGTCGAATACGCGCGAACCGGGCACTGGGTTTCAGCGAAGTAAGTTTTCCGGAAGGATACCAATCGGTCGTTTCACACAGGTCTCCGTATGACGAAAGCCGACATCGTGCAGGCGGTCTACACCAAACTCGGTGGCTTCTCGAAGAAGGAGGCGGCCGATCTCGTGGATCAGGTGTTCGACTCCATGAAGGAGACGCTGGGGCGCGGAGAAAAGATCAAGATCTCCGGATTCGGGAACTTCGTGCTTCGCGACAAGCGACAGCGCCAAGGGCGGAATCCTCAGACCGGTGAACCGATTGTGATCACGGCACGTCGCGTGTTGAATTTCAAAGCCAGCCAGTTGCTCAAGCAGGCCTTGAACGAAGGCACGACAGACAGCAGCTGGGCTGGGAACCCGGCGGGGGCCCCCGGACAGGTCGGGGAACCGCGCCGCCCCAAGCCGCTCGATCACAATCCGACGGGCGGGGATCGCGGCAGCCGCGGTTGAGCGCGGGATGAGCTAAACCACGGTGATGCAGTCCCGCGAACTCGTAAAGCTGTACTACCGGATCGGCGAGGTCTCCGAGATTGTCGGAGTCCAGCCGCACGTGCTGCGCTACTGGGAGACCGAGTTTCGGTCGATTCGCCCTCAAAAGTCGAGCAAGGGGCAACGCGTCTATTCACGTCGTGACGTCGAGAAGCTGTTGCGCGTCAAGGACTTGCTCCGCAACCAGGGCTTTACCATCGCCGGCGCGCGCAAGCGCCTGAGCGACGCGGCCGAGCCCGCGGCTTCCGCCGGCCCCGCAGCGGCGTCCCCTGCTGTCGGGCCACATTCCGCCGGCGCGCATGCTGGCGGACCGCATGCGAACGTCGCCTCGGCACCTCAGCTCGTCGCGAGTGTCGCGCCGCCCGCGGCGAACGGCAACGAGTCGGCCGTGGAGCTCTCGGCGCAGCGCCACCCGGAGCCCGTCACTGCAGATCGCAGCGCCAAGGACATGCGCAGGGCCCTGCTGGGATTGCGGCAGGACCTGATGCGCATGCTGGATCAACTGTCGGCTCGAGCGAGCGACTCGCAGTAAAGGCGCGGCGAACGGGCCCTCGGGAGAAGGCGCGGCTCGCCCCGGCGGGGCGACGTTCGGCCGCGACGATCCTTGACAGGCGTCACCGACCCAGACACATGGACAGCACTCCCAGGGAGACTCGATCACTATGGCTGAAGGCTTGAACCGCGTGATGCTGCTCGGAAATCTCGGAGCAGATCCAGAGTTGCGCATGACCAGCGGCGGGCAGGCCGTGCTGAAGTTGCGGCTCGCCACGAGCGAGACGTATCTCGATCGCAACCGCGCTCGACAGGAACGGACCGAGTGGCACAACGTGGTGATCTGGGGCAAGCGCGCCGAAGCGCTCTCCAAGATCATCACCAAGGGAACGCGCATCTTCGTCGAAGGTGGCCTGCGCACGAGCAGCTACGATGATCGGGACGGCAACAAGCGTTACCGCACCGAGATCGTGGCGACCAACATCCTGCTGCAGGGGCAGGGCGGCGGGCGCGGCGCCGGTGGGGGTGGCGGCGGTGGCGGCGGTGGCTATCGAGACGCGCCCGCGGACGAGTACGGCGACAGCCGTGGCGACGAGGGCTATCGGCCTTCGTCGGGCCCCGCTCCCGGGGCGGACTTTCCGGAAACGGAAGACGACGACATTCCGTTTTGACGCCGTCAGGCTTTGACGCGAACGCTGGCCGCGGCGGCGGTGCTCACCCGCCGCCGCCCGACGCCGCGCTGATCCAGCGCGCTCGCGATCGAGTGCGCGCGGGCATGCGCGCGACTCGCAAAGCGATCGGCAGCGCGGCGGTGGCGGCGCGCAGCGAGCGGATCGTCGCGTCCCTTCTGTCGCTCGCTGCCGTGCAACAAGCGCGCGCAGCGGGTCTGTTCTGGCCGCGCATCTCACACGGCGAGGTGGATCTGCGTCCTCTCGATCGCGCGCTGCGCGAGCGGGGCGTTGCGCTCTACTACCCCTTCATGGACGTGAAGGGGCAGGGCTACACGACAGGCTTCCGCAGGGTCCTCGGGATCGAGGAGCTGCAGCCGCGCGGACGCGGGTTCGCGGAACCGTCGCCCGCGGCGAGCGAGGCCGCACGAGGTGATCTGGATCTGCTGATTGTGCCCGCGCTGGCTGCTACCCCGGAAGGGCATCGGCTCGGCTATGGCTCGGGCTTCTACGACGTGACACTGCCCGACTTCTGCCCCCCCGCGGTGACGCTGATCGTCGTGTTCTCCTTTCAGCTGATCGGGGAGATGCCCATCCTTCCGCACGACGTCGCGTGCGACGGCGTGGTGAGCGATCGGCAGATCCATGATCCGCGCGGTGTGTTGGCCGCGAGTCAATCCCGGTAAGCCGCGCGCGGCGCGAGCTGCAGCGCGTGCCGCTCCAGACATCGCACATTGGAGCCGCGGTACGCCATCGCCCTGCGCTGTTCAGTGTTCGCATCTCGCTCCGAGACTGGGCAGTTTTCCCCAGTGCTCTCCCGCGCGCTGGCTCGGCTTGCTGGGTGAAGGCGAAATCATCAGCGGATCCTGCAGGCTACGAGCGTTCGACTCGCAGCGTCGAGCGCACCGCTGTGGAGCAAGCAATGCAGCTGCTGACGTGTCGCAGTCGAAATGATGCGGTTCAGCTGAATAGCTACAGCGATCACGTTGGCTTGTCGCTGATCGTTGCATCGGCCATGCCATGCGCGAAAGCGCGTGCCACGTCTATTTGAGAGACATAGATCTTGTTTGCGGGAGCGTATGGTTGGTAGCTATAGAGCCTTGCGGACAACATTCTGTCCGCAAATCAGGAGCAACTACCCATGACTTCCAAGCTACTTCGTATCGTTCCGATGGTTCTCGCGATCTCCATCCCGGCCGTTGCCGCGGAGCCGGCTGCGCCGCCCGCTGACGCGAAGCACGAGGCCAAGGACGCCAAGAAGAAGAAGAGCGAAGAGAAGACCGAGAAGAAGACCGAGGAGAAGAAGGAAGAGAAGAAGTAATCTTCTTCTGCCGGGCTCGCCCAAGGGATGACCGTTGGGGCGTTCGGCACCTTCTCTGTCGGTTCGTGGGTGGTGTTGAACCCGCGACGGCGCGAGCGCCCGCTGCTCCTACCGGGGCCTAAAAACCTAGGAGGACGCAGCGGGTGCGCGTTGCCCAAGCTCCGGGAGGCCATCATCGATGGGGGCGCCGGCGGCTGCGAGCAGCAGACGCCGCTGTTGCTCCAGGCGATGCAGTGCCAGCGCGCTGCCCACGGCGCCGGCGATCGGCGCTAACCAGGCCGGAATACCGATCATCGTGCTGATCAGCGCCACGAGGGCGGGTGCCGTGGCGGTGAGGATCGAGCGCGTCGTGTCCGCATATAACTTGCGTGTGAGTTGCACGGCCCACGCAGCGTCGCGCACGTTGCCCGAGGCGACGTCGACGTCCCAGCGTTCCAGCGGCCCGCCCGCGCCATCGATGTTGATCGCCAGCGAAGCAGCACCGAGTACGGAGTCGTGCTTGCTGGCCCGCCCCACGACCGCGAGCGGGCCCAGGCTTTCTTCCAGGCGGCGCAGCTCGACGGCACGAGCCTCCGGTGCGATCTCGGCTCGTACGTGCTCGATGCCGATCTGGTGTGCCAGCGCCTTGCTGGTCTCGCGCGCTTCACCCGAGAGCAGGATCGCCTCCACCTGAGCGTCGAGCAGGTGCTGCGCCGCTGCGCGCGCGCCTGGTGCGATCCTGTCCTGCAGCGCCAGCAGACCCACATAGCGACCATCCAGCGCTGCGAGCAGCACGCTGCGCCCGAGCGCCTCCAGCTCACCGATGCGGCTCTCGGCGCCGGCCACGCTGATGTGGCGCCCGAGCAACAGCGCACGCGTTCCCACGACCAGCGATTGCCCGCTGGAAGCGACCGCGCTCACGCCGAGCCCGGGAGTGTGATGCGGGCTGCGCGTGCCATCGGGTCGAACCTGATGCTCCTGCGTGCAGCGTTGCACGGCGGAAGCGAGCGGTGACGCCACGCCAGCGAAGGCGCCGGCGACCAACGCCAGCAGCTCCTGCTGCGACAAGCTGCCCGCGGGTTCGATGCTCGCGACGCCGGGCTCGTCCGAGAACAGCGTGCCCTCCGCGCAGAACACCACCGCTCCGACACGCGCCGCTCGATCGAGCGCGCCCGGGTCTCGGAACGAGACGCCGCGCGCGAGCAGCTCGCGTACTCCGCCGGAGAGTTGCAGCGCAACGATTTCGGGCAGGGCGATGCCACACAACATGGCCGCCAGCGCTGCCGCCGAGCTCACCACCTGGACCGCCTGAGCTTGGGCCGAGAAGGCGAGCAGCGCACCCAGCAGCGCGAGCACCAGCGCGCCGCTCGTGCACAGCCGCTCGGCGAGGCGGGCTGGAACCGCGTGACGATCTGCGCGTCGATCCGGATCGAGCGTCAGGCGAGCCCAGGCTCGGTCCATCGCCACCCAGCGCACCACGGCGCGCAACGCTCCCTCCACCACGCGCGCGCCCGCCAGCAACGCATCGCCTTCTTGGCGCGGCACGCTCAGCGGCGAAGCGAACCATGGTTCGACCCGCGCACGCCCCGCGACGATCACCGCGTCTGCCGGCGAGCGTTCACCGGACTCCAGCAGGAACTCCTCTCCCGGGCGGAGCTCGCCGGTGGTGCCCCCGTCGGGGCGGCGCGCGCCGGCGCTCAGCGCCAGCTGCATCCGCGCGCGCAGCGGAGAGCGCGCGCGCCACTGGCGCGCGACCAGCGCCAGAGTGAGGGCCGACGCGAAGCAGATGGCGCCAGCGGCACTCGCGCTGTGGGCGGCGGCTCTTCCGCGACCAAGGAGCGAAGCCAGGGCCGCCAGTGTGGCGGTGAGCGGGGCGAGCAGGCCGAGCAGCGCAGGCCCTCGCCACACCAGCTCGTCTCGGCGCCACGTGCCCCAGGAGAGCAGGGCACAGGCCGCCACGGCGCTCGAGGGGGCCAGCCAGGCAGGCGCGCCAGAGCTCCAGGCGACATCCACGCCGAGCGCGCCCAGGCCCAGCGCCGCGGCCGCGTACAACTCGGTGAGGGGCGCGCAACGCTGGGCCTCCCCCGGAGCCGCGCTCGCGCGCTGGCTGGGGCGAGGGCGCAAGCTGGAAGTCTGCCCCACTGCGAGGTCCCAGCGCGGGGAGCTCTCGAGCGCGGAGGGGGCTGCACGCGTGCTGGATGGGGGCGCGCTCGCGACGGAGGGCGCTCGAGGCGCGGCGGGGGGCGCCGACCGGACGGGGCGAGCCGCGGGTTTCGACTCGGGCTTGCGCTCGCTCGCGGGCACCGGCGTGGGCGGCGGAGCCTGTGGAAACAGTGACGAGAAGCGTTCCCGGCAGCGAACGCTGCAGAAGTAGTGGAAGTGGTCGTCGAGGACGACCACGCGCGCGGCGCGCAGCGGATCGACCGCCGCACCGCAGGTGCTACAGGGGACTGTCTGAGGCGGGCTGCTCTCGTCAGGCATCCGGCGTGAGCGCCCATTCGAGGGCGGCTTTGGCCGTGTGCAGGCGCGCTTCCGCCTGATCCCAGACGTGGCTCTGGGGCCCGTCGATCACATCGGCGCTGATCTCTTCGCCACGGTGGGCGGGCAGGCAATGCAAGACCATCGCGTCGGGCGCGGCGGCGGCCACCACCTCCTGGTTGACGCACATGCCCGCGAACGCCTGCAGGCGCTCGGCGCGCTCGCGCTCCTGGCCCATGCTCGTGAACACGTCGGTGCTGATCACGTCCGCACCGGCTGCCGCTTGCCGGGCGTCGTGCACCAGACGCAGGCGCGCGCCGCGCTTGCGTGCCCGCTCCAGCTCCCGCTGGTCGGGCTCGTATCCGCGAGGGCAGGCGAGCGTCAGCTGCAAACCGAGCAAGCCGGCCGCCTCGATCCAGGAGTTGGCCATGTTATTGCCGTCGCCGATCCAGGCGTAGGACAGCTCCTTCAAGCGCTGTTTCGCGCGGCGGACCACCTGCAGATCGGCCAGCAGCTGCATCGGATGGCTCTGGTCGGTGAGCGCATTCAGCACAGGTACGCGGCTCTCCCGCGCCAGCTCCAGAAGACGCGTGTGCTCGAACGTGCGCAGCGTGATGCCGTGCACCATGCGCGATAGCACCCGAGCCGTGTCTGCCATGGGTTCGCCTCGACCGAGCTGGGAGCCTTCCGTCGAGATCACGATCGGATGGCCTCCGAGCTCCACAACGGCCACTTCCAGAGAAAGGCGCGTGCGCGTCGACGCCTTTTCGAAGATCAGCGCCACTGACTTGCCGGCCAGTGGCCGCGGGGCGGTCGCCTGCCCTCGGCTCGCCTGCCAGCGATCGGCGGCGTCCAGGACGCGCAGGAGCCCCTCAGGGCCGAGATCGGAGAGTTCCGTGAAGTGCCGGACCATCATGTGAAACCCGTGTGGTTGGAGCAGCGATCAGAGATCGCGATCGAGGGCGGTGAGCACGCGGTCGACGCAGGCCACCGCCTCGTCGATCTCGGTGCGTTCGATGTTGAGCGCGGGGGAAAAGCGCAGCGCCGATCCGCCGGCGATGGTCAGGAGCACTCCCGCCTCGCGCAGCGACTCCAGCACTCCGCGAGTATCGACCCCGGTCTTGAGCACCAGCGCTTGCAGCAAGCCCTGGCCGCGGCTGCTCTCGGTGCTCTTCGGGTGCTTCCGCACCAGCTCCGCCAGGCGCTCGCCCAGGTAGTTGCCCTGGAGCCGCGCCCGCTCCACGAGGCCGTCCGCGTCGATCTGCGCGAGCACCGTGCGCGCCACCGCGGACGCCAGCGGATTGCCGCCGAAGGTGCTGCCGTGGCTGCCCGGCGGAAGCGCGCCCTCCAGATGCTTCTGGCACAGCATGGCGCCGATCGGGAATCCGCCGCCCAGACCCTTTGCCATGGCGATCGCGTCGGGCTTCACGTCGGAGTGTTCGAAGCCCAGGAAGCGGCCGGTGCGCCCCACGCCGGTCTGAATTTCGTCCCCGAGTAACAGCGCACCGCGCGCGCTGGTCAGGCTGCGCAGCTTCTCCAGGAAGCCCTGTGGCGCGGGCAGCACGCCGCCCTCGCCCTGCACGGGTTCCACCAGGACAGCCGCGACGTTGTCGTCCAGGCGGGCCGCAACGGCGTCCACGTCACCATAGGGGACATGGATTACGCCCGTGAGCGGCCCGAACCCCTCGCGGTATCCAGGCTGACCCGTGGCAGCCAGGGAGCCCAGCGTACGGCCGTGGAACGAGCGCTCGAAAGCGATCACGTGGTAGCGGTTGGTTTGGCCCTGGGCGTAGTAGTGGCGGCGCGCCAGCTTGAGCAGGGCTTCGATCGCCTCGGTGCCCGAGTTGCAGAAGAACGCGCGCGCAAAGCCCGCGCGCTGGCACAGGTCGCGCGCCAGGAGCACGTTGGGCTCGTTGTAGAAATAGTTGGCGACGTGCCCCAGCCGCTCGGCTTGCTCGCGCAGGGTGCGCACGACCGCCGGGTGGGCATGCCCGAGCGCCGTCACGGCGATCCCGGCGTACAGGTCGAGGTAGCTCTTGCCAGCGGCGTCCCAGACGCGGCGTCCCTCGCCGCGCACCAGGACGAGCGGCGGCTGGCGATAGTTGGGGTAGAGATAAGTCTGGCCGATCTGGACCAGAGCGGCTTGTTCTTCAGCGGTCACTCCGCATGGCTTAGCGCGTTTGTAGGTCGAAAGAAAACTCTCCCCGTGCATCCCTGGCTTTTTGGCCTGCCGAGCCAGCGCACGGGTTGTCCCCGCCGAGGAGCAGCGAAGCGCTGCGGCGGCTCGAGCGGGCTAGCACTGCAGAATGGTCTTGCTACGCTGCAGCGTCGTGAAGCTGCGTCGATCTGAGCTGGTTCTCGCGCTGTGTACGTTGGGGGCTGGAGTCGCAGGGGCTCGCACGGCCCTGGCTGGAGAGGCACGGGCGGACTGCGCGCCCGAGGATTGGTTCTGCGACGACAAGCCGAGCGCACCCGAATTGGCTCCGCCGCCCGAGGCGCCCGCGGAGCCTGCCGAAGCAGCGCACCCGGAGCCTCCCGCGCCCACCCCGCCAGCGCCTGGCATGTTGCCCGAGCCCCAGATCCGCCTGGCGACTCCGGCGCCCGAGCGGGGCAGCGCGGCGGAGGAAGAGCAATTGGTGCTGACGCCCTGGAGCGTGAACCTCCGGCTGCAGGGCATCGCTCTGGAGGCGAGCCCCCATCATCGCGATACCGGTCTCGGCGGGCTGGGCGCGAGCCTGCGCTACGCGCTGGCGCCGAGCGTCTCGCTGGACCTCGGGTTCGATTCGTTCGGTGGCAGCGACTACAATGGCTACGACCGCAGCGAGAACTCGCTGTCCCTGAGCGCGCTCCTGTACCTCAACCCTCAGCGCCTGGTCCGCACGTACCTGCTCGGAGGTCTCAACGCCAGCGTGGCTCACGTGGACGTCGCCGGCGACGGGCAGGAGTGGGCCTACGTGGGCGCCCAGGCGGGGCTCGGCCTCGACTTCGTGGTCAGCCAGCGCGTGTCGCTGAACGTGGACATGCTGGGCTTCCTGCGCGGTCGCACGGACTCGCGCGCGGAGCGGGAGCCCGAGTTCAACGATGGCCACGGCAATCTCAGCAACACCTCCGGCGGCGGACTCTTTCGCGGCGGCGTCTCGATCTACTGGTGAGCGGCAGCCTCGAGGCGGGTTGCCCCGGCCCTCGGCTGCACGAAGATCGGCTGCACACATCGGCCGCGCAAATCGGCTGCACAAAAACCGAAGGCCCTCGACGGCATCGCCGTTCGAGGGCCCTCGCGTTTCACCGGACTGGTGTTACTGGACCAGGTCCTTGAGCGCCTTGAGGGCGGTTGCGCGAACCTTCTTGCTCGCCGGCTTGGCCGGGATCGTGATCGGCTCTTTGGTGAAGGGGTTGATGCCCTGACGCTCCTTGGTCGCGGGCTTCTTCACGACGCGGAGCTTGACCAGCCCCGGCACAACGAATTCCCCGGGGGCGCCGCGGCCCGCCAGTTGCTTGCGAATGATGTCGGACAGCGTGTCGAAGACACGACCGACGCTCTTCTTGTCGAGCTCCGTCGCGTCACTGATCTCCGCGATGACCTGGGCCTTGGTGAGTCTCTTGCCAGCCATGCACTACCTCCTGGGCGTAAAAACCGCTCCACACGGCGCATTCGCTGCGATGGAACGCCCGCGTGATATCCCTTGATGCCTAATAAAACTCGCTGATCCTGCTCATCAGCTCTTCCCGCGTCAGGTTACCAGACAGAATCGCTACGAAGCATTGCTATCAACCGTTGCTAGCCAACCAGTGGGCTACCACTCGGAGAGAGCAGCTAGAGGCTGCGCCGCACCGTTCCCCGCGAGCTCTTTTCCCGCGAGCAGCGAGCTCGCGGCGCGGGTGTTTCCCGCAGAGAAGAGTCCCTCCCGACGACGACGTCCCTCCAACAACTCCGTGAACGACTCGGAAGTCTGGCATACCGAACGAGGCAAAATCCGCAAGACAGGCTCGCGACGAGTAACAGGGGCACCAGGCCCTTTCAAGCAAAAAACAGCGGTTTTCTCCGGCAAACGTGATTTCGGTTTGCACGCACACACGTGGATACACGGAGAACGACCGTGTCCCGTGCTCGTGTGACACCTCGAGCGGCTTTGCTAAGTGCTCGGAAACGCTCCATGAGGCGCCCCAGCGAGCGTCCGCGAGAGCGAACCAAACGGCGGAAAAATGGCTGTTCTCGCTGATCTGGGCCGGCTCTCGAGAGCGACTCGGAGAGCGCGCAGAACAGCGCGCGTGTCGCCGGCGACTCGGGGCCCGGTCGTCGCGCGCGACGAGGGCGACCATTGCACGGGCTCTGACGAGCGACGACGTCGCCGGTCCAGCGCGGGGAAAAACGCCAAAAAATGGCGCTACCAGGGGCTTGCCCGCATGTCACGAACCCGTGTCGCGAGCTGCGGCGTAGCTCATCAGTCGCGCGTTGCTTGGATCAGGCGCTTGGTCATGGCGTTCATGCGCGCCTCCTCGGCGTCATCTTGGTGGTCATAACCGACCAGATGCAGAATGCCGTGAGCCAGCAGGAAACTGACCTCATCCAGCAGGCTCCGCCGGCGGCTGCGCGCTTGGCGCTGCGCGGTGTCCAGAGAGATCACGACGTCTCCCAGCAGCTGATGCGCGGGGCTACCCGGGATCTCCTCCGAACCCTCTTCCGGCTCCTGAGGGAAGGCGAGCACATCTGTTGGGCGATCCTTGCCGCGATGTTCACGGTTGAGGACATGGATGTAGGCGTCGTTCGTCAGGAGCACGCTGAGCTCGGACTCCTCACGCTGCAGGAAGCGCAGCATGCGCTCGCCGAGCGCCCTGACTTGCCGCGAGGACAGAGCGGGTGAGGTGGGAGCTTTGCGGGTGACCAGGACGGGCATGGCCTCGCCTCGTACCACCGAGCCGCCGCGGGCGCTGGCGAGAACGGTAGCCCCCGCTCCAGGCGAGGGCCCGCGCCGCCTACATGTCCTGCTCGCCGATGGCGCGGTAGCGGAACGCGTCGCTCGTAGCCATCGACACCAAGAGCTCCCGGAAATCGCCGCCCGTGGCCGCGAAATCAGCCTTGATCTGGTCGAGGCTGCACACGTCCTGAGCCTGCTCTCCACGGCCCATGCCGTAGCGGAACCACTGCGTGGCCAGGCACGCCGACACCTGGCCGCTGTTTGCCAGCTTGTCCGCCAGCTCCTGGGCCCCGTCGAACGCTCCATCCACGGTTGCATCGCCGCTGTTCAGCAGATTGCCGGTGGCGTCGATCGGCAGTCCATACTCTTCAATGCGATAGCGGCCGAGCCAGTCGTAGGCCTCCAGCCCGAACCCGACGCCCTCCAGCAAGCTGTGGCAGCTCGCGCAGCGCTGATCCGCGCTGTGCTGGCGGAACCGCTCGCGCGTGGTCGCGCTCGGATCTGGATCGGGCGGCGTCGTGTCGACGTCGGGCGGCGGCGGCGGCAGCGGCTTGCACAGCAGCTGCTCGCGCACGAACTTCCCTCGCTGCACGGGAGCCGACTGGTCCGCGTGGGCGAGCAACGCCATCAGGCCCGGCTGGGTCAGGATGCCGGCGCGATTCTGATCCTCGACGCCGATGAAGCCATCGGGGCCCATCTGTGCCTCGGCCGGGGTGACCCCGTACAGCGCGGCGAGCGTGGAGTCCACGTACACCGTCTTGGAGCTGAGCAGCGTATCGAGGGTTCCGCCGCTCGCGAAGCTGTCTTGAACGAAGTGTGCCAGCGACGCCTGCCAGCTGCCGTTCAGCGCGTCTGCCGTCACGGTATCAGCCATGTCGCTGGGCAGGTCGCGGGCGAGACCGGCGAAGGCCGACATGCCCAGCCACTGCTGATAAAAGTCGGCCACCGTGCCCTTGGCGCGCTCGTCCTCGATCATGCGGCGCGCCTGGGCCCGCACCGTCTCCACGTCGAGCAACGCCCCGGAGTCGGCGAGCCCGAACAGCTCGTCATCGGGCATTGTGTTCCACAGCAGATACGAGAGTCGCGAGGCGACCTGGTAGGCGTCGAGAGCCTGAGCCTTGCCCATCTGCGCCGAGCTGGCGGCGATCGCGTCCGTGCGCAGAGACTCCGTCCGATAGAGCAGCTGCGGGGCCTGCAGGAAGGTCTCGATCAACACTTCCATCGCCTTGTCGAAGCCCCAGTTGGCATTGGCCGTGCGCCACAGCTCGAGCAGGGGCGCGCTCTCCGCAGCCTCGATCGGTCGGCGGAAGGCGCGGTACCCGAACTGGGTGATGAAGCTGGCGACGCAGCCCTCCGAATGGTCCCCCGCTTCGCAGGGCAGCAGCTGGTCGACTCCGCGCGCCACGGCGGCCGCCGCGAGATCCTCCGCCGACGCCAGCTGGCGCTCGGCGAGCAGCAAGCTGGCGCGGTGCGCCCCGGCGTTGTTGCCGAAGCCGAGCAGCAGGTTCTCCTCCGGGAAGTTGCGAGGCGGAACGCTCAGCTCGCCCAGCAGATCGCGCACGGTGTTGTCGTACTGGAGGCGGGTGAGCAAGCGCGCCTCGGCGGCGCCCGGTACGAGACTACTGCAGTCGGCGGGCTGTGAACCGATGGGGGTCACTGCAGGTGCCGGCTTGTTACCGTTCGTCATCTGCGACGGGTCAGTGGAGGTTGGTACGTCGACCGAGCCGGCCTGCATCTCGCTCTGGCAGCTCCAGCTCAACAACGCGCCGGCGACCCACCACGCCAGACAATCACCGCGAAAACGCGACATATGCTTCACCCAGCGTGCCCTCTCGCCGCGGCACCCGCAAGCCAATGGCACCGAGACGAGCCAAGAAAAGGGCGGCCACCAAAACGGGACGCCATCTGCAGCTTTGTGCCGCAGCCACGAGCGGTGCGCTGCGCGGCAGTTTCTGCTGCTTGGCCGGCTACTCAGCTCCGCTGGCGATGGATGACTCTCGCGCACGTGGAAAGCGCCCGGGACGGGCGCCGCACGGAGCGCGAGGGCGGCGCGTCTCGCCGTGAGCCTGCGAACGCGGAGATCACCCTCGCGGGTGCAGCGAGCTCAGCTGCCCCAATCCAGCGCCGGCGGCGAAATCACGGCTTGCGGCGGATCTGCCGCCACCAGCTTGACCTCGAACAGTCGCTTCACCGCGCGCTCCTGCTCGCTGTCCGCGTGCAGACCCCACAGCCCGACCTCCAGGGTCAGCGTCTGCCCCGAGCGCAGCCGGGGCTGACCTTTACCGGGCCAGCGCTGCTTGAACTTGCGCGGCTCGCCCGCGCGCACCACCTCTTGCTCCGCTTCGCCGCGCTTCTGATCCGTGAAGCGCTGCTTCTTGCTCGCGCCAGCTTCGATCTTGCCGGCGATGGCGAGCGGGCCGCCCGCTGGCTTGGCGAGCCAGTACTGGCGCTCATCGAACGACTCCGCGCTCAACGTGAGCTGCACCGCGTACGTGCCCCCCGCCTGTTTCACGGCCTTGGCTTCCGGGCGGAGGTGGATGCCGCCCACCTCGATCACCAGGCCTTGCTGAGTGACGCGATACACGATGTCGCGGCCAGCGAACTCCGAGGGTTTGCTTTCCGGTTTGCTCTCCGCGCCGCTGGCGGTGGCCTTGGAGAGCGCCGCGATGTCGGCGTCCAGGTCGTCGCTCGGGTCCAGCTCGATCTCGCCCGCCGCGTTCGTGGAGGGCGCAGATGAGCCGGGCGGGGCCGGCGACGCGACGGGCGCGTCGCCAGCTGCGGGCTCAGCCTCCGCCGCCCCTTCTGCCGGGGCGGTCGCCTCCGCCGTGGGGTGCTGGGGCGGAGCGCTCGGGGCGCAGCTGGCGAGCCAGACGAGCAGACAGTAGCAGCGGCCCGCGCGCGTCATTGGATCCCGAGCAGCTCGACGTCGAAGACCAGCATCCCCTTGGGTTGCCCGGGCGCCGGATTGTTGCCGTAAGCGAGCTCGGCGGGGATCCAGAAGCGAGTCTTCTCGCCTTCGACCATCAGCTGGAGCCCCTCGGTCCAGCCCTTGATCACCTGGGTCAGTCGGAAGTCGATCGGTCGGCCCCGCGCGACGGACGAGTCGAACATCTTACCGTCCGTGGTCCAGCCCGAATAGTGCACCTTGACCGTGTTCTCCGGCTTCGGGTGAACCTTGCCCTTGCCCGGGGTGAGCACGCGATAGCGTAGACCGCTGGCCGTCTTCTTGGCGGAGGCAGGCGGCGCAGCCACGTCCTTCGGCACCTCGGGCGGCGGCGGCGGCTTCATGATCTCGAGCAATTCCACGTCGAAGGTGAGCTGCCCCGCGGGCGCGCCCGGGCGCCGCGGCGTCTCCCCGTAAGCGAGCTCCGCCGGGATCCAGAAGCGAACCTTCTCGCCCGTCGTCATCAGCTGCAACCCCTCGGTCCAGCCCTTGATGACCTGCGTGACACCGAACTCCGCCGGTTGCTTCCGCGTCACCGACGAGTCGAACATCCTGCCGTCCTTGGTCCAGCCGGTGTAGTGCACCTTGACCGAATCCTGCGGTGCTGGATGATCGCTGCCCGTGCCCGGTTGCAGCACCACATAAGCGAGACCGGAGGGCGTCTTGCTGGCGGTCGCCGGCGGCGCCGCCACATCTTCCGGGGCCGGCAGCGCACCGGGCAACGGAGGCAGTGGCTTCGCCGCGGGCGAGGCCGGCGGGGTCGCGCTGGCAGAGTGGCTCGTGCCGCTACCGCCGGCGCTGCTGCTCGAGCTCCCGCTCTTGCCCATTTCTCCCGACTGGCAGGCGACGGCGCCGAGCAGACAGCACGCCGCCAGCAGCCCGGCGCTGAGGTGAAGAGAGCTGCGCGGTGAGGGCAGCGGACGGAAGCAGAGATGCTGGAGGAAGATCATGATGCGGCGAGTCTGCTCGAAAGCACATGTCCTGGCAATTCTTCCCCCCAGCCGGGGGGCGAAGCGCGGCCCCGACGAGGAAGTTCCCGCGCTGGCGGGACCTGTGACAGACTCGCGCCCAACCTCATTGAAGCGCGAAGGAGCCAACGAGTGACGACGACCAAACGCTTGGCGCTGCTGTCGACTGCCGGAGAGATCGCGAGTGGTGAGCCCTCGAGTTGCGAGCGTGGGCTTCGTCCAGCGTCGCTGCGGGATCGCCTTGTCCCACTTCTGGTGCTGATGTCAGCCGGGTGTCAATTGCTCGGGCAAGACCCGGCGCGCTGCGAACAGAGCGCAGCCACGGTGAGACAGGCCATCAGCTTCAAGGACTTCGAGTCTGCGCGGAAGTGGCGCGACTACACCTGGAAGGTGTGCGACGAGCGCGCCGTGGTGGCAACGTTAGATAAGGAAATCCTCGAGGGGGAAGCAGCCCTGGCAGCAGAAAATCAGGCGAAAGCGCAGGCCGCGCAGCTCGCACAACAGCGCATCAACGCGGCGCAAGCGGCCTGGTTCGCGTTTGACGGCTCGAAGCCGGAGGCTCACACGCGTGAAGCTCTGGATGCGACGCGCCAATCGGCCGCGCGTCTGGAGCAGGGACTGCCCGCTGAGTTTGCCCAGAAAATCGCGGCTTACAACGCTGCCCAGTATGAAAAGAGACTGGCGGCGTTGAGTCGATAGTCCTACTAAGCCGGGCATGCCCGACCAACTGTCTTCGCAGCTGGCCTCTCTCCGCATCGATCGGACGGCGCCGGCGCGACGGCGTGGACGAGCCTGGCCGTGGGTCGCGGGCATCGCAGCCCTGGGCGCCATCGGCGCGGGGTTCTATCTGTTCGCCTTGCCGCGCCTGCAGAGCCAGATCTTCAAGACCGCAGTGAGCTTCACGGAAGTGAGCTCGGTCTCGCCCGCCGAGGCCTCCGTGCAGCTCACCTCCGCGGGGTATGTGGTGCCGCAGCGTATCTCGCACGTCGCGCCGAAGGTGCCCGGCAGGGTGCTGCGCGTTCACGTCAACCAGGGTCAAGCCGTCAAACCGGGAGATCTGCTGCTCACCCTGGACTCGACCGACGACGACGCGAGCCTGGCCGCGGCGCGCAGCGCCGTGAAGGCCGCCTGGGCGCGCGTGGAGAGCGCCAAGGCCACAGCGGCGACGCTGCAAGCAGAGCTGGAAGAAGGCCGGCTGCTGGCGGAGCGTCAGACCCGGCTGGCCAAGGAGGGGGTGACCGCCAGCGGCGCCGCGGAGGATTCCGCGGCGCACGTCGCGTCGCTGAAGCGGCGCGCTGAAGCAGCCAAGGCCGAGGTGGCCGCTGCCGCGGCGGACGCGGAAGCGCGCAGCGCCGAGACCGCCGCCATGGAAACGCGCATGGCCAACCTGGTGATCAAGTCGCCGATCGCGGGCGTCGTGATCACCAAGCCGCCGCAGGAGGGGGAGGTGGTGACCCCACAGCCCGCGGGCGTCACGATCGACATGGGCAGCGTGCAGATCGCCGACTTCGACACGCTGATGGTCGAAACGGATGTGCCCGAGCAGCGCCTGCAGATGGTCAAGGTGGGCACGCCCGCCGAGATCGTGCTGGACGCCTTTCCCTCCCGGCGTTTTCGCGGCATCACTGCCGAGATTACGCCACAGGTGAACCGCTCCAAGGCCACGGTGGTGGTGCGTGTGGGCTTCGTGGACGAGAAAGATGGGGTGCTGCCGGATATGGCGGCGCGCGTGAGCTTCCTGAACAAGCCGCTCGACCCGCAGGCGATGAAGGAGCCTCCCAAGATCGTCGTGCCCGCGAGCGCCCTCGCCGATCGCGCGGGTGGCAAGGTCGTGTTCGCCGTGGAAGAAGATGTCGTGCGCATGGTGCCCGTCAAGTTGGGGCCCAGCTTCGGCCGCGGCTTCGAGCTGATTGAGGGGCCGCGGCCCGGCACGCGCCTCGTCGCCTCCCCGCCCGAAACGATGTCTGACGGCCAGCGCATCAAGGAGAAGGAAGCCCAATGAGCACAGACACATCGTCGCAATCCGCCAACGGCGCCATCGTCTCCGCGAAGAAGGTGCGCAAGACGTACCTGCGCGGCAAGGAAGAGCTGAATGTGCTGCAGGATCTCGATCTGACGGTCCACGAGGGCGCGTTCGAGGCATTGATGGGCCCTTCCGGTTCGGGCAAGAGCACGCTGCTCAATCTGATCGCGGGGCTCGATCGGCCGACGTCGGGCACGATCGAGGTCGCCGGGGTGGACGTGGGCGCCTTGCCGGAGCGGGCGCGAGCCAAGTGGCGGGCTGCGAACATCGGCTTCATCTTCCAGACCTACAACATGATGCCGGTGCTCACGGCGCTCGAGAACGTGGAGCTGCCGCTGCTGCTCGCGCCGCATCTGTCCGGGAAGGAGCGCCGCGAACGGGCGACCACGGCGCTGGACGTGGTGGGGCTGAAGGAGCGCATGCAGCATTACCCCCGCGAGCTCTCCGGCGGTCAGGAGCAGCGCGTGGCGATCGCGCGCGCCATCGTCACCGATCCGCGCTTGATCGTCGCAGACGAGCCCACGGGCGATCTCGATCGCAAGAGCGCCGATGACGTGCTGGCGCTGCTGGAGCGGCTGAACCAGGAGTTCAACAAGACCATCATCATGGTCACTCACGATCCTGCGGCGGCCGAGCGCGCGAAGAAGGTGCATCACCTGGACAAGGGTGCCTTGCTGTGAACATGAGCATGGTCGCGGTCCGGAACTTGCGGCGCAACCCGCTGCGTACGGTCCTGACCATCGCGGCGGTGATGGTGGCGATCATCTTCTTCGTGACGCTGCGCACGGTGCTCTCCGCCTGGACCGCGGGCGCGGACCACGCCGCCAAGGATCGCATTGGCACGCGCCACAAGGTCAGCTTCATCATGCCCATGCCTCGGCGCTACGTGCAGGAGGTGCGCGACATCGCCGGCGTGAAGAGCGTGGCCTCCGCCAACTGGTTCGGCGGCAAGGACCCCAAGCACGATCGGGAGTTCTTCGCGACGCTCGCCGTGGAGCCCAAGGAGTTCCTGGAGGTTTACGACGAGATCGAGCTGCCGGCGGAGCAGCGCGAGGTCTGGTTCCAGACCAAGACCGGCGCCATCATCGGCGACTCGCTGGCGAAGAAGCTCGGCTGGAAGATCGGGGACAAGATCACGCTCACGGGCACCATCTATCCCGGTGAGTGGGAGTTCGTGATCTCCGGCATTTACACGGCGACGCGCCGCTCGGTGGACCGCGCCACGCTGTATTTCCACTATGACTATCTGAACGACGATCCGCGTACCCCGCAGTCGATTCACGATCAGGTGGGCTGGATCGTGAGTCGCGTCGATGATCCGGGTCGCTCCGCGGACATCGCCAAGGCCATCGACGCCAAGTTCGATGAGCGCGACATCCAGACGCTGAGCATGAGCGAGCGCGCCATGAACACCTCGTTCATCGGCATGATCTCCGCGATCTTGAAGGCGGTGAACGTGGTCAGCCTGGTGATGCTGGGGATCATGGCGCTGATCATCGGCAACACCGTGGCGATGGGCGTGCGGGAGCGCACGCACGAGTACGGCGTGCTGCGCGCGATCGGCTTTCTACCCCAGCACCTGGCCGTGTTCGTGGTGAGCGAGTCGGTGGCGGTGAGCATCTTCGGCGGTCTGCTCGGCATCATGTTGGCCTATCCGCTGGTGGAGCAGGTCCTGGGGCGCTGGCTGGAGGAGAACCTGGGCGGTTTCTTCCCGTTCTTCCGCATCGATCCCCAGACCATCGGCGTGTCGCTGGTGCTCGCTGCCGTGCTGGGGGTGCTCGCGGGCGCGCTGCCCGCTTACTCGGCCATGAAGCTCAAGGTCGTGGATTCGCTGCGCCGCGCGGGCTAACGAGGAGAAGGCGCCCATGATTCCGATCAGCTACAACGTGCGCAGCCTGTTCGTGCGCAAGGCGACCACGATCGCGACGGCCCTGGGCATCGGCCTGGTGGTGTTCGTGCTGTCGTCTGCGATGATGCTGTCGCGAGGGATCCGCAACACGCTGGTCTCGAATGGGTCGCCCGATCGCGTGAAGGTGCTGCGCAAGGGCTCGGACACGGAGATGGCCAGCGGCATCGAGGCGAACACGGCAAGCCTGGTGATGGCGGCGCCGGGCGTGAAGCGGGACGCCGACGGGCAGCCGCTGGGCAGCCCCGAGGTGGTGGTCGTGATCGCGCTCGACAAGCTCGGCGCGGAGGGGATGGTCTCCAACATCCTGGTGCGCGGAGTGCCTCCGCAGGTGATGAAGGTGCGGCCGGAGGTGCGGATCATCGCCGGGCGGCCCGCGCGGCCCGGCACCGACGAGGTGATCGTCGGCAAGGGGGTGCGCGGCAATTTCAAGGGCCTGGAGCTGGGCCAGAGCTTCGAGCTGAAGAAGAACCGTCCGGTGCAGGTCGTCGGTATCTTCGAGGCAGCGGGCTCCTCGCTGGAGTCGGAGGTCTGGTGCGACATCGAGACGCTGCGCACCTCGTTCGGGCGCGGTAGCTCGTCCTCGTCGGTCACGCTGGTGCTCGAATCGCCGGCAGCCTATGACGGCCTCGCGTCATACATCGAGAATGACAAGCAGCTCGGGCTCGAGCCGCTGCGCGAGCGGGCCTATTACGACAAGCAGTCGGAGGGCACCTCGATCTTCATCACGGTGATGGGCGTCTTCATCGCGCTGTCGCTGTCCGTGGGCGCGATGATCGGCGCCATGATCACCATGTACGGCGCGGTCGCGCAGCGCTCGAAGGAAGTGGGGACGCTGCGAGCGCTGGGCTTTTCGCGCGGCGAGGTCCTGCTCTCGTTCCTGATCGAGTCGAGCGTGCTGGCCCTGGTCGGCGGCATCATCGGCAGCATCGCCTCGATGGGCATGACCGCCGTGGACTTCTCCATGATGAACTTCGCCACCTGGCAGGAGATCCGCTTCACGTTCGATCCGTCCCCCGGCATCATCATCGGCTCGATCGCGGCGGGCGGCATCATGGGGATCCTGGGCGGCTTCTTTCCGGCGGTGCGCGCCGCGCGCCTGTCGCCGATCGTGGCGATGCGCCAATGACCCGCTGCTCCGACTCCCGGGCTGCGATCGTCCTGCGATGAGCTTCGTGCTACACCATCGCTTCGTGGGCGCCGCCGAGGCTCCCAAGCTCGCGTTCGTGCTGCACGGCGCGCTGGGCTCGGGCCAGAACTTCAGCCGCTTCAGCCAGAAGCTCGCCGAGCGGCGGCCAGACTACCGCCACGTGCTCGTGGACTTGCGCCACCACGGTCAGTCGAGCGGCGCTCACGCCCCGAACACGCTGGCCGCCTGCGCTGACGATCTGCGCGCGCTGGCGCGGCACCTGGGCAGGGAGCCCGCGGTGCTGATCGGGCACTCCTTCGGCGGCAAGGTCTCGATCGAATATGCCCGCGACGTTGCGCCGGAAGCGGCGGGGCCCGCGGCGAGTGCGCTGCAGCAAGTCTGGGTGCTGGACGCGGTGCCTGGCGAGCAGCCCGACGGCGAGCAGAACAGCGAAGTGTCGCATGTGATCGCCGCCGTGCGCTCGGTGCCCATGCCCGCCGCCAGCCGCCGCGACGTGGTGAATCACCTGATCACGAGCGAGGGCCTGTCCTCCGGGCTCGCGGAGTGGATGGCCACCAACCTGAAGCGAGAAGGGCAGAGCTACAGCTGGGTCTTCGACCTCGACGGGATCGAGGAGCTGATGCGCGACTACTTCCGCGTCGATCTCTGGGGCTTCCTCGCTCAGCCGCGCACGCGCCCGCGCTTCGAGTTGGTGGTCGCGGAGCGCAGCGATCGCTGGACTCCAGAGCTGCGAGCCAGAGCGCGGGGGCTGCCGCCATCGGCGCAGGTGCGCTATCACGAGCTGCCGGACTCCGGTCACTGGGTGCACGTCGACAACCCCGGCGCGTTGCTCGACCTGATGGCGGCGCAGCTGCTCTAGCGCTGCCAACGGCCGCCGCCGGCCCGCGTGAGCGCGGGTCAGGCGCGCTCGAACGTGTCGCTGTGCCGCACGCTGCGACCGTCTCCATCGCTGTCGCGGGCTGGCGTGGTGCTCGGCAACGGCACGGCGCCGATGATCAGCTCCGCGTGCCGGCGGCGGGTGATGTAGACATAGGCCCAGTTGAACAGCACGGCGATCCGATTGCGGAATCCGACCAGGAACGTGATGTGGATCGCGAGCCAGGCCAGCCACGCCAGCGCGCCCGACAGGCGCCAGCGCCAGGCGATGCCCACCGCGGCGCCGCGCCCGATCACCGCGAACGAGCCGCGGTCGTCATAGCGGAAGGGCTGTTGGGACTCGCCGCGGACGGCGCGCAGGATGTTGGCCGCGGCGTGCTTCCCTTCCGCGATGGCCACCGGCGCGAGACCGGGCAGCGGCTTGCCGTCTTGCTCGAGCAGAGCGAGATCGCCGACGACGAAGATGGTCTCCAGGCCGGGGACGGAGAGCTGCGGTGTGACGCGCACCCGGCCCGCCCGGTCGAGCAGCTCGGCGTGCCGCGGCGAGCGCGCCAGCGAGCGCGCCACCGGCGACGATGCCACCCCGGCCGCCCACAGCACCGTCTGGGCCTCGATGCTGAGCGTGGCCGTCTTGACCTCGTGATCGGTGATCTCCGTCACCATCGCGTTGGTCCGCACCTCCACGCCGAGCCGCTCCAGCGACCGCTGCGCGGCGGCGGAGAGCGGCTCGGGGTACTCCATGAGCACGCGCGATCGACCCTCGAGCAGGATGACGCGTGCCCGGCGCGGATCGATGTTGCGAAAATCGTGCTTCTTGTTCTGCCGACTGATCTCGGCGATGGCGCCCGCCAGCTCGACGCCTGTGGGCCCGCCCCCGATCACCACGAACGTGAGCCAGCTGTCGCGCAGCCGGGGCTCGGGCTCGCGCTCCGCTTCCTCGAAGGCCACCAGGATGCGCCGGCGGATCTCCAGCGCGTCTTCCAGCGTCTTCAAGCCGGGGGCGCGTTTGGCCCACTCGGAATGACCGAAGTAAGAGTGGCTGGAACCGGTCGCGAGGATCAGATAGTCAAAGTCGATCGTGCGGTCCCGCAGCTCGAGCCGATTGCGCTCGACGTCGATACCCTCGACCTCGCACATCAGGATCTCGACGTTCTCCCCGCGGATCACCTGCCGCAGCTGACCGGAAATGTCCGCGGGCTCCAGCGCCGCGGTCGCCACTTGATAGAGCAGCGGTTGAAACAGGTGATAGTTGTGGCGATCGATGACGGTGACGCTGACCTCGGTTCCGCTCAGCGCGCGGATGCTGTGCAGGCCCGCGAAGCCGGCGCCCACCACCACCACGTGCGGGCGAGCACGGGCCACGACCTCGCCGCGAGGCGCGAGCCGCGCTTCGTTCACCTGCAGGGTTTCGGCGGCGGCGGCCGGAGGCGCGATCGCGGGTACCAGGGCGTCATTCATAGTTCACGTTCCCGAGGAGCACTATAGCCGCTCCCGCGAGAGCCGCGCGGGACGCCCGCGTTGCGTTGCGCGATGCGCGCTCAAACAGCAGCCGGCTGGCTGCGCAAGCACTGGCGCAAGCGACCAAATTCCGGGGTACCCCGCAGGCTGGCCAGCACGCGCTCGGGCGTGCCCCAATCGGACCAGCCGCACTCGGGTAACGGCATCACTTCGAGCCCCTCCGCTCGCTCCAGCACGTCGCGACTGAAGTCACCGGGTGGGAGCTCTTCGTAGGTATGCCAGACGAGCTCACGCTTCTGCAGCATGCCGCTCTGGCGGAAGATGCCCAGCGCTCGCGCCTGCTCCGGAAGGTGCGCCGCGCCCATCTCCCAGAGGCGCTTTGCCGGACCGACGAGCACGAACGTATTCCAGAGTGCTCCCTTGTCGAGCAAGCGCTGTGCCACGCTGGGGCTGGGCTTCTCCTCGAAGCAGTCCACGTACAGGCGACCCGAGGCGTCGCGCCGAGGGACGATCCAGCCGTACTGCGGATCGGGGCTGTCCGGCACTGCGCCGACCAGCACCACGGACCCGTTCTCGCGCGCGCGCCGTTCGGAAGCCGCGATCGTCTCCCGAAACGGCTCCTCCTCGCGCACGAAATGGTCCGAGGGTAGGACCACCGCGATGGCATCGGGGTCATGCGCGATCACCGCGGAGAGCGGGAGCAGGATGCCGGGACCGGTTCCGCGATTGCGCGGCTGCGGGATCAGCTGCAGCGCGCCGAACGCCGCCAGCTGGCTGCGCGCGCGCGCCTCGCGATCGCTCGCGACGATCACGACGATCTGCTCGGGCGGGCTCCAGCTGAGCGCGCGGGCCACTGTTCGTTGCAGGAGCGACTGCTCGCCGACGATGTGCGCGTACTGCTTGGGCAGCTCTTCCCCGTGCAGCGCCCGGGTCAGCGAGCGCAGGCGCATTCCTTCCCCGCCAGCGAGGATGATCGACCAGAGATTGCGACTCTCGTTTCCAGGGCTGCGGTTCATGCCAAATGACGAGCAAAACTCTTGCCAGTTATGCAATCGCTGCGAAACGCAGCCGAAGCCAGGCCGCGACCGCAGCGATCTCGCTGGATTCACGCGCGATCGAGCGAGATCGGTCGCGCCGAGTCCGTACATGGATGTGGCAAGCTGGAGAGCGCTCTACAGCATCGTCACGCTCGTGATCACGGCTCAGGGGAGGCTGAACCATCGCGCTCTCTCTCGTGCGTCGAGGGCAGCAAGCTCACCAGACCGAAGAGCGGGATCGAGATCCACTCGGGGCGATTGTTGAATTCGTATTCCAGCTCGTACAGGCACTTGTCGAGCAGGTAGTAGTCGAGGAGCGCTGAGCAGTCCGCCTCGTTCGCGGGCACGAGGCTGCCATGGCCCTCGAGGGTGGTCAGATAAGCCTGGACGAAGCTCGCGCTCATCCAGCTCGACCAGGCTCGCGCCCAGCCCTCGAGGCGCGCCACGTCGTCCGCGCGGATCGCTCCGGTGCGCAGGGCGCTCAGCGCCGCATAGTCGAGGGAGCGCGCCATCGAAGCCACATCGCGCAGCGCGCAGTGCTTGAACCGGCGCTCGGCGAGGGTGCGCCCCGGCTCGCCCTCGAAGTCGATGATGATGAAATCTTTCCCCGTGAACAGCACCTGTCCCAGGTGGTAGTCGCCGTGGACGCGGATCTTCAGCACGTCGAGCTTGCTCGTGACCAGCTTGCGCAGCACCGAGTCGAACTCCCCCTGCCGCGCCAGCAGCTCGTCCGCCGTCTGCTGCTCGTGTTCGGAGAGCGATGCTCGGTGCCGGCGCAGCGACGCCATCGCCCGCTTGAGGCGCGTGCGCGTCGACTCGTACAGCGAGCGCTGATACATGGTGTTGAAGGGCTCGGGGGTGAACTGCGGGTCCGAGCTGGCGGCGAGCGCGCGGTGCAGCTCCGCGGTCCGCTGGCCGAGCAGGCGGATCTCGGCAGGGAAGACGCCGGCCAGGCCCGCGAACGCGTCCGGCAGGTTGCTTTGTGCCTTTTCCAGCAGGGAGCCTTCCAGCAAGCTCTGTGGCTCGGGTTGCTGAGGCGAGTCCCCGTTCTCGCCGTGCTCGCTCGCCGGCGGGTGCGCGGGGAGCGCCAGACAGTTTTCATAGAAGCTCTGCAAGGCGTCGCGCGTGAGCGACCAGGCGTCGTTCTGGTGAGGCATGAAGCGCTGCAGCGTCGCGACCGTGCCCGCTTCCTGGCGGTGCGCCTGGTACTCGATGGCTCCGAGCAGCGCCGGTGATTGCGTGAACTCCGTCTGATTGGCCAGGACTCGCCCGATTTCGATCTCGGGATTGATGCCGCGATCCAGGCGCCGGAACAGCTTGCAGATGTATTCGCCCTCGAACAGGAGGCTGGTATTGGACTGCTCCGCGTTCGATACCACGGCGCTCAGCCCCTTCTTGAGATTTCCCGAGCGCGCCGTCTTCAGCGGCCAGGAGCGCAGCGAGCCCTGCGCGCCAGGCAGCTCCTTGCGCCGCGCGAACAGCTCCAGCAGCTGCTCGGGTAGCTGGGAGCTGTAGACCGCGTCGTACAGCACGACCTCCTCGCCGCCATCGACGGGCTTGGAGTGCACGATGGCCGCCTGTGGGTGTTGCTGCAGCAGCCTCCACGCCTCTTCCCCCTTGGCGAGCGCCACCGGCAGCAGATACGTCTCGGGATCGCCCGAGCGAAAGTCGACGTGCACGAGCAACAGCGCCAGCTGGTGCGGCTCGCTGCCCAAGGGGATGGTATCGGCAATGCTGACCGAGACCACGGTGCGCGCCTTGCTGCGGAACCAGCGCCGCGCCTTCAAGTAGTCGGGCAACAAGTTGGCCAGCTCCTTGCGAGCCGCATGCGAGCTGCACAAGGCTTCGACCGTGGGCGGTGGACGAGTCAGCTCGGGCGTGGTGATTTCAGCTCCTGAACTTTCCATGGGCTCCAGCAAAAACCAGTAGAAGTCGTGAGGTCCGAAGGTCAGCAGCAGCGGCTGCTCGCGGAGGGCGGGAAAAGCTTGGCGGCTGAACAGCTCGACGGGCACCAGGCCGGCGTACTCCTTCAGGTCGAGCTCTACGTACTGCACGGAGCGTGACAGGTTTGCCACCACGAGCAGGCGCTGATCGCGGTAGCGGCGCACGAACGCCAGCACCTTGGGGTTGTCCGGCTGCAGCAGGCTGATGTCCCCGCGCCCGAGCACGACGTGGCGCCGGCGCACGTCGATCAATCGCTTCATCCACCACAGCAGCGACTCGGGGTTGTTCTCGCTCGCCTCGACGTTGTAAGCCGCATAGTGGTAGTCCGGGTCGGTGATCACCGGCAGATACAGCTGCTGTGGGTTGGCGCGCGAGAAGCCCGCGTTCCGGTCGGCGCTCCACTGCATGGGGGTGCGCACGCCGTTGCGGTCGCCCAGGAAGATGTTGTCGCCCATGCCGATCTCGTCGCCGTAGTAGAGCACCGGCGTCCCGGGCAGGGAGAACAGCAGCGAATTGAGCAGCTCGACCTTGCGCCGCATGCGCAGCAACGGCGCGAGCCGCCGCCGGATGCCCAGGTTGATGCGCGCCCGCGGATCGTTGGCGTAGACGCGATACATGTAGTCGCGGTCTTCGTCCGTGACCATCTCCAGCGTCAGCTCGTCGTGGTTGCGCAGGAACGTCGCCCACTGGCAGGTCTCCGGGATGGTGGGCGTCTGCTCCAGGATGTCGCGGATGGGAAAGCTGTCTTCCAGCTGCAACGACATGAAGATGCGCGGCATGAGCGGGAAGTGAAAGTTCATGTGGCACTCGTCGCCGTTGCCGAAGTAGGCCGCCGCGTCTTCCGGCCACTGATTGGCTTCCGCCAGGAGCAGGCGGCTGCCGTACTTGGAGTCGATGTAGGAGCGCAGCTTGCGCAAGAAGGCGTGCGTCTCGGGCAGGTTCTCGCAGTTCGTGCCCTCTCGCTCGTACAGGTAGGGCACCGCGTCCAGCCGCATCCCGTCGACGCCCATGCCGAGCCAGAAGTCCACGACGCGCAGCAAGGCCTCGTGCACCGCCGGGTTGTCGAAGTTCAGGTCCGGCTGGTGCGAGTAGAAGCGATGCCAGTAGTAGGCGTTCGCGACCGGGTCCCAGCTCCAGTTCGAGTTCTCGAAGTCCTTGAAGATGATGCGCGCTTCCTTGTAGCGCTGGGAGTTGTCGCTCCAGACGTAGAAGTCGCGCAGCTTGCTGCCCGGCGGCGCGCGGCGGGCCCGCTGAAACCAGGCGTGCTCGTTCGAGGTGTGGTTGACGACGAGCTCTGTGATGACCTTCATGCCCAGGTCGTGGGCCTTGCGCAGGAAGCGCTTGAAATCCTTGAGCGTGCCGTACGCGGGATTGATGTCGAAGTATTCGGCGATGTCGTAGCCGTCGTCCCGCAGCGGAGAGGGATAGAAGGGCAACAGCCAGAGCGCGGTCACGCCCAGGCCACGCAGATAATCGAGCTTCTCGGTCAGGCCCGGGAAGTCGCCGATGCCGTCGCCATTGGAGTCGCAGAAGGCGCGCACGTGCAATTCGTAGATGATCGCGTCCTTGTACCAGAGCGGATCATCGGCGGGCACGACGCCGCTCACCGAACGGGTGGAGGCAGGGCTCGAAGCGGGGCTCGTGGAGGAGTTCAGCGCAACTTCATTCATGATCGAGCTCAAACGAAATAGTCGAAGTCGTTTTCGGTTCGCGCGCGGCGGCGCAGGCGGAAGATGTGGGCGGGCGCAGTTGCCGGATCCAGCCGCACGAACAGGCGACGGCCCTCAGAGTAATAGCGAGCATCGCTGAGCAAATCGTGCAGCTGCACGTCACGGGCGCGCGCCGGTGGCAGGGGCACCAGTTGCCGCACCTCGAGATCGACCCAGCCGGATTGCGCGTTGTGTACATCCATGTTGATCACCACCAGGACCGAGTTGTGCCCGTCCCTGGAGTGCTTGCTGAAGCAGAGCAACATGTGATTGTCCGTCTCGTGGAAGCGCAGCTCGTTCTGCTGCAAGGCGCTGTTGTCACGGCGGATGGCGTTGATGCGCGTGATCAGCGGCCGCAGGGAGGCCGGGTCCTCCAGGTTCCACGACCGCAGCTCGTACTTCTCGTTGTCGAGGTACTCCTCGACGCCTTCGCGCGGCAGGTTGGCGCACAGCTCGAAAGCGGGACCGTAGATGCCGTAGTTGCCGGAGAGCGTGGCGGCCAGCGCCAGGCGCAGCGCGAACGCCGCGCGCCCGGCATGCTGCAGGTGCTCGGGCAGGATATCCGGAGTGTTGGGCCAGAAGTTGGGTCGGAAGAACTCGCTCACCGGAACCGTGCTGAGCTCCGTGACATACGCGCGCAGCTCCTCCGCCGTGTTGCGCCAGGTGAAGTAGGTGTACGACTGGCTGAAGCCGAGCTTGGCCAGCAGATACATCACCTTGGGCCGCGTGAAGGCCTCGGCCAGGAAGATCAGATCCGGGTGCTCCGCGGTCAGCTCCGCGATGCACCACTGCCAGAAGGCAAAGGACTTGGTGTGGGGATTGTCCACGCGGAAGATGCGCACCCCGTGCGCGATCCAGAACTCGAAGATGCTCTTCAGCTCCCGCCACAGGCTCTGCCAGGCCTCGCACTCAAAGTCGAAGGGGTAGATGTCCTGATACTGCTTGGGCGGGTTTTCCGCGTACTGGATCGTCCCATCCGGCCGATGCCGAAACCACTCGGGGTGCTCGCGCACGTACGGATGATCGGGGGTCACCTGCAGCGCAATGTCCAGCGCCAGCTCCAGACCGTGCTGCTCGGCGTCGCGCCGGAAGCGGGCGAAGTCGTCGAGCGTGCCGAGCGCTGGATGCAGGCTCTTGTGGCCTCCTTCGGAAGAGCCGATCGCCCACGGGCTGCCCACGTCGCTCTCGCTGGCGCTCGGGCTGTTGTTCTTGCCCTTGCGGAAGGTACGCCCGATCGGATGAATGGGCGGCAGATACAGCACGTCGAAGCCCATCCCGGCGATGTAGGGCAGCACGGCGCGCGCGCTCTCGAAAGTGCCATGCTTGCCGTGCTTGCCCGTCGAGCGTGGGAATAGCTCGTACCAGGCGCTGAAGCGCGCCCGCTCACGGTCCACCCAGACCGGCAGCCACTGATCGTAGACCGTTGCGTGCTGACGGTCGGGGTAGCGCCCCATCAGCCGCCCGAGCTCGGGATCGAGCGCTCCGCGTGCCCGCGCTTGCCAGCTCTGGGCCTCGTCCAGCAGCCGCAGCGCGGCCGCGCCCAGCGCGCGCGCGTCCTCCTCGGAGGCGCGCGGCTCCGCCTCGGTGACCAGCTCCGCGCCGATGCGCAGCTCCAGCTCCAGGTTCTGCCCGGCATCGAGCTTGCGCTGCAGGTTGCGCTGCCAGCTGCCGAAGCGGTCGATCCAGGCGCGCACCGTGTAGTGCCAGCAGCCGATCTGATCGAGGGCGATGCTGGCGGTGAAGCGGTCGTTCACCAGCCGATCGAGCGGAACGACCCTGCCGAAGTCGGCGTCGGCGTCGGGCATCGCCTCCGGCTCGGCGCGGCCGCGGCGCGACGGCCGCGCCACCAGCAGCTCTCCCGCGACCAGATCGTGGCCATCGGCGACCAGATCCACTCGCACCACGAGCGGGTCGCCTTGCACACGTTTGACGGGGTACGCGCCCCGATCGACCTCCGGTTCGACCGCTTCGATGAAAACGCGAGAACGCCCATCGCGCAGCCGCGCGGCTTGGCGGCTGTGACGAGTTTGCGCGAGAGTGGCATCGGGCGACTCGACTGCCTGTCGTGATCGGCTCAGCATGGAAGACCCGGCGCCTGCGCTGCAAGGCGTATGCCGTCAGGCCACGATCCCGACAATCTTTACGCGGCTCATTCTTCCCAGATATCGCGCCATTTCGCCGTGCCCGACTCGGGGACGGGGCGCCGGCGCGTGGTGCGGTTTTCGCGCCGCGGAATGCCGGCGCCATCCTGCTCGCGGAAGATGGCGTACTTGTATGTGACGGCTCTGGCGTCCGCGCGATCGAAGGCGAGCGCGCCCTGCCAGGTGTTGGAGTTGAGGTACTCGAGCCGCACCGCACGGCCCTCGTGCCACTCTCCCAGCTCGGGGCAGTTGCCGATCACCGCCACGTACTCCCCCGGCAGAGTGGGGCAGCCGTTGACCTGGAACACGATCACCGTGCGCCCGCGCACCGGCTCCTCGTCGACGGCGAGCACTACCGCGTCGGCGGCACCCAGCTCCAGCCCGGAGATGTGGCCCTCCTCGACGTTGAAGGTCCTGCCGCTGAGGGCGCAGGTGTGCGTTCCGTTCGGCAGATCGGTGAGCACACGCTCCAGCAGCGTCGGGTCGCCCCGGTTCAGCGCCACGAAGCAACGAGCTTGGCGGAAGTGCCGGCTGAAGCAGAACACGTCGGCGCTGAGGTGGCGCGTCCACTGGCTGCCAAACTGCACCGCGACGTTGCGCTTGCGCAGCCGGGCCAGGCGCTGGATGACCTTGTACAGCGCAGCTTCGCCGTCGAAGCTGGCCATCATCGGCCGATTGTAGGGGTCGTTCCCGCCGTTGGTGTCGTCGTGCAGGCACTGCTCGACGCCGTAGTACAGGCACGGGATGCCCCGGCAGAGCAGGATCAGCACCAGGGCCAGCCGCAACATGCCCTCGTCCGCGCCCAGCGACTGCAGGCGGGGCATGTCGTGGTTCTCGAAGAAGGTGACCAGCTCGGTGGCGGAGCGATACTTGCCGTCGAGATCAAAGATGCCCGCGACCTGCTGGAATCCGTCCGCGTCGCGGCTGCCCAGCGCTGCGCGAATGGCCGTGCACAGCCCGAAGTCGAGCAGGCTCATGCCGGACAGGTTGGCGAACTCCACCGAGCTCTCGTTCTGGGGATGACTGTAGATCCACTCGCCGAACATGAACACGTCGGGCCGCTCGCTCACCATGTCGGAGGTGAACTCCTGCCAGAACCAGATCGGCATGTGTTTCACGGTGTCGATGCGCAGCGCGTCGATGCCCTTGCGCAACCAGCCCCGGATCGCGCCCTTCACGTAGTTGCGATAGTCGGGGTTGTTCTCGTTGAAGGTGGCGAGCCCCGCCAGCTCGCAGTTCTGCACCTGCCACTCGCTCTGCCAGTCGGTGACGGGCCCGTAATGGTGATACCAATGGTTGACGTCGTTGTGGAAATCGGCGATCAGCTCGCCGTCATCGAACAGCTGCCCCTTCGTTCCGGAGGCGTCGGGCGAGCTGTGATTGCACACGATGTCGAGCACCATCTTCATGCCGCGCTCATGCAGAGCTCGGATCAGGCGATCCAGCGTCGTGTCGTTGCGCGTGAAGACGCGCACCTCCTCCGGGCCCGACACCCAGCGAGCATGGATGCGCTTGAAGTCCTGAGTCCAGTAGCCGTGGATGGGAGCCGAGTCCCAGACCATGGCCTCCACTTGCTCGAACAACGGCGTCAGCCAGAGCGCGGTCGCTCCCAGCCCGGAGAGATAGTCGAGCTTCTCGAGCACGCCCTGCAGGTCGCCACCCCAGTACTTGCCCCAGTTGCGTCGTTCCGGGTCGTACAGCTCCGGGTCCTGGCCTGGGTTGTTGTTGGGGTCGCCGTCGAAAAAGCGGTCGACCACGATGAAGTAAATGACCTCGCCGCGAAACTCGATGTCGGTCACGCCGAGCGGCGGCGGCTTCGTCGGGCTCTCGCTGGCGTCAGCGCCGGGCTCTGCGCCGGCGGTATCGGTGTGCGTGTGGGATGAAGTCAAGCGCAGCCACTGTACGCGAGCTTTTTTCGCTCGGCGCGCTGCTCCGGGCAATGAGGCACAATGCTACGCCAGCCTTCACGACGGATTCAGATCGGGTATGCTGCGCGTCTGACCGGATGGTCCGTTCAGGAAAGCCAGCGTAGCAGTGCCAGACCGTGAGTTTCCGGCGGAAGAGCTGCGCGCGCTGGAACAGCGCGACACCGGCGCTCAGAGCGAGCAGCTCTTCCGGCTGATGGTCGAGAGCGTGCGCGACTACGCCATCTTCCTGCTCGACCCGACCGGTCGCGTAGCTACCTGGAACATCGGCGCCCGGCGCATCAAGGGCTACGCGGAGAGCGAGATCATCGGCAGGCACTTCTCGGCGTTCTACCCCGAGGAGGAGGTCCGCAGCGGCAAGTGCGAGTACGAGCTGGAGGTTGCCGCGCAGGACGGCCGCTTCGAAGACGAGGGTTGGCGTATCCGCAAGGATGGCAGCCGCTTCTGGGCGAACGTCGTGATCAGCTCGGTGCGCGACGAGAGCGGCAAGCTGGTGGGCTTCGCCAAGGTCACGCGCGATCTGACGGAGCGCAAGCGAGGGGAGGAAGAGCGCGCGGCGCGCCGGGCAGCCGAGGAGGCCAATCGCGCCAAGGACGAGTTCCTGGCCATGCTCGGCCATGAGCTGCGCAATCCGCTCGCCCCGATCGCGACCGCTCTGCAGCTGATGCAGCTGCGCGGGGATGCGCGCACCTCGAAGGAACAGCAGGTGATCGAGCGCCAGGTGCAGCACATGATGCGCCTGGTCGATGACCTGCTCGACGTGTCGCGCATCACCCGCGGCACGCTCGCGCTCGAGCGACGGCGGATCGATCTGCGCGGGGTGATCGCCAGGGCCGTGGAGCTGGCGAGCCCGCTGCTGGAACAGCGCAAGCATCACCTTCAGATCGACCTACCCGATCAGCCGCTGCCGGTCGAGGCGGACGACGCGCGCTTGACCCAGGTGTTCGCGAACATCCTGGTCAACGCGGCCCGCTACACCGAGGCTGGCGGCCAGATCGGAGTGCGCGCGCGCTGCTCGGAGGCGGAGGTGAGCGTGAGCATCCAGGATAATGGGCGTGGCATCTCCGCGGAGCTCTTGCCCAGGATCTTCGAGCTCTTCGTGCAGGGGCAGCAGAGTGCCGATCGCTCCGAGGGGGGCCTGGGCATCGGCCTCACGCTGGCGCGCAGGCTGGTGGAAAAACAGGGCGGGCGAGTGACCGCCGAGAGTCCGGGCGTGGGCCTGGGCAGCACCTTCACCGTGCAGCTCCCGCTGGCGGAGCCCGGTGTCGAGGCGGCAGGGCCCGCCTCCGCGAGGCTGACGCCGCAGCGCGCGCTCCGAGCGCGCCGTGTGCTGGTCGTAGATGACAATGAGGACGCCGCGCTGATGCTGGCCGAGGTGTTGCGCACCGTCGGGCATCAGGTGGAGACGGCCGGCGACGCCGCGGAGGCACTGCGCGTGGTGCGCCGTTTTCAGCCGGAGATCGCCATCCTCGATATCGGGCTACCGGTCATGGACGGTTACGCGCTGGCCACGCGCCTTCAGGAGGAGCACGGGCCGGCGACGCCGCGCATGATCGCCGTCACTGGCTACGGGCAGCAGACGGATCGCGAGCTCAGTCTGCGCAGCGGTTTCAGCGCGCATCTCGTCAAGCCGGTCGACGTGCAGGCGCTGATCGACCTGATCGAAAGCGCTGGTCGAGAACCGGGGTCAGGCGTCGGCGGTTAGCGAGGACGGAGAGAGAGCCTGGGCCAGACTGTCGAGTCGGGCCTCCAGGCTCTTGAACTCGAGCTCGCGGAAGAGCAGGCGCAGGTTCTCGATCGCTGACGGCGCCAGCGGGCTCACGTGCGGGGCAGGGCCGAGGGGCACGTCGATGCGCAGCGTCGCCAGGCGCTCGTTCTGCAGCAGTTGCTCGGCGTGGGCCGCGATCACCGGGCGCAGCCGCGCGGGCTCCAGCTGTTGCAGCTGGTCCAGCAAGCCCGGGATGCTGCCGTACTCTTGCACCCACCTGGCGGCGGTGCGCGCGCCCACGCCCGGAGTGCCGGGCAGGTTGTCGGACGTGTCGCCCACCAGCGCCGCCCACACGGGCAGCTGCTGGGGCGGCACCGAGAAGCGTCCCACGACCGCGGCCTCGTCGTACACGCGCCCGGGCTGACCGCGCGCGCCCAGGTACAGGACCCGCACGCTGCCGTAGGCCAGCTGCAGCAGATCGCGATCACCGCTCAACACCAGGGCCGGCAGCGACGCGGCGCGCAGCTCGGAAGCGAGCGTCGCCAGCACGTCATCCGCCTCGAAGCCGGGCACCTCGAAGATCGGCACGGCGAAGGCGGCGAGCAGCTCGCGCAGCGGAGCGAACTGCTGGCGCAGCGGGTCCGGCGCGCGCTCGCGCTGCGCCTTGTAGCCCGCGTACGCCTCGTGCCGGAAGGTCAGCGCCGGCGCGTCCACGGCAAATGCCAGCGCGCTCGGCCGGCGCTCGCGCAGCTCCTTGATCAATGCCGTGCAGAAGCCGTACAGCGCCGAGGTGGGCCTGCCGCTGGCCGTGTTCATCGCGGGCAAGGCGTGGTGGGCGCGGAAGAACAGCGAGTACGTGTCGACGAGCAGCGCCGGGGCCATCGCTTCAACCACCCGCGCGCCGCCACAGCTGCTCGAGCCGCGCGTTGGCTTCGCGCAGCGCGTCCCGGTAGCCGGCGCTGCGCAGGAGCGAGCTCGCGAAGGCGCCGTCCTCCCCCAAGGGGCGCCCCATCACGATCAGCTGGCGCAGCGCGTGCGCCAGGTTGCTGAAGGCGAGCGCACGCAGCGGGTCGGTCGCGGGCCAGAGCTCCGGGGCCTCGAGGTTCCACACGGCCAGGTTGGCGAGCGCACCCTCGGTGATGACGCCCGCGCGGAAGCCAGGATGCAAGGCGCCCGCGTCGTCCCAGACCTTGCGCAGCAGGAAGTCGCTATCGCCGAGCGCGCGGCGCCGTTCCACCGCGCGCTTGCGCTCCAGGCCGGCGAGCTCCGCGCCCTCGCGCGCGCCGTTCGCCAGCAGCCGCCCGAGCCCGCTACCGAAGCTGGCGGACAGGGCGCGGTAGCCGGCCACCCAGCGCAGCTCGGCCTGCACGCTCAGCCCGTCGTTGCTGTTGCCGGAGTCGCTGGCGACGACGAACGGGATGTCCGCATCCAGCCACTCGTCGATGCGCGCCGGCAGCCCGAACTGGGTCTGCGACGTCGGGCAGAAGACCAGCCAGCCGCGTGCAGCGGCCTCGTCCGGGCCGAAGCTCGCCTGCCGCGCGTCCGCCAGCGAGAGATAGATGCCGTGAGCCATCACGCGCGGCCGCTCCAGGATCCCGGCGCGCCGCAGGCGTTCCACCGGGGAACAGCCGGAGCGGGCCTGCACTCGCGCCAGCTCCTCCGGCGACTGCGCCAGATGGAAGTGCAGCGGTAGCCCCGCGCTCTCGGCGAGCTGTGCCAGCCGCGCCCACAGCTCCGGAGAGACCGAGTCCGTGGCGTGGGGGCCGAGCGCCGCGAACACCCCGGCGCCCGCCAGCCGCGCGTCAGCGGCGATCTGGAGCGTCTCCTCCAGCCCGCGCTCGGCCTGGCCCGCGCCCGGCCCGTGCACGTCCTGCAGGGTCGGGGCCACCACCCCTGCCAGCCCCACGTCGGCGAGCGCCGCGGCCACGGCTGCGCCGAAATAGTAGTGATCCCAGACCAGGCCGACCCCTGCGAGCAAGCTCTCGTAGGCGCCCATGCGCGTGAACGCGCGCACGTCCGCCGGCTCCAGCAGCGCCTCGGCGCGGAAAAACAGCTGTTCCACCGCGTTGTCGCTCTCCGTCAGGTCGGCGAAGCGCCCGCGCAGGAAGTTCATGGTCAGGTGTGTGTGCGGGTTGACGAAGGCCGGCGTGATCAAGCCGTCGCCGTAGTCCAGCACCGGGGTGTCCCGCAGCGGCGGCGGCGGCCCCTCGTGCACCCGCAGGATGCGTCCGCCGCCGATCAGCAACGTCGCTTCGCTCAGCCGCAGGCGCGATCCAGCTGGGCGCAGCAGCACCTTTCGGCTCTGGATCGCGACGTCGACGGCGGGCAGCACTCGTGCCGCACAGGCTACCACCCGCCTCGCGCGAGGGGCGCGCTTTGTGCGCCCTCCCGCCGTGTCGTGCCGTACCCGGCGCGCAGGGGGCCAATCCTGGGGCCGCACGCTGCGGCCCGGTGGCGAGCCCTGCACACTCCGCGGCGCCAGCGGGCTTCTCCTGGAATCCTCCTGAGGTTCCGGCCGGATCGGGACGTTATGCAGGGTGAATGTTCCGTTCCAAGAATCGCTTCGGGGGAAAGGCGGCCACGCTGGGCGTGCTCCTGGACTGGCTCGGCGATCCGTACCAGGCGACGATCTGTGACGGCATCGAGCAGGGAGCGACGCATGCCGGGGCCAACCTGTTGCTGTTCGTGGGCGGCGCGTTGCCCGCGCCAGGCTCGGCCGGGGTGTTGCGTCACCAGGTGTACGAGCTGGCGGGGCGGCACAACCTGGACGGGCTGATCGTGCTCGCGAGCACGCTGAGCCACGAGGTGGGGCTCGCGGGAGTGAGCGCGTTCTGTGCCCAGTTTTCCGGCCTGCCGCTGTGCAGCGTGGGGATGCCGCTGCCCGACGCGCCCAGCGTGACGGTCGACAACGAGACCGGCATGGCGCAGGTCGTGAGGCATCTGGTCGAGCAGCATCAGGCGCAGCGCATCGCCTTCATCAGCGGGCCCGTCGCCAATGCCGAGTCGGAGATCCGCGTCGGGGCGTATCGCGCGGTGTTGCAGCAGCGCAACCTACCCCTCGACGATCAGCTGATCGTGCCCGGCACGTTCCTGATGGAGAGCGGCGCAGCGGCGGTTCACGCGCTGGCCAAGCGCTACGGTGCCCGGCTGGAGCAGCTCGACGCGATCGTCGCGGCCAACGACAACATGGCGATCGGCGCCCTGGACGAGCTGGGCGCGCTGGGCGTGTCGGTCCCGGATCGGCTTGCGGTGGTCGGCTTCGACGACGTGGAGGAAGCGCGTCTGACCGAGACGGCCCTGACCACGGCGCGGCAGCCGCTGGATCGCATCGGGCGCGAAGCCGTGCGGCGGGTGCTGCAGGCCCGCGCCGAGGGCGAGCAGCTGGAGCATCGCATCAGCACCGAGCTGGTGGTGCGGCAGTCGTGCGGTTGCTCGGCGCTGGGCCTGGGCACGCGCTCCAACGCAGCGTCCAAGCAACGCTTTCAGCTGGCGCTGATGGGGCAGCGCGAGCGCATCCTCGCGCAGCTCGGGCGTGCGGCGCGCGGCCGCTTCTCGGCGGCTGGCGCGGGCTGGGAGCAAGCCGTGCTGGGCGCGCTGGTCGAGGACATCATCGCCGGTAGCTCCGAGCGCTTCCTGCCGGCGGCGGAGCGCCTGACCCAGCGCCTGGGCGCGGCGCGCGTGGACCTGAACGCGATCGACGAGGTGCTGTCCGCGCTGCGCGAGGAGCTGGTGCCGCTGTTGAACAGCGAGCCCGAGAAGCACCGGCTGGCGGAGGAGCTGTTTCACGCCGTGCGACTCTCGACCAGCGCCGCCCTGCAGCGCGGCCTGGGGCGAGCGCACCTGGAGCTCCAGCGCTGGGCGCGGCGCATCGCGGCGGTGTGCAACGCCATCTCGGCGGCCCCGGACCAGGGGGAGCTGCGCGAGCGCATGCGCCGGCTGCTGCCGGAGCTGGGGCTACGCAGCTTCTTCCTGTGCGTGTATCTGCAGCCCGGCGACGCGAGCCGGGCGCGTGTGCTGGTGAGCTCGGAGCACGCCAGCGCCGAGACCGCCAACCAGGTCTTTCGCGGGCGCGAGCTGCTGCCGCCCGAGCTGGCCAGCGCGGACGGCGGAGCGCGCTCCTTCGCCGTGCTGCCGATCGAGGGCCACAGCGCCGTGCTCGGTCACATCTTGTTCGAGTACACCGCGCGGCATGCGTTCACGTGCGGAGCCGTCGCCGAAGCCGTCGGCATCGCGCTCCGGCATTTTCGCCCCGAGAGCCGCTGAGCTAGCCGGCGATCTTGTAGTGGCGTTCAAAGCCGGATTCGCGATCGAGAATCGTCAATTCGACGGTGCCGAACTCCGAGATCGAATACCGCTCTTCGATCTCGGGCCCGACGCTCGGGGAGCGGGCGACGGGAACGCGGCTCAGATCCGACTCGGCGCGCAACCCGGGGTCAAAGGGGAAGCGCACGTCCGCGAAGGGCTTGATGTCACCGCTGGGGTGCCCCGCGTCGTCGAGCCAGCCGCACTCGATGAAGCGGAAGTGGCCGACGTTGTGGGTGGCGCGGTAGCGCCGCGAGAGCTGCACCGGCTGCCCCCCGGGCACCGGCACCAGCGTCTCCGGGCCGATGATGCGATCGAAGCCGATCTGCATGCCGCCGTGCACCTCGCGAAACACCCCGAGGTTGTGTTGATAGCGCTGCGGCAAGCTGAACGTCTCCGCCTCGTCAGCCGCGATCGCGAGGCCGATGGCGATCGCACCGGATGGGTAGGGGGAGCGCTTCACGCGCCGCCCGTAGGCCGTGCGCAGGCCGCGCGCGACGGCGGGCAAGGCGCTGGCGCCGCCCACCACGTACAGGCCGGCCACGCCTTGCACCGAGCTCTCGAGCTCGAGATCGTCGCTGGGTGGGCTCTCGTCCGCTTCCTCGGCGTGCCCGGCGCCGAGCGTCTGGCGCACCAGCTCGAGCGTGCGCTCCAGCAGCGGGGTACAGGCCGCGTCGTAAGCGTCCATGGGCACGATCACGCCCTTGCCTTCGCTCAGCTTGAGCTGCTTGCGCTCGGCAGGGGTGGCGTAGCGCTCGAGCTCCACGTGGATCTTGCGCGTGTTCGGGTTGATCGATTCCTTGAGCTCGCGGCAGTGCTGCCGCAGCTCGGCGAGCGTGCCGGGCGAGAGCTCGCCGCGGCGGATGCCCGCCTTCTCGAGCGCCAGATCCAGCAGCACGTCGTCGAAATCATCGCCGCCGAGGTGGCCGAGACCACGGCTGGCCACGACATCGTGGGCCTGGCCCTGCATGTCGACCAGCGATACGTCGAAGGTGCCGCCGCCCAGATCGTACACCAGCACCTTCTCGCGCCGGCTGTTGAGCGTGTTGCGATAGCGGTGCGCGTACTCGACGCCCGCCGCCGACGGCTCGTTGAGCATGCTCAGCACCCGGAAGCCCGCGTTGCGGAACGCCTCCAGCGTGACCAGGCGCTGGGTGGAGAAGGCGTTCGCCGGCACCGCCACCGTGGCCTCCAGCAGCTCTTTGCCGCCCTTGCGTGGCAGATTGGACTCGCTGAGCAGGGCCTTGCGCAGGGCCTCCAGGTAGCGGGTCACGAGCGAGAGCAGGTCGATCTCCGTCGAGCCCACCTGGACCTTGTAGCCCGGCGTCGCTTCCGGGGACGACAGCCAGCGCTTGAAGGAGAAACAGAGCGCCCAGTCCGGGTCACCGCGGCGGGCCAGCGCATCGAAGCCGAAGCAGAATTCCCCGGCCTTTTCGGCGACCACGCTCGGAAAGAACTCCTGGCTGTCGCCGCTCTTGGAATGAAATGAAATCACCGGGTAATTGCCGCGATCACAGGCGGCAACCACTGTTCGAGTCGTTCCGAAATCGATTCCCAGGCGCACGAGCTACCTCCCAACTGCAAGTATTGCCCAGTCGAGGGCGAGCGTCACGACCCTGTATGCATGAGTCGCCGTGGTGGGACAAATTTTTGGGGCCTACGATGTAGGAGCGCTCGGCGGCACCAAGTGCTCCATGAGCGCCTGTGCCAGCACCGGAGCGCGCAGCTCGTGCTTGAAGAAGACGTATGCCTCTCGAAACGGCAGGGCCTGGAGCGCAGCCGCCCAGTCCGCGATCTGCTGCGGAGTGTAGTCTTCTCTGCGGAGCCGGAGATACCCGAAGTCAGCGGTGGCCACCAGCGGCGGCCGCT
Source organism: Polyangiaceae bacterium (assembly GCA_035760985.1). GTDB lineage: Bacteria > Myxococcota_A > Polyangia > Polyangiales > Polyangiaceae > SZUA-265. The sequence continues at coordinate 74,507 of DASTRX010000132.1, forward strand.
GCTCATCCACCTCCGCGATGCACAACGCCGCAGCGTGCTCGCGCAAGGCGGCGTAGGTGGACTCGTCGAACCAGGACGGATGACGGAACTCGAAGGCGACGCGCAGCCCCTGGGGCAAGAGCCGCAGGAAGCTCGCCAAGCGATCGACATCGCGCTGAAACGTCGGCGGCAACTGGAAGAGCACCGGACCGAGCTTGGGGCCCAGCGTGCTCGCCACGGTGTGGAAGCGCGCGAGCGCGTCTTCACAATTGGCGAGCTTGCGAATGTGCGTGATCTGTCGCGGCGCTTTGAGCACGAAGCGGAAGCTGTCCGGCGTGCGCTCGTTCCAGCCGCGCATCAGCGCTTCGTTCGGCATGCGGTAGAAGGTGTTGTTGAGCTCGACCGTGTGCAGGCGCTCCGCATAGAACTGGAGCATGCGCGTCGCCGCTAGCTTCGGCGGATAGAAGCTGCCGACCCATTCCTTGTAACTGAAGCCACTGGTGCCGACCGCGACGCGCATGTCGGCAGGGTACTCGCTCGCTCCGGCTCCCGGGCGTGGATCTGGCGAGACACCCCTGAAACGAGCCCCAGGCGGTGGGCAGCTTGTGAATAACTCGTGCGGCCCCGTGGACGGGTCGGCGATTGCCGGGTCCTCTCCGCGGGTTTGCCCGTCCACAGAGAAATCGACTTATTCACAACTAAAGCGAGGAAAGGGCCGAACGTATTGGGGGGCTCGCTTGGCTCCGTGACGCCACGGGGGCAGCCACGAGCCAGGCACCCGCACCGCACAGGAAGACCGCCGCAATGAGCCCTTCGACTGAACTGCTGCTCGTAGAAGATGACGTCTTGCTCGCCCGTGCCCTCGAGCGGACCCTGGTTGCGAGAGGCGCGCGCGTCCGTCACGTCGCCTGTTGCGCGCTGGCGTCGATGCTCACCGGACCGTTCCCGATCGGCGTCTTCGACATCGAGCTGCCCGACGGCGACGGCATCGAGCTGGCGCGGCGGCTTCGCTCGCGCGGTGTGGTGTGCAGGGTCGTGTTTTACACCGCCTGCACGGAGCCGCAGCGGCTCGCCCGCGCCCGGGAGCTGGGCAGCGTCTTCGTGAAGACCGCCCACCTGCCGACTCTGCTGGAGCTGGCGCCCCGGGCGGGCGAGGTCGAAGCCCGGCCGGGCTCGACGGCCTCCGCCTGACGTTCTCGCCACGGCGCTGGCGGCCGTGTTCCAGTTCTCCGCAAAGATGCTTGCCAGCGCGCCCGATTTGTGCGGAACCGGGCTCCTTCTGGATGTCCCGCCGTTGCGGATCGTGCGACGATTCGGGCAAGGTTGGAAGGAGAGCGCAATGGTGCGGCAGGCCGCAAACTCCCTCTGTCTCGCCGCCCTCAGCTGGCTGGCGACGGGGTGCTCGGATGGATCGGATCAGACGCTCCTGCTGCCGCCGGATCTGCCCGGCGTCGCGGAGGGGACGCCCGCTTTCCTGGGGTTTCCCGAGCGGGCGGAGGACTGGGCGGACAGTCCGCGTCTGCTGAGCCAGACCCTGGGCTTCGAGGATCTGGCCTCGCTGCGGCCCAGCAGGGGCCTGCTGCCCTATGCCGTGCAGAGCCCGCTGTTCAGCGATGGCGCCGGCAAGCAGCGCTGGCTGGCGTTGCCGAGCGGGACGAAGATCGGCTTTTCCGAGACGGGCGCGTGGACCTACCCGGAAGGCACCGTGTTCGTAAAGCAGTTCGACATGGCGCTCGACGAGCGGCATCCGGAGCAGCTGCGGCGGCTGGAGACGCGCTTCCTGGTGGCCGCGAGCGGCGGCAGCTTTTACGGGCTGAGCTACGTCTGGAACGCGGAGCAGACCGACGCGGAGCTGAGCCGGGATGGGCACGACGAGGTACTGCAGATCGTCGGCGCCGACGGCACGCCGCGCGCGCAGACCTATTCGTTCCCCGCGCAGGCCGACTGCGCGCGCTGCCATTCGAACGTGGCGGGGGGCGCGCTGGGGCCTCGCACCGCGCAGCTGAATGGCGAGTTCGAGTATACCGGCGGGGACGGCGAGCCCTTCATCGCCAATCAGCTGGCGATCTGGGGGCAGCTGGGCTTCTTCGATCGTCCTGTCGCCGGCGCCGGGCGGCTCTCCGCGTATCCGCGGCTCTCCGATCTGCGCGATCCGACCCAGCCCGTGGAGCAGCGCATCCGCTCCTACTGGGACAGCAACTGTTCGATGTGCCACAACGCCGATTCGCCGATCCCGTCGTGGGATGCGCGCTACTCGACGAAGCTCGAGAGGCAGGGCCTGCTGGACGCCGAATCCTATGCCGGCCCCCGATCCGATGGCCTGCGTCTGATCGTGCCCGGCGACCCCGACCGATCGTTGATGGTGCTGCGCTCCTCCAGCACCGATCCGCGCCTGCGCATGCCCCCGCTGCTGCGCAACGCCGTGGATACGGAGTACGTGGAGCTGCTGCGCAGCTGGATCGCGTCGCTGCCCGCGCGTTGACGGGGCAGGGTGACGGGGCAGGCCCGCTCCCGACCCGGTGGGGGGGGGAGCGCGGCACTTCGCCGCGCCTGGACAGCTCTTTCCGGAATAGAATCCAGCCCCGGATTGTCTCCGTGGGGCCGAACGGGATATACGCCTCCGCGACATGAGGCCAGCCCCGGGCGGGGCTCGGGTCACTGGACCATCAGGACATCCCGGGAAGGCCCGCTGACCCGGCACAGTTCGCTTTAATAGAGTGTTTTCGAGGAGTTAGAGCATGCAGGATGTGCGGGCCCTCAACGAAGTGGTCGCCCAGGAGAGTGCGTTCGCGAGCGACCTCGTCGCGGAGGTGGGCAAGGTCGTGGTCGGGCAGACCTACATGATCGAGCGCATCCTGATCGGTTTGCTGACCGGTGGCCACGTGCTGCTCGAAGGGGTCCCGGGCCTCGCGAAGACGCTGACCGTGCGCACGATCTGCGACGCGATCCAGGCCAAGTTCTCGCGCATCCAGTTCACGCCCGATCTGCTGCCGGCGGATCTGATCGGGACGGTGATCTACAACCAGAAATCGGGCGAGTTCACCAGCAAGCTGGGGCCGGTGTTCGCCAACCTGGTGCTCGCGGACGAGATCAACCGCGCGCCGGCCAAGGTGCAGAGCGCGCTGCTGGAGGCCATGCAGGAGCACCAGGTCACGATCGGCGACAAGACCTACCCGCTGCCGGACCCGTTCGTGGTGCTGGCCACGCAGAACCCGATCGAGCAAGAGGGCACGTATCCGCTGCCGGAAGCGCAGGTGGATCGCTTCATGCTGATGGTGAAGGTGGGCTATCCGAGCCGGGCCGAGGAGCGCAAGCTGATGGATCGCATGACCGGCGTGGTACCCGCCAAGGTCGCGCCGCGGGCCACGCCCGCCCAGCTGCTGAATGCGCGCCGCCTGGTGCGGGACATCTACACCGACGATCGCGTGCGCGACTACATCGTGGACATCGTGCTGGCCACGCGCGAGCCGCCGCGCTCCCTGCGCGACCTGGAGCCGCTGATCGAATACGGCGCCAGCCCGCGCGCCAGCATCGCGCTGAACCTGGCGGCGAAGGCCCACGCCTTCCTGCGCGGCCGTGCCTACGTGGAGCCCGACGACGTGAAGGCGATCGGCCCCGACGTGCTGCGCCATCGCCTGGTGCTCAGCTACGAGGCGGAGGCCGAGGAGGTCGACTCCGAGACCATCGTGCGCCGCGTGTTCGAAGCGGTCGAGGTGCCCTGAGCGGCTGAGGGAACGCACTCTCGACAAAGGAGCACCTGGCGTGATCCCGAAGGAGTTGCTCCGGGCACTGCGCAGAATCGAAATCACCACGCATCGCCTGGCGACTGAACAGCTCTCGGGCAATTACATCTCCGGGTTCAAGGGGCAAGGCCTCGCCTTCAGCGAGGTCCGCAAGTACCAACCCGGAGACGACGTCCGGAGCATCGACTGGAACGTCAGCGCGCGCATGGACGAGACCTTCATCAAGGTCTTCGTCGAAGAGCGCGAGATGACGGTGATGCTGGTGGTGGACGTGTCGCGCAGCGGGCGCTTCGGCACGCGCGGCAGCCCCAAGAGCCGCGTCGCCGCCGAGGTCGCCTCGCTGTGCGCGTTCAGCGCGATCAAGAATAACGACCGGGTCGGGCTGATTTTGAGCACCGATCGCGTGGAGAAGATCGTGCCGCCCAAGAAGGGCCAGAAGCACGTGCTGCGCGTGGTGCGCGAGATCCTCGCCGCGCAGCCCGAGCACCCGGGTACCGACCTGAAGGTGGCGCTGCAGACGCTGTACAAGGTGGCGCGCCGGCGCAGCGTGGCGTTCGTGATCAGCGACTTCTTCACCACCGGTTACGAGCGCGCGCTCTCGCTCGCCTCGGCGCGCCACGACATCGTGCCCGTGCTGATCGCCGATCCGCGCGACGAGGAGATGCCGGACGTGGGGCTCGCGAACTTTCAGGATCTGGAGAGCGGCGAGGACATCCTGGTGGACACCTCCGACCCGCGCGTGCGGGCGCACTACGCGCGCGCCATGAGCGCGCAGCGCGCTCAGCAGGTGGCGCTGTTTCGCAAGTTCGGGCTCGACCACTGCGTGGTCCACACCCACCAGCCCTACGTCGGGCCGCTGCGCGAGCTGTTCGCGCGGCGCGCCAAGAGGGCACACCGATGAAGAGCGCGTGGGGAGCCGCGGCGGCGCTGGCCACGTTGCTGGCTGCGCCCGCGGGTCTGGCGCAGTCCGGGCCCGCGGATGCCGGCGTCCCGGCTGTGCCGGCAGAGCCGGCTCGGGCCGCGTCGTCGGCGTGCGTCGAGCACATCCCGGAAGGCAAGACGCGTCCGGCGATGAGCGAGAGTTTTCCGGCGCGGGCCAAGGCGGGCTACGCGGTGCCGCTGCACCTGGAGATCCAGCACGGCCTGGGCGAGAGCGTGCTGCCCGGCGGCTTCAAGCTTCAGCTCGATAGCCCGGAGGGCAAGGCGCTGGGGCGAGCGAATTTCGTGATCCCCTCGCTGGACGGGCCCGCGGCGCCGCGCGTGACGCGCAGCGAAGGGCCGAGCTCCGCCACGACCAGCGTGGACCTGTCCTTCGTGCCGATGCCGAAGGAGGCGGGGCCGCACACGCTGACGCTGCCCAGCGTGCCGATCGCGATCGCGCGCGCCAGCGGCGAGCTGATCACGCTCTGCACGGCGCCGCACGAGCTCGCGGTCGACGACCCGACGGCGAACGAGCCGCAGGCCAGGCCGCGCCCCAATCCCGCGCCGCAGCACCAGCTCGAGGTGTGGACGGCGGCCAAGAACGTGGCCCTGGGCGCGCTGATCGCCCTGCCGCTGGGCGTGCTGATCGCGTTCCTGGTCAGCCGCTGGCTGCGGCGGGCGCGCCCGCTGCCGCCGCCCCCGCCGCCCCGGCCGCCGTGGGAGGTGGCGCTGGAGGCGCTGGCGCTGGTGCGCGGCAAGCGCCTGATCGAGCAAGGCTTGACCACCCAGCATTTCGCCGAGGTGTCGCAGGCGGTGCGCGACTATCTGGGGCGCCGCTTCGGCTTCGACGGCCTGGAGAGCACGACGCGCGAGATCTTGCAGCACCTCGAGCCGGTGCGGCCGCAGCACGAGCTATGGCAGCAGATCGAGCGGCTGCTGCGCCGCGCCGACCTGGTGAAGTTCGCGAACCTCACGCCGGAGCGCGCCGAGTGCGAGCTGGTGCTGGAGGACGCCGAGCAGATCGTGCGCCGGACCATGCGCGAGGAGCCCAAGCCCGAGCTGCCGGTGATCGTGGCGGAGGGCGTGCCCGCCGGCTCGGGGGAGAAGCAATGAAGCGCCTGGCGCTGTTGACCGCGTTCCTGATCGCCGCCGTGCTGCTGGGTGCGGCCTATCCCGCGTTCGCGCGCGGCCCGGAGCTGTTGCATGCGCAGTGGCAGTACCCCTGGCTGCTGCTCGGGCTGGCGCTGGTACCGCCGCTGCTCTGGCGCGGCAGCTTCGGCGAGGACGCGCGCCGGCCGCGCTTGCTGCTGGGCACGGTCTCGGGCTTCAGCGGTGGTCCCGTCGGCATGCGCGTGTGGCTGCGGGACGTGCCGGCCGCGCTGCGGGCGGTGGGCTTCGCCTTGCTCGTGCTCTCGCTGGGGCGCCCGCTGAACGCAGTGGTGCCGCAGAGCGCAGAGGAGGAGGGCATCGATCTGGTGTTGGTGCTCGATCTGTCGGGCTCGATGCGCGCCGTGATCGAGAACTTCCCGGAGGACCTGGCGCGGCTAGCGCCCGAGCGCGAGCGCGGGGTGCGCCCGACGCGCCTGGACGCGGCCAAGGCGACGATCCGCGACTTCGTCTCGCGCCGCAAGACGGACCGCATCGGCGTGGTGGTGTTCGGCAAATCCGCGTACGTGCTGTCGCCGCCCACGCTCGACTACCACCTGCTCGATTCGCTGGTGAGCCGGCTGCGCCTCGACCTGATCGACGCCAGCCGCACGGCGATCGGCGACGCGCTGGGCGTGGCCACGGCGCGGCTGCGCCGCAGCCAGGCCAAGAGCAAGGCCATCATCTTGCTCACCGACGGCGACAACAACGCGGGCGAGCTCTCGCCGGAGTATGCCGCGCACCTCGCGACCGTGGTGGGCGCGCGCATCTACACCGTGCAGATCGGCGCCGGCGATCAGGCGGAGGTGCAAGACGGCTTCGACCTGTTCGGGCAGCCCCGCTACTCGACGCGCTTCTTCCCGGTCAACGCGCAGCTGCTGCAGACGATTTCCAAGGCGACCGGCGGCGAGAGCTACGTGGCCAGCGACGCCAAGGGTCTGCAGGCGAGCTTGCATGACGTGCTGGACAAGCTGGAGAAGACCAAGTTCGAGGGCCACGTGGCCACGTTCGAGGATCTGTATCGTTATCTGCTCTTGCCCGGCGTGCTGCTGCTGGCGCTGGACGCTGCGCTGCGCGCGCTGATCCTGCGGAGGTTCCCGTGAAGTTTGCGCACCCGCTCTGGTTGCTCGGCGCGCTGTTTGCGCTCGCGCTCGGCGGCTTGCTGGTGCTGGGCGCGCTCTCGGGCGTGCGCGCGCGCCGCCGCTTCGGTCAGGACGGCCTGGTCGAGTCGTTGTTCACGGCGCGGGTGGGCTCGCGCCGCGCGCTGAAGGGCGCGCTCAGTGTGCTCGGCCTGATCTGCTGCTTTGGCGCCCTGGCGCAGCCGCAATACGGCTGGGGTACGCGGCGCATTCCGGCGACCAATCTCGACGTGATCATCGTGCTCGACTACTCGAAGAGCATGTTCGCGCGCGACGTCGCGCCGAATCGCATCGAGCGTGCCAAGACCGAAGTGGCGGACCTGATCTCGCAGCTGGCGGGCGCGCGCTTCGGGGCGGTGGCCTTTGCCGGCGAGCCGCTCAGCTTCCCGCTGACCAGCGACGGCGGCGCGATCGCGCAGTTCTTCCGGCAGCTCACCCCGCACGACATGCCGGTGGGCGGAACCGCCATCGCGCGCGCGCTGGAGGCGGGCCGCTCGCTCTTGGAGCGCGATCCGCAGTCGGCCAAGCACCGGCGCGTGATGCTGCTCGTGACCGACGGCGAGGATCTGGAGGGCGACCCCGAGCAGACGGCGCGCGCCGCCAAGGACGCGGGCATCAGCATCCACGTGGTGCAGATCGGAGGCCGCACACCCGAGCCGATCCCGGACGTGGACGAGCAGGGCGTGAACCGCGGGCTGCGCCGCAACGAGAACGGCCAGGTGATGACCACGTCGCTCTCCGCCGAAGGCGAGAAGCAGCTGACGCAGATCGCCGAGATCACCGGCGGCAACGTGGTGCGCAGCGAGGCCGGCAGCACCGGCATCCAGGAAGTGGCGCGGCGCCTGCGCGCGATGATGACGGAGGAGCTGTCGGAGCGGGTGGAGACGGTCTACGCGGACGTGTACGCTTATCCGCTCGGGCTGGCGCTGCTGTGCATCTTGCTGGAGGCGTTCGTGCCGGAGGTCTGGCGCCGCCGCTCGCGCAAAGCGGCGCCCGGCGTGACCGCCGAGAAATCGCCTGCTCCGGCGGGCAACTCGGCGCAGGCGGCGGCCAGCGCCACCGCCAGCGTGCTGGTGCTGTTGCTGGCGTGCGGGGCGTTCTCCGCGCTCCTCGGCGCCGGCTGCGACAGCCAGGCGGTCGATCGCGCGTTCACGCGCCGCGCGCCGGACGTGGATCGGGGCATCGAGGCCCTGGAGGCGGGGGATGCCGGTGCAGCCGCGCAGCACTTCACCACGTACCTCGGTACCGGGCCGTGCAACGATGGCTCCATCGGCGTGCCGCCGACGCTCGCTCAGCGCCCGCAGGCGAGCTTCGATCTCGGCCTGGCGCTGTTCAAGATCGCCGAGCGCTTCGGGGGCCGCTTCGGCGAGGATCAAGGCCGGGAGGAGGACAACCCGCAACAGCTCGCGGCGCGCAGCGCGGAGGTCGCTTGCGCGCTCTCGGTGCTGGAGCAGATCGTGGGCCGCCGCAACCTGCCTCTGGAGCTGACGGCCCAGGCCCACTATCTGCTCGGCAATCTGGAGTTCTTGCGCCGCGAGTACAAGGCCGCGGTCAGCCATTACAACCGCGCCCTGGAGCTGATCCCGGGCGATGATGCCGAGTCGGCGCAGGCCGTGGGCCGCGACGCCGCGCACAATCGCGCCCTGGCCCTGCGGCGCGCCGAGGAAGACAAGCCCAAGCCGCCCCAGCACCCCGACGCGGGCCCAGAGCAGGGCGACGCGGGCGCCCCGCAGGACCAGCCGCCCGAGCACGCTGACGCGGGCCAGCCCTCCTCCAAGGGCGATCAGAACCAAGAGCAGAAGAATCAGGACCAGAACCAGGACCAGCAACAGCCGCCCGAGCAGCCCAAGGACCAGGACTCGAAGTCCCCAGACCAGCAGCAGGACCAGCAGCAGCAGGATCAGCAAGGCAAGAACCAGCCCGCCCCGCAGCAGGCGCCGGAGGGCCAGGAGCCCAAGCAAACCCCGCCGCCGGAGCAGCACGCGATGTCGCTGAGCCAGGATGACAAGGCGCTGGACCAGCTGGAGCGCGCGCCGACCGTGCAACAGGAGGCTGCTCGAGCCCAGCGCGGGCGGACGCGGCGGGTGGTAGAAGACAAGTGAACGAGGATCGATGAAGCGCGTGTACCTGGTAGCGCTGGGCTGGCTGGTGCTGGCACTGCTCCTGGCCTGGCCCAGGGCGGCGCTGAGCCAGGCGGACCTTCAGCTCCAGGTCAGCAGCTACGAGGTCAGCGTGGGGGAGACGCTGGAGGTGCAGCTCGACGCCATGAGCGAGAGCGACGAGGCGCCCACCCATCCCGATCTGGTGGTCCCGAACGGCTTCGAGGTGCGGGGGCCCAGCGTGGGCACGCGCCAGCAGGTCTCGATCTCCGGCTTTCGCATGCAGCGTCAGGTCGGCATCAGCGCCACCTGGCAGCTCACCGCCACGCGCGCGGGCGTGTACAGCATCGGGCCCGGGAGCGTGGAGATCGGCGGCCGGCGCGAGCGCGCGCAGGCCGTTCAGATCCGCGTGCTGCCCGAGGGCCAAGGCGCGCAGCGGCCTCAGCGGCGAGGCCGCCGCGGAGGTCTGCGCGCCCCCTTCGATCCCTTCGATCCGTTCGGCAACGATGACCCTTTCAACGACCTGTTCGACCGCTTGCGCGGCGGAGTCGGCGGGGGCTTCGAGCGCTTGCCGGAGGCCGCGCCCGAGCTGATCCCGGAGCGCGCGCTCGACCCCGTGGCGTTCCTGGACGCGCGCGTGGACACGCTCCACGCGGTGGTGGGCCAGCAGGTGACGCTGACCATCTACGCGCACGGCGGGCAGGGACTGTTTCAGGAGGCTGCCGGCTCGCACGAGCCGAGCCATCCCGATTTCCTGGCGCAGCGCCTGGTGGAGGACCCGAGCCACCAACCCGTGTATCAGTACACGCGCGACGGCCAGCGCTGGATCGCCGTCAAGGTGCGGGAGACCGCGCTCTTCCCCTTGCGCGCCGGGCAGCTCGAGATCGGGCCGCTGGAGTTCGGCTTTCTCGGGCGCCGCTACGCCGCGCGCACCGCCGAGGGATTGCGGCGCAGCAGCCGTCCCATCACCATCGAGGTGACGGAGCCACCCGCCGAGGGCAGGCCGCCGGGCTATGCCGGCGACGTGGGTGAGTTCCGGCTGGACGCGAAGGTGGAGCCGCGGCACGTCAGCGCCGGCGGCTCGATCGCCGTGACGGTGCGCGTGCAGGGCAACGGGCGCCTGCCGGGCGCGCTGAAGCTGCCCGAGCAAGCGGGGGTGGAGTGGCTGGAGCCGACGCTGCGCGACGACGCGTCGCTGGTCGGTACCACCGTCGGCGGCTCGCGCACCTTCAATTACGTCGTGCGGCTGACGCGCTCGGGGCAGATCGATCTGGGCAAGCTGTCGCTGTCCTTCTTCAACCCGCGGACGCGCCGCTACCGGGTGTTGCCGGTCGATCTCGGTCAGGTCACGGTCGATCCGGAGCCGGCCGGAGCCGCGGCGCCCTCCGCCGCTGCTCCGCCGCGCGGGCCGCAGCTCTCGGATCTGGTCCGGTTTCGCAAGCAGCTGGGCGCGCCGCCCTCCGCGTCGCGCTGGATGGACGGGAGCGGCTTCTGGTGGTCGCTGGCGGTGCCGCCCGTGGGGGTGCTGTGCCTCGCGGGGCTCGGCGCGGCGCGCCGGCGCCTGCGCCAGCGCTGGGCGCAACGCGAGCAGTCGCAGGCCGTGCACGCGCAGCGCGCGCTGTCCGAGGCGCGCCGAGCGCTCGCCGGCCCGGACCTGGGCCTGGTGCTGAGCGGCGCGGAGCGGGCGCTCTATCTCGCGATCGAGTGGGCCACGGGGCTGCGCGCGCGAGCGCTCTTGCGCTCCGAGCTCGAGGCTCGGCTCGGCGGAGCCGGGCTGGGCGCCGCGCTGGCAAGCGAATGCGCGGACGTGCTGCGGCAGTGCGGCGAGCTGCGGCTGGCCGGCGCCGGCCTGGACCGGAGCGCTGCGACCGCCCTGCTGGGCCGCGCCGAGAGCCTGGTGAAGAGACTGCTGAAGCAGCCGCCGCGCGCCGCGGCCGAGAGCGCGCGCGGGCACGAGGCGCGCGCGTGAACGGCCGGGGCAAGCCTGCGCGCGCGGCGTGGCTGCTCGCGGCCGTGCTGTGCGCGTGGTGCGCGCGCCTCGTTGCCGCGGAGGCAGCCCCGGCGCCGCCCAGCGTCGACCTGGCTCCGCTCGACGCTGCGATCGCGAGGGGCTCCTTCAGCGAGGCGATCGATCAGCTGGAGCAGTGGTCCGATCAAGGCCTGGTGCATCCGACGCTCAGCTTCGATCGCGGCGTCGCCTATCTGGGCCGCGCGGAGTCGTCGGCGCGCAAGCCGTCGGATCTCGGGCAAGCGGCGGCGGCCTTCGAGGAGGCGCTGGTGCTCGATCCGTCCGATGACGAGGCGCGCGCCGTGCTCGGCAGGATCCGCGAGACCATCTCCGAGCGGCGCGCCAAGGAGCACGCGAGCAGCGTGGTGGCGAGGCCGCGCTTGCTGCGGGCGCTGACCGGGCTGGTCGGCGAGGACCTGTGGGCGGGCACGGCGCTGCTCGGCTCGCTGCTGCTGGCGGCGGGCCTCGGGTTGAGGTTGTTCCTGCGCTCGCACGAGATGCGTCTGAGCGGCTCGATCGCCGCCGTGACCGGCGGCTGCTTGCTCGCGCTCGGTGGGGGCATGACCGCAGCGGGCCAGCATCTGCGGCGCAGCTTCTCGCCGGCCGTGGTGATCGTGGAGGAAGCGCGATTGCTCGACGCCCAGGGCCGGCCCGTCAGCGTCGCGCGCGGCCCGTCTGCGCAGGACGCGGCGGGGGACCGCGTGCCCGAGGGGTCGTTGGTGTACATCGCCGAGGCGCGGGGAGCGCTGCTGAAAGTGGAGTGGGGAGACGACATGGCCTGGCTGAATGCGTCGCAAGTGCGCCGGCTCGCTTCCGCGGGACCACCCGGCAGCCCCAGCACGGCGGCGGGCGGCTGACGGCATGTGGGTCCGGCGCTCCGCCATTCGCCCCGTGCCGCGCTACGCGCGCTTGCCGGAGAGCAGCATCCGCAGCATGGAAGCGGCCTTCTCCGCCGCTGACGCGCGCGCGCAGCAGCTGGCGCGGGCCAGCTACGAGCGGCTGACCTCGCGCCAGCCGGCGCTCACGGCGTACCTGACGCGCAAGCTCTCCGCCTCGCTCGACGACACCGCGCTGGCGCTCGGGCACATGCTGGCGCTGGCGGTGTACGTCGGCTTTGAGAGCTTCGCGGGCAGCGCGCTGCGCAGCCTGACTCCCGAGGCGGTGGCGGCCGCCGAGCTCGCGTTCTCCGCGGACGAGGAGCTGCGCCGCGCCGATCCGCGCGACGCGCTCGACTCCGACGACATCATCGCCATCGACCAGCCGGCGCTGGTGGCGTTCGTGAACGATCACATCGAGCGCACGCTGGAGCAGCACGCGGCCGTGGTGGACGTGGACGACGTGGACGTGGTGTACCGGACCATCCTGGTCGAGATCCTGGCGCTCTCGCAGGCGGTGGCTCCGCCGCCCGGGTCCGCGCCGCTGAGCGAGGAGCCGCAGGCGTGAGCTCGATCGCTGACAAGCAGCGCCTGCGCGAGCAGGTCTGGGCGCGCATCGCTGCGGATCCCGGCGTGCGCACGGCGGTGCCGCCGGCGGGGCGCATCCCCGGCTTCCAGCAAGCCGAGGCCGCGGCGCAGCGGCTCGCCCAGCTCACGGAGTGGCGCGCGGCTCGCGCGCTCAAGAGCAATCCCGACACACCCCAGCTGCCGGTGCGGCGCCTGGCGCTCGAGCAAGGAAAGCGCCTGTACATGGCGGTGCCGAAGCTGGCCACAGAGCGGCCGTTCATCGCGCTGGCGGCGGCGCCCGGCGTGAGCGCCGAGCTGCTGGCGAGCAGCGACGGAGCACAGCGCCACGGCGTGCCCACGCGCCTCGAGGAGCTGCCGCCGATCGACCTGATCGTGTGCGGCACCGTGGCGGTGAACCCGGATGGCGTACGCATCGGCAAGGGCGCCGGCTACGCCGACCTGGAGTACGCGCTGCTCGCCGAGCTGGGGCTGGTGACCGAGAGCACCTGGATCGCGACCACCGTGCACGACGTGCAGGTGCTGGAGCAAGAGCTGCCCGAAACGGAGCACGACTTCCGCGTGGACTTCGTGGTCACGCCCACGCGGGTCATTCGCTGCCCACGCGGGCGGCGGCCGAAGGGAGTGCTCGCCGAGCACCTCGATGCCGACAAGATCGCGGCCATCCCGGCGCTGGTGGCGCGCCAAAGCCCCCGCCAGCCGTGACGGTCGGGCCTCAGGGCAGGCAGTCCGCGTCGCGGCAATCCGGCGCGGGCTCCGCCGACAGCTCGCGCTGAAACGTCTGAACATCGTCGAACGAAGCGAGCGGCAGCGCCGGGCTACCCCGCACGCTGAGCCGATCCACCGTCTGGAGTTGCTGGTGGGCAGCCCTCCAGCTCATCGATCTGTGCCTGCTCCGTAACGACGACATCGCCTTCGACCGTCGTGGACTCCCGGCAGCGCGAGTACGGCGGAGTTGTCGGCGCGCAGCGCGCGTTCGGCGCGCGCCAGCAAGGCCAGCTCTTCGTTGGAGCCGCGCGCGGGTGCCGTGTCGGAGGGGTGCGGCTCGCGCTGGGGCCGGGGGAAGGCACCTGGTTGGCGGGCGTGCGGCGCGTGCGCTGGGTCGACAGCGTGCTCTCGCGCGAGGGCCGCGGAGTGGGCCCACCCTGTTACCGCCGGAGTGTCGCTCGGTGCTTCGAAATCAAAATCCGCTGGCTGGGCGGGACGAGGCGGCCCGTCGCAGAAGCGTTGCACGATGCTCGCGGCCTGCGCGGCTTCGGCCTGAGCTTCCGGGCTCGGGCCCGCGGCGCGCGCCGCAGGCGACAGGGGCTCCAGCGGTTGCTGCTTGCGACGCTGGGTGCGGCGGTGGTTGGCCGCGACGCGCTGAACGATCGCGAACAGCCAGGTGCGCAGCGAGCCTTCTCCGGTGTGTTCGTGGAGGCGGCGCGAGACCACTCCGAACACGTCCTGTGCGGCGTCTTCCAGGGTCGAGCCGCCGGGGTCCTGTTTGGGAACGGTTCGGACGCTACCAACGGGTAGACGCCGCTACCAACCGGTACAGGCTACTACCAACTGGTAGCAGCCTTTCGCTTTTGAAGGGGCATCCCGCGCGGCGCCCGCCAGGAGCCTGGGCCGACGCCGGTGCTATTGCCGGCGGCGTTCGAGCCGGTCGCGGAAGCAGCGCATGATGCGCAGGTAGAGCTCGTCCTTCAGCACCGCGTCCTCGTTGCCCGCGTCGATGCTGGGGTTGTCGTTGATCTCGATGATCAAGAAGCGCCCGTCGGCTTCCTTGATGTCGATGCCGTACAAACCGTCGCCGATCAGCTGCGCCGCGCGCACGGCGAGCTGGATCAGCTCGGGCGGGGCGTGCTGGACGTCGATGGTGTCCACCTTGCCGTAGTTGGGGCGCTTGGCTTTCTCGACCTTCTGGACCTGCCAGTGGCCGCGCGCCATGTGGTAGCGGCACACGTACAGCGGCTTGCCGTCGAGCACGCCCACGCGCCAGTCGAAGGTGGAGCGCACGAACTCCTGCGCCACCACCAGATCGGACTTCTGGATCAGCGCGGGCAGCAGGTCGATCAGCTCGGCTTCGTCGTCCGCCTTGACCACGCCGGCGGAGAACGAGCTGTCGGGCTGCTTGAGCACGCACGGGTAGCCGAGCGTCTCGCCCAGCTCGCGCGCGCTCTCGCGGTGCACGATGATGGTCCGGGGGCAGGGCAGCTGGTGCTTGTCGAACAGCTCGGCCTGGTAGACCTTATTGGTGCAACGCACGATCGAGCGCGGGTCGTCGATCACCACCATGCCCTCCGCCTCCGCTCGCCGCGCGAAGCGGTACGTGTGGTGGGTGACGGCCGTGGTCTCGCGGATGAACAGCGCGTCGAACTCCGCGATGCGGCCGTAGTCCTCGCGATCGATGATGGTGGCTTCCATGCCCACCTTCTCGGCGGCGCGCACGAAGCGCTTGACCGCCCTGTCATCCGAGGGCCGCGCCGACACGTCCTCCGAGCCCGCCAGGATCGCTAGCTCGTAGCGGTACTTGGCCGGCGCCGAGGAGACGCGGCCGCGCTCGAAGAAGCTGCGCGCGCGCTGGAGCACGAAGTCGCGGTGCGAGTCCTGAAGCTCGCTGAAGGCGATCGGGCGCAGCGATGCCAGGCGCCATTCGTCGGCCAGCACGAAGCTGGCGCGCAGCAGCGGCGCCGGGAAGTGATTGAACAGCGCCTGGCACAGCCGGTCGTAGCGCTGCGCCAGGTTGCGCCCGAAGTAGATGCTCAGCTCGAAGTTGTTGCTCTTGATCGGCGCGAGCCCCTTCTGCACCAGGTCCTCGAGGTCCTCCGAGACGATGCGGATCAGCGACGACTGCTTCAGGTCCTGCAGCGTCGTGACGGAGGGCATCGGCTTGTGGCCGCGGGCTTCCGCCAGCAAGGACACGTAGTAGCCCATGCTCTGGTACCCGTAGTCGCGACACAGGTTGAACACCTTGGCGCGCTTCATCTCGAAGAACTCGGGGTCCGTCAGATAGTCGCGCGCGGAGACGGCACGGGCCTGGGGTATGTCGAGAGGCCAGAGATCCGGCTTCTCCATCACGATCAAGACGGCCATGTAGGGCTCAGTACTTCACACGGGGTGCGGGGTGCCCCGTGGCATCACGGGGTGCGGGGTGCCCCCGCAGCATCTCAGTCGAATAACGGGTCGACGCGCTCGGGGCATCATCACGGGCGAGCAGAATAGACCCGAGCGCGAGCCGCAGAGCAACTCCCGTCTGGGGCGGGACTCAAAGTCGGGTGTACGTGTAGGAGGAGGTGCCCGATGCCGCCGGGCGGCGCTGGCTGCCGAGGTCACGCGCAGTACAACCCAGCCCGAAGCCGACGTGTTCCACCCCTTGGGTGAGGATCGGGCGGGTGTCGCTCCGTTCGGTGGGCCGGTGCTTCAGGGTCCGTCGCCGGATGCCGTTCGGCCCTCTGAGAACGCTCTCGGTCGCCACGGTCATGCTCTGGAACAAGAAGGGGAAGACGAGCACGGGGGCCGCAGCGCGCGTCCCGTCGGCGAGCGAGCCCCCGCCCGAACCCAGCGATCGGGCGCTCGACGTGCTGACCACGGTGCTCAAGTTGTACGGTAAATACGCCTTCGACACCGACGCTGCGGAAGCCGCACAGACTGAGGCGCAATGCAACGAGTGGGCGACGCGGATCAGCCTCGGGGTTGCGCGCTCCGGCGCCGCTGGCGATGGCCCCCGGGCGACGCGCGATTGGCCCGGCTTGATCCGCTACCTGCAGGATCACCGCCGCGGCGAGAGCGAGTACGTCGTGCGCAGCATGAGCCATTTTCGTGAAGCCATCCTGTGCTTCGCGGACTGCTTGGGTCGAGCGCTGGGCGACGAGCAAAAGAACGACCAGGCGATCGGCAAGCAGCTGGATACGCTGTCGCGCGCGCTGGAGACGCGCGACACGGCGCTGATCTGCAGCGAGGCGCAGCAGGTGGTGCAGAGCGTGCGGCACTCGATCTCGGCGCGCCGGCGGCGCGAGGTCGAGCAAGCCCAGGCGCTCGGTGAACGCCTGCGCGCGCTGCGCGAGGAGCTGGCGGAAGCGCGCAAGAAGGCCGAGGTCGATGCGCTGACGCAGCTCTCGAACCGCGCCGCGTTCGATGACCACGTCTCGCACCTGGCTTCGCTGGGCTCGCTGCTGGGCGAGGCGCCCTGCTTGATCCTGGCGGACGTCGACCACTTCAAGAGCATCAACGACACCCACGGCCACCCGGCGGGAGACGAGGTGCTGCGGCGCGTGAGCCAGTGCTTGAGCCGCACCTTCTTGCGCAAGCACGACTTCGTCTCGCGCTATGGCGGCGAGGAGTTCGCCGCGCTCTTGATCGACACGACGCTGGCGCAGGGTGAGATGCTGTCGCGCCGGCTGGTGGACAACGTGCGCGCGCTGCAGATCGCGCTGGGCGGCAAGGAGCTGAAGCTCACCATCTCGGTGGGCCTGGCGGCCCTCGCTCCGGGCGAGGGCAGTGCGAGCTGGATCGCGCGCGCCGATGCGGCGCTGTACCGGGCCAAGCGCGCCGGCCGCGACCGTTATGAGCTGGCCACTCCGTTCGGGGCCTGAGCTCAGCGCGCGCGCCGGCGGCGGGCTGCCGCGATGCCCAGCAAGAGCGAAGCCAGCGAGGCGGGGACCAGCAGCTCGAGCCCCGAAGCCGAGGGCCTGCCGGCGGGCAACGAGCAGCCACCCGCCGAAGCGGGGAAGGTGCTGACGTCAGCGCCCGTATCGGCGCTCGCGGTCTTCGCGAGATCCAGCGCGGGCGCGCTGCCGGAGACAGCATCGCCACCGACCACGAGCTGCGTACCGCTGTGCGCGGCGAACTCTGCGTCTGCATCGTAGTCCGGCTCACACTGGTCGCCCGTCGCGGCCAGCGTGCAGCCATCGAAGCCAACCTGGAACGGCTCGCTGGGCGTGCTCTCGTTGCCGGCCGCGTCGATCGCGATCACCCGCAGGGTCGCGGCGACGGACGGCACGTCGTCAAACGACAGCTGAACGCGCAGCGGCGCAGGACCGGCCAGATCGACGCCCAGCATGCGCCGCAGCGCCGGCGGTACCTCGCCCTCGACCAGCTCCAGACGAAAGCCGATGTCCCGCGCGGGCGTCTGATCATCGCCCGCGCTCAGATCGACCGCGACCCCGCCGAGATCGCCGCAGTTGTTGGCGACGCAGATGTCATCCCCGCAGGTCAGACCGCTGCGCCGGTAGGCTTCGGCGGCGAGGACGATCGGTCGCGCCGGCGGAGCCGTGTCGATCCGTGCCAGATCGGCATCGGAGTGATGCAGCCGGAGCGGCTCGAGCACGCACGCGGCGGCGCTCGGGCTGTGGCTGAGCAGCAGCAACGCGACGCCCGCGGGCAGGAGCCTCGCGAGCCCCGAGATCGTTCTGGTACGGAGCGGCGAGCTCATCTCCGCAAAGCTAGCAGGGATTCCTTCTCACACAATGCGACAAGCGATGAATCATGCGTCGGGGCAGGTCGCGATCACGAACTTGGCGTCGGGGCAGGTTGCGATCGTGCAATGAGTGATGGGGCAGGGTGTGATCGCCGCGTCATCACCCGTGGGGGGCGCGGTATGTACGCCGGGGCTGACTTGCAGAAAAGTACGGGCGTACGCATCATTGTCGCATGCAGTCCATTTCGGAACGCGCTGCGCCGGCGCTCCGCGACGCATCGAAGGGCGAAGCGACGCGCGCTCGCATCATCCAGCACGCGCTCGAGCTGGCACAGGAGGTGGGGCTGGAGTCCGTGAGCATCGGCGAGCTGGCGCAGGAAGTGGGGCTGTCGAAGAGCGGGCTCTTTGCCCACTTCGGCTCCAAGGAGCGCTTGCTGCTCGACGTGCTCGACGTCGCGGCCGAGCACGTCACCGACCGCATCTTTCGCCCGGCGGTGGAGCAGGCTCGCGGTGAGCCGCGCCTGCAGGCGCTGTTCGACAACTGGCTGGAGCAAATCCACTCGCGCGAGCTGCCCGGCGGCAGCTGTGTGTTCATGGCGGGCGCCTTCGAGTGGGACGACCGGCAGGGCCCACTGCGCGAGCGCGTGGTCAGCCACTTCCGCAGCCTGCACGCCAGGCTCGCGCGCGCCGTGCAGAGCGCGATCGACGAGAAGCAGTTCCGTGCAGACCTGGACCCGGACCAGTTCGCCCACGAGCTGCACGGCATCCTGCTCCAGTACCACCTCGAAGCGCGCCTGCTGCGCACCCGCGACGCCACGCTCCACGCGCGCCGTGCCTTCGAGCACCTGCTCGGCGACGCTCGAGCCTGAGCCGCTCCTTCCCAGGCCCCTGAACAAATTGGAAATGCCATGCACACGCCGGACTTCGCTCCCGAGAAAAGCACGACCGTTCGTTCGCTGCCGCGGCGCCCCAGCTCCGCCAGCGGCATTCGCACCAGCCCGGCGCGCGGGATCGCTGGCCCGAGTGGTCGGGCTGCCAGCTCCCACTGGTTCGTGCAACGCTGCCCGCGCCTGGCCACGCTGGTCTTGGCCGAGCTCTTCGTCGCGCCTCGTCAGCGCGTCAAGGCCTACGAGCCCCCGGTGGGCGCCAGCAGCGAGCTGCTGCACGCGGGCAGGCAGCAAGTGCGCGTCCACCTGCTCGGCGAAGGCCCGCTGGTGGTGCTCCTGCACGACTGGCAGGGCGGCGCCTGCCAGCTCGCGCGGCTGGCCCAGGGCCTCGCCAACGCCGGCCTGCGCGCGGCGCTGTTCGACATGCCCGCCCACGGTGAAGCGCCGGGCCTCACCAGCGACCTCTCCGAGTTCATCGACGTCGCGGCGGAAGTGTGCGCCCAGCTCGGCTCCGTCCAGGGCTTGATCGGACATGGCCTCGGAGGCCTCGCTGGACTGCTGTGCGCGGCGCGCGGACTGACGCTCGCCTCGTCGGTCGCGATCGCCCCTGTCCCCTCCTTCGAGTTCGCGGTCCAGCAGTTTTCCCAGTCCTACGCCCTGGAGGGCGACCCCCACGAGTTGCTGCTGCGCCGCATCGAACGCCGCATCGGCCTGAGCCGCCGCGACGCGGCCCTGACCGGCATCAGCCCCGCGACACCCACGCTGCTCGTCCACGACGTTCTCGACCGCAGCGTCCCTGTCCGCTCCAGCCGCGAGGTCATCGCCAACTGGCGCGGCGCTCGCCTCATGGAGACCTGCGGCCTCGGCCACCAGCGCATCCTCAACTCACCGCCGGTGATCCACTTCATCACCAACTTCCTGCGTGGGTTTCCTCCGCCGCAGAGCTGTTGAAGCGGAGAGCGCCGGACGGAGTTGGACGGCGGCGCGGAGTGGGCGATGATGACGGCGGAGGAGGTGGGCCGGGCCTCCTTCACGCGACGCTGAGCGGAACCTCGGGGCGCGGAGCGCTCGGCGCTCATCGGCCCCTCGCGTGGCAGAGTCGGGAGAGCGCTGCGCGCAGCAGACCGTCGAAGGAAAGCGGCTCGGGCGGGGGCTCGCGCGAGAGCTGCTCGAGCGCGGCGCGGACTTGTGCTTCGCGAAAGCCGAGCTGGCGCAAGGCCGAAAAGACCTTGCTGCGCGCTTCCAGCTCCTGCGGCCTCACTGCGTCACCATAGGCGCTGCCGTCGGCATGGCGGACGCGCAGCGCACCGCTCGGGGTTCGCTCGAGCAGCAGCTCACCGCGATGAGCTGCACGATGGTGGGCCGAGCATTATGCCGAGTTCGGTTTTATGCCGCGTACGGCCGCCCGGGTGCTCTGGGCTAGCTGGGAGGCATTTTCGTATGCGGCATAATCCGGGACGCTATCGGTAGACGCTTTCAGCTTCGGCTCGTGGCCGAAGAAGGAG
>DASTRX010000133.1:0-54300 GCA_035760985.1 Polyangiaceae bacterium
CGCGTCGGCGGGGTCGTGGCGGCCGACGTCGTGCGCCCGCGTCGGCGGGGTCGTGGCGGACGACGTCGTGCGCCCGCGTCGGCGGGGTCGTGGCGGACGACGTCGTGCGACCGCCCGGCGAGGGAGGAGGCGCCCGCCACCGCACACCCCGCACCCATCCGCTCCGCGCACGATGCAGCTCCATGCGAGGCGGATCGCGGCGACGCTGGAGCGCGACAAACGCTCGTTGACCATGGACCACAACGGTCGGAGGACAACGTCGGCAGACGACAAAGCGCGGAACGTGACGCTGAACGATAGCGCGCGCCTGCGCTCAAACGCCGGGCGGACGGCAATGCCCGGGCCGCGACGGGCTGGCCGCTAGCGGTTCGTGCACGCCCTGAAACGGCAGTGCGCAGTCGATTTTGCTAGACACGATCCGCGCGCTCGAGCGCGCGGGAGCGGCGATGGGGCTCAAACGTGTGCGTTGCTTCGCCGCAAGGCCCTCGAGCGGAACGCGCAGCGATTTTAGGGAAGAAACCGCGTCGCTCCCGCTCGGCGCAGAACTGGGAGGCAATGCGAGGCTCGAAAATCGTCGTGATAGGGTGCTGCTCAAAGCGGGAGGGCAGCATGAGCGAATGGAAGATCGCACACGAGACGTTGTCGCGGCTGGCGCGCGAGCGAGCCGCGGCCGACGCGCTGGAGGGCCACTGGCTATTGCGCGCGCGGCGCGCGCAGGCGCACGTGCACCTGGGCTTCGGCGACTTCGTCAGCTACGTGGAACAGCTGTTCGGTTACACGCCGCGTTCGATCCTGGAGAAGCTGCGCGTCGCGGAAGCGCTGGAGCAACTGCCGGCGTCGCGCGCGGCGCTCGAGCAAGGCCGGCTCGGCTGGTCCGCCGTGCGCGAGCTCACACGGGTGGCCGTGCGAGAGACGGAAGAGGGCTGGTTGGACGCGGCGCGAGGCAAGACCGTGCGGCAGCTCGAACAGCTGGTCGCTGGCAAGCGTCGGGGAGACGCGCCGTCGGACAAGCCGGACCCGCGCGCCGTGCGTTACGTGCTGCGCTTCGAAGTGACGCCAGAGACGTACGCGCTGTTTCGGGAGGCGCTACGGGAGCTCCGGCGGCGAAGCTCTTGCTGTCTTGACGATGATGCTGCCCTGCTCGAGATGGCGCGCTGCATTCTCGGCGCGGCGCTCGACGGCTCTGTACCCGGAGGACGTGATGAGGGCCGATCGAGCTACCAGATTGCGATCAGCCTCTGTCCGGAGTGCGGCAGCGGTCGCCAGCCCGCCAACGGACAGCTGGTCCCGGTGGCGCCCGAGATCGTGGCCATGGCCGAGTGCGACGCGCAGCGCCTGCCGGCGCTGGAGGGGAACGCATCGCTCGAGCCGCCACCTCCCGCCGAGGCTCACAGTCACGTCGGTTGCGATGAGCGCCCTGCTCACGATGCAGCCCCGACTGCCGCCGCCCACGCGGGCAGTAGTGCCCACGAACACCGAACCGAGCAGGATCACGAGCACGCCCATGATCGCGAACTGCGTCCCGCTGCGAACGCCCACATGGGCGGCAAGGTCGACGAACACCGCCCCGTGCACGAGCCGCCCACGACTGCCGACGCCCAAATGGGCAATGCTGACGGCAGTCCCGCTCCTGCGCGCCGAGGCAAGCGGGCCCAACAAGACATCCCACCGGCGCTGCGTCGCGCGGTGCTGCGCCGCGATGAACGTCGCTGCCGCGTCGCCGGCTGCCGCAACGCGACCTTCCTCGATCTGCATCACATCCAGCCCCGCTCCGAAGGGGGTAGCCACAGCGCGGACAATCTCGTCACTCTGTGCTCGGCCCATCACCGCGCGCTACACCGGGGCGAGCTGTGCGGCGCAGGCGATGCCAGCGACTTTCGCGTATTGCCGGGCGCGCTCGGCGTGCTGGTGGACGGCGACGCGCCATCGGCGGACTCCAGCACGCTCGATGTCTCCGCGAAGGTGGCGTCTGGATTGTGCCAGCTGGGTTTTCGCCGAGCAGACGTCCACGCCGTGATGGCAGAGCTCCGGCAGCAGAGCGAACTCGCTGTTGCCCCGCCGCAACAATGGCTGCGCGAAGCCTTGCGGCGCCTGCATCCAGCTCCAGTGCGGGCGCGCTGAAGGGCCCGCGCGCAGCGCTCATCGGTTTCGCCAGGCACTCCCGGGTGCGACCGCCGGACGGCACGATCCGAACGACCCGACGCCGCCTGGCTCCCGCCCGGCTCCGCTAGTGCCGCCCGCGCCGCCTGGCTCGCGCCCGGCTCCGCTAGTGCCGCCCGCGCCGCTGGAGTGCCGCCCGGCTCTGCTAGTGCCGCCCGGCTCCGGCCGGCTCGGAGAGACCGCCACATGGCCGCACGGTGCCGCTCGCACCGCACCGTGCGGCGCGGAGACACCGCCGCGGCACCGCCCGGCTTCGCACGCGCCGCTAGTGCCGCCCGGTTCGGAGATACCGCCGTCCGCGCCGCACTCCGCGGCGCGAAAGACACCGCCGCCCGGATGTCGGCACCGCCCGGCGCTGCTTGCACAGCACCGCCCCGCTCCGAGACACCGCCGCCCGGCGTGGGCACCGCCCGGCGCCGCCCGCACCGCCGGCTCCACTTGCACCGCACCGCACGGCGCGGAGACACCGCTGCCCGGCGTCGGCACCGCCGGCTTCGCCCGGCGCCGCCCGCACCGCCCGGCGCCGCTTGCACCGCGCCGCCCGCACCGCCCGGCGCCGCCACCGCCGCCCGGCTCCGTGCCACCGCCGTCCGGCACCGCCCGGCTCCGCTCACACCGCGCCGCCCGGCGTCGCCGCTCGGTGCCCCGAGGTTTCGGGCAGCGCCGTGTGGATGAGGCCCGGCCCAAAAACAAACCGCAATGGTCAGCGCCGGACGCGGTGTGCCGGGGGCGTCGGTCCCGCGTGCCGTCTCGGTCTGTGGCGGGGCTCGGTTGGGTGTGTTGGCCGCGTTACAGGTGTGCGGGGGCGGCTACAGCTGTCCGCGAGAGCGGGCGGGAGCGCGGCGTAAGTGCGCGAGGGGGGGCGGCACGAGGCTTGCTCTGGTGTTGCAGCATGCGACTGTCGCTGCTTCGGGGGTTCTGCCTGGTGGCGCTGGTGGGGCTGTCGGGGGTTGCGCGGGCCCAGTCGGAGGAGGGGGAGTGTCAGCGTTCGTCGGTTCTGGATCGCGTGCTGGGCACCGGGCAATGGTTCTGGCTGCAGGGCAAGGTCATGCCCGGTTTCGAGCTGGCTTTCGGCCGCGGCCTGCTGGAGGCGGATCTGGAGCTTTCGTTCATCGGGTTGACGCAGGGATCACGGCCAGTCGACGGTGGCTTGGTCGGCAATCAGCTGGGCGCGTACTTGATGCTGACGCCGCTGCGCGATCGCCATTATGACGTGAGCGCGGGTCTGGGCGTCGACGCTTACTTTCTGTGGGGCATTCATCCGGATGCGCGGGAGGCGGCGCTCGCGCCGCGGATCGTGGCTCGCTTTTGGCCGTTCCGGGAGCTTGCGCTCACGGCGAGCGCGCGCAGTTACCTGGTGCAGAGCGACGGGCTGGAGCTGGGTACCGCGCGTGACGGCAGGGAAGCGCCGCGTGTCTTGCTCAGCACCGGTCTCACCTGGAGGTTCCAGTGATGACTCGGCGGTCAGCCCGGGCGCCGCTGCTGCTCGCCCTGGCGGCGGGTTGTGCTCCGATGACGTTCTCGAACGAGCAGAGCGTGGATTTCTCCGCCTATCCGAGCGTGAGCGTGGAGGTGGGCGGCCCGGATGGCTCGGAACGTCAGCGCGAGTACCTGGCGAGCGAGCTGAGCGCGCACTCGGGCTTCTGGCACGTGACGCGGGACAGGCGCGAGCCCGCCAGTGCTCGTCTGGCGGTCGAGCTCGTGATCCGCATCGATGACAGGCCGATCGTGCTGCTGGGGTCCGACGACGGAGATCCGGAGATCACCTACTCCGCCGAGGTGCACTATCGGCTGGTCGCCGCGGATGGCGAGCGGATCGACTCGGGCGCGGACTCGGCGGAAGGCGAGCTGACCTCGTTCGACGCCGCCGAGGCCGCGCTGGACCGGATCGTGCTGCACTACCTGCCGTCGTATCGGCTCTGAGCGCGCAGGCCGTCACTGCGCGCTCGAGCCGCACGAGCTCAGCTCAGGTGTTCGCCGAACCAGGCGAGCACGCGCGTCCAGGCATCCGCCGCGGCCGCCGCGTTGTAGCTCATGCCCGTGTCGTTGAAGAAGGCGTGGTTGGCGTTGGGCTCCACCACCATCTCGTGCGTGAGGCCCGCCGCCGTCAGCGCCGCCTCGGCCTGGGCCTGGGTGCCGTTCACGCGCGCGTCGAGCGCGCCGTAGAAGGCGAGCACCGCGGCGTTCGAGCCCGTGAAGTCGATGTTGCCGGTCGGGAAGGGGCCGTAGAACGGAGCGACGGCCGCCAGGCGAGGATCTTTGGTCGCGAGCAGCTGCCACATCATGCCCCCACCGAAACAGAAGCCGACCGCGCCGATCTTCGCGTTGGGGGCGCGGCGCTGGAGCTCGTCCAGGCAGGCCTGCATGTCGGCGGTGAAGCGCGTGGTCGCCACGCGACCCAGCGCGGCCGTGGCATTGGCCTGATCGCCCAGCGCTGCCGTGCCGCCCTCCTCGGAGAGCAGATCGAGCCCGATCGCCGTGAAGCCGGCGGCCGCGA
Source organism: Polyangiaceae bacterium (assembly GCA_035760985.1). Classification (GTDB taxonomy): domain Bacteria; phylum Myxococcota_A; class Polyangia; order Polyangiales; family Polyangiaceae; genus SZUA-265. The sequence goes on from DASTRX010000133.1 coordinate 4,658, forward strand.
AGCGACCCACCACCGTGCGGATGTGGTCGTTCAGGCCGCGGTTCTCGTGGATCACCAGCACCGCGCCGCGGGGATTGGGCGCGGCCGCGAACGCGCCCTGCAAGGGGCCATTCGGTCCGTTGAAGGTGATCGCCTCGGTGGGCAGGCCCATGCCCACTCCGGAGATCGCCGCGGGATCCGCGGGCGGGGTCGCGGGCGGGTTCTCGACGGCAGGCGGCATCATGCCCATGGCCGGCGGCGTGCTGCTCCCGGGCATGGCAGCGGGCGCCGCCATCATCGGGTTGGGGGTGCCTTCGTTGTTGGCGGAGCCCATCGGAGTGGGCGAGGGCGTCGCGGCGGGAGAGCCGGTGCTGGCACCATCGCTGGCCGGCGTGGTGCTGTCGTTGCTCTCCGTCGCCGGCATGCCGGTGGTGGGTTCGTTGGAAGCGACGCTCTGCGCGGGGCTTTTGTCGTCACCGCCGCAGGCTGCCGCGAGCAGCGACAGCGCGACCGCTGCGCTCACTCCCAGCACGCGCAAGCGCCGCAGCGCTTCCGTGCGGCTGATGTGGCCATGACCGCACTCCTCGGCGATCTCCTCGGCAAAATATCTCTGGTACTCGTTCATGAGGCGAGTCTATCCAGGGCGCGGGACGCGGTCACTCGCTGCCGGGCTGGAGCAGGTCACTCTGCTCGCTCACAGGGCAGAATTGCACCGAGGTTCAAACGGGGACGCCCGCCAGGCGCAATATCACGAGCGTAATGGCACTGATCAGCGCCGAGCCGGGCACGGTGAACACCCAGGCCCAGACGACTCTGCCCGCCACACCCCAGCGCACGGCGGAGAGCTTGCGCACCGAGCCCACGCCGACGATCGCGCCGGTGATGGTGTGCGTCGTGGAGACGGGCACGCCCAGCGCCGTCACGCCCAGCAGGGTGATGGCTCCGGCCGTCTCGGCACAGCAGCCGCCCACGGGCTCGAGCTTGGTGATCTTCATGCCCATCGTCTTCACGATGCGCCAGCCGCCGCTGAGCGTACCGAGGCCCATCGCGGCGTGACAGGCGATCACCACCCAGAAGGGCACGTGCTGCGTCGCGCTGGTCGGGGCCGCCGCCAGTTGCTGGTTGGCGATCAGCGCCGCTACGATGATGCCCATGGTCTTCTGCGCGTCGTTGCCGCCGTGCCCCAGCGAATACATGGCCGCCGAGAGCAGCTGCAGCCGCCGCGAGACGCGATCCACCGCGCGGTGCGGGCGCGATCCGAACACGATCGTGACCAGCTTCATGAGCGAGTAGCCGAGCACGCTGCCGAGCAGCGGGGCCACGAGGATGAAGAGCGCCGTCTTGCCGAAGAAGGGTAGGTCGAGCGAGCTGGGCCCGGCCTTGACCAGCGCTGCCCCCGCCAGGCCGCCCAAGAGCGCGTGCGAGGAGGAGGTGGGCAGGCCCCACCACCAGGTGAGCAGGTTCCAGACCACGGCGGCGACCAGGCCGGCAGCGACCAGCCCCAGCGTGACGACGTCCGGCGCCACGCCCCGGGCGATGTTGCTCGCCACGTGCGTGTCGAAGATCAAGAACGCCAGGAAGTTGAACGCTGCCGCCCACAACACGGCCGTGTTGGGCGAGAGCACCCGCGTGGAGACAACGGTGGCGATGCTGTTCGCTGCGTCGTGAAAGCCGTTGATGAAATCGAAGAGCAGCGCCAGCGTGATGATCAGGACGAGACCGGTCATGCGTACTCGAGGACGACGCCCTCGAGGACGTTGGCGACGTCCTCACAACGGTCGGTGGCGGACTCGAGCCCGTCCAGGATATCGCGCCACTTCATCACCATCAGCGGGTCATTGCCGGGCTTGAACAGATCCGCCATGGCCCGGCGATGCACGCTGTCGGCGGCGTTCTCCAGCCGGTTGACCTCGACGCACAGCTCCAGCAACTCCGGCGCGCGCGACATGTTGTTGAGCAGCGCCACCGCCTTGGCCAGGGTGTTGCACGACTCGACCAGCAACGTGGAGAGCTCGACCGCCTCCGGCGGCACCACCACCACGTGGTACAGGATGATGCGCTCCGCGGCCGCCTCGATCAGATCGAGCACGTCGTCCATGCGCGTGATCAGCGAGTGGATGTCGTCGCGATCGAAGGGCGTGATCCAGTTCTCGTGCAGGCGCTTGATGGTCTCGTGCGTGATGCTGTCCGCAGAGGTCTCCGCGTCCTTGACCTTCACGTACAGCTGCCGCGCCACCTCATCGACCGGAGCATCGGGGTCCTCCGGCGCGCGATAGGCCTCGGCCGCGCCGCCGTTGCCCACCTCGAGCCGGGTCATCATCTCCGCCAACATGCGCGCCGCTTCGACGCTGCGCTGCGCGTGGCGGGAGAACGCGTCAAAAAACGCCGCGTCCCGCTTCTTTCCGGAGCCGAACATGGCGCGGACCTTAGTGGCGTCATTTGCCGAGGGGAAGTGCGACTTTCCGGATGTGCGAGCCCGCTAGCGAGGGGTGCGCTCGACGCCCAGGCGGCGGGCCTCGGCCAGAGGGAAATCCACGTGGATGTGATTTCCATCCGGATCGTTCACGTTGATCTGACAGATCGCGAAATCATCGACGATCCCGACCCGGTACGGCACCTCCAGGCGTTTCAGCCGTGCAAGAAACCCCTCCAGGTCCTCCGCTGCAAAGGCGAAATGTTGCAGCCGCAAGTCGCCCGTGGTCGGCTCCAGCTGGGCGCGCTCGACCAGGTGCACCGCGGGCTGGGATTCGCAGTACATCCAGGCCCCACCGAACGAAAAGTTGGGCCTGGGGCCCGGGGGCATGCCCAGCACGTCCCTGTAGAACGCTTTCATGCGTTCCAGCTGGGTGGTGCAGACATTGATGTGATCGAGGCGCTTGAGGCCCATGTCGGGACCCATACCATACCTCCGGCCCCGCCCGGCACCTGCACGGACGAAGAGGTCGCTTTCCGTGGGACGCGCGAGTACCGTCCGCGCCGTGACCTCCGCGCTGAGCACCTATTTGCTGGAGAGCGCGCTCGTACTCGTGGCGGTGGCCGGCCTCGCGTGGTTCGTCTCGTTTCTGGCGCGGCGCGCTGGCGTGGCCCGCGGAGCCAGCGCGCTGGAGCTGCTGGCGCGCCTGCCGCTGGAGGCGCGGCGCTCCGTGTACGTGGTGCGGGTGCTGGACCAGGTGCTGATCCTGGGCGCCAGCGAGACGGGGCTGGCCAAGCTGGGCGAGCTGCCCGAGCAGGCGATCGCCGAATTCCGCAAGGCGCCGGCGGCGCTCGGCTGGGCGGCGCTGCTGGGCGGGCCCTCGTCTCGCGAGGGCAGCCCATACCCCAAGCGCAGCCCGTCCGAGGGGAAGGGCGCTTCGTGAACGCGGATGTGCTGGGGCGGCCGCTCGCGACGGTGCTGGTGCTGGCGCTGGTGGGGCTGCTGCCGTTTGCGTTCATGGCGCTGACCTCTTTCGTCAAGATCGCGACGGTGCTCTCCATCGTACGGGGCGCGATCGGCGCGCAGAGCGTCCCTTCGGGCACGGTGGTGCTGGCGCTCAGCGCGGCGCTCACCCTGATCGCGATGGCGCCGGTCGGCACCAAGATCGCCGAGCGCTTGCAGCCGCTGCTCGGGCGGTCGTTGTCGGATCCGAGCGAGCTCATCACAAATACGGTCGACGCGGTGCGTGAGCCGCTGCGCGGATTTCTCGCCGGCAACTCGTCCGCGAAGGAGCGCGAACGCTTTCTCAACCTGGCCCGGAAGAAGTCGGGCGGCGCCAACGTCAGCGACAGCGATTTCATGGTCGTGGTGCCCGCGTTCCTGGTGACGGAGCTGCTGGAGGCGTTCGCGCTGGGCTTCGCCATCTACCTGCCGTTTCTGGTGATCGACCTGGTGGTGGCGAACGTGCTCCTGGGCCTCGGCATGCAGACCTTGAACCCCAATCAGATCAGCCTGCCCTTCAAGCTCTTGCTTTTCGTGGCGGCAGACGGCTGGGGGCTGCTCGCCGAGTCGCTGGTGACCGGCTACACCAGCTGAGGCCCGCCCGCCGCGGCAGCCGCACGAATTCGGGGAATAATTCGTCGGAAGCCTAGTTATTGACAGTCGACCGACCCCCGGTAGGATGCCCCGCGCCCAGTCCAAGCGGATGAACCGAATCACAAAACAGCCAAATCATGAGTGGAGTTCGCCATGTCTGATGTGATGATCAGCACCAACGCCCTGACCAAACGCTTCGGGGACGTGCAGGCGCTCGATCAGGTGGAGTTCGAGGTCCACAAGGGCGAGGTGGTCGGCTTCCTGGGCCCCAACGGGGCCGGAAAATCGACCACGATGCGCATCCTGACCTGCTTCATTTCGCCGAGCTCGGGGTCGGCGACGGTGCACGGGTTTGACGTGTTCGATAACCCGCTCGAGGTCCGGCGCAAGATTGGCTACCTGCCGCAGCGCGCTCCGCTCTACCCCGAGATGAACGTCTGGGAGTACCTGGAGTTCACCTCGCAGGTGCGCGGGCTCGAGCCGGGCACGTTCCGCTCGCGGCTGAAGAAGGTCGTGGAGGTCTGCGGCCTGGCGCAGGTGCTGGGCAAGGACATCGGCACGCTCTCGCACGGCTATCGCCAGCGCGTCGGCTTGGGTCAGGCGCTGATGCACGACCCGCCGATCCTGATCCTGGACGAGCCCACGAGCGATCTCGATCCGAACGAGAAAGCGGAGGTGATCCGCTACATCCAGGAGATCGGCAAGGACCGCACCATCCTGCTCTCGACGCACAATCTGGCGGAGGTCGAGCAGGCGTGCGCGCGTGCGATCATCGTCAGCAAGGGGCGCGTGGTGGCGGACGGCAATCTGGAGGACATTCGCTCGCGCGCGGGCTCGGTGCGCTACTTCGCCGGCTTCTCCAGCAGCAACAACGGGACGCCCGCGCCCACCAAGCAAGCCGCGCGCGACGCGCTGGCCGCGCTGCGCGGGGCCACGCGCGTCACGGAGAGCCCCACGGAAGAGGGCTTGCACCGCTTCGAGATCGCTGGCGGCAAAGAGGGCGATCTGCGGCCGGAGATCTTCAAGCTGGCAGTCAGCAAGGGCTGGACCTTGCTGGAGCTGCGGCGCGATGCACAGAGCCTAGACAGTGTGTTCCGGGATCTCACCCGGGGTGACGAGAAGCTGGACCGCGGCGCGGGCTGGTCCGACGGGTCCGAAGCCTCCGCGTCGACCATCCAAGGAGAGTAGTGGTGTCCCCCTTGCTGATCATTGCCAAGCGCGAGTTCCGTTCTTATTTCGACTCGCCGCTGGCCTATGTGGTGATCTGCCTCAGCTACTTTGGGCTGGGGCTGATGTTCTTCAACGTCGGCGCCAGCTTCTGGAAGGTCGACAAAGCCAGCCTCACTGACCTGTTCGTGTACGTGGGTCCGGGGCTCAGCGGCCTGGTGGTGCCGGTGGTCACGATGGCGTTGCTCGCCGAAGAGCGGCGCAGCGGCACGCTGGAGATGCTGATCACGCTGCCCGTCAAGGACAGCGACGTGGTGCTCGGCAAGTATCTGGGCGCCCTCGGGCTGGTGCTCTCGCTGCTGCTGGCGATGCTGCTCTACCCGATCACGATGTTCTCGTGGCCCTGGCACCTGGGCAACCTCGATTGGGGCCCGGTGCGCAGCGCGCTGCTCGGCCTGGCCCTGTTCAGCGCCGCCTCGGTGGCGATCGGGCTCTTGATCAGCTCGGTCACCCGCAGCCAGGCGGTGGCGTTCTTCGTCACCTTCTTCGTGCTGGTGATGCTGTGGATGATGGGCGAGCTCACCGACTACGTCGGGCAGGAGATCAGCCAGCCGCTGGCCAACCTGATGTCTTACGTCAGCTTCAACACCCGGCTGCAGGGCTTCATCCGCGGCCTGGTCGACACCCGTGACATCGTCTATTTCGTCAGCGTCGCCGCGCTGGCGCTGGTTTTTGCCTTTCGCGCGCTCGAGCGCAGGAAGTGGGCGTAACCCGCCATGGCAACCAAGGAACATCGCCGCAGGGCGGCCGCGCAGACCGGTCTGTATCTGATCGTGATCAGCGGCATCGTGATCTTCATCAATCTGCTGAGCGCCGGCGCCTACATGCGCATCGATACCACCAAGAACGAGCGCTACACGCTGTCCAAGGGCAGCGGCGCGCTGGTGCAGAGTTTGAAGGGGCCGCTCACGGTCGACGCCTACGTGAACACCAAGCTGCCCAAGCTGAAGGTGTTCGTGCAGGAGCTCACGGATCTGCTCAAGAGCTACGAGACCGCGGGCGCCGGCAAGTTCAAGTACACGCTGATCGAGCCGGAGACGGATGAGCTGCGCAAGCAGGCGGAAGAAGCCGGCCTCCAGCCGATGGCGATGGGCGACCCGGGCGAGGGCGGCGGCGATCAGATCGCGATCGCTCAGGGCTACCTCGGCCTGGTCTTCAAGTACGGCAGCGAGAAGGAGACGATCCCGCAGCTGAGCCCCCAGAACAGCACCGGGCTCGAGTTCTGGATCTCCAACAAGATCCGCGAGCTGCGCGACAAGGCGGACAACATCAAGCACCGCATCGGCGTGGTCGTGGAGAAGGATGAGCTGAAGCTCACCGACACCAACCTGCTGCCTCGCCAGGGTGGGGGCGGCGGCCCCAGCTTCAAGAGCGTGCTCTCCCAGGCCTTCCCGTTCTACGAGCTGGTCGACGTCAACCTGGGCGACGGCAACAACGAGATCGACAAGGGTCTCGACGGGCTGATCATCACGCAGCCGGGCAAGGCCTACACGGAGAAGGAGCTGCGCCGCATCGACCAGTTCCTGATGCTCGGGAACAAGGCCCTGGCCGTGTTCGCCTCGGCGGTCTCGCTGAAGCCGAACGACGCCACCATGAACGCGACGCTGGACCTGCACGGCCTGGACAAGCTGCTCGCGGGCTACGGCATCACCATGAAGAAGGACGCCGTGTTCGACTACGGCGCCCAGTTCCGCGTGCCGGCCATGACCGCGGGTGGTCCGGTCTGGATCCGCCACCCCGGCATCGTGCACGTCGTGGCGGATGAGCGCTTCGACGACGACAAGAAGCTGCTGGATACGGCGTTCCCCTCCTTCTTCCGCATCGAGGAGATGGCTTTCCCGTTCCCCTCGACGCTGGAGATCTCGAAGGAGAAGCAGCCCGACGCCAAGTTCACGGTGCTGGCCCGCACCACCGAGAACGCGACGGCGACCGAGGGCGAGAGCGTCGACATGAAGATCCGGCGGCAGTGGACGCCCAAGCCCCCGTACTCGCAGCGCATCATCGCGGCCGCCGTGGACGGCAAGCTGAAGAGCGCGTTCGAGGGAGACAACCAGGGCATCCAGGCCAACCAGGTCGCGCCCGAGCCCTCGCGGCTGATGGTGATCTCCTCCAGCGAGTTCTTGACCAACCCCTTTGCCTACGCGGGCAACGGCCCCGAGCTGGGCGGGCAGTTCGCGATGTTCGGCAACGTGGGCGGCGATCAGGAGCTGTTGATGTTCGCGACGCCGTACGCCCAGAGCTACCTGACGAACACCATCCTCTCGCTCAAGAACACGCTCGACTGGATCAGCGGGGACACGGATCTGCTGGCCGCGAGCGCCAAGATCATCGGCTTCTCCAACCTGACCTATTCGGACATCGACCCGCCCAAGCTGACGGCGGACGCGACCGACGACGAGATCCGCAAGAAGGACGAGGAGTACCGCGCCCAGCGCAAGAACCAGCAGTTCGTGGTGCAGTGGGTGCTGACGCTCGGCTTGCCGCTGGCCGTCGCGGCCTTCGGCGTGCTGCGCTGGCGCAGCCGCCAGGCCAAGAAGGATCAGTACAAGCTCAGCGCGGCCTGAAGTTTCCGAGGAACGAGCTCAATGGACCAGCAAAAGAAACTCTACGTTGGCGCAGGCATCCTGGCGCTGCTGATCGTTCTGTTCTTCGTGCAGCGCAAGAGCGAGCACCATGACTACGAGAGCCACAGCCTCGCCGGGCAGGCAGCTTCCTTGCCCAAGCTCGGCCTGACCGATGAGGTCGCCAAGGGCATCGATCGCATCGTGATCGTCAAGCCGGCGGTTGCGGACGGCGGCACTGCCACTCAGGTCGAGCTGGTCAAGGCCGGGGAGGAAGCCTGGGACCTGAAGCAGCCGGTGGAGGCCAAGGCCAACGCCAGCAACGTCAAGTCGCTGCTCGACAATCTGAGCAAGCTATCTCTCTCCGAGGTGATCGCCACCGGCAAGGACGAGTACCCGCGCTGGGGCGTGAGCGACGCCAAGGCCCTGCACGCCACCTTCTACAAGGGCGCGGACACGGTCTTCGACGTGTACTTCGGCGAGAACGGCTCGCGCGGTCAGATGGTGCGCCTGGCGAAGCAGGACGGCGTGTACGCGCTCAAGGGCTTCTCCAAGTGGCTGTACGAGCGGGACGCCAGCGGCTGGCGCGACAAGACCATGTTCAAGTTCGAGGACAAGGACGCGGTCAAGGTCACGATCGAGAACGCGAACGGCGTCTTTACCTTCGACAAGTCCGGGGAGACCTGGACCGGCAAGAGCGGCCCCAAGGCGAATGCGCAGAAGCCGATCGAGAAGTTCCAGGCGTCCAAGGTCGACGACCTGCTGCGCGCCTACAAGACGCTCAGCGCCATGGATTTCGGCGACCACAAGACGCCGGCCGAGGTCGGTCTGGACAAGCCGCAGGCGACGGTCACCATCGAGCTGCGCGGTGGCTCCGGGCTGCACGTGCTAAAGCTGGGCAACGTCGCAGAGGGTTCGAACCGCTGGGCGATGACCAATGCCTCGGATCAAATCTACACCATCAGCTCGTGGTCCGCGGATTGGGCCACCGCCAACGCCTCCAAGTTCCAGTCCTCGGACAAACCCGCCTCCGGCGCCACTGCCGCGCACACCGAGGAATAGAGCTCGAGGAGCGAGCGCTCGCCCGCTGGAGCGAGGATTGCGCCAGCTCCTGGCGCTGATCTTCGCTCTAGCGCTGTTCGGGCTCGCTTGCACGCATCGTAGCGAGCCTGCGGCGCAGGCGCCCGCGCCTGCCGGACAGGCTGCGCCCGCGCCCGCCTCGCACGTGCTGCTGTGGCGGGCACGCGTGGGCCCGTCGACGGTGCATTTTCTCGGCTCCGTACATGTGGCGCGCGCGGAGCTGTATCCGCTCGATCCGCGCATCGAGTCCGCGTTCGCCGCTAGCGACGTGCTGGTGCTGGAGCTGGAGATGAACCAGGCGACGCAAGCGCAGGCGGCCCGGCGCATGCTGGAGCTCGGCACGCTGCCGCCGGGCGTCCGCCTGCAGGACGTGCTGAAGCCGGAGACCTGGCAGCTGCTGCAGCAGGCCGAGCAGCGCCGCGGGCTCAACCTGTTCGGGCTGCGCGGCTTCCAGCCCTGGTTCGTGGCGCTGGCGCTGACCACTCAGGCGCTGGAGAAGGAGGGTTACTCCGCCGACCAGGGCATCGACGAGCACTTCCGGCAGGCGGCGGAAGGCCGCCAGCGCATCGAAGCGCTGGAGACGGTGGAGGAGCAGATGGCGCTCTTCACGGGGCTGGACAAGGACGCCGGGGAGCTGCTTTTGCGCCAGACGCTGGACGAAATCGACCACTACGGGGAAGAGCTCGACGCCTCCTTTGTGCTCTGGAAGACCGGCAACGCCGCGCGGCTCGACGAGCTGCTACTCGGCCCGCTGCGCAGCGATTACCCGAGCCTGTTCGAACAGCTGTTCGCCGAGCGCAATCAGCGCATGCTCGATCGCCTGACTCGGCTCGTACAGACGCCGGGGAACTACTTCGTGGTGGTGGGCGCCGGCCATTTGGTGGGCGCTCGCGGTATCGTGGATCTGCTGCGCGCGCGCGGCATCGTCGCGGAGCAACTCTGATGATCGCAGGGTCGTACCGGTGGGGTGCCGCCGTTCTGCTGGCATTCCTGGTGAGCTGCAGGGCGTCGCAGTCCGAGCCCCACCGCAACTCCGAGGCGCAGAGCCCGGCGCAGCCGCAGAGCCCGGCGCGGCCGCAGCTCACGGCGGAGCCGGAGTCCTTTCGTTTTGTGGTGCCGCTCGCCTATCTGCCGCACGAGCTGCGGGGGGAGGGGAGCGAGCGGGTGCTGGCGCCGCGCGACGCCAAGGTGCTGGCGGGGGGCGCGCATGGCATCCGCGTCGAGGCCGGCGACGACTTCGCTCTGCAGATCCAGTTTCAACCGTCGCTCCCGTCGCTGCCCGCGAGCGTTCCCGGCGCGCAGCGTGTGGCGGCCGAGAACGACGTGGCCGTGTTCAAGTCGGCGGACGGCTACTGGTTCGTCGCGCTGCGCGAGCTGGTCCCCGAATGGGACGAGTCCGAACGGCGGCGGGTGGCCTGCGGGAGCGCGGGCGCGCTCGACCCCGTCAGCCCCGGTGGCCCCCGGCGCTTCACGCATGCCGCGGTGGAACGAATGGTCGCGGCGTGCCGGAGCCTCGAGCTGCCGAGCCTCGAGTGATGCGACCCGGGGCGGTAGAGCGTCATTTTGCGACGCAGCAATGCGCCGGAGAGTTCGCGCAAAGTTTGGCCATTCCTGAATCTCTTCAGTGAGATCACGCTGTCTGCGACAGGCGCACACATCGTGGGACTGTGTCCGTTCTGGGCGTTCAAATCGGCGCCAATTTTCCGTCGAGCGAGATTCTGAGCGCCGTCGTGCTATGGTCTCGAGGCCAAATGGCGGAATCCCATCTCGAATTCACCAAGCCGGCGCATGTGGTCGGCCGCTACGCCCTGTACGGCAGATTAGCGGCCGGTGGCATGGCGACCGTGCATCTGGGTCGAATGCTCGAAGTGGATGGGACATCGCGCACGGTCGCGGTGAAACGACTGCATCCTCAATTCTGTAAGGATCCAGAGTTCGTCGCGATGTTCATCGACGAGGCGCGGCTCGCGGCGCGCATCAAGCATCCCAACGTCGTTGAAACGCTCGACATCTTGACCATGGGTCAAGAGCTGTTGCTGGTCATGGAGTACATCCGTGGCGAGTGCTTTTCGAAGCTACTTCGAGCCGCGCGGCGCAAGAACCTGGAGCCGTCGATCGGCGTGGTGGGCCACATCGCTTCCGGAATGTTGCACGGGCTGCACGCTGCGCATGAAGCGAAGGACGATCGCGGTGAGCCGCTCCACGTCGTGCATCGCGACATCTCGCCGCAGAACGTGATGATCGATGCAGATGGCGCCGTCAAAGTGCTCGACTTCGGCGTTGCCAAGGCCAGCGCGCGCATCCAGATCACGCGCGACGGGCAGATGAAGGGCAAGCTCAGTTATATGAGCCCCGAACAGCTGCAAGGCATGCCCGTCGATCGCCGCGCGGACGTGTTCGCGTGCGGTGTCGTGCTGTGGGAGGCGCTGACGCGCCGGCGCTTGTTCGTCGGCGAGGATGCCAGCGAAGTGCTGCGCAAGATCCTGCGCGAGGAAGTGCCGCGCCCCAGCGAGTTCGTGCCGGAGCTGACGCCGGACATGGACGCGGTGGTGCTGCGCGCGCTGTGCAAGGATCCGGAGCGCCGCTATCAGACCGCGGAGGAGCTGGCCGTCGACATCGAGAACGTGATCGGTCTGGCCAGCGCGAACGACGTCAGCGCGTGGATCTATTCGGTCGCGGGTGAGATCCTGACCAAGCGCGAGCGCCTGCTGCAGGAGATCGAACGCCTCGGGGCGGAGGGGTTGCCGTTGCCCTCGACGGATCCCAGCGCGGGTGGCTCCGTGCACGGCTCGATCACGGATTCCGACACGTTCCAGCGCATCCAGTCGTGGGCCGAGCGCGAGGCCGCGCGCGCCGCGGACCTGCCGAGCCGGCCCAGCATCGAGCTGGAGGAGCCGGGCGCAGAAGCGGTGCCGACCGTGGCGGACGCGCGGGTAGAGAGCATCGGCTTTCCCTCCGGCAAGAGCTCGCCGGTGGAGGTGCCTGGGCTGCTCGCTCGGCTGATGGCGCCGTTGCCGGGCTCGGAGGACGACCGCGAGTCCGTCAACGCTGCGCGCGAAACAGCACCGCCGGTGCCGCTCGATGACGAGCTCGCCCCCGAAGACGTGGAAGAAGAGGCCACGTCCAGGGTCGAGCTGCCGGCGGAGGCGCTGCCCGCACCGGCGGCGACGATCGCGCCGGTGTTCTCGCACGCGCCGCGCGCGCCGAGCGAGGCGACCCGGCGCCGGCAGCGCCGGCTGGTCGCTGTGCTGTCGGCGGCGGCGGTGTTCGGCGTGCTGGCGACCGTGGCGGTGGTCACGGTGCAACCTGTCGCCTTGATGCGCTCGAGCAGCGCGCTGCGGCCCGAAACGGCTGCGAGCGCGGGCGCTGCGCATGCTCCGGGCGGCAGCACGCTGGCCGCGAGCAAACCGACGGCGCCCGTGGCCGCCCGCGAGGAGACGAGCGCGGCCTTGGCGTTGAAGGGCAGCGAGCCTGGTGCCGCGCTGCCCATCGGTGCGCTGGCGCCGGCTGCCACGACGGTCACCGCCTCTGCCACGGAGCGGCAGGCCGCCGGGAGTGAGCGCCAGGGCGCTGTGAGTTCAGAGCGCCAGGGCGCTGTGAGTTCAGGGCGCGCAGGCGCTGTGAGTTCAGGGCGCCCAGGCGCTGTGAGTTCAGAGCGCCGCAGCGCCGCGGCCGAGCCGATCGCCAAGGCTGCGTCCAGCGCAGCGGGCGTGCACGCCGGCGAACCGAGCACCGCCGTCGCGGCGAGCCGAGTCAACCTCGCGCTCGCACAGCCCAAGGCCCCAGCGAGCGTGCCCAAGCGCGCCACCAAGCACGCTCAGCCGGTCGCACGCCGCACCCGCCCGGCGGCGCCTGCCGCTCCGCGAGCCACCGCCGCCGCGCCACCGTCCGCCGCCGCCAAGGTCGACTGCAAGCAGCCGTACTGGATCGACGAAAGAGGGATCCGCCGGCTCAAGCTCGCCTGTCTCGACTGAGCGCTGGTCACGAACGCGCCGAGCGGCGCTGGTCACGAGCGTGCCGAGCGGCGCTGGTCACGGTGCGCCTGCTCAGCCGGTGCTGCGCCGTGAGACCGGTGGAGCCAGCTCCTCTTCGATCTCTTCGAATAGCTTGCGCGCCTTGCGGCTCAGCTTGGTCGGCACGTGCACGTTCACCACGACGTGCAGGTCGCCGCGACCACGGCGGCCGACGCGCTGCAAACCCTGACCGTGAGCCGTGATCACGGTCCCGGGCTGGGTGCCGCCCGGTACTGCCACCGGCACCTCGGTGCCATCCGGCAGCACGACATCGAACTCGGTGCCCATCGCCGCCTCGACGAAGGAGATGCTCTCGCGGGTGACGAGGTCGGCGCCGTCGCGCTCGAAGTCCGCGTGTGGTTCGACATCGACATCGACGTACAGATCACCTGACGGCGTGCCGTTCGGCCCCGGCATGCCCTGCCCGGGTACGCGCAGGCGCTGGCCCGAGTCGATACCGGCGGGGAAGGTGACCACCACCTTGCGCTGTTTCTCCACCGCGCCGCGGCCCGAGCAGCTCTGGCAAGGGTTCACGATGATGGAGCCCTGACCCCGGCAGCTGGGGCAGGTGCTGCTGAACATGATGAAGCCGCGCTGCGTGGCGACCTGCCCGGAGCCGCCACAGTGGCGACAGGTCTCGGGAGTGGTACCCGCCGCTGCGCCCGAGCCACGGCACGTCTCGCAGGGCGCCAGGCCCTCGACGGTGATCTCGTGCTTCACGCCGCGCATGGCGTCTTGCAGCGTGATCCGCGCATCGACACGCACGTCGGCGCCGCGCGTCGGACGCCGCTGACGGCCGCCACCACCGCCGCCGAAGAAGTCGGCGAAGATGTCCTGAAACTGGCTGAAGATATCGCCGACGCCGACGCCCGAGAAATCTGCGCCGCCGCCCTGCAGGCCCGCATGGCCGAAGCGGTCGTAGGTGGCGCGCTTGTCCCTGTCGCACAGGACCGAGTAGGCCTCGGTCGCCTCCTTGAAGGCGGCCTCCGCGCTCTTATCCCCCTGGTTTCTGTCCGGATGGAATTTGAGCGCCGCCTTCCGGTAGGCTTTCTTGATGTCGTCTTCCGTCGCGTCTTGGGTGACTCCCAAGACCTCGTAATAATCTCGCTTTGCGCTCATCGGGGTGCGGGGGAGAACCAGCGGGGGAGAAACGGGGCGGCGGGGGACAGGGCCGCGTCAAACTAAGTCGGAATCGACCGCTGTCAAGGTGAGCTGCCCATCAATCGGCGCTCCGGCGGGCGTCCTCGAGGGCGCCATCATCATGACGGGCACCGGCTCCCGCGGCAGCGTGGACATTGGTTCCGAGGCTGGAAATGGTCCAACGGGCGGCTTCCAGGTCCGCCTCCAGCTCCGCGTTGCGGCGCGCCAGGCGTTCCAGATCCGGCGGCGGCTCGCTGTCCCGCGCGCGCGCCTGCTCGAGCTGGGCGATGAGCTGACGGCCAAAGCGTTCCGTTTGCTCCAGCTCCCGCTCCAGGCGGGCGACTTCCTTGCCGCGCTCCACGAGCTGGGCTTCGAGCTCGCGCAGCTCGCTGTTCGACTCGTCCTGGCTCGCCGCGCGCAGCTCGCGATTCTCTTTCTCGCTGGCCTCGAGCTGCACCTTCAGCTCGTCGAGCTTCGTGCTGAGCGCGATCGCCCTGCGCTCCAGCTCGGCGTAGCTGCGCGCGTGCGCGCCGCTGCCGTGCTTCAGCTCCTCGAGCTCGCGCCGCAGCGTGACCTGGCCGTCCTCCAGCGAGCGCTTGGCGCGCAGCGCTTCTTCCAGCTGCTGCTCCAGCTGCTTGCTGCGCGCCACCGCCGCGGCCTCGCGCTGGCCCAGCTGCTCCAGCTCCGCCTGTGCGTCATCGGCGCGCTGGTCCGCCGTGGCCGCGCGCGCCTCGAGCCCCTTCAACCAGTGCTCGCGCTTGCCGATCTCCGCTTGCAGCGACTCCAGCTGCCGTTCCAGCGCTTCCTTCTGCCGCTGGAGCTCCTGTCGCTGCTGATCCTGCCGCTGCTGTGCCGCGTCCTTCTGCGGATCCTTTTGAACCTGCTGCGTGCGCGCGCGCTCGAGCTCGGCCGCGCGCGCTTCCGCGCGCTCGAGCGCTTGCTCCAGGCGTTCGATCTCGTCGCGATCGGCGGCCGCCGGCTGCGGCAGATCCGCGAGCGGCAGCTGGATCACGGAGAAGGCTTCCGAAGCCACCGGCAGCGTGCTCACCAGCGCCAGGAACCACTCGGGCTCTTCGGCGCCGCCCGGCAAGAACGCGGTATCGAGCCGCACGTCGGAATCCTCGGCGGCGGCGAAGTCCGCCACCGCGTAGCCGACGAAGGCCGTCTGCCCCAGCATCCGCACTTCCTCGAAGTGCTGACTCACCAGCTCGTACAGCTCGTAGTAACCCAGCGGCTCCTCGGCGTTGGCCGGCACCGGGATCAAGCTGCGCGCCAGCTCCGGATTGCGCGCTGCGATCAGCGCCATGCCGCGGCGCCCGAGCGCCCGCCGCAGCGTCGCCAGCTCATCGCCGCGCGCCTTCGCGCCCAGCTCCTCGACGATGCCAAAGTCGAACGCGCCGTCGCGGCCGATGGCGCCAGCGTTGTCGAAGGGAGCATACGAGATCTGCCGCGAACGACTCAGCGCGGCAGCTTCCTCGCAGCGCGCGGGGTCGCGATCGTAGACCTGCACCAGGCGCGCTCCACGCTCCACGAGTCGCTCGGGCAGCGGGGACAGGGAATCGCCAAACACGACCACCTTCGCCCCTGAGATCCAGGTTTCGGCGTAGGCCGCCAGCGCCAAACTGGGGGCCGCTCGACTCGGACTCATGACCCATCGACCCTAGCCGAGAACGGCGGGGAAGTACCAGACAACGCGGGTGAAGATTCTGTCCCGGCCTGGCGTTCGGTGACGATTCGCCTCCGAGGGTTGCCGTTTTCCGTCTGCTGCCGTAAGGCTCGGACCCCCAGAGAGGGTCCCGATGATCGATGAGGACGCATTCGGCGTGCTGTTTTCCTACTACGAGATAGAGGACGACGAGTACGGCTCCGATGAGCGAGCGGAGTTCGTGCAACGCTTCGAGGCCTTCGAGCGCGCGGCGCTAAGCATCGTGCAGAGCCTGGAGTTACCGGGCGATCCTCACGTCGTGTGCCTGGGGCACGCGCTCTACGCCGAGTTTCGGGATGATGAGCCCGCCGGTGATCTGTTGCGCGCGCTGCGCCAGGCCAGCTCCCGGCTGACGGCCGCCGGCTTCGTCAATGCCACCGTGCTCAGCTATGGCGCGCGCTGGGTGATGCCCGACGCGCCGCCGGAGCTTTCGCTGAGCGATGGCGCGCCGCGCATCGTGCGCATCTCGCGGCCCTCCGAGCCGCTGCGCCGCGCGCTCGAGGTCGACACTCTCACGCGCCGCGACGAGCACGTGAACGGGTGGGGGCCGGGGGTGTACGTGGATACCGAAGCCCTGGAGGCCCTGGGCAAGACTCCCAAGAACGCGCCGACCGTCTTGCATACCGCGGGCGCGCAGTTCTTCCGCATTCCGGCGCTGCCGGTGGAGGCGAGATGACGAAGCCGCGCCTATGCTTGGCGGACGACAGCCTGTTCGAAGAGCACGTCTCTCCGCCGGGTCATCCCGAGCGGCCCCAGCGCCTGAGCGCCGCCCGGGAAGGGATTGAAGCGTGCGCCGCGGCTGCCGGAGCGCAACGCCTCGGGCCGCGCGACGCCACGCTGGATGAGCTGAACCGCGTGCACACGGCGGAATACCTGGAGCAGCTCCAGCAGATCAGCGGGCGCTCCGGCTACCTCGACGCGGACACCTTTTACACGCCGCGCTCCTTCGACGCCGCGCGCCGCGCGAGCGGCGCTGCCATCGCGCTGACCGATGCGCTGCTCGACGATCGAGCGGACTACGGCTTCGGCCTCCTGCGCCCTCCGGGCCATCACGCACGGCCCGGCAACGGCATGGGCTTCTGCCTCCTGAACCACGTGGCCGTCGCTGCCCGGCATGCGCTGGCGCGCGGCGCCAAGCGCGTGTTGATCCTCGACTGGGATGTGCATCACGGCAACGGCACGGAAGAGATCTTCGAGTTCACGCCGGAGGTGCTCTACATCTCCTTGCACCAGAGCCCGCAATATCCCGGCACCGGCGCGGTGGGTGACATCGGCGCGCGCGACGGCACGGGCTTCACCCTGAACGTGCCCCTCGCCGCCGGAGCGCACAACCTGGTGTATGCCACGGCCTTCCGCCGGCTGATCCTGCCGGTGATCGAACAGTACGCGCCCGACTTCACGCTGATCAGCGCGGGCTACGACGCGCACCGCCGCGACCCGCTCGGCGGCATGGAGCTTGACGCCGAGGGCTACGCCTGGATGACCCGCCGCCTGCTGGAGACCTTGAAGCGTGGGCCCGGCCAGCGCATGGCGTTCCTGCTCGAAGGCGGCTACGACCTGACCGGCGTACGCGAATCCGTCCAGTACACGCTGGGCGCCCTGTTCGACGCCCCCGCGGAAATCGAGAGCTCCGAGGCGCTCGGCGCGCGCCATGAGCTGGAGGTCGCTGCGGCGCTCCGCGCGCACAAGCCCTTCTGGCATCTGTAGCCGCGGCGTTCCACGTCGGCGTTGGAGGGAGAGGGCCGGACCTCCAGCTCACGACCACTGCCGGCCCCTCGGGGCGCGGACGACCCCCAACCTGGAGCAGCCACGCCCGCGAGAGTGTGGTTGCTCCAGGCCTTCTCTGTTGATTCCTGCGCCAGTGCCGCGCGCTCGAGCAACAGCAGCTCAGGGGCAGGCGGTTCTGGTCGTGCAGTTGGCGAACGTGCTCGCGCGTGCGTCGCCCTGGCAGTTATTGGTGCCGGCGCCGCCGTCAAAGCGATTGTGATCGCCGCAATCGAGCAGCCTGTCGTTGCCCAGATTGCCGGCGAGGCCATCGTCGCCCGAGCCGCCGGCGACGAAGTCGTTGCCATCATCGCCGGTCATACTGTCCTGACCTTGTTGCCCGCTGAGGGCATCGTCACCGGGGCCGCCGGACATCCTGTCATCACCATCATCGCCGCTCATGACGTCGTTGCCCTCGCCGCCGGACATCCTGTCCTGGCCAGACCCGCCGAACATGGTGTCGTTCCCGGGGCCGCCGTTCAGGACGTCGTCGCCCTCTCCGCCGAAGATCGTGTCGTTGCCGCCCAACCCGTTCACCGTGTCTTGACCGCCCAGGGCGACGATACAGTCGCCGTTCGCGGTGCCGTTCAGCGTGTCATCGTTTGAAGTGCCGATGATCACGTTCAGCCCGCTCGCTCGGCAGAAGTCGATCTCCTGCTGTGCGGTGAGCGCTTCGCTGCCTTGCCCGAGGAGCTCCTGCTGCGATGGATCGTCGAGCTGATCGCTCGCGTCCGAGCAGTGACTGCCCGCGATCGCGAGAGCCGCGAGGAGCAGGCGCCCGGTGTTGCTCGCCATGCGTACCATGATGTTGGACTCCTTCTGGACACGCTCGGCGCGCCTCGCCCCGCGGCGACTCCTGCCGAAGAGCGCGGTCGCCTTCCCCCCGTGTCCGAGGAATTTGTACCATAACGGAATACAGCGACCCTGCTTCGAGTCGCAATTTCTTGTAAATTTGTCAGTTAAAGTTCAACGCACCCGAGGCTCACGCTGAGCCTCGTCCACCCACGACATCGCGTGCGGATCGAGCGACGGGACGACCTAACGTTGAGTCGCGGCATGATGCCAAGCGACCCCGACGACCCTACGTTTCGCAGCGCATGACGGCGAGCGACGGATGACCCACGTTGGGTGCGACCTTCGCGTGGCGAACGACTCGAGTGGTCGGAGCGCGTCGCAAGAGCGCCAGACGCCGAGCGACGACCCAACGTTGGGTCGCAGCATGAACAAGACCAATCCGACAAGCTCGGGCTGAGCCCCGAGGACGGCGAAGCCATCCGCGAGGCGCACCGTCGTTCGAACGCTCGCGTGTGGAAAGCGGTTCGTCCACTCTGCATGAACGCTGTCGGCGATGCCGCTGTCGCCGATCGACTCGGAGCCGAGGGCTGCATCAGCTTGATCGAACAAGCAGCCCGCACCAGCGATCCCATCGCCATCACCAACGCGCAGCGGCAGGTCGCTGAGGTACAGGCGGGAATTCGACCGCTACCCCAAGCCGGTCAAGCACGCAGCCCGGTATTCGACACCTATCTCGCCTTGCGTTGCTACCTTGCGTTAGCGGGAAAGCGCTCGCTGCTCCGCGCCCCGATATGCCGTCAGGTGTCGTGGGGCGGAGGCTCGGCCCTGAGAGAATCCCCACGAAAAAAGCCGCGGTCACGGCACTGCGGCAGCAGCGTATCCGCGCTGTGCAGATCAGCGTTCGACGAAACAGCGTAACGCGGGGTGGTCCTTTTTTGCGCGAAGTGAAGTTCCTCAGGGAACATGACACGTTCACAAAAAAGGGGTCTGCCGCCAGTGAATCAGGCAGGGCTCGGCCCCACAGTTCCCCTGGCGTCACTAGGATATGCCCGCCGCCGCTCTCCGCGAGTGGGGACTGAGCGGAGCCAGCCCTTGGAGATCACGCGCTCTTTCGCGCCCGATTCGCGGGGATTCCTCAGGGCTCGGCCCAAACCCAAATTACGATCAGGGGGTTTGGCTGGCGGTGACCGGCGGGCGCCCCTGCGCCGCTCAGCGCAGGCGGTCCGCGTGGAAGCGGACGTGGTCTTTGATGAAGGTGGAGATGAAGTAGTAGCTGTGGTCGTAGCCGCTCTGCCAGCGCAGTGTCAGGCGCACGTTGCGCTGGCGGCAGGCGGCCTGCAAGAGCTCGGGTTTGAGTTGCTGGACGACGAAGGGGTCGTCGGAGCCGAGGTCGACGAGCAGCTCGCGCGCGTAGCCGCGCGCTTTGATCAGCTCGACGCTGTCATACTGGGTCCAGAGCTGGGTGTCGTTGCCGAGGTAGCCCTGGAATGCTTTCTGGCCCCAGGGGCACTGCATCGGCGCGCAGATGGGCGAGAACGCGGATACGGAGCGGAAGGCGTCGGGGTTCTTGATGCCGATCATCAGCGCTCCGTGGCCGCCCATGGAGTGGCCGCAGATGCCCTGCCGGTGGGTGTCCGCCGGCAGGTGCTGGGCGATCCACTTCGGCAGCTCGTGGGTGACGTAGCTGTACATCCGGTAGTGCGATGCCCAGGGCGGCTCGGTGGCGTCGACGTAGAAGCTGGCGCCGGTGCCGAAGTCGTAGCTCTCGTCAGCGCCGGGGATGTCGACTTCGCGGGGGCTCGTGTCCGGTGCCACGATCATCATGCCCACCTCGGCCGCGTAGCGTTGCACGGCGGCCTTGGTGATGAAGTTCTGCTCGGTGCAGGTCAGCCCGGACAGAAAGTACAGCACCGGAAACGGGCCCTCGCCCTCGGGCTGGAACACACCCACACGCATCGGCGAGCGCGTGCTCTCCGAGTTGTGCAGATACACGCTCTGCGTACCCCCAAAACAGCGGTGGCTTTCTACGGTGGCGAGTACGCTGGATCGCATGCGGTCTGAGCCCTGCTTTCTTTCGAATAGATTCAGTAGGTGACGACGGTTCGAATCGACTTGCCGGCGTGCATCAGGTCAAAGCCTTCGTTGATGCGCTCCAGCGGCAAGGTGTGCGTGATCAGGTCGTCGATGTTGATCTTGCCGTCCATGTACCAGTCGACGATCTTCGGCACGTCGCTGCGGCCGCGCGCACCACCGAACGCGGTGCCCTTCCAGACGCGACCCGTGACCAGCTGGAACGGGCGGGTGCTGATCTCGGCTCCCGCCGGCGCGACGCCGATGATCACGGAGACGCCCCAGCCCTTGTGGCAGCACTCCAGCGCCTGGCGCATCAGCTTCACGTCGCCCACGCACTCGAAGCTGTAGTCCGCGCCGCCCTTGGTCAGGTTGACCAGGTAGGGCACCAGATCGCCGCCGATCTCCTTCGGGTTCACGAAATGGGTCATGCCGAACTTCTCGGCGATCGCCTTGCGCCCGGGGTTGAGGTCGACGCCGATGATCATGTTGGCGCCGACCATGCGCGCGCCCTGGATCACGTTCAGGCCGATGCCGCCGAGCCCGAACACCACCACGTTGGCGCCCGGCTCGACCTTGGCGGTGTTGATCACCGCGCCGATACCGGTGGTGACGCCACAGCCGATGTAACAGACCTTGTCGAAGGGCGCATCCTTGCGGATCTTCGCCAGCGCCACTTCCGGCACCACCGTGAAGTTCGAGAAGGTGGACGTGCCCATGTAGTGCAGGATCTGCTTGGAGCGCAGCGAGAAGCGGCTGGTGCCGTCCGGCATCAAGCCCTTGCCCTGCGTGATGCGGATCGACTGGCACAGGTTGGTCTTGGGGTTCAGGCAGTATTCGCACTGCCGGCACTCGGGCACGTACAAGGGGATCACGTGATCGCCGACCGCCAGCGAGCTGACGCCGGCGCCGACTTCCACCACCACGCCCGCGCCCTCGTGCCCGAGGATGGAGGGGAAGATGCCTTCGGGATCCTTGCCGGAGAGGGTGTACTCATCGGTGTGGCAGATGCCCGTGGCCTTGAGCTCGACGAGCACTTCGCCCGCCTTCGGACCCTCCAGATCGATCATCTCGACGCTGAGCGGCTTCCCTGCTTCGTGTGCGACGGCGGCTCGAACTTGCATGACTCACTCTCTCCTCGGTGGGCTGACGCGCTGAGGCTCCGGAGGGTAGTGGAGCGCTCCGTGAGTGGCAATCGGCGCCTCCTCGGGGCAGTGGCCGGATTGAAGTTTTCCAGGCTCTCCGATGTCGGCAGTGAGCCGCCGTTCCGGGCTCGTAGCGGCTCACGGCGCCCGCAGCAGGCGCGCCAGATCCTCATGGATCAGGCCGTTGCTGAAGCGGGAGTCGTGCAGGTCGAGGCGGCGGCCCCCGTCGCGATCGCTGAAATGGCCGCCCGCTTCTTCCACGATCACCACGGCGGGCGCGATATCCCAGGGCGCGCCGCTGCGATCGACCAGGGCGTCCAGCTCGCCTTCCGCCACGCGCAGCAAGGAGTCGAGCGTCGGGTGGATCCAGTGGCAGCTCTGGGTCAGGCGCTCGACGCTGGAGTCCTCGGAGTGCGTCCAGAGCGTCACGCGGCTCTCCGCCAGCTGCTTCACGCTCGACACGCGCAGGCGCCGCTCGCCGCCCGCGCCGCCGCGGAACGCGCCTGCGCCGCGGCTCGCCCACCAGCTCGTACCCAGCACGGGTCGGGTGATCACACCCAGCTGGACCTCGCCCTCGACCTCCAGCGCCACGTGCGTGCCCCAGAGCGGGCGCCGCGCCACGAAGTTGCTCGTGCCGTCGATCGGGTCCAGCACCCAGCGCCGCTCGCGCGAACCCGTTTCCCCGAGCTCCTCGCCCTGCACCCCATCGCCGGGGCGCTCGGCGCGGATCAGCTCGCGCAGGCGCCGCTCCACGGCCACGTCGGCCTCGCTCACCGGCGAGCCGTCGGGCTTGCGCTGCGTGACGACCCCGCGCTGAAAGAACTCGAGCGCCAGCTCACCGGCGACGGCGGCGAGCCGCCGCGCGAAATCGAGGTCCTCCGCCAGCGACCAGGCGCCACTCGTCATGAGACGAGTATGGAGCCCGCGCACTGCCGGCGCAATTCTCCGGGGCGGTTCCGGCAGCTATCTGGCGCCGGACGCGCGCCGGCGCCGCCGCTGGGTCAGGCCTGCTGCGAGAGCCGCTGTGATCAGGCCACCGTATGCGCCCTGCCCAGCTCGTGGCGCGAGGCCGCAGCCCCCGGACGAGTTGCTCGCCTCCAGATCGCTGGCTCCGCACTGAGCAGGGTCCGCGCTCGAGCAGGTGACCCGCTCCTTGCTGATGAGCGTGAGCGCATCGCTCGGCGGAAAGTCGACTCCGACACAGCTGCTGTCGGTGGCCAGGGTGACGGTCGGCGGTAGCTGGGGCAACGAGCAGATGACCTGTGTCTGGTCGCTGACGTGCACGCCGTCGGTGGCTCGCAGCCGCACACAGACCCGAGGATCTTCGCTCTGGATGAACGGCGCGCCGCACTCGCTGGGCCAGACCATGCGACGGCTGTCGCGTCGGCAATAGAGGCTCTCCACCAGCCATGCCACGGGAGTCTCGCTCGGCTTGAAGCCTACCCCTGCCCTCACGCCGGTATCAAAGCAGCCTTGCGACGCCACGAGCCGGCACGAGGGCACGGCCGGATCGCGCGTGACGGCGACCGGCTCCGGCACGCCCGGCGGCGGCTCGAAGGAAGGCCCCGCGCCGGTGGTGAACGAGAGCGACGCGCCCACTTCCTGGAAGCCGGAAGGCCACGTGACCTGATAGGTCGTGTTGGGCTCGAGCGCCCCGAGATCGAACACTCCTTCACCGCTCGCGGG
Source organism: Polyangiaceae bacterium (assembly GCA_035760985.1). Lineage (GTDB taxonomy): Bacteria > Myxococcota_A > Polyangia > Polyangiales > Polyangiaceae > SZUA-265. Next base: position 27,832 of record DASTRX010000133.1, read on the forward strand.
CAATACCTTGCCGTCGAGGCTCGGCGTGCGCCCACCTTCATCCGATACGAGCAGCTGCGCGTTCGTCGGCACGTCGACCGCGCCATTGGCGGGGTAGGTCCAGAGCACGCGCCCCTCTGGTGGCAAGCACGAGGCCGACGCGCCTCTGACTGCCAGCAGGGTGGCCGCCAGGCAAAATCCGCTCAACCTGACGCCCATGACACAGACTATGAAACACGCGCAGGGGGTGCGCAACCTGGCGGCGGGTGCTTTCCGTTGCGGGCTTCGTCAGGCGCTGCGCCGCAAGTCGGAACCGCCGAGTGCGGCTTCCAGCTGTGCCGCCGGTTGCGGCTGCAGCGCGGGGCTGGGCAGGGAAGGGGGCTGCTCGCTGAGCCAGCGCGCGGGCTCTTCCCAGCCCTCCGGGGGCGCCGACTCGGGTCCCGCGAGCAGCTCCAGCCGCGCGCTGGGCGGCATCGAGATCGGCGCCGCGCTCGGCGCGGGCACGTGCTGCGCCGCGCTGGGCATGCTGTGCAGCGGTGCGGGCACGCTGGCGCTCGCTGTTGCGCTCGCGGCGTCCGGCGCCGCGTACGAGTGCCAGTGCTTCTCGACGATCAGCCGCGAGCCGCGGGAGAAGGTCAGGTACGACCAGCACCAGTGCAGCAGCACGAAGACTCGATTGCGGAAGCCGCTCAGAAAGTAGATGTGCACGAGCAGCCACAGGCCCCAGGCGAACGTGCCCGCCGAGCGAAAGCGTCCGAGCTGCAACACCGCGCGGCGCCGGCCGATCGTCGCCATCTGCCCCTTGTCGTTGTAACGGAAGGGCGCGCGCGGCCGCCCGCGCAGCTCGCCCAGGATCTGCTGGGCGACGTGCCGGCCCTGCTGGATCGCGACGGAGGCCACACCGGGCAGCGGGCGCTCGGCGTCCGCCGGGCGAAAGTGCGCCTGATCGCCGATCACGAACACGTTCTTCTGCTCCGCGAGCGCCAGGTCTTCGCCCACCAGCACGCGGCCCTGCGCGTCCGTCTTCGCGGGCAAGCTCTTGCCCAGCGCCGAGGCCTGCACTCCTGCGCCCCAGATCACCGTGTTGCACGCGAGGTGCTCCTCACCCACGCGCACGCCGTTTGGCGTCACAAGGGTGACGCGGCTGTTCACCCACACCTGCACGCCCAGCTGCTCCAGCTCGCGCGCCGCGCGGCTGGCCAGCTCCGCGTCAAAGCTGGGCAGGATGCGCGCCCCCGCCTCGATCAACACGATGCGCGTCAGCTTGGGATCGATGTTGCGGAAGTCGCGCGCCAGCGTGAAGCGCGTCATCTCGCCGATCGCGCCGGCCAGCTCCACGCCCGTCGGGCCGCCGCCGATCACCGCGAAGGTCAGCAGCGCGCGCCGCCGGCTCGGATCGGGCTCGCACTCGGCGCGCTCGAACGCCGTGAGCACGCGCCGCCGGATCTCGGTGGCCTGCTCCAGGTTCTTCAGCCCGGGCGCGTGGTCTTCCCACTGCTCGTTGCCGAAGTAGGCGTGCTGCGCGCCCGACGCGAGCACCACGTAGTCGTACTCGAAGGCTCCGACGGCGGTCTTCACCTGCCGCGCGTTCACGTCGACACCGGTGACCTCGGCCTGTATCACGCGCACGTTCTCGTAGCTGGAGAACAGGCTGCGGATCGGCGAGGCGATGTCCGCCTCGCTCAAGCCGGCCATCGCCACCTGATAGAGCAGCGGCTGGAAGAGATGGTAGTTCCGGCGATCGATCAAGCACACGCTGACATCGCGACGGCCTGCGAGCGCCTTGGCGCAGTTGATGCCCCCGAATCCGCCCCCGACAATCACCACACGCTTCAAGGTCATTCTCCCGTTCGGCGGCGGCACCCGTGGGAGCCGACCGCAGCACTGAACCTCGACGGAACGCCGGCGCGCTGCCGTTCGAGGAGACCAGCACAACGGTACGTGAGCGAACGGCTGAAGCGATGAAGCGCGCGAACGCGGCCGTCTTTCAGCCTGAATGTGGAATTCGTCGTGCCGACGCCAAGCTGTTACGCAGGTGAAACAGCACGACGCCGAAACGGGGCGCTCCGGAGCTCGCGCGTACGAGATCCGAACGCATCACCCCGGCGCAACCCCCACAACTGAACTGCTCTTGGGGTGATAGAGCTCGGTGCTCAGCGGGCCACCGAGCTCACATCGCGCCCGCAGGGCGCGAAATAAACAACAAAGTGCCGGCGAGTGGCACCAGGACTGCCCGCTGCACGACTGGCTCAGCCCGCGCTGGCGTTCAACACGTCTTTGAGCGTGTAGCGCCCCGGCGGCTGCTTCACGAGCCAGCGCGCCGCGCGCAGCGCGCCCTGCGCGAACAGGTCGCGGTTCGTTGCGCGGTGGGTGAGCTCCAGCCGTTCACCGGGCCCCAGCAGGTGCACCGTGTGATCGCCGATCACGTCGCCGCCGCGGAACGCCAGCACGCCGATCTCGTCGCGCGTGCGCGCGCCCACGATGCCGCTGCGCCCGGTGACGGGCCGTAGCTGGCGCACCTCGCGCACGGCCTCCGCCAGGCGCAAGCCAGTGCCGCTCGGCGCGTCCACCTTGGCGCGGTGATGCATCTCGCTGATCTCGACGTCGAAATCGGGGCCCAGCCGCCGCGCGGCCTCCGCCGCCAGCTCCGCCAGCACCTGCACGCCGAGGCTCATGTTGGCAGCCCAGAGCACCGGGATCTTCGCCGCCGCGCTGTCGAGCAGCGAGCTGTCTTTCAAGCCCGTGGTACCGCTGACCAGCGCCACACCCTGGCGCGCGCAGAGTCGTGCCAGCTGCTCCAGCGCGGGCGGCTGCGAGAAGTCGACCACCACCTGCGCGCCGAGCAGCGCAGAGGCCATGTCGTCCGTGATGGCCACGCCGCTGCGCGGCCCGCCCGCGAGCGTGCCCGCGTCTTCACCGAGGCCCGTGTCGCCCGCGGCCGCGCAGGCGCCCACCAGCTCCAGATCGGGGGCCTGCCCGCACAGGCGGATCACGGCGCGGCCCATGCGCCCGGTCGCTCCGCACACGCTGACTTTCAGTCGCTCGCTCATCACTGCTCGAACATCTGCAGGGCGGCGACCACCCGGGCGCGCTGGCCCGGCGTCGGCAGATCCATGGGGGGACGCAGGCGTGCGGCGATCATGCCGCGATGCGCGAGCGCCGCCTTCACCGGGCCGGGGCTCGGCGCACAGAACATCGCGTCGTGCACCTGCAGCAGGCGCAGGTGCTCGCTGCGCGCGACGTCGAAGCGACCGGCGAGCGCGGCCTGCACCATGCTGCTCACCGCTGCCGGCAAGACGTTGGAGGTGACGCTGACCACGCCGCGCGCGCCCACCGCCATCATCGGCAGCGTCAGCGAGTCATCGCCGCTGAGCACGCTCAGGCGGTTGCCGATGCGCGCCAGCAAGCTCTGACAGTAGCTCACGTTGCCCGAGGCATCCTTCAAGCCCACGACGTTGGGGCAGCGAGCGGCCGCCTCGATCAGCGTGTCGACCTCGAGCGACACCGCCGTGCGCCCCGGGATGTTGTACACGACCAGCGGCACCTGGGCCGCGTTGGCCACCTGCTCGATGTAGTCGGAGAGCCCGGCCTGCGAGGGGCGGCTGTACGCGGGCATCACCAGCATCACCGCGTCCGCCCCGGCTTCGACGGCCGCCTGCGCCTGGGTCACGGCCTTGTGCGTATCGCTGGTGCCGATGCCCGCCATCACGAACGCGCGCCCCGCGGCCACGCGCACCGTGCGCTGGATCAGCTCGAACTTCTCTTGCTCGCTCAGGGTGGGGCTCTCGCCGGTCGTGCCGCACGGGACGAGCCCGTCGATCTTGCCCGCGATCTGCGCCTCGAGCAGGCGCTCATAGGCGGGGAAGTCGATGCTCCCGTCGCCTTCGGCGAACGGAGTGACCAGGGCGGTGAAGGTGCCCTTTAAGTTGAACGCAGGCATGGGCAGCCAGCTTTGTCGCGTCCACCCGCGAAAATCAAGCGAACGCCGCCGGGCCGGCCCGGCGTGGGGTAAAACCGACCGAGCGGTACTGGCGATCCGGAGGGCGAGCGGTACTAGCGATCCGGAGGGACAGAGCGCTTCTGCAGCCGGCCCGTCGCCGCCTGCAGCCGGCGCTGCACCGTGGACAGCGAGCAATCGCACTGCTGCGCCACGTCCTCCAGCGTGCGGCCTTCCACGTGCTTGAGCACCCAGGGCGTCCGCAGCTCGTCGGGCAAGCTCATGACGCGCTGGATGTTGCCGGCCAGATCGGCCGTCGACTCCGGGCTCGGACCCTCCTGGCTGACGCGCTCCAGTAACGGTTCGGGATCGTCAGGCCCGGCGCTGGGCCGCACCGAGTTGTGAAAGCGGCGCCGCTTGGCCATGCGCGTGGTGACGGTGCCCAGCCAGGACGCCAGGCGCGCGGGATCCTCCAGCTTGTGCACGTCGCGCACCGTGGCGAGGAACACGTCCTGGATCAGATCATCGACGTCGCTGTTCGAGCCCAGGATACGCCGGCCGATCTTGGCCACGTAGGCGCGGTAGGCGTTGAACAGCTCGCCCACGTCGCCGACGGCGGAGCTCCCGCCGAGCTCGGACACCCGCTGCGGCGGCGGCACGCTGTCCAGATCCATGCGCTCGAACAGCGCCGAGCGCTCCTCCCAGTCGCGCGTGCTGCCGTCCTCGGGCGGCAAGGAACAGGGCCGCACGGAGCGGCGCACGGCCGCGGGTGGAGTGCTGGGGTGCTGCGAAACGGGCATGACAACAAAATTTAGCCGATGCCCCGCAGGCAGCAAGGCAGCGCGGGTGCGCGCTCAGTGTTGCATGGATGGAATATACTGACAGCGCGCGCTGGCGCGCGGCTGCGAGCCCACAAACTCCTGCGGGGTCAGGCGCCGCCGACGGCTGCGCGGAACAGGCGCGCGGAGCCGCTGGCGCGCGCGGCGCGCGCTGCGGCCGGCAGGAAGCAGGCCTGGCCGCGCGCGAGCTCCTGTACGCAGCCGGCTGCTTCGAGCTGCGCGCGGCCGTCCACGCACAAGAGCAGCTCCGGGCCGCGCAGCTGCCAGGAGCAGGCTCGCGCCGGCTCCAGATCGATCCGGGACAGCTGAAACTCCGCAGCGCTGGTCTGGTAGGCGAGCTCCGCCGCGCTCAGGCGCGTGGCGGGTGTGGGACGAACGGGTGGGGAGTCGAACACCAGCACACGCAAGAGCTCCGGCACGTCGATGTGCTTGGGAGTGAGCCCGCCGCGCAGCACGTTGTCGGAGTTGGCCATGATCTCGACGCCGGTTCCGGAGAGGTACGCGTGCAAGCGCCCGGCTTCGAGATCAATGGCCTCCAGCGGGGCGAGCTGCAGATGGTTCAAGAGCAGGCTGGCGACCGCGCCGATGTCGCCGGGATAGGCGCGCCCGAGCCGCGCCGCCCAGGCGAACGAGGCCTGGAAGCGGCCCTTGCTCGCGCTGGCGCGCTCGGCTCGCTCCAGCACCTCGGCGGCGAGCTGGCCCGCCGCGCCGGCAGCGAGGCTCATCAAACCAGAGAACGCCTCGCGCAGCGGTTCCGGCGCGCTGGAGCGCAGCGCGCGCACGAACGGAAGCTCGGCCAGGCCGAGCTCCGCGAACAGCGCCGCGCTGTCGAGCGGCGGGCGAAAGCCGGACAGGGCCTCGAAGGGCGTCAGCGCGCACAGCAGCTCGGGCTTGTGGTTGTCGTCCTTGTAGGTGCGCTCGCGTGCGTCGAGCGGGATGCCGGCGGCCTGCTCGCGCGCGAACCCGGCCTGCGCCTGCTGCAGATTGGGGTGCGCTTGCAGCGAGAGCGGCGCCTCCACCGCCAGCACCTTGAGCAGGAACGGCAAGCGGCGGCCGAAGCGGTGCGCGACCTCGCTGCCCAGCGTGCGCTCGGGATCCGCCTGGATCAGCTCCAGCAGGCTGTGGCCGTTGCCGTCACGCGAGGGAGCTGCCGGGTGGGCGCCGATCCACAGCTCGGCCTCGGGCCGATCCGCCGCGGGCCGCCCCAGCAGCTGGGCGAGCGCGCTGCGCGAACCCCAGGCGTAGTTCTGGATCGGGTTGTCGAGCAGCACCGGCCCCTGGCGGAGGGCCGCGCTCACAGCTCTCCCCAGCGGTCGAGCTCCAGCGCCAGGTCGACGAATTGTGCGGGGCGCAGCTCGGCGCCCTCTCCGAGCTGCCGCGCCAGCTCGCTCAGCGTGGGGTGGTGCCCGACCAGCAGCACGCGCGAGAGCGTCTCCGGCAAGGCGCGCAGCAGCGCCAGGTACGCGCGTGGTTCTCCGAGATACAGCGCCTGGTCGGCGCGGGGCGCGCCGTCGAAGCCGCACTCCCGGGCCACCAGCTCCGCCGTCTCCTGGGCGCGCGGGGCAGGGCTCGTCAGCACCAGCTCGGGCTGGAAGCGCGCCTGCACCAGCGCCTGGCCCGCTTGCCGTGCCGCGCGGCGCCCGGCGTCGGTCAGGCGCCGGGCAAAGTCGTCTCGGCCCTCCTCGGCGTGCCCGTGCCGCAGCAGCACCAAGCGCCGCTGCCCGGCAGCTGTTCCTGAGGCGCTCACATCACGTCGAGCGCGACGCTCAGGTCCCGCTTTTCGACCATGCAGCGCTCCTCGGTGCAGACCGAGAAGGAGAGCGTGCCGGAGACCGTCGGCTTGCCCGCGCTCTGGGCGTTCACCGGGATGGCGAGCACGCTGCGCTCCGGCGTGACCTTCATGCCGCGCACCGTCTCCTCCGGGTAGGCGAGCCCCGCAGGCGCAGGGTTCAGCTTGAACTTGTGCGGATACTCCGGGTTGCAGTGGTACGGCGGCTTGGCTACCAGCACCGCTTCCAGCTGCACGGGGCCGCCCGCCTTGGCGGGCGAGGCCGTCTGCAGCCAGGCGGAGAACGCCTCCTCGCTCACGACGCTGCCTTGCTTCTCGCCCGCGGCTGCCGCGGGCGCCGGCTCGCCCGCCTTCTTGTCCTTGGTGTCGGCCTTCTTCGGGGTGTCTGCGCTCGGCGTGGCTTCACTTCCGGCGAGCTTCCCTGCGCTCGGGGCAGGGGCATCCGCGGCGGTCGAGCCCGCACCGGTCTCCGCCGCCTTCAGCGGCTGGGCCGCTGTGTTCGGCGCCTGCTCGGCGGGGGCTGCGGGTGGGGCCGCTGGCGCCGGCTTGCTCGCCGCCGGCTCCTTCGACTCGGGCGGGGCCGAGCTCTGACAGGCGCCGAGCACGGCACTGCCGAGCACGATGGCGCGCAGCGCCGTGAGGTACTTGCTGTGTGGCTGTCGCATCTTCAGCGCTCCCTTCCTTCCGCGAGGCTCCTTCACTTCGCCTTCGGCTGGCCACCGGCGAGCAGCGCGGCGCGCCGCTCCCCGAGCAGGCCAAACAGGTCATCCAGCGAGCTGGCGAACGACGTGACGCCCGCCTGCAGCAGCTTCTCGCACGCCGCCGGCACGCTCACGCCGACGCGCTCGAGATCCGCCAGCACCTTTTCAGCGGCGGCCACGTCGCGATCCACCGTGCGCGCCGGGTGGCCGTGGTCCTGGAAGGCCGCCAGCGTGGCCGGCGGCAGCGTGTTCACGGTATCGGGGCCGATCAGCTCGTCCACGTACAGGGTATCGGGGTAGGCCGGATCCTTGGTGCCGGTGGACGCCCAGAGCACGCGCTGGCGCTGCGCGCCGTTCAGGGCGCCGAAGCGCGGGCTGGAGAAGATCTCGCCGAAGGCCACATAGGCGCGCTTGGCGTTGGCGATCGCGGCCTTGCCCAGCAAGCTCTGCAGCTCGCCAGCCTGCTCGGGCGTGGTGCTGTTCTTCTTCAGGCGATCCTTCAGCTCGCCGTCGATCAGCGTGTCCAGGCGGCTGACGAAGAAGCTCGCCACGGACGCGATGCGCGACAGATTCAGGCCGGCACGCTGGGCTCGCTCCAGGCCCGCCATGTAGGCCTCGGCCACCCGACGATACTGGTCCACGCCGAAGATCAGCGTCACGTTGACCGAAATGCCCTGGCCGATCAGCGTGCTGATCGCCTCCAGGCCGGGCTCGGTCGCCGGCACCTTGATCATCAGGTTCGGCCGCTGGATGCGCTGCACGAGCTCCAGCGCTTCCTTCACGGTCGCCTGCGTGTCGCCGGCAAAGCGCGGCTGCACTTCCACGCTGATGTAGCCGTCGCGCGCCTCGGAGGCGTCGTACACCGGCTTCAGCACGTCGGCGGCGGCCTGGATGTCGGCGACCACCAGGTCGTAGTAGAGCTCCTCGACACCCTGACCCGCGGCCACCAGCCGTTGCAGGGCGCTGTCGTACTCGCTCGAGCTGCGGATCGCCTTTTCGAAGATCGTCGGGTTGCTCGTGCAGCCGCGAACACCGGCGCTCACCAGCTCGCGGAACGCCCCCGAGCGCAGCAGCCCACGCTCCAGGTTGTCGTACCAAAGGCTCTGTCCGAACTCGCGATAAACCCGCTCGGCATTCGTCGTCATGTCGTCTATTCTCCAGCTCGAGTCGGCCTATAGCACGCCGCCTCGCGCTTCGCGCACCCGTTGCAGGCGGGAAAGCCCAGCGGATCGAGAACTTTTTCGCCGCTCCAGATCGGCATGTCGCACGCCCACCACGGTCATTCGCACCACCATCACCACCACGGGCACGCCCATGGCGGCGGACTGGCACCGCGCAGCGCGCTGCGCATCAGCCTCGTCCTGACGGCCGGCTTCATGGTGATCGAGGCGCTGATGGGCTGGTACACGGGCTCGCTGGCGCTGCTCGCGGACGCGGGACACATGCTGAGCGACGCCGGCGCCCTGGCGCTGGCGCTGGTCGCGCAGAGCTTCGCCGCGCGCGCCCACACCGCGCGCGCGACCTTCGGCTACCGGCGCGCCGAGGTGCTGGCAGCGTTCCTGAACGGCATCGCGCTGGCGCTGATCAGCGTGTGGATCGCCGTGGAGGCGATCGGGCGCTGGTGGCAGCCGCAAGAGCTGCGCGGGGACGGCTTGCTGGAGACAGCCAGCGCCGGCCTGGTGCTGAACATGGTGGTGGCCTGGGTGCTGAGCCGCAGCCAGGGCGAGAGCGTCAACGTGCGCGCCGCGCTGGCCCACGTGATCGCCGACTTGCTCGGCTCGCTGGGCGCCGTCGCGGCCGGCGTGGCTGTGGTGTTCTGGCAAGAGTACCGGGCGGACACGGTGCTCTCGCTGCTGATCACCGTGCTGGTGGCGCACAGCGGCTGGCGCATCCTCAGCGAGACCAGCGCGGTGCTGCTGGAGTCGGCGCCCTCCGAGCTGGACACCACCGCTCTCGCGCAGACCATCCGTGAAACGGAGGGCGTGGCCTCTTTCCACGACCTGCATGCCTGGCGCATCTCGGACGGCTTCGACGCCGTGACCGTGCACGTGGTGCTGTCACCCGACTGCCACGGCGTGGAGGTCAGTCAGCGCGTCGGGCAGCGAGTGGAGGCGCTGCACGGCATCCGCCATGTCACCGTGCAACCCGAAGCGCCGCCCCCTGCGCTCGTGCAGCTCGGGCGCCAGCGCCAGCGCGCTTGAGCCGGGCCGCGCAGCACGCCCGCGCGCGTCACACATTGACCTCGAGCGCTGCGCCGCGCGCTAACTACGCGGCGCCGTTCCAGCGCTGTTTCATCGCACCGGGCAGGGCCGCGTCGCTGCGGGACGCCTGAAGCACAATTCGACCTGCCGCGAGTTAAGAGTCGCCGAAAGCTGCGTTAGCGAGTGCACCGAGTGGGTGAAACACCTGCGTTAAGACGCGCCGCGACGTAGGTGCGAGTGCGCGATCGGGCGCAGCGCTCACGCGCGGGTGAGGACGCGGAGTTAAGAAACCACGCCGGTGAGCAGCGCCGTGCAGCCGAGTGTTGCTGGTTAACAAATGTCTCGAGATTGGAGTGCGCCGCGCTGTGCATGCAAGCTACGGGTCCGCATACGGACCCACTTAACCAAGATTGGAAATTTCTTCCTTCTCTTGATTAAGTGGTTCCATCGGCCACGTTTTCTGAGCGCACTCCGAACCCCGGGTGCTCGTGAGCAGCGAGGAGCCGCGTTGCTCACGACGCCCGCAGGACGACTGGATGCCTCGCAGCCGCGCGAGCGCCGGTGAGGAGCGAGTGCCTACGCTTCAGCGGGGGTGGTGTCCCCTGAGCGCGAATCCCTCCCCACCGATGATTCGGAGAAACATCGATGAGAATGAGAAGTGTGCAAGGTCTGTTGGCGCTGTTCGTGCTGGGTGCGTTTGGCTGTGAGGGCCAGATCGAGACCACCACGCAAGCTCTGTCGGAGGAGCCTGCCTCCTACGGGCAGACTGAAGAGGCGCTGAGCAGCAGCTTCTACAATCCCTGGTGCCCCGGCGGTGGGGGGAGCGTGGGTCCGACGGGTCCGACGGGCCCCACGGGTCCGCGCGGTCCGACAGGGGCACAGGGTCCCGCTGGCCCCGCCGGTGCCCGCGGCGCGACGGGCCCGCAGGGCCCCGCTGGCGCACCCGGTGCAACGGGCCCGATGGGCCCCGCAGGTCCGATGGGTCCGATGGGCTTGATGGGCCCGGCGGGTCCGCAAGGTCCTGCGGGCGCTCCGGGCGCTCCGGGCGCGCAAGGTCCGGCAGGCCCCGCGGGTCCGCAGGGTCCTGCTGGTGCACCGGGTGCAACGGGCGAGATGGGTCCCGCCGGCCCGCAAGGCCCTGCCGGCGCCACGGGGGCGACGGGGGCGCAAGGCCCGCAAGGTCCGCAGGGTGAACAGGGCCCGATCGGTCCGATGGGCATCCCGGGCGCCGATGGCGCTCCCGGCCCTGCCGGCGCCACGGGTCCCACGGGCCCGCAGGGCATCCCCGGTCCCATGGGTCCTCAGGGCGACATGGGTCCGGAAGGCCCCGCCGGCGTGATCGACGTGTACCGCGTCGCGGTGGAGACGGACTACGGCATGACCGGCACCTCGATCGCCGGCAGCTATCAGCCGACCCCGACCGAGCCGGCGACGCTGACCGTGACGGCGCCCGAGCCCGGCACGTACCTGCTCAGCTGGTACGCCGAGATCATGCGCACCACCGCGGTGCCCGGCGCCATGTTCGCGGCGCGCTTGCGCGACGTGACCAACAACGCCACGCGCGGCTTCCTGCGCGACGGCTCGGGCGTCGACAACGGCGCCGTCGGTGCGATGCCGAACGACACCGACTTCTTCGCGACGGGTGACATTCTGCCCTTCTCGGGCTCGATGGTGGTGACGCTCACGGGCGCATCGCAGACCTACCGGCTCGAGTACGCGCAGTCGTCCACGTCTCCGAGCGCGAACGTGGTGCTGCGGGCCCGCCGCCAGCGCATCACGCTGATGCGGGTCCAGTGAGGCGCGGCGCGTAAGCGCGGAGCGTAGACCAGCGGCGCCGGGAGCAGCACTCCCGGCGCCGTCCGTTTTGTTTGGGCCGGGCCTGCACCGGGAAATGACGCGCGGCGCATCGGGGCGCTGTGCCGCGCTGCTCGGAGTTCGCCGCCGAAAGTTGCGTCTTGCCGCCAGATGCGGGAAACGTGGGTTCAGCGTCGGGCGCGTGTTCGCGCCCGCGGCGCGAGGAGCTGGCTCGATGCGCGGAATCCTGGAACAGCTGTCGACGTTTGATGTGCGCGGCTATGTGATCGTCTCGGCGATCGTGTTGTGTTTCCTGGTCAGCCTGCTGACCACGTTCGCCGTGCGCGCGCGCTACGCGGGCCTGTCCGGCGATCTGTCGGAGAAGGCCGGCGTCGTCCCGTTCGAGTCCTCGGTGCTGCGTCAGATCGTGCAGGAGGTGATCGAGCGCGCGCGCGCCACCCCCGGCAGCGCGCCCAACGTGCAGGCGATCATCGAGCACAACTTTCAGCAGCAGCTGCGCGGCGCCTTGCTGGGTGAGCGCTTCGTGCGCGCGTCGACCGGCCTGGTCATCATCCTGGGCCTGGTGGGTACGTTTTACGGCCTAAGCCTCTCGATCGGCAAGCTGGTGCGGCTGCTGTCCGCCGATTCGGGTACCGTCGACATCACGCAGGCGCTCACGGTCGGATTGACGGACACGCTCTCGGGGATGTCGGTCGCTTTCACCAGCTCGCTGGCAGGCATCGCGGCGGCGATCCTGCTCACGCTGCTGGGGGTGATGTTCAACATCGCGAGCGCGCGCACCGGCCTGATGCTGCAGATCGAGAACTACCTGGACCGCTTGCTGGCGGCGGAGGCCTCGGGCGCGCCCTTGCCGACCGGCGAGGCCGGCGTGCTGCGCGAGTCGCGCGCTCTGGCCCAGGCGCTCGACGTGTTCGGCCAGTCCGTCGCGCAGCTCGACGGCACGGTGACCCGTTTCGAGTCCGCGCTGCAGAGCTTCGCGACCACCACGCGCGACTTTCGCGAGTTCAACCTGCACCTCAAGGATAACGTGCAGCGCATGAGCTTGAGCTTCGCCGACCTGAGCGAGGTCTTGAAGACCTCCGCCCACCAGCGCGGCGGAACACGTTCCTGAAGGGAGCAGGGGAGCTGTCGATGAGAACGCGCCGCCGCCTGGTTGCCCAAGAGACCGACCTGGGAGAGATCTGGCCCTCCTTTGCCGACGTCACCTCCACGATCGCGCTGATCTTCTTCTCCTTGGTCCTGCTCAGCTACGTCCGCGATCTGGTGAGCAGCCGCCGTCTGGCCGCCTATGAGCAGCAGATCAGCAGCTCGGAGCGCAAGCTGCGCCTGCTGGAGGGCGACCTGGCGCGGACCCGGCTCGAGATCGAGGCCGGCCAGGCGCGCCTGGCTCGCTCGGAGAAGGACGTGGCCGACCAGCAAGCGGTGATCGCCGCCAGCTCGCTGGAGCTGGCGACCTTGCGCTCGCGCCTGAGCGGCATCGCGCTGCTGCGCGTGGACGTGCTCGATCGGGTCAAGCGCGCGCTCGAGTCGGAGCTCGGCACCGTCACGCGCCAGGGTGCGCCGCTGGTGCGCATCGGCGACAACGGCAACATCGTGATCAACGAGGGCCTGGTCTTCGACGCCAGCAGCTACTCGATCAAGCCGGAGGGCAAGGCGCTGCTCGGCACGCTGGCCGTGGCGCTGGAGAACGTGCTGGCCGACGAGCGGGTGCGCGAGAACATCGACGCCATGCTGGTGCAGGGCCACACCGATGAGCGCGGCTCGTCCGCGTACAACTTCGACCTGTCCGCCAAGCGCGCCAACGCCGTGCTCAATTACATGTTCGAGGCCAATCCGCGCCTGGAACAGAGCTACGGTAGCTTCTTCGCGGCCAGCGCTTACTCGAAATTCCGCCCGCTGAACCCGGCCAAGACGGAGGAGGCGTATGAGCAGAACCGCCGCATCGAGCTCTCGCTGGTGCTCAAGGACTCCAACGTGCGCAAGGTGATCGACGAGTACACGCAGAGCGTGGGCGCGGCGCAGCCGCCGCCGGGCGGGGCGGCGCCGGTTCCGGGGGCACCCGCGCCGGGCGTTCCCGCGGCGCCGTGAGCCTGCGTCGCCCGTCAGCCCGCCCCCGCCGTGAGCCGCGCTGGCTGGTTTACGCACGGAGGACGCTGGTTGATCGCGAGAAGAGCACCCGCGCGCGCCGGAGCTTGCTAGGTTGCGCGCGTGAAGTCAGCAGGAATGGGAGCCGCGCTCCGTTTCGCGGCCGGTGTGTGCGCGGGGCCGGTATTTTGCGCCTCCACCGCGCTGGCTCGCTCCCCGAGCTGCGAGCAGCCACTCGAGCGCTATACCTTGAAGAACGGTTTGGAGGTCGTGCTGCGGCCTGATCACGGGCTGCCCAATGTCGCGATCGTGGCCTCCGTGCACGCCGGCGCCCGCAATGATCCGCCGGGCTACGAGGGGCTCGCCCACTATGTCGAGCACCTGACGTTCCGCGAGGCCCAGTCGCTGGCGGACGGCGTCGAGCTGTACAAGCAGGCCGGGGCTACCGGCGTGAACGCCACCACCGGCCTGGATCGGACCGAGTACTTCGCCCAGCTGCCGCGCGCGCAGATCGAGCGGGGCCTGTGGCTCGAGGCGCGGCGGATCGCGATCGGGCTCGATCCGCTGACGCCCGTTGCCGCCGAGGAAGAGCACCAGGTCATCCTGCGCGAGCACGAGCTGCGCTTCGGCCTGGGTATCAACGAGCTGCAGCCGATGCTGATGGAGGCGATCTTCCCCGAAGGGCATCCCTATCACGGCTTGCGGCGGCAGACGGAGTCGAGCGTCGCGGCCTTGACGCTGGCCGATGCGCGCTGGTTCTTTGCGCGCTACTACCGGCCGGATCGCATCCGGCTGGCGCTGGTCGGCGACTTCGAGCCGGGCGCGGTGCGGCCGTTGGTCGACAAGTACTTTGGCGGGCTGGCGGCGCGCGAGCTGCCGGGCGCACCCGCGCAGTCCCAGGCCGAAGCGGACGCGGCCGACTGCAAGCGCGCGGAGCAACCCGGAGCGCCCTTGCACGGCACGGTGCGCATCACCACGCGCGCCAAGTACGAGGGGATCCAGTTCGTGTGGCTGCACCCGAGCGGCGACAACCCGGAGCGCTGGGCAGGTGTGCTGGACGCCTTTGCGAGGCGAGTGGGCGCCGCGGTCCGCGAGGCCAAGCTGGCCAGCGGGGCCGGGCTTCAGCTGGTGCCGACCGAGCTCGGGAGCTACTGGGTCCTGAACGTCGATCTGCTGCCGCTGCAGCCGTTCGAGCGCGTGCAGCCGCTGGTCGCGCAGGTGTTTGCCGAGCTGAAGAAGTCGCCGCCCGATGCCGGCGAGCAGAACGCGCAGCGCCAGGCGCTGGAGCTGGCGCAGTCCGAACAGCGCTCGTTGCTGTCGCGCGCGTTGGAGCTGTCGCAGCGCGAATGCGCGCCGTCCCAGTGCCTGGCGCCCGCGGATCAGTTCTCGCCCGAGACCATCGCCGGGCTCGATCGCTTCGATCCCGCCAGGGCGCTGCGCGTGGAGCTGCGGACGTCCGTGTCGGCCTCGCCGGACGGCGACCTGGAGCGGCTGCCATGAAGGGTGCGTCAGTGATGAATCCGATCGAGCGCATGGCTCGCCATCTTGCTCACGGCGTGCTGGGCGCGTGCACGGCTCTCGCCTGCGCACCGGCGCGGCCGCCGCTGCCGCCGGCTCCGGCCCCGCTCAGCGCCGAGCAGCTCGAGCCCTGGGCTCACCCACCGCCGCTGGCGCCGGAAGAGGGCGCCTCCGATTTCCAGCTGTCGATCCAGCGCGCCAAGCTGCCGAACGGCGTGGGCGTCACGCTGGCGGTGAGGGAGGGGGCAGCCAGCAGCCTGCAGCTCTGGCTGCCGGAGGCGCGCGATCGCGGGCAGGGTGCGGTCACGGCCATGGTCAACTCGCTGCGTGCCGGCACGCGCGACGGCACCAAGGAGCCCTTCTACAATCCCAGGATAGCGCTGGTGCCGATCGGCGCCTGGACCGATGCCGTGGGCACCACGCTCTACTGGCGCGTGCCGCAGCGCGGGACGCAGCAGGCGCTGTCGCTGCTCGGCGCGTATGTGCGCGATCCATTGTTCGATCCCGATGAGGTGCAGCTCCAGCTGCAGCAACAGGTGGCAGCGATCAAGCTCGCCTCCGAGCCGGTGAACCAGCTGGCGCCGCTCGCGCGCAGCGCCTTCCCCGGGCTGGAGCGGCCTACCTACGAGCAGGACGCGCGGCAGATGTTCCATCTGCCAGCGCAGAAGCTGCGGCAGATCCACCGCTGCACGATGCAGCCGGCCAACGCCGAGCTGGTGGTGGTCGGTCCCGTGGCGTTCGACTCGCTCCTGGCCTGGGCGACCAGCGCGCTCGGCAGCTGGCGCGCCGACCCCGCCGCCACGGCGGAGGCTTGCGCCGAGTGGCTCACCCCGGCATTTCCAGAGCACCCCGACCAGGCGCGCTTGGATCGGCCGTTGCTGACGGTCATCTACGGCATGCGCGGCGACCCGCGGATCGCCATCGACGTGCCCGGGCCGCCCATCGACTCACCCGACTATCACCCGTTCGAGCTGCTCTCCCTGCTGCTGGAGGAGCACGCGGGGGGCTCTGCCAAGGCCCTGCGCCACGCGGGGGCCACCTATGGCATCCGCACATCCAGCTACGATCGCTTTGCCCGCCTCAGCTTGCTCGAGATCCGGGGCCAAATCGATCCGGAGCAGCTGCAAGGCGCGCTGCGCAGCTTGATCGAGGACATCCACGGCCTCGGCAGCCGCCTCGACGCTGCCGAGCTGGACGCCGTGAAGCGCCGCTGGCGCACGCAGCTGATCGACTCCTGGCAGCGCAGCGACGCGCTGGCGGGCGCCCTGCAGTGGACGCTGCGCAGCGGGCACGAGCCCGCGGACCTCCTGAAGGTGTTCGATGAGGTCCAGCAGATCGACCTGGCGCGCTTCCGCGAGGTGGCGGAGCGCTACCTGAGCAACGCGAACCCGTCGATCGTGGTCACCGGTTACGCACCCAACTTCATCCGCGGTCTCGCCCTCGACGCCGAAGTCCGGCAAGTGCGCTGGAGCGACGAGCTCAAAGAGCACAAGAAGCTCTAGCGCCCGCCCTTCACTTGACGTCCTGCAGCACCATCAGCCAGTCGTAGCGATTGCGGTCCTGGAAGGTGGGCAGCTGTGACGCGAGCACGGCGCTCAGGCTCAGCACCGGAATCTGGGTGCGGCGGGTGATGCGCGCGGGGATGGCGGCCTTGTGGCAGTGGCCGCTGCCGGCAAAGATCATGAAGCGAGCGTTGTCTCCGGCGTGGGACAGCCAGTTGGAGGTGGTGTCGGCCATGGTCTCGTCCCACACCACCTGTGCCGCGTACATGTCCTCCAGCTTCGGGCTGCCCGGCGGCATCGGGTGCTCCGCCATGGCAGCGTCGAAGTAGGACTTGTGGTCCAGGTTGTCGAGGTCGAGCTCGGGCAGCTGCTGTTTCTCGCCGGCGTCCAGCGAGGCGAGGCCCGAGCGCCCGATCTTGCGGGTCAGCTCCTTGGGCGCGTTCAGCGCGAGCGCCTCCAGGTTGAACTC
The DNA here is from genome assembly GCA_035760985.1 of Polyangiaceae bacterium. GTDB lineage: Bacteria > Myxococcota_A > Polyangia > Polyangiales > Polyangiaceae > SZUA-265. The sequence continues at coordinate 44,667 of DASTRX010000133.1, forward strand.
GCGCGCGGCGAGCAGCAGCGGCCGATACAGGGCGAAATCGAAGCCCCAGCGCTCCTTGTACTCGCTCTCGGTGAGGAACTGGGCCTCCGGCAGCGTCCCGCCGACAAAGCTGCTCAGCGCCGCCTGGTAGGGCCGCTGAAACATCTCGAAGCCCACGGCAAACACGCCGTGCTCGGAGCTGGCGCGGCCCGCGACCTCTTCCAGGGCGCGGCGCTGCGCGAAGTGATGGGAGGGCAGATCGTGTTGCTCGCCGAAGCACACGACCCGCGCCTTGGCCAGTTGGTCCCAGAGCGCGGGCTCGGTCAGCTTCTCCGGCTTGGCATCGGCCGTGCGCAATGCGTACAGCGGCAGCGCCGACTTCGCCACGACGTCGGCAGGCAGCGGCGCGCGCGGCTGCTTTGCTTCGGGAGGCTGGGCGCCCGCGCACGCGAGCAGGCCCGAGCAGAGCGGCGCCCAGCGCAGCGCACGGCGGGTCCGTCGCGTGGCTGGACGGGTGGCGGGTGTGACTGCGTGTGAGCTGGTTCGCGCGGGCTTGGGCATGGCCGACCGCTAGCAGTTTGCCGCCGGCACCGCAAACGCCACGTTTGGCCCCGTTTTCCACGGCGCAGCGTCCCAGACCGGGCCTTGCGACGGCGCCGTGAATACTTATGGTTTGGATGGAGACATGTTCTTCGATCCCATCTATTTTCTGTTCGCACTCCCCGGATTGGCACTGAGCTTGTGGGCGCAATTCAAGGTGAAGAGCACCTTCGCTCGCTATTCCCAGGTGCCGGCGCAGAGCGGGATGTCCGGCGCCGAGGCAGCGCGCGAGCTGATCCGGCGGCGCGGCGTGCAGGGAATCCGCATCGAAGCCACGCCGGGCACGCTGTCGGACCACTACGATCCGTTCCACAAGGTGCTGCGCCTGTCGCAGGACGTGTACAACGGCCGCTCGCTGGCCGCGCTGGGGGTGGCCGCCCATGAGGCGGGGCACGCGATCCAGCACGCTCAGGCGTACGGCCCGCTGAAGTTTCGCTCGCTGCTGGTTCGACCCGCCAATCTCGGCTCGAACCTGGGCGTGATCCTGGCGGGCATCGGCTTGATGCTGCAGGCCAGCTCCTTGACCCTGATCGGGATCCTGTTGTTCTCCGCCGCCGTGCTGTTCACGCTGGTCACTCTGCCGGTCGAGTTCGACGCTTCTCGCCGCGCCGTGGTCGCGCTGCGTGAGCTGGGCATGGTCACAACCGAGGAATCCAATGGCGCCAAGGCGGTGCTCGACGCCGCAGCTCTGACCTACGTGGCGGCAGCGCTCACCGCGGTCCTGCAGCTGCTCTACTTTTTGATGCGCGCGGGCCTGCTCGGCGGGCGCCGCGAATCCGAGTCCTGAGCGACGCTCCGCGCCCGCGCCCGTCCTTCTAGACAAGGGTGGCAGGAGCCCGTCGCGCGACCTGACCATTGGCACGGGTAACGTGCGTCGAATTGAGGGAGGGGCAGATGGACGAGGCAAAACTCCTCGAGTTCATGGGCAAGCTGGTCAACGACATGGGCGGGGCCGCGATGCTCGCCAGCATCATCGTCGGAGATGAGCTCGGGTTCTATCGCGCGCTGGCGGGACGAGATGCGATCAGCTCGGATGAGCTGGCCGCGCTCACCGACTGCAATCCTCGGCTGGTCCGCGAGTGGTTGAACGCGCAAGCGGCGTCCGGCTACGTCGAATACAAGGATGGCCTGTTTCGCTTGCCGCCGGAGCAGGCGATGGCGCTGGCCAACGAAGACTCCCCCGTCTACCTGGCAGGGGGCGCCTCGGTGATCGCCAGCCTGTACCTCGACAAGGACAAGGTGGTCGAAGCGATGCGCGGGAACGGCGCGCTGCCCTGGGGCGAGCATCATCCCTGCATGTTCTCCGGCACGGAGCGGTTCTTCCGCCCCGGCTACCGGGCGCACCTGGTCAACGAATGGTTGCCGGCGCTGGAAGGCCTGGTGCCGCAACTGGAGCGCGGCGGCAAGGTCGCGGACGTCGGCTGTGGCCACGGCGCTTCCACCGTGATCCTGGCGCAGGCGTTCCCCCGATCGCGCTTCTTCGGCTTCGACTCCCATCCGCCCTCGATCGCGACCGCCGCACAGCGCGCCCGCGAAGCGGGGGTGGGCGACCGGGTCAGCTTCGAGCAGGCGACGGCCAAGAGCTATCCCGGCACGGACTTCGACCTGATCTGCTTCTTCGACTGCCTGCACGACATGGGGGATCCGATCGGCGCCGTACAGCATGCGCACGCCGCGCTCCGGCCAGGAGGCAGGGTGCTGCTCGTGGAGCCGTTCGCTCACGACCAGCTGGAAGAGAACCTGAACCCGATCGGCCGCCTGTTTTACGCCGCGTCGACCTTCGTCTGCACGCCCAACTCGCTCTCGCAGGAGGTGGGCGCCGCGCTGGGCGCCCAGGCTGGCGAGGCGCGCCTGCGCTCGGTGTTCGCCGAGGGGGGCTTTCAGCGCTTCCGGCGCGCCACGGAGACGCCCTTCAATCTGATCTTCGAGGCAGTGAAGGAGTAGCCCCGGGGCTCAGGGGAACTCGGGCCCTTCGACGTCGCCGCGGCCGGTCAGGTCCGCGGGGTCCTGATTTCGGGCGGCGACAGCCGATGCGCGAGTGAGGATGTCGGGGTTGGCGGCGATATCGTCTTCGTAGCCGCTGACCGAGCCGTGGCAGTTGGCGCACACGCCGTTGAACAACGTGCGCGGGAAGGACTGGCGCGCCGACTCCCCGGGGTAAAACTGCATGGCCTCGCGCTGGTGGTGCAGGGTGGGGCTCGACTCGCCGTCGAGCTGGATCTCCACGGCCAGGTTGAAGGGGACGCCGCCGGGCAAGCGCACGTGTGCCGAGCCGTCCTTGGCGTCGGGAGTGACGCTGCCGAGCGGGCGGCGGCGCACATAGAGCGGGCCGAAGGCGTCGCTGGTGGCGAACGCGCCGGCGTTGGCAAAGCTGGTCACGCCGCGGGCGGGCGGCAGCTGCTCCCAGAACTGTACGTCCCCCGAGTTCTCGGCGAAGGGGCGGCCGCTGCGGGTGTTCTGAAAGAGCAGGCTCGAGAGCAGCGGCAGGTCGAGATAGGTGATCTCGGAGAAGCTGCCGCTCTCGACGCGCGTCGCGCCATTCGGCTCGTCGATCTTCGAGCGGAAGATCGGCCGGGCCCCGTGCGCGTAGACGGCGATGGGCCAGAGCCGATCGTCGCTGCCGCTCGCCAGCTCGCGCCGTTCGCCGCTCACCGGATCGAGCACCGCCAGCGCAAAGCTGCTGCCGATGCTGCGCAGGTTGGTCGCGCCCGCGGCGTAGCTCACCAGCACGCGACCATTGGGCAACGGCGAGGGGCTCAGGTACGCGCCGCGGGTCGCGTCCAGGGCGCCCGTGGCCGCCGGATCCAGCACGCGGATCGAGTGCTGGTAGAAGTCGGGGTTCGGCCAGTCGATGGCGCCGGGGTCGAGCAGATAGTCCTCGGGGCGATCGCTGCGCTGGTCGATGCCGAGGCTGCGGTTGATGATGGCGAGCGTGCCGGCGCCGCGCGCCGCGCCACGCTGGCTGAAGATCGCCGCCAGGTTGCGATCGCTCAGCTCGACCACCTCGGTGAACTGGTCGAAGCCGATCGTCGAGCGCTGGCCAAACAGCGGATGGTAGTCCCCGCCGTCGAGGTTCATGCGCCGCCCGGCGATCTGATAGAAGCCAGGGCTGCGCTTCTCGGTCGAGAAGATCAGCCGTCCGTCCACCATGAACGAGGGCGAGAGCTCCTGATCCAGCAAGTAGGTGAGCTGGCGGACTCCGCCCGGCTCGCTCACGTACAGGTTGGCGTTGAGCCGGCTGGGGTCCGCGGGGGAGCGCTGCGGGCCGCTGTAGTCGAAGGCGGCGGCGTTGGTCACGTTCCCGCGCGTGGAGGCGAACACGATCCGTCCGTCGGCGCTGAACGTGGGATCGAAGTTGTGCACGAGCTCGCCGTTGTCCGGCAGGGCCTTGCCCGTATCGTCCACCGGTCGCGCGTCGATCGCGGGCTCGACGGCGCAGGCGGAGCCCTCGATCACATAGATGCGCCAGGGCGCGTCGGCGGCCGTGCGCGCCGAGAACGCGATGCGCTGGCCGTCCCAGGAGGCCGCGGGGCGGCGCACGTCGACGCCGCTGCCGAGCCCGCAGCCGGGGAGCAAGCTCTCTGGCGTGCCGGTCAGCGTGGGCCAGCCGTCGGCGCCGATCGCCGCGCGCACGCGCAGCAGGTCCGCGCCCGGCGCGAAGTGCTCGAAGTCCTGGGGACTCGCCGGGCCCGTGCCGGCGGGCGAGCTGACGTACACGATCTCGGTCATGCCGGGGTCGCCGGGCATGCGCTGCCGGCGCTCCAGGCCGATCCAGGCCGCGATCACGCAGTACGGGTTCTGAGCGTCGAGCGGCCCTGTGGCAGCGGCGTCCAGGTCACAGGCGGCCGGGTTGCCCGCGTCCGAGAACAGCGACCCGCCGCGGTGGATGATGCCGTTGCGTTGCGGCGGCAGGTTCTTGCGCAGCATGCGGCTCGCGTTCGGATCGCTCGATTCGAGCGAGATCTGCTCCAGCGACAGCTCGTAGTTGCGGCGCGTCGCCGGCAAGCTGAAGTGGCCCGCGCTGCCGCCGTGCAGGCGATATTCGTGGCCCATGCCCGGGGAGTGGCAGCCGAGCTGCATGCAGCCCTTCTTGACCAGCATCGGCTGGACACGATCGGTGAAGAAGACGAAGCCCGGATCGTCCGACTCGCGGTTGGGCGCGCCCTTCTCCTCCGCCCAGGCGAGCAGCGCCTGGTAGTCGGGCTCGTCGGAGCTGGTGAAGACCGTGCCGCCCTCGTGGAACGTGCCACCCGCGGCGGGGTCGAGCGCACGGCGCAGGATCTCGCTGGTACGCGGGCTGTGCGAGACGTAATCACCGACCTCGAAGTAGTTCCAGCGCACCTCTTCATCGGTGTTGCCGCAGGTCAGGTACATCGAGTTGCCGGGGGAGCCGTGGCAGTTGCCGGCCGCGCAGCGTTGCCCCAGCACCGGGTTGACCGAGGCGCTGAAGCTGGCGAAGTCCGGGGTGGCCGGGTCACGGCGGGGATCGAAGTTCGGATCGCTGCCGATCGTGGAGCTGCAGTCGCTGAGCACGCGCTGCTCCTCCGGCGCCAGCGTATTGTTCTCGGTCGCTCCGCGCGAGATCCAGCGCGACAGCTCGCTGAAGCTGACGCTGGTCACGTCCAGCAGGCGGCCGCCGGCGTGGGCGACGTCGGTCGTGATATACTCCGGATCGTCGCCTTTCCAGGTGCTCAGCCCGAGCTGGAACGGCGGCAGCGTCTTGAGCAGCAGGTTGGGCATCGCGTACGGCCCGTACGGCGCCAGCAGATCGCGCCGCTTGTTGATCGCCTCGTAGGTGTCGAAGCTCACGTTGCCGAAGGAGTTGCCGCGCGTGTCCTGGATCAGGTGGCACTGCGAGCCGTTCGGGCTGTTGACGCAGCCGGCGTGCAAGATCGGGTAGATCTTGCGCGTGTAGTAGGTCTCGCCGGGATCGGGCTGCTGCTGCGAGCAAGACCAGACGAGCAGCGCGAGCAGCGCGCCCGGCAGGCGCGGGGCGGAGAAAACGGCAGAGAGCTTCATCGTGCGGACTCCCACGAGGCAGGAATACGGCTGGGAAACCTGAGGCCGAAATGGCCTGCCCCCGGCGCGGTGGGGGTCCGGCCAGGGGCGGGGGGCAGGCAGTTGGAGGGCTGCGATGTGCCCGCTCTGCTTACAACTGACGCAGGGCGACGCTGGCGGCATCGCGCACGAAATGGTCGGGGTCGTTGTCGCGCGCGTCCTGCACGGCCTGGCGGACCGAGGCGTCGCCGATCTGGCCGAGCGCGGTCGCGGCGGCGGCGCGCACGCTGGCGCTGCTCTCGTTGGCGGGGGAGAGCTTGGCGGCGATCGCGACCACCGCGTCGCGCGCCTTCAGCGTGCCCAGTGCCTCCAGCGCGCGGGTGCGCACGGTGGAGGAGCTGTCGGCCACGAGCGCGGTGATGCTGGCGATATCGTTGAAGGCGTTGATGCGAGTGCTGGCGTGGAGCGCCGCGATGCGCACCTTTTCGTCGGGATCGGCCAGGGCGACGCTCAGCTCGGCGTTGGGGCCCGCGTTGTTCAGGCGTTGCAGCGCGTGCACGGCGCTCAGCCGCACCAGGGGCGAGGAGTCCTCGACCAGCGCCCGCGCCACGTGCGGGGTGCCCGCGGAGGACAGGAACTCACCGAGCGCTTCGGCGGCATAGGCGCGCTGCTTCTCCGACTTGGTCTTGTCGTCCAGGGTGGCGATCGTGCGCTCGTAGACCTGGCCCGGACCGAACACGCCGAAGATGCGGCGGCGCAGCCACCAGGCGCTGATCTCGCGGGTGCGGGCGTCGCCGTCATAGAGCAGCTTGGAGATGGCGGGGATGCAGTCGAGGCACTCGACCTTCTCGCCGTGCTCCAGCGTGCGCCAGATCTCGGTCGGGGCGAAGCCGCCCTTGGCGATGTTGCGCAGTCGGTCGGGCGTGGACAGCGTCTCCAGGGAGGCCTGATCCATCTGCTGATACACGCTGGCGCGGCCGGCGGTGTTGCGAGCCTCGACGCTCGCGCGGTCGCTGCTCGCGTCCTGAGCCGAGCTCAGCGGAGAGGCCGCCAGAGCGGCCAGGAAGGTGAAGGTGGCGCGGACCAGTGAACGGTGTGTCATCTGCGTGTTCCTCGTGTGGATGGTCGGGGCTCCGGTCAGCGCCCCATCGGCTGGAAGCTGGTGTTCTGGCGCGAGTAGTACTGGCCGCCCATGTCGATGGCGCGGATCAGCTTGACGCGCTCGTCGCGGGTCAGCGTCACGCCCACGTCTTCGGGGTGCAGGGTGCGCGTGCCGCCCTTGATGCGTGCGTCGCTGAAGGCCGCGCCCAGCGCCCAGGCGGTGCGGTTCTCGTTCTTCCAGTCGCTGATGTTGAGCTTCTCGATCAGCGCGCTGTTGCGCGCGTCGCTCGGGCGGGCCCAGGCGGGCGGCGCCGTCCCCGAGGTGAGCTCGGCGCCCATCGCCATGTCCATCTCCAGCGTCGCCGGGTAGAACAGCGACACGTAGGAGGCGGGCCAGCTCGCGACCTGACGGTCGTAGGTGACGGTGATCGGACGATCGCTCAGATCCAGGCGCGGCAGCGTGTACGGTGTCTGCGTGCCGGTCTCTTCATCGGTCATCGTCACCGTGTAGAACTCCTGCGGCCCGCTGCCGTTGGTCGTCTCGTTGTGGCAGCTCGCGCACTTGCTGGTGAGCAGCGCCTGAATCTCGTTGCTCTCCTTGCCGGCGTTGGCCTTGTCCCACGGGTACTCCAGGCGCTCGGAGACGGGCTGCATGAAGTTCTGCGGATCGGCGGCGGCCAGCGTGAGCGTGCCCTGTGAGGGCTTGAACGCCTCGGTGCGCCGCTCGTGGCAGCCGCCGCACACGCGCGACTCGCCCGGCATGGCCTGGATCCAGGTGGTCTGGCTGCGGATCATCAGGTCGAACTCGTCGATCGGCTGCAGGTGCACCGGCACGTACGGGGGCACCTCTGCCAGCCAGGAGCCGTCTTCGCGCACCGTGGCCTCGCCGATCAGCGCAGCGCCCTCGGCCATGGTCAGCCCGAACATGGTCACGCCGGGCGCGCCCTCGGAGGAGAAACCTTCGATGATGCGCACGCGCGTCGCCGACCTGAGCGCGTCATCCAGGGGCGTGTCCTCGAACTGCGCGCCGGAGACGGTGTTGCCGTGCAGGCTGAAGAGCGAGGTGGTCTTGACGTCGATCGAGCCGAGGCGCGCCGGCAGGCTCGCGTCGTCGGAGGTCTGCACCGAGCTCAGGATCGGCGGCTCCGCGCGCGGCAGCACGGGTCGCGCGTCGAGCTCCCACGAGTCCTCGTAGTTCACGACCAGCTCGTTGGTGTGGTTCTCGGTGTTGTAGATGTACAGGCCGAAGTCGGGCGGGCTGAGCGACATCTCGTCGAGGTCGTTGACGAAGCCCTTGGCCCAGCTGACCAGGATGCGGCCGTCCGGCATCACGTACGGCGTCCGGTAGCGGCCCACGTTAACCGGCGAGGGGGAGTTGTCGACGGGCACACCCGGCGTCAGCAGCTCGTAGCGCGCGCTCTCCTCGTCCAGCACGTCGGCGGCCGCCTCGGCGCGCGCGTCGATCTTCATCAACGCGCCCGCCTGGATGGTGCCCTCGCGGTTGGTGGCGATGCCGATGAACACGTTGGCGTCCTTCGTCTCCTGCACCTGCACCATCGAGTTCCAGTACTTCTCGTGCTGGGTCGCGACCGCGACCATCTTGGTGCAGTCGGGGTTGACCGCCATCACCTTGAGGTCGTTGACGTTCTCCAGGTGCTCCCAGCGCGAGTAGCCGATCTTGCCGCTCTGCATGCTGAACAGGTTCACCGTGTGCGACAGGTTCTGCGAGCAGACCTTGCGATCGGCGTCGCCGCCGTCGCGCGTGATCGTGCCCAGCTGGGTCACGTCGCGGCCGTGCTCGTACTCGTCGGCGCGCGTGCCCATGTCGGTGTAGGCCTGGTTGGTGACGAATGCGATCTTGCCGCCCGGCAGCCACAGCGGCTGCATGTCGTCGCGATCGCCGAAGGTGAGCTGGCGGATCGCGTAGTCGCCGTTCTGCGGCTTCAGGTTCGCCACATAGATGTGGTAGTGCTGGTCGTCGCCGCCGCGCCGCATCGAGAAGGCGAGCTCCTTGGCGTCGAAGCTGACGTCGATACCGACCACGTCGGCGAGCGCGTACTCGTCACCGGCGATGATGTTGCGGGTCGCGCCGGTCGCCAGATTGCGCACCTCGATGCGCGCTCCCGGCACGTAGCGGCGATAGTCCATCACCTGGCCCATGCCGCCGGCCACGTCGATCTGGACGTTGCCCTCGTCGTCGACGGTCGTATGCTGGCGCACGGCGTAGACGATCTCGTCGACGCCGCCGTTCGAGGCCGAACCGGCCGGCGTCGTGCCGTCGCTGGAGCAGCCTGTGCCGAGCGCAGCGCCGGTGAGCAGCAGGGGGAGCAGGGACAGGGAGGTGCGCGGTCTCTGGATGTTCATGGCTTTGCCCGCTCCATTGCACGGCGCGGGCCAGGCAAATCCTGCGGGATTTCCCGCTCAATTCGCGCGCGGCTGGTGGGCGGCCCCCCCAGCTCGCGGCCCCCGCAGGGGGTTGGCACCCCCAGTCCGCCGCGTCGATCCGGATCGCGCTCCGCGCGGCGACAAACACCGGCGGCGCGCCGCGCTGTCTGGCCCTTTTTGTGGGCGTCTCGTCTACAATGCAGGCGTGGATGATTTGAAGTGGGATGCCCAGGGATTGATCGCCGCCGTGGCGCAGGATCGTCTGACGGGCCAGGTGCGCATGCTGGCGTGGATGAATCGCGAAGCCCTGCAGGCGACGCTCGACAGCGGCGAGGCGACGTTCTTCAGCCGTTCCCGCGGCAAGCTGTGGCGGAAGGGCGAGACCAGCGGCCACGTCTTGCGCGTGCACGAGGTGGTGGCGGACTGCGACGGAGACAGTTTGCTCTTGCTCGTCGAGCCGAAAGGTCCGAGTTGTCACACCGGGCGGGTGACGTGCTTTTTCCGGCGGATCGACAAGTCTATCGAGGACCGGGATGCGGGCCCGTTTCTACTCTCCCTGGAAGAAGAGATT
>DASTRX010000134.1:0-11358 GCA_035760985.1 Polyangiaceae bacterium
GGATCTGTTTTCGTTTGGTCATGTGCAGTCCTCCAGGGGCCGCGGCTCCTGCGCGGCGTTGATGTGATCGCAAAGCGCCTGCTCCTCGCGCAGACGATCCTGCTGCTCCGCCCAGCGCTCCACGTCGTCGGCGTGCTCTGCCTGCTGCACCAGCCGCAGCCCGGCCTCGGTGAGGCGCAGCGCTCGCTGCAGGCGCGGGTGCCGGACGAGGAAGCCCTTGCGCTCGAGCTGGACGAGGTGATCGTTCACGCCGTTCGTGCTCAGGATGCCGAGCGCCTGGCCCATCTCGCGGTGGGTGGGCATGAAGTCGTGCTCCTGGCGGAACCGGTGGATGAAGCGCAAGAGCTCGAGCTGGCGCGGGGCGGGCTGGGGGTTCATGCCAGCTCCGTCATGCCCTGGAACTTGGGCCCAAAGGCTTTGACCTGACGCCGCAGCCGCTCCGCCTCGGCCGAGACGCGGTCATATTCGGCGAGCGCTTCGCGGGCGAGGCGCTGCCATTCGGCGGCGCTGGTCAGCGTTGCCCTGCAGCTGACGGCATGCGCCAGCTTCACGACGGCGTTCATTGCGGCACCCACTCCCAGTCGTTGGAGTCGTTGAGGTCGTCCTCGTCGAAGCACTCGTAATTGCCGCTCTCGATGGCCTCCCGGTGCTCAGCCTCGAGCTCGGCATCGATGCAGCCGGGAGCGCAGCGCTCGCCGCCGACCGCGTGACAGCCCGGGCAGACGTAGGGGCCCGCGTCCGAGCGGAAACCCGCCGCGCGCAGCGACGTGCCGGGCTCATCGAGGCGAGTGAAGGTCAGCGCCCGCCGATAGCCGACCGCAGCGGCTGCCCGGCAGAGGGCGCCATACAGGCGGGAGCAGGCGTTCCGGGCCCCGTCGGTGGCGAGCCGGGAGATCTCGACGGTGAATCCGTCGCGAGAGGCCGCGGCCTTCGGCAGGCTCGCGATGCCCACGGCCACGAGCTCGCCGCCCGCCCAGAGCGTCGACGCGAATAGGCCGCCAACGACGCGCGGCAGGTGCCGGTGCAGGATGCGGACGCGGTCGCAGGCCGCGCGCACGGTGATGGGTTGCAGCTCGAGGCTCATGCCGCCCTCCCGAGCTGCGAGCGCCGAGCGATGTCGACGAGGAACTCGGCGAAGGCGGGAGGCGTGCGTCGGCGGCGCCGCCCGTGCGCAGCCGAACGGAGCCGGGCCCGAGCCCCACGACGTAGAGCAGCGTGCGCTTGCGCGCGCGGTGGCCCCAGCTGACCTGATTTTGCGCGCGCCTCGTCCCAGCATTCGACGGCCGGCAGGGACGGGTAGGGCCCGAACGGATCGACGTAGAGGGCAGCCACCGTCCTCACGCGCCCTCCTTCCGTCCGCGCTGCGACGGCACGCCGCTGCGCTTGAGGGCCACCCGCATCAGGCGCAGGACGAGCGAGGCTTCCGCCGCGGCCGCGTCGAGCGCGGCCTCCGGCGTCTCACCCTCCCCGGGGAAGCGGTCGGCGCCGACGCGCAGCCGCGCGCGCCAGGAGTCGCGGACCCGCTGCACCTGCCAGTCCGCGCCGCGGTCGGCGGTCAGGTGGATGCACTCGCTCCGGTAGGAGCTCGGCTGCAGCCGCTCGGGCACCAGCATCACGCCGCGCCAGGTGAGCGGCATGGGCTTCGGCTGGATGCCCCTCCCGCGGGCGCCGCGCGCCATCAGCGCTCCCCTCGGTCACGCCGGGCGCGCGCGGCGACGAGGCTGGAGACGTTCGGCGCCTCGGCTTTCTGCGCCGCGTCGAGCTGCAGCCCGAGCGCGGCGACCAGGTCCCATTGCTTGGCGCGCTCGGCGAGGGTGAGCAGTCGCGTGAGCTGATCGGAGCTCAGCGAGCTTTGGCCCAAAGTCGAGAAATGGCTTGGTCCAAAGCTCCCGCTCGGGCCAAATGACGCCGGGCCGGTCGTGGAATTTCGCGGGTTTACGTCACCCCTGGAGTCTTCCTCCAAATTGACACGTTTTGTGCGCGAGTGCGGAATCATTGAGCTTTCTTCCTCTTTGGCCCAGCTTTGGACCGAAATTGGCCCCGACATTGGGCCAAGCCGACGCGCGGAGGCGACGCCCGGCATGCCCTCGCTCTCGAGTCCGCGAGCGCCACTCGGATCCTCCCCGAGACGGGTGCGCACCCGGGCTCCCGGCATGCCAAGTATGCTTGCCATCGGCGCCCACCAGCCCGTGCCGCGCTTGCGGGCGTGCCGCACGCCGCGGTCATAGCGCTCCAGCATCTTCGGCGACTCGTGCCCAGTGCGGTCGCGGATCCAGACGTCGGGCATGCCGATGGCGCGCGCGAAGGTGACCATACTGCCGCGCAGGTCGTGCGGCGTGAGCGGGCGCTCGCCCTCGGGCGCCTCGTAGAGACCGGGGCGGGCAGGGACGCCGGCCGCTCGCAGGTTGGGATGCAGTTGATGATGGACGGTGAAGCGGTTGAAGACGCGCCCGGGTGGCGGCACGAAGATGATGTCGGCGTCCGGGATCTGAAGCCGCCGGAGCCGGAGCGCCTCGAGCACGTCGGGCTCGAGGTCCCACGAGCGCGCTCGCTTCGTCTTCGTCCAGGCGGCGGCGACGTGCATCGTGCCCCGCTCGAGGTCGCACGCCTCCCAGGTGTACTGCAGCGTCTCGCTCACGCGGCCGCCGTTGCGACAGAGGAAGGCGGTGAGGAAACGCTCCTCGAAGGTCACGTGCTCCGAGGCCGCGAGCTGCTCTTCCTCGTCGGGATAGAAGAGCTGGAACAGATCGGTGGGCGTCTGGCGCGGCACGGAGACATGCGCCACATGCTCGACGAGGCGTAGCGGCTCGACGGCGAGCTGCATCACATAGCGCAGCTCGCGGCAGTAGGTGATGCGCGTGTTCTGCTTGACCTCTTTGGGGATGCGCAACTTGGCCTGATCGATATCGTCGCGCGTGATCTGATCGAAGGTCTTGTCGCCGAGGACCGGGAAGAAGACCGCGAGCTGCGAACGTCGAGCGTCCTGACCTTCCTTCGTGCGGTCCCCGATCTCGTCGGGGTAGAGCTCGTGCAGCGTGCCGTCGCAGAGCTCCTGCACGACCTTGCGGAAGGTCTTCGGCGCGCGTTGCGGCACGCGCTCGGCAGCCATCTCTGCGACCATCTTCTCGATGGCCGCGAAGCCGCGCTCGTGGCGCGTCGCTCCCGCTTCCTCGAGGATGGGCCGTGCCTCGGCATGTTTGCCGAGGTCGGACAGGCGCTTGCCCATGGCCTGCAGGCGCGCGAGGCGGTCCTGCGCCAGGGGCTCATGCTCGTCGCCGTTGGGCAGATCGAGGTGGATCCACTCGTCGCGGGCCAGGCCCTCGCCAAAGCGGATGCGGGCACCCCAGCCCTCTTTCTTCTGTCGGAGGCGCTTGCTCATCACTTCACCCGTTGCAGGCGGCGTTGTACCCGCAGACGGGCCTCGTCCTCGGGCGAGAGTGGCTTCTGGGGCTTGGTGTCCTTGGCCTTGACGACTGTCGACCGGCCGAGCCGATCCAGCTCCTCTGCAATTGCGTCCGTGGTGAGCAGGTACCGGCTCTTGCCGATCTTCTTTGCCCAGGGGTCGTTCGGATCCGCCGCGAGCCGGCGCCGAACGGCCGCGCAGTGCTGGCGCGGCGTGAGCAGGCGGTCTTGCTTCTGGTCGCGCCAGTCGTCGGAGGGGTGGTTGCGCGCGTCCATCTCCTCGCGCACGACCTTGCGCAGCAGCGGCTCGAAGAGCGCGCCGAAGAGCTCGGCGAGCGCGCCCATAGCTTCGGCGTTGGCGCTCATCCCGCCTGGCCCTCCCGGGTTTCCTCGGTTGCGTCCGCGGGGGTGCCTTGCCAGGCCACCACTGCATCGTAGAGCGCAGCCTCTTCGGGTAGAGCGACGGGCTCGGGGCGCGTGCCGGCGTCGACCCAGCTCTCCTGCCAGGCCTTGGAGGCCTCCAGCACCGGCTGCATCTGCTGCAGCCTGCGTTTCATGTCAGCGAACTCGATGCAGAACAGGCGAAGATCTCGCGCGGTGACATTGCCGAGCAGGCAGACGTTGGGCTCCCAGCTGTTGGCGCAGAGCATCAGTTCATTGATGGTGCTGCTCACGGCTTCCAGCCCTTCATGGTCTCACTGGCCACCTTGAGATCCATCTCAAGCCCGACGTCGGTCGCGCGGAAGCCGGGGAAGCGCTCCTCCATACCCTTGCTCAGCAGGTCGGCTTCCTTCGCCAGAGCCGCGTCCCACTCCTCCATCGTGAAGAGCCCCTTCTCGAGGCACAGCGTGGTGAACGCGTTCTGCTCGGCGCGGAGCAGGAGCAGCAACTCGCGCTGGTCACGGACCGCGGTCGCGCCGGTCAGCCCGCAAACGGTGCGGGCGGTGACGTAGCCCCAGGCCCACTCGTGGAAGCGGGCCATCAGTTCACCACTCCCGCGCGCAGGTCGAAGCCCTTGGCCAGCATCGCCACCAGCAGATCCATCCGCTTCGAAAACATGAGCGAGCCCTGCACCATGCGGTCGAGCTGGAGGCGGTCCTTCTGACGGAGCGCCTTCGCCTGCTTGGAGAAGCGCAGCCAGGCGCGCAGCACGCGGTGGTGGTCGGCCTCCTCGAGCGGCGGCCCCGCGGGCAGCGTGAACTGCAGGCAGCCCCGGCGGATCTGCACGCAGAGGTGGCGCGCCGGGGGCTCGACGTTCAGCACGGGCGCGACGAAGACGAACATCTCCTCCGGGCTGATGCCCACGTTCCAGAGGATGAAGTGCGCGGCGTAGGTCTCCTCGCACAGGCGCTGGAGATCGGTGTCGCTGATCATCGGGCCTCCCCGGCGTGGTCGCCCATGTAGAGCGACTGGCTTCCGCGCAGCGCCAGCTCCACGACCTTGCAGGCCTGCACCTCGCCGCAGAGCTGCAGACTGACACGCCGCGGATCGGTCGCGCTGGGCAGGAGCATGACGCAGCAGGCCCGCATCTCGGCGGCATCCGCCAGCGCATTGAACCGAGCCGCGAAGTCCATCGAGCGCGCGGCATCACCAGCGGTGAGGTTGGGCTGGCTGACCACTTTGCCGGCGAGAGCGCACTCGCAGAGCTCGTGGGCGCCGTTCACGTCGGCCGCGTGCAGGCGATCGTGGATGGCCGACAGCGCCGCCTTGAGGCGCGAATTCTCCGCCTCGAGCCGCATCACCTTGGCGCCCATCAGCGGCCCTCCCACGCGACGGGCTGGCTCACGTGCGAGCTCGGCAGCGCATCACTTTCGAGCGGCGCGTGCAGGTGCAGCGTCCGCGTGCCGGCGACGTCCGCCTCCGCCTTGCGCGGGAAGATCTGGATCGCCTTGCGGTCGCCCAGGAAGAGATCCTTGCACCAGGCGAGTTCCGGCAAGGTCGGCGTCCGATCGCGCCCCGTCACCGAGAGGTGCGCCCAGAGCTCGCCATGCCAGCACTCGACCTCCAGGATGACCAGGAGCCCCTGGTCGAGGCGCGCGCGGTACCACTTCGTCCAGGCGTGGCTCGCGATGCGCTCGACGCTGGGCGGCAGCGTCTCTGGCGCCATAGCCTCGAGCCAGCGCTCGGCGTGCGCCGCGCGCCCCAGCTGGCGGACGTCGGTGGTCCGCCCGTAACCGGCTACGGAAGCACTTTTAGCCGCCGCCGCCGAAGCCCCTGATCCGCTGGCGACCGCTGCAACGGTTTCCTGGCGAATGTCGCGTGGTTGCGCTGCGTAATTATTTTTGTGCTTGGGGGGGGGGTCGGTTCTCGTGGTATCCGACCTGGTCCCACCAGCTGTCACTGAATGGGCTTTCCCGTCGGCGGCATCCCCGCCCGTGACCAGCCCCAGCACTCGTCTCGACTCGCCCACCATGATCCTGGCCTCCCCGGCAACGGCGGATACTGCTCCTCTGCACCATCTCGGAGCAACACCAATCGGTCACATGTGATCCGAATGGTACGCGCTAGTGTGACACGATACCACGCCACTACTCGACTCGCCACTTAGGCCGTATATACTGGAGCTGGAGTGCCCGCAAAAACGCAGCAGAAACCCGCGAAAAAGAAGAAGCGCTATTGGGCCCGGACCCCGAAGGGACAGGCGCAGCGAGAGGACGCGACGGTGGTGAGCGACGTGAGTGTCATCCTTCGCGTCACCCCTGGGGAGCGGTCGGAAGCGCAACAGCTGGCGCGGTACTTGCGCGAGACGCTCGCGGGCATGACCCGCCGGCTGTGGCAGGAGGAGCTACTGCGGGCGACGGAGCGCGGGTTCCGGTTGGTGAAGAAGTGAGCTGCGCTGCTGGACCAGTGCAAGCCTCCGGGTTAAACTCGGCCCCGACGCCGGCACGGCCAACGGCCACGCCACTCGTTTGGAACGCCCTCATGTGAACTCCCCCTCACGGCCCCGGGTCTGATTCCACCCCCACCGATCGGACCCGGGGGCTCGCCTCGTGAGCCGTCGCATGCGCTCGACGGGAAGTTGACAATCCCGGGTGAGGCACAACCGTAGAGCGCAGTCGCCGGCTCAGCAGGAGAGCCCCATGCATACCCCGACTCTCGACCATTCCGACCACCGAGACCCGCGCGAGTGCCGCTGTACCACCGAGCTCGTGTGCGCGCGCTGTTTTGCCGTCGTGAGCAAGGCCGCCGCGGAAGAAGACCTGCGCCGGTGGCTGCGCGCCTTCGGTACCGCGCCGGACCCGCGAGCGCCGAAGCGCGGCTAGTTCTGCCGCCCCTTCGGCGGCGGGATCTCGTGGCGGCTCTGGCGCTCGAGCAGGTCCGAGACCTTTGGGCCCGCGTGGCGCTGGTGCCATTCGATGTCTGCGCTTCGGCGCGTGAGCGGCACCGGGTCCGTCTCTTCCGTGAGATCGCGCGCGGCCTTGCCGACGATGGCCTCCACGAGCCAGGTCACGATCTTGCCGATGCCGGGGATCTTCACCGCGTACCCTCCGCGCTCGTCCCCAGGAACGGTTGCGACGCCAGGCTCGCGGGCGGTTTGCCCTGCAGGTCATCGCCCGTGCGCGCGAATCGGAGCAGGTCCCGGGCGCGGCGCACGCAACGGACAGCATCCTGGCAGTTCCCCTCCACGGTCATCACATCGTGGGCGCTCACCCCGATCACGATGCCGCAGTGGCCCTTGCCGCCGCCCGTCGAGTAGAACATCACGTCGCCGGGCCAAGGGGCAGCCGCCGGGGGTAGCGGCGGGAAGTGCGCCCCGAGCGCGAGCGCGCCGGCAATGGCGACCGTGTCCAGGCACCAGCTGGCAAAGGCCGCGCACCAGGGCTGGCCGCTGCTCACATGACAGCGCCCGAGCCACTCATCGATCCGGAGCCCCCGGTTACTGCCCGGCGGCTCTTCCGTCACCCCGAGCCGGCTCTGCGCGCGGGCCACGACCTGCCGCCGGCGCGGGCTGCAGCTGAACAGGTCGAGCGCCCATTGCGTCTCGGGCCCGAGGATGCCGTCGACCGTGAGCGGGTGCCCGAGATGGTCGACGTGCGCGGCCTGGAAGGTGCGGACTTCGTCAGGGGTCATCCGTACACTCCCCGATCCATGCGCGCGTTGAGGATGTGGCTCAGCAGTCGTCCCGGCACTCCCCGCTGCCGGAGCGCCGCGGCATCAGCCTGCATCCGCACCCAGCCGTCGAGAAAGTCTGCGCGGCAGGGGGCGCAGAGGCTGAGCACAGTCTCCACCAGCCCGGTCACCTCCAGCTCCACCTCGGCTTCACTGGAGCAGTCCCTGGACTGGCAGATCACCGCCCGGCGTCCACTTGCTGGCACGCCTTGAGCCGCGTCACGACCCCGCGCACGTCACCGACCGAGATCTGGTCCGGGTCATCGAGCGGCAGTTGCTCCACGGCCGCAAGCGCGCATTCGGCGCGGGCCTGGTTGGTGGAGGTGCAGGCGGCGACGATGCCGCTCGCGAAGAAGAAGACCAGGGCAGCACTAGCGATGTTGCGCGCAAGCTTCACGGCGTACCTCCCAGCAGCTTGATGGCCACCTGAATGGGGCCCTCGAGATCGGGCCGGTAGATGTGCGCGATCTGTGCCGCGACACCGAGCGCGCCGATCGCGATCATGAGCCACTGGCTGCCCTTGCCGACGGCGCGCGCCGCCACCTGCCCCTTGCTAGGCGGCGGATCGGTCGGCACGAACGACGGCCCGTGCGGCGGCAGGCTCTCGCGCAGGAGTACGACGTCCTGCCGGAGCGCGGCAATCAGGTCGAGGACGTTGGGCAACGGCGCCGGCTCCGGGGGCACCACGCGCGGCACCCCGCTCCGGGGCGTCTCGGCATCCCGATCGACCCGCGGGAACGGCTCCGCCGCGAGCGGCCTCGGCGGGAGCGGCGGCGGTCGCGGGGGAGGGTCGGCCATGACCCAGGGTGCCACGAGATCCGGCCGCGTTCCACTTCGGTAACGCGTGCAACATGAAGGGTGATGCGCGCGGGTGGGCGCGGGTGGGTGTCCCGTTTCGGTGACCGATCTCGCGCAGCCCCATTGCACGCGGCCCCATTGCATGGGATACCTATTGGGTGGTCGCGACGGACGCGGCCCCGGAGCAACAGGAGAGCAGAGATGACCAAGATCAAGCTGAACGGCAAGAAGTACACGGTGCGCGTCATTGCGCTGGGCCAGGGCTTCGCCCACGGCGCCCGCTGCACGATCAAAGGCAAGGCCTACGAGAGCCGCGATGTCCCCTACGGGATGCAGAGCGCGGCCGTGGACAGCCTCCTCGACCGGGTCCGTCGCGATCACCCCACCGCGGAACTCAGCTGACCCGCCCGGCTGCGCCAGGGATAGCCCGCGGCGCGGCAGGGTGGGCCAGAGGGGCCACACCGAAGGAGATCACGATGAGCAACGCGAGAATCTACGAGCAGGGCAACGGGCTCCCGAGCGAGGGCGACTACTGCGCTGGCGAGGGCTGCCTCTGGCAGGTCGAGTCGATCGACAGCCGGATCCAGACGGGCGATCCGGATGGTAACTGGGTCTATGCGACCGTCACCGCGGCAGACTGGACGGACTGCGACGAAGGCGACGAACACACCGCGCGCGTCTCGACCCTCGAGCGAGACGCGGACGACGAAGCGGCATGCGCAGCGGATTACCGCTACGATGAGGAGCGCGATTGGAATACCGTGCACGCGCTGGAGCGCGGCTGATGGGCGGCCCCCACACGAGCCGCGACGCCGGGCAGGTCTGCAAAGACTGCAGCGAGCCGCCCCTGTCCGGCGGGCGCCGCTGCAAGGCCTGCCGCGCCGCGCACAACGATCGCGAGCGCGAGCGCCGCGCCGAGCTCAAGCGCAAGCACCGTTGCTGGGCCTGCGGCGAGCCCGCGGTCAAGGACGAGCGCGGGCAGTGGCTGTCGACCTGCCAGGCGCACCGGGGCACGGCCTGGCGCACGGGCTAAGCTCGCCCGTCTCAGCCTGCCGGCACCTGCAGGACATCGAGATAGGCGTTGCGCATGAGGGCCGAGCCGCTCGCGCCGAGCCGGCGCAGGCGCGGCTGCAGGCGCAGGCGCTGCCCCTCGGTGACGGTGATCACGTCGGAGACGACATAGAGCTGGTCGATGGTCGAGCTCGCGAAACTCGCCTCGGTGTAGGCGCGATCGTCGGCGCCGCTCAGGCTGCTGCCGAGCCCGGCGCGGAGCAGGGCCTGCACGCCCGTATTGGCCGCCGTGGCGCTCATCCGCACCTGAGCGCTGAAGCGCAGCAGATAGGCCCCCGCCTTGAGCGGCGCCGTCACCCATTCGACATCGACACCGCCGTCTTGCTTGGCGGCGTAGGTCGTGGTCGCGTTCGTGGTGTCGGCGAGCGATTGGAACTGCTGGAGTTGGGACGTCGTGGGGCTGCCGTTGTGCGCCGCGACGATGCCGTCCACGATCGTCTCGTCGGAGGCGAGCGGCAACGACAGCCAGACGACCTCGATTCCGCCATCCGCGCTCGCGCTGACGTTCACGGGCGCGATCGAATAACCCGCTGCTTGCAGGATCTGCGCGCGCACGAGCGGCAGGTTGACGCTCTGGTCGGCGGGAGTGCTCGAAAACTCGGCGCGCGCATAGGTCCGTCGGAGTGCATCTTGAGCCATGGTCGAAATACCTCGGGTCAGAAAGCCATGCCGGACACGGGCGTCTTGCGCGAGTGGACATCGACCGCGAGCGGCGGGATGAGCAAGGCCTTCTGCTCCAGCTCTATCCGTCGCGCTTCGGAGAGGACACCGTGGATGGCTCGAGACTCCACGGAGTCGTCGTATCGTTCGCCAAGGATTCCAGCGTGGGCTTCGGCGCTTTGAAGAAGCGTTTCAAGAGCCTGTCCGTGACTCGCTCGGCGATCGCGCTCTCTCTCGAGCAGCTCACGGCTTCGCGCCTCTCCAAGGCCACGCCTAAGTAACGTGTCCGTGTCCAGAGTCGCCAGATAGCCCCGAGTGCATAGAGCGCGACCAAGGCCAAGAGCCAACGCTGCTCGTAAGCGGCGGAGCAGATGCGGTCGTGCAAGGCCATGGTCTACTCCCAGTGTAGCAATCTGTTTCATGATGGGTTTCACCCCTTGGTGGGCGGTCGCAGGTGACGAAGCGTGACGAGTTTGAAGCGGCAGGCGTGCTCCCCGGCCCCAGCGAGCCGAGGAAGCGCGCGGCAGCTCGCCAAGATGAATTCAGATGTTGAACGCGCCCGAGGCGTCTTGCTGGTCCTGCAAGTTGCCGGACGCAATCGCGATTGAAGCGTCGATCTGGCTTTGGATCTGAGCCTCGGCGGCGGTCTTGCTGGCAGCGGTGCCCACGAGTTCGGTCATCGTGGTGCCCGCGGCGTTTGTCCAGACGACGGCCTGGTTGTTCGTTTTCTTCGCGGAGAATTTGATGGTCACGCTCTGAATTGCCATTTCGCTCTGCTTGCTTTCTCCCCGCTCACGCGGGGGTGAATTGCTCATCCAAGGGTGATGACGATGACCAGGCCGTCGCCACCGGGCCCGCCCGCTCCGGCAACGGCCGTGCCCGCGCTGCTGCGATCGGTGCCCCCGCCACCACCGCCGCCGCCTCCGGGAAAGCCGCCCGCGCCGCCGTCGCCCGCCGCCACGGTGCCGCCGGCCGCGCTTCCGCCGCCGCTGCCGCCATCGGCAGCGTGCTCGATGCCGTCGGAGTCGCTCCCGTCCGCGCCGTTCGTGGCCGCCGCCGTGGCCGCCGCGCCGCTCCCCGATACCGCCCCGTCCGAGCGCGCGCCGCTCCCGCCGCCCGCGCCGCCGGCCCGGGTGACCGCGACGTTCGTGTCCGCGCCCGTCCCACCGCCGCCACCGCCGCGGATCGCATTGCCACCGGCAGAACTCGCCGAAATACTGACGCCGCCGCCGGCGCCGCCACCATCTTCCGCGGCCGCGCCAGCGGCCTGGTCGACCCCGCCGCCGCCCGCGCCCCCCGAGCCAAACAAGCCCGCCG
>DASTRX010000135.1:0-11080 GCA_035760985.1 Polyangiaceae bacterium
CACCAAGCGCGGCGCGCACCTGGCGCTGAGCCTGGAGCGGCTGGAGCGCCTGCGCACGCTGCGCACGCCGCTGCAGCGGGTCGGGCTGTCGGCGACGGTCCGGCCCGTGGAGGAGGCAGCGCTGTACCTCGGCGGCAGCACGCTGGAGGCCGACGGCAGCGCCGCGCCGCGAGCGGTGACGATCGTCGACACGGCGGCGCCGCCGCGGCTCTCGCTGCGCGTCGCGGTGCCGCTGGAGGCCATGTCCCGGGGCGATCGCAGCGGCGAGGCGCGCTCGATCTGGCCCGCGCTGCACGAGCCACTGGTGCAGCTGATCCGCGAGCACCGCTCGACGCTGTTGTTCGTGAACAGCCGCCGCCTCGCCGAGCGCCTGGCCGCCTCCCTGAACGAGGTGGCGGGAGAGGCGCTGGTGTTCGCGCATCACGGCTCGGTGGCGAAGGACCGGCGCGTGGAGATCGAGGACGCCCTCAAGCTCGGTCGTCTGCGAGCGCTGGTGGCGACCTCCTCGCTCGAGCTGGGCATCGACATGGGCGCCATCGATCTGGTGATCCAGATCGAGGCGCCGCCCTCCGTCTCCGCGGGGCTGCAGCGGGTCGGGCGCGCGGGCCACAGCGTCGGCGGCGAGTCCCGCGGCATCCTGTTCCCCAAGTTCAAGGGCGACCTCCTGGCGTCCGTCGCCACCGCCGAGCGCATGCGCGCGGGCGCGGTGGAGGCGAGCAGCTTTCCCCGCAACCCGCTGGACGTGCTGGCGCAGCAGATCGTGGCCAGCGTTTCGGACGGCGAGATCGGCGAGGAGGAGCTGTTCCAGCTGGTGCGCGGCGCGGCCCCGTTCCGCGGGCTGCCGCGGCAAGCCTTCGAGGCCGTGCTGGATCTGCTGTCGGGTCGCTATCCGTCGGACGAGTTCGCGGAGCTCAAGCCGCGCCTGGTCTGGGATCGCATCGCGCATCGTCTGAGCGCGCGCCAGGGCGCGCGCAGCGTCGCCGTGATCAACGGCGGCACCATCCCCGATCGCGGGCTGTTCGGCGTGTTCCTCGCGACGGCGCCGGAGGGCAAGAGCATCCGGGTGGGCGAGCTCGATGAGGAGATGGTGTTCGAGTCGCGCGCGGGAGACGTGTTCCTGCTCGGCGCGAGCTCCTGGCGCATCGAGGACATCACGGTGGATCGCGTGCTCGTCACCCCCGCGCCGGGCGAGCCGGGCCGCATGCCGTTCTGGCGCGGCGATCGCCCGGGCAGGCCGCTGGAGCTCGGCCGTGCCATCGGGCAGCTCAGCCGTGAGCTCGCCGCCGCTCCCGCGCCGGCCGCGCGCGAGCGACTGATCCGGCAAGGCCTCGATCCGGAAGCGGCGGACACCTTGCTCGAGTACCTCTCGTCCCAGCGCGAGGCCGGCGCCGAGGTGCCGACCGATCGCCAGATCGTGATCGAGCAATTCGCCGACGAGCTCGGGGACCAACGAGTGTGCGTGCTGTCACCCTTCGGGGCGCGCGTGCACGCGCCCTGGGCGCTGGCCTGCATGGAGCTGCACCGGCAGTCGCTGGGGATCGAATCGGAGGCGGTCTGGTCGGACGACGGCATCGTGTTTCGCTTCCCGGAGGCGACGGGCGCGGTCGAGCTCGATCTGCTGGTGCCGGAGCTCGCGAGCCTCGACGACCTGCTGCACAAGAGCCTCGCGTCGAGCTCGCTGTTCGCGGCGCGCTTTCGCGAAAATGCCGCGCGGGCGCTGCTCTTGCCGCGCCGCCGCCCGGGCCAGCGGGCGCCGCTCTGGGCGCAGCGCCGGCGCTCTCAGGACCTGCTGCGCGCGGCCGCGAAGTATCCGGAGTTCCCGATCCTGCTGGAGACCTTCCGGGAGTGCTTGCGCGACGTGTTCGACGTGCCGGGGCTGAGGCGCCTGCTCGAGCAGCTCAGCTCGCGCGAGCTGCGCGTCGCGCGCGTGCAGTCCCGTTCGGCCTCGCCCTTCGCAGCGTCGCTGCTGTTCTCGTACGTGAGCAACTTCATCTACGAGGGGGACGCGCCGCTGGCCGAGCGGCGCGCTCAGGCGCTGACCATCGATCCGGCGCAGCTCGCGGCGCTGCTCGGCGAGGCGGAGCTGCGCAGCTTGCTCGATCCGGACGCCATCCGGGAGGTCGAGCACGACGTGCAGCGCCTGGGCTGGCCGATCGAGCACGCGGACGCGCTGCACGATCTGCTGATCGCCATCGGCGATCTGTCGCTGGAGCAGCTGGAGCGGCGGGCGAGCGATCGCGGCGCGCTCGCGGGCTGGCTCGCGGAGCTCGAGCGCTCCCGGCGCGTGATCCGCGTGGCGATCGCGGGCGCCGAGCGCTTCGCCGCGGCGGAGGACGCGGCGCGCCTGCGCGACGCGCTGGGGGTGGCGCTGCCGCGGGGCCTGCCGGGAGCGTTCCTGGAGCCCGTGCCCAACGCGCTGCAAGACCTGGTATCGCGTCATGCCCGTACGCGCGGCCCGTTCACCCGCGAGGAGCTGTGCGCTCGCTTCGGGCTCGCCGCGAGCGCTGCCCAGATCGTGCTCGAGGCGCTGGCGGAGCGCAGCCGCCTGCTGCGGGGCGCCTTCCTCTCCGGCGGGCACGGCGTCGAGTGGTGCGACGCGGAGGTGTTGCGCCGCATCAAGCAAAAGAGCCTGGTCAAGCTGCGGCGGGAGGTCGAGCCGGTCGCCCCGAGCGCCTACGCGCGGCTGCTGCTGGAGTGGCAAGGCGCCGCCGAGCCGCGCCACGGCCCGGATGTGCTGGCGACGGCGCTGCTGCAGCTCGAGGGCGCGCCGCTCGTGGCCTCGGTGCTGGAGGCGCACGTGCTGCCAGCGCGCGTCGCGAACTATCAGCCCGCCGAGCTCGACGCCTTCACCGGCAGCGGCGAGTTCGTCTGGCGCGGGCTGGAGCCGATCGCGCCCAACGACGGGCGCATCGCGTTCTATCGCGCCGACCGCTACGCGCTGCTGGCGCCGCCCGTGACCCCGCTGGCGGGTCCGCTCGCGGAGCAGGTGCGCCAGCACCTGCGCCGCCAGGGCGCCTCCTTCTTCAGCGAGCTGCTGCGCAAGACGGGCGCGTTCGCGCCCGAGCTGCTGGAGACGCTCTGGGACATGGTGTTCGCCGGCGAGCTCACCAACGACACCATCGCCCCGCTGCGCTCGCGGCTGGAGCAGACCAAGCCCGATCGCCGCCCGCTGCGCCGCCGCCCGCTGCGCGCGCCCAGCGCGGCAGCGTCCGGCAGCGAGGGGCGCTGGTCGCTGCTCGAGCGCTGGTTGCCCGACGCGGCCTCGCCGGCGCCCACCGGCGCCGAAGCGGTGGCGGCGCGCGTCGAGGTCTTGCTGGAGCGCCACGGCGTGCTGCCGCGCGAGGCGATCGCCGCGGATCGGCTGGGAACCTTCAGCGAGCTCTATCCCGTGCTCAAGGCTCTGGAAGAGGCGGGCCGCATTCGCCGCGGCTACTTCGTCGCCGGGCTGGGCGCGGCGCAGTTCGCGCGCGCCGGCGCCGAGGATCGCCTGCGCGCTCTGCGCGAGCCGCGCGCCGAGGCGCCGCCGGTCGTGCTGGCCGCCACCGATCCGGCCAACCCATATGGCGCCGCGCTGCCCTGGCCCGACAACGACGTGCGGCCGCAGCGCGCGGCGGGTGCCCAGGTGGTGCTGTGGGAAGGCAGCCTGATCGCTTACCTCGGCCGGCGCGAGAAGACCTTGCTCACGTTCCTGCCGGCGGAGGAGCCCGAGCGCACGCGCGCTGCGCGCCACATCGCCGCTGCGCTGGCGGGCCTGGTCGACGGGGCGCTGCGGCGCGCCATCATCCTCGCGACCATCGACGGGCGGCCCGCGCGCGAGTCCGCGCTCGGCGAGACGCTGCGCCAAGCGGGGTTCGTCGCGGTGGGCGAGGGGTTCGTGTTGCGCGGCGCCCGGCCGGCGCCCGGAGCGGCCCGTGCCCGAGGGTGACACCCTGCACGGCTGGGCGCGCGCGATCGACGCCGCGCTGCGCGACAAGACGCTGCAGCGCGCGCTCTCGACGCGCGCCGACCTGGGGCGGCTGGAGGGGCACCGCGTCGTGTCGGCGAGCGCTCGGGGCAAGCAGCTGTTGATCGAGTTCGACGAAGGTCACGTCCTGCGCACGCACCTGCGCATGCACGGCACGATCCGCGTGCGCGATGGCACGTATGGGGGGCCGCTCACCAACCCCCACGTGCGCTGGCTGCTGGCGACGGAGGACAAGATCGTGCTCTGCCTGGATGCGCCCAGCGTGGAGCTGCTGAGGCGGGGCGAGCTCCATCGCCACCCCGTGCTCTCGCGGCTGGGGCCCGACGTGCTCGCGCCGGTGCTCGACAGCGCGGAGATCCTGCGCCGCCTGCGCGCGCACCCCGAGCAGCCGATCGGAGCGGCGCTGCTCGACCAGGAGCTGCTCGCGGGGATCGGCAACGTCTACAAGTCCGAGCTGCTGTTCATGACGCGCATCTCGCCGTTCCAGCCGCTGGGTGGGGTCGCCGACGCCAGGCTCCAGGAGATCGTGGACCTGGCCCGCACCTGGATGCGGCGCAACGTGGGCGAGCGCCGGCGTACGACGCCGGAAGGCCGCGTCGCATCCCGGCACTGGGTCTACGGGCGCAGCGGCGAGCCGTGCTTGAAATGCGGGGCGCGCATCCAGATGCAGCGCCAGGGCCCGCTCGCCAGAAGCACCTACTACTGCCCCGAGTGCCAGCGGCAGTAGCCGGCGACAGCGGGGCCGCTCAAAACCCGAGCCGCTCCTTCAGCTTGGCGTCCTCCGCCCCTGCAGGAGGGTCCGGCGCCTTGCTCGTTGGGGAAGCCGGCGGTCGCGGCACCGTCGCTGCAGGCGGAGCGCCGGGTCTCAGCCGTTCCGGGCGCCTCGCGGCGGCGGCAGGCGTCTGGGTCGCGGCGGGCGAGGCCTTGTGTGCGCTCGTGTTGGGCCGCGCGAATGGCGCGGCGACAGGCGGCGGCGCGGTGGGCTGCGGCACGGCAGGCTGCGGCGCCGCGAGCGGGCTCGCCTCTGCGGGCGGCGCTGCCGGCGCCGGAGCGGCGGGTGCTTCCCCGCGCGGCGGCGCTTCGGGCTCGGCGCTCGAATGGATCGGGCGCAAGGTGCTCCAGTGAATGTCGATGCCATCCTCGGCAGGCGGGGCCGCGGAGCGCTGCAACACCCCACGCCAGAGGGCGAACGCTGCCGCGCCCAGCGTGAGCCCGCCCACTGCGTAGCGGCCCCAGCGCCGCGAGCGCCGCCGGGGCGGGCGCGTCAGCTGCGCGGTGTGCGTGACCGGACCCACCGACGTGCCGCGCTCGCGCGGCGCCGACAGCGGCTGCGTGAGCCCAGGCTGCGGCGTCAGCTGTGCGCGCGCCGCGGTCTCGCGCTCTCTCGGTGCTCGATCCAGCCGGAGCGCGGGCGTCGGCTCCCACACCGGCGTGATGTTGGTCACCAGCGTCCGCACATGCGGGGGCTGCGGGTGCGGCGCGGGGGTCGGCTCGGCCCAGTTGCCGCGAGCCGTCTTGTCGAGCTGCAACGGGCCGCGACCGGACGGCAGCGTCGCCAGCCCGCTGCCGAGGGCCTGGATCAGCTCGGCCGCGCTCTGGAAGCGCTGGTTCGGATCGTGCGCGAGCGCGCGCTGCCACCAGGGTGCCAGGCTCGCCGGCAGTGTCGGGTCGAGATCGTGCACCGCCGGCGGCGGCGAGCTCATGATCTTCATGAGCAAGTTGCCGAGGCCGCTGGCTTCGTACGGCCGCTTGCCGCTCAAGCATTCCATGGTGATGATGGCCAGCGACCACAGATCCGAGCGGTGATCCAGCTCGCGCTCGCCGTTGGCCTGCTCCGGGCTCATGTACTGCGGCGTGCCCATCAGCGCGCCGGAGGCGGTCGCTCCGGCGCTCAGCCGTTGCGACTTGGCGATGCCGAAGTCGAGCACCTTGACGAACAGCTTCGGCTCGGCGCAGAGCCAGATGTTATCGGGCTTCAGATCGCGGTGCACGACGCCGTGTGCGTGCGCCTTGTCGAGCACCTGCGCGACTTGCTCGAGCAGCGCGAGCGTGGTCTGTGCATCGAGCTTGCCCGTGCGCTCCAGCCGGGTCGATAGCGTCTCGCCCTCCAGCAGCTCCATCGCCAGGTACATCGCGTCTTCGTGCTCGCCGACGCTCAGGATGTTGACCACGTGCGGCGAGCGCAGGCGGGCCACGGCGCGCGCCTCGCGCACCATGCGCAGGCGAGCCTCCGGATCGCGCGCCAGATGATCGACGATGAACTTCACGGCGCAGGGGCCGTCCAGCTCCTTGTCGTGCGCCTCCCAGACCTGCCCCATGCCGCCCTTGCCGATGGGGTGGCGCAACCGGAAGCGGTGGGCGACCAGAGCGCCGGGCGAGGGCAGGAACATGGCCTCAGCGCCTCCTCAGCGAGCTCCGCAATCGCTGCAGTCCGTGCCCAGCAGGCACAGGTCCGTCAAGGAATCGCGCCCGCCGTCGTCGCACTCGCCGTCGCCAGCGAACAGGCACTCCTCGCTGCAGCCAGCTTCGCTGCCGTCTGGCTCGAGCCCGCCTGAATCCAGGCCGCCTGGGTCCAGCTCGCAGAAGCCGATGCGCTCGAACGTGAGCACGCGCTCCGCCAGCACATCGAGCGACCAGGGCGTACAGACCCAGCCCGCCGATCGCTGCTCGCAGTCATCGTCGGTATCGCACAGCTCGGTGCACAGGCCCGGCCCCGCGTTGCCGTCCAGAGCGGTGTCCAGGCACGCTGCGTCGCGCTCGGGCGCATCCTCCGCGAAGCCGCAGCCCGCGACGCTGCCGAACGTGCACAGGCCCGTGCACACGGGCGGGTCGTCGCGCAGCGCAAAACACACACCCGCGGCGCACTCCTCGTTGCCGGCGCAGCCGGCGCCGAGCGGCTTGCCCGTGGGCTTCGCATCCTGGCACAGGCCCGTCGCCAGATTGCAGAAGCCCGGCGTGCAGCTCGCATCATCGTGACAGGCGGGCGCGCAGTACGAACGATCCACGTCGCCCACCAGCAGCGGCACGCAGGTCAGGTCGTCGCGCCCGTTGCATTGCGCGGGGAACGTCTGCGCGAGCACGTTGCAGGCCTGGAAGCAGTGATCGCGCCCGCCGCCCGGGCCCAGACAGATCGCCAGCGGGTCGGAGGCCCTGCAGTCTGCGTCCACCCCGCAGGGGCGCGAGCAGTAGCCGTTCTGAGGGCCGCCAGGCTGCTCTCCCGCCGAGAACGGGCCCGTGCGATCGGCGGAGGTCACGCACTCCAGGCCCGGCGCGCACTCGGCATCGCTCGCGCACGCGGCCGCGATCGAGCCGCGGATCGGCTGGGTCGGTGCCGCGGGGCACAGGCAAGGGGAAAAGCTGCCGCCGTCCGCGGCGCACGTCTGCGCTCCGGCGCACAGCGCGTTGCCCGTGCAGGCGCGCACGGAGCCGGGGGTACAGAACATCGCGGGCATCGCGGGCATGCCGGCGCCCGCTGCGCCCGCGTCGACCTCTGCCGCGGCTGCGCCGGCTCCCGGAGCTCCCGCCGCGCCTGCGCTCGCTCCGCGGGTGCCATCCCCGCCCGATCCCGGCGTTGCGGTGGACCCGCAAGGGGAGCTGCCCTCGAGACCGATCACGTTCGAGGGCGTGAACTCGGTGATGGCCCGCATCCCCGCGCAGGGATCCTCGCCAGCGCCCGCTGCGTCCGGGTCCGGCGGCAGCGGCTTCACCGGCTCGATCTGCTCGCTGGCGGCGCCACCGCACGCGCCCGCGTCCAGTCCGCACCCGTCGTCGACCACCCGCAGATCGCCGACACCCGTGATCACGTTGCAGCCGACGGCGAGCAACACGGCGAAGAACGCGACTTGGCCACCCAACCGGAGCAAGGTATCTATCTGTAACTGGGCAGGTTCATCGAGGCAAGCCAGCCCGCGCCCAGCTCACAGGCCAGCGTGCCGAAATCGACTGGCGCGAGGCGACCTCAGCCGTCGCGCAGCAGCTTCTGAAAGGCCAGGTAGCTGCCCTTGGGGGTCCGGCGTTGCGAAGCGTAGTCGGTGTGCACGATGCCGAAGCGCGGCGTATAGCCCTCCGCCCACTCGTAGTTGTCGAGCAGGGACCAGGCGAAGAAGCCGCGCACGTCGCAGCCGGCGCGCCGCGCGTCGAGCAGGGCCTTCAGGTGCGCGTCGTAGAAGGCGACGCGCCGCGTGTCATCGCCGTGCGTGATGCCGTTCTCGGTGACGTAGAGGGGCAGGCGCGTGTACTCGCGCGTCACGCGCTGGAGCACGTGCGTGAGCCCCTCGGGGAAGACCTCCCAGCCGAGATCGTTCTTCTCGCGATCGCCCACGATCTTCTTGGTGCGCCAGAAGGGCACCGAGGGGTCGTGCTGGCAGATCTGGCGCGTGTAGTAGTTGATGCCGATCCAGTCGAGGGGGCGGGAGACGATCGCCAGGTCGTCCTGCCAGCGCTCGGGCAGATAGGGTGCGAGCAGCTCGACCAACAGCTCGGGGTAGCGAGCCCTGAACAGGCCGTCCATGTACCAGGTGTTGAACATCGCGTCTTCGAGCGCGGTCGCCGCGGCGTCCTCGGCGCTGTCCGAAGCGGGCTGCATGTGCTTGAGCACGTGCACCAAGCCGAGGTTCTTGGCGTTCTCCGCGCGCAGGGCGTCGATCGCGGTGCCGTGCGCGAGCAGCACGTGATGCATGGCGCGCGTCATGGCGCGCAGGTCGCGATAGCCGGGGGCGTGGCGGCCCGCGTAGTGACCCACGTAAGCCGTGCACCAGGGTTCGTTCAGGGTCGCGATGGTGGCCAGCCGGTCGCCGAAGCGGCGCGCGACCAGCGCGGCGTAGTCCGCGAACCAGCCCGCGATGTCGCGGTTCATCCAGCCGCCGCGGTCCTGCAGCGCGGAGGGGAGATCCCAGTGATACAGCGTCGCGAACGGGCGGATGCCGCGCTCCAGCATGCCGTCGATCAGGCGATCGTAGAACTCGATGCCCTTCGGGTTGGCGGCGCCCGTACCCTGCGGGATCAAGCGCGGCCAGGCGAAGGAGAAACGATAGCCGTTGAAGCCGCCGTCCCGGATCAGATCCAGATCGGCGGGCCAGCGCTGATAGTGGTCGCAGGCCTCGCGCCCCGTCTCACCGTTTTTGGTGTTGCCGGGCGTCGCACCAAACGTGTCCCAGATGCTGCTGCCCCGCCCGTCGAGCTGACCGCCTTCGATCTGATAGGCGGCGGTGGCGACGCCAAAAACAAAGTCCGCGCCGAAGTCTTTACGTTGAACGGAAAACAAGAGCTCACTCCCGCGAAATCGCGAGCCGTCTCGTAGCAGAAATTCCGGGGCGAATCACGCTCTTGGGCGCGGGCGACCCGCCCGTCGTGCCGGCGTTGCCGCCAATGAGGTTGACGGCATATGCATTGTGGAGCATATTTTCAGACATGTTCGAGATCAGCGTCACGGGCGAGTTCGAGCGCTGGTATCAGGCGCTGGACTCCGAGAGCGCCGAGAAGGTCGCGGCGGAGTTGAACGTGCTGGAGCGCCTGGGGCCGGAGCTGGACGGTGTGCGCTCCAGCCGGCTGTTGCTCTGGTTTGACGGCTCGCCGCAGCACGGGCCGTCGCCGCAGGCGTGGCTGCTGCAGCGAGCCCATGCGCGCGTGAGTCAGGTGCTGCGCGCCCAGCACGAGGCGCTGCGCTGCCTGGAGACGCCGAGTTTCCAGTCCCGCTTTCTGAAGCTCGAGCCGCGCACGGCGGCGCGCGCCCAGCAGTTGCTCGATCGCCTGCGGGCCAGCGTGCGCGCGGCGACGCTCTCGCTCGTGCTGTCGCGCTCCGCGAGCGCCTGGCCCGAGCCACTGCCCGACGAGGCAGTGCAAGCGGCCTTGCTCGAGCTGCTCGCCTGCGTGGGGTTGCGGGTCGAGGACGTGGCGGACCGATCGAGCGGGCTGCGCGAGCTGACGCTCGCCGAGCTGCGCACGCCGCACCGCCTGCTGTACGCGATCGATGCCCCGCGCCGGCGCATCCTCGCGATCCTGGGCGAGCCGCTCGATCACGCCTACTACGGAGATTCGGTGCGCCTCGCCGAACGGCGCTGGCGCGAATATTGTCGCGAGCTACAGGTCGCCAGCGCGCCCTGAGCTGTCGTCAGCCGAGGAACCATGAGCAACGCGCGAAATCCGAGCTGGAAGGCCCTGCAAAACGCCAAGCTCTCGCCCGAAGCGCAGGAGCGCGTGCGGGCGCGCACCAAGCAGCAGCTGGAGCAGTTGACCTTGAAGGCGCTGCGGCAGGACCTCGAGCTCACCCAGGTGGAGGTGAGCCGTGCCGCCAGCATGACCCAATCGGAGCTCTCGCGCCTGGAGAGCCGCACCGATCATCTGACGTCGACCTTGCGCCGCTACGTCGAGGCCCTCGGCGGGCAGCTGGAAATCTCGGCGGTGTTCGGCGAGCGTCGCGTCAAGCTGACCGACGCCTGACACGCTGCACGCTGCGACGGCGCGGGGCTCGGGAGGCGCGCCATCACGCCGCGCGCGCCATTGGCCTGAGACCTCGGCGGCTGGAATTTTGTCCGGGCCTCAACCCTACAACCCTGCTCGAAGCCTCGGGGCCTCGCGCGCCCACATCGCACGAAGCCCTGCGGAGCCGCTTGCCGTGGCCGTGCGGGCGGCACCGTGCGGTTTTTGGGCGGTGCCGGTGTGAGGCTCGCCTCCCGGATGTGGGGACCCTGAGCGCTAGCGCCGGCTGACTCATCGAGCGCGCGCGGGAGCTGGATGCAGGCGCAGCAACGCTTCGCGGAGCCACTGTTGTGGCGAGGCGGCGGCTAGCTCGCTCTGTTGCCGGAGCTCCGCGATCACGGCGTGCACGTCCGCTCGGCGAAAGCCCAGCTGGCACAATCCGGAAGCCACCTTTTCAGAAACATCGAGCGAGCTCGGCGCCGCGGGGGACGCGCTGCTGTCTGCCGACCCGCCGAACGCATCCGGCAGTACGCGAAAGTCGCTGGCATCGCCTGCTCCGCGCAGCTCGCCCCGATGCAGAGCGCGGTGATGGGCCGAGCATTATGCCGAGTTCGGTTTTATGCCGCGTACGGCCGCCCGGGTGCTCTGGGCTAGCTGGGAGGCATTTTCGTATGCGGCATAATCAGAGCTGCTGGAGGA
>DASTRX010000136.1:0-20997 GCA_035760985.1 Polyangiaceae bacterium
CGCGGCACTCTAGACGCGACACTAGTTTTTTTATGCGGCGCCTTCGGCGCCGACGTGTTGCGTCTCCCCTCTGCACAGATTGAGCGCCGGCACCGGGCGGCATCTTTCGACGATTGTTACTTTCGAGACGCAACACTAGCCCGCCTCTCCCACCGGCGCAGGCCGGTTGAGGAGACGCCTCGCGAAATTCCGCAGCGCTGGCCCGCCGCGGTGCGCGACTCTCAGAAGCTGCCGGAGAGGCGCAGCTCCCAGGAGCCCCGGTCGCGATCGCCAGCCACGTCGATCGCGCTCAGCTGGACGCGCTGCCGCCCCGCCAGCTCCGGCTCGCGCGGGCTCGCCGCCGCGCTCTCGCCGTCGTCTCCGGTGCTCGACGCCAGGGCCCAGATGCCGAGCGCGCCGGCGAGGATCGCGACGCCGAAGCTGACGTCGGCGATGTGACCCATGCGCCTGGAGCTGTCGATCTCCTGCTGCTGGTCCGGCCTGCAGACGTTCCCCGGACAATCGGGCTTCTTGCTCAGGGCCGTGATGCCCGCGAACGTGCCGGCGGCGACGCCAGCGCCGGCGACGCCGATGCCGACCCAACCCAGCGTCCGCGTCGAGCTGGACTCGCGCACGGGCGTTGCTCGAGCGGGCGTTGCCGGCGCTGGAACTGCTGCATCCGCGCTGGCGGGCGGCGGCGCTGGCGGCACCACCGCTGCGCTCTCGCGGCCGAGCGGGAACAGCGTGACCGTCAAGGTCTGGCGCTCCGCCTGCTGCAGCGAGACCTCGGTCTCGACGTACTGGTAGCCCTGCGCGGACACGAGCACTCGGTGCGGGCCCGGGTTGAGAGGAAACGGTGAGTCGCCGCTGGGGGCCACGCCGTCGATCTGCACGCTGAACAGCACGCCGCGCGGCGCCACGTCGAGCAGCAGCGTGGGGGTGAGCGCGCTGAGGCGCAGCGCGTCCTGTGCAGCTTGCAAGCGCGCATCGCCGAACACCGCCGGCTCGTTCGCCTGGCGCGGCAAGGCCGACACCTCTCGAGCCGTCTGCGCGGCCTCCAGGATCTGGCCCAGCGCCTCCTGCACCTTGACCACCTCGACCCCGACCGTCGGCACGTGCATCAGCCGATACGCCTCAGAGTAGCGTTCCAGCGCCTGCACGTAGTCACGCTGCGCGTACAGCTGGTCGCCCTCGCCCACCAGCCGGCGAGCGTGGGCGCGCGCGCTGGCCGAGACCTCCGCTGCGTGGGCCCGCTGCGGCGGCAGCGACACCGACGCAGCAGCGAGCGACCCGGCGAGCAGCAACGAGCTGCTGCGCAGCCCTCTGGTCAGCCCGATCGCCTTTCGCGTACCCATCGCCACGACGTCCTGGCGACCTTGTACACGGCTTCGCTCGCGATGGCTCGCGCCATCGAGCGGCTTTCGGACAGTTGCCAACCGTATTTACAAATCGCCGACAAGGCAATTCAGCTAACGATTGAGAACCACTTAGCGCACGCTTCGACTCAGCGGGCGCGCTTCTGGCGTCGGGAAAACTGGCCGCCGGCGAAGCGCCGGCGCAGGAACATGGCGCCGGCGAGCGTCGCCGCGGTGAGGCAGGCCGCACCCGGGGCGCGGGGTGCCCCCGCAGATAACCGCGCGTTCCTGTTGACGGCCGGATCGCTCAGCAACGAGCCCTGCAAACTCACGCTGCAGCCGCCGCCGCCGGAGCTCGAGGGCCGGGTCGTCACGTCGGGTGCAACGCTGGGTGAATTGCCGCTCGGTGCATCGTCGCTGGCCGACGGCGCGTCGTTGGCTGCCACCAGGGGCGGTTCCACCCCGTCGCCCGTCCCGTCGCCGGAGAAGTCTTGCTCGTTCGCGAGCCACTCCTGCGTTGCATAGTTGCCCAATTCCTCCGCGTGCTCGGCGACGCTGACGATCCAGTCGCGCCAGGGCGAGACGGCGGAGTACACGGCGAGGCCGCAGTCCTCCGTGGCGCGCGAGGCCACGCCGACGACGCGGCCTTGCGAGTCGAGCGCGGGACCGCCGGAGTCGCCGTCACACACGCCCTGCTGACCCACGAACTCGCGCTGCGTGAGCAACTGCGGGGCGTTGCAATCGTTGGGACCGCACAGGACCTGAATGCCGTCCAGCGCGCGGCGGACGCCCGGGTCACCCGCGGCGAGCGCGTCCCCGTAGCCGACGGCGGTGATCAGCTCACCCCGCTTCGCCGGCTGATCCAGGCGCGGCGCGATCGGCGCGATCGAGCTCTCACGGAACTGCCCGTTCAAGATCATCAGCGCGATGTCCGAACCGCACAGCTCCGAGTTGTCATCAGGCACGGCGATCTCGCGCACCGGATAGAAGCTGGAGCTCCCAATGGTGGTGGACGAGCTCACCCACAGATTGTCGGGGCGATAGATCTGCCCGAAGGTGCTCGTGCCGCACTGCACCTGCTCGCTGGCGGTCACGGCCACGCAGTGACGCGCGGTGAGCACGAGGTTCGGCGCGATCAAGGAGCCGCTGCACAGCGCCTCCTCGCGGCGCGTGACCAGCGCGATCGCCAGCACCGCGTCATGCTCCCTGTCGGTGGAGCCGCCGACGATCGGCTCCGACACTTGCCCAACACCGCTCTCGACGCCCTCGTCCGTGACGGCCACCCCGCTGCCGCAGCCGATGCCGGTCGCGGCCAGCGCGAGAGCAACCACGGACGCACACTTCGTGAGACGGATGTCGGTCATAGCGGCTTCTTCGGATTTACCTTAGCCGACAGCTGTCGCACCGCAAGTGTCAGCGGCAGCGCTTTTGATGCTGGATCGTCATCCGGCGCAACCAGGCTCGAGGCCCGATCCGACGCGATCGCGCTGCCCGTGGTCCACAATCGCGTGACCCGATTTGCCGCAGACCCGATTTGCCGGGCGCCGACTCGATCCGGCAGATCGCCCCGGAACGAACAGATCCCCCGGGGCGACCTCGGCGCTGAAAAGGCTTACGGGCGCAGACCTTTGGCGGTGTCGACCAGACTCAAAAATTCATGGCGATATCCTTCGGAGTCGGTGCCCAGCGCACCTTCGGCCAGCTGGCGAGCGAGCCCGAAGCTGGAGCTCCCGCGCGCCGGTGATTCGCGCAGCGTCATGCCGAACACCGCGACCGCGGCCGCGAAGCGGAAGCTGGGAGTGGTCGCCGAGAGCTGGCTGTCGCTGTCCTGCACGACATGCTCGACCAGCTTGCTCTTCTCCGACGTGGGCTCCTTGTAACGGAGCTTCAGCGAGCACAGCTCCGCGCCGTGTCCGGGCACTGGCTGGGCCGGCGCTTGATAGCGCAAGGCATCGACTCGACCGCTGTCCGCGGCCACGCCCGGCGGAACGATTTCGTACAGCGCGGTCACGCTGTGGCCCGCACCGAGCTCGCCCGCGTCCTTGGCGTCGTCGTTGAAGTCGCGCGCTGCGAGCCGGCGGTTCTCGTAGCCGATCAAGCGGTAGGCGCCGACCTTGGCTGGATTGAACTCCAGCTGCAGCTTGACGTCCTTGGCCAGCGTGGACAGCGTGGCGCCCGCCTGCGCCACCAGCACCTTGCGCGCCTCGGCGAGCGTGTCGATGTAGGCGTAGTTGCCGTTGCCCTTGTCCGCCAGCAGCTCCAGCGTCGAGTCCTTGTAGTTGCCCATGCCGAAGCCGCGCACGCTCAAGAACACGCCGCTCTTGCGCTTGTCCTCGATCAGCCGGAACAGGTCACTCTGGTTCGTCATGCCGACGTTGAAGTCGCCGTCCGTCGCCAGCACCACGCGCGTCATGCTGCCCGGGCGCGCCATCTGCTGAGCCAGCGCATACGCGAGCTCGATACCCTCGCCGCCGTTGGTGCTGCCGCCCGCCTCCAGCCGCTCCAGAGCCTCACGGATCGCGGGCTGACGCGCGCCGCTGGTGGGCGGCAAGACCACCCCGCTCGCGCCCGCGTAGACCACGATCGCGACCTGATCGCGCTCGGTCAGGTTGCTCGCCAGCGTGCTCAGCGAGCGCTTCAGCAGCGGCAGCTTGTTCGGCTCGTTCATCGAGCCCGAGACATCCAGCAGGAACACCAGGTTGCGCGCCGGCAGCTGCCGTGCGTCGACGTGCTTGCCCTGCAGCCCCACCAGCAGCAGCTTGTGCTGAGGATTCCAGGGCGCCTGCGAGATCTCGGTGGTCACGCTGAAGGGCACGTCACCCGCCGGCTCCGGGTAAGCGTACGTGAAGTAGTTCACCAGCTCCTCGACGCGCACCGCGCCGCTCGGCGGCAGCTGGCCCTGGCTCAAGAAGCGCCGCACATTGCTGTACGACGCCGTGTCCACGTCGATCGAGAAGGTGGAGAGCGGCGTGTCCCTGGCGGCCACGAAGGGCGTATCCTGCGTCGCATCGTAGGCTTCGGTGTTGAACTCGCCCGGCGGCTGCGCGACGGGACCTTGCAGCACGGCCGCGGCGCCGCGCCGGCTCGTGGCAGTGACGCCACCGATCATCCCGCGCTTGGCCTGCTTGTCGCTGACGGCGAAGTCCATCTCGGCCTCCTCGCGCTGCAACAGCGCGCGGCTCTGGGCGGGTTTCGCCGCGGGCGGCGGCGCTGGACTCGCGGGCGACGGCGCCGCTGCCTGTGCGCTCGCATTGCCCAGCGCGTCGTCATCGGCCAGCTCGCCCTTCGCCGGTTCGGGCTCCGGCGCCGACACGCTCTGCGCTGCAGGGCGCGGCGCGCTGCCGCCGGCGCTCTGTCCCGGCTTCTGTAGACCGCACGCTTGCGCCATCAGCGTGAGCGCGACGCAACCCACCAACCCGCGAACCAT
This sequence comes from Polyangiaceae bacterium, assembly GCA_035760985.1. Classification (GTDB taxonomy): domain Bacteria; phylum Myxococcota_A; class Polyangia; order Polyangiales; family Polyangiaceae; genus SZUA-265. Next base: position 4,762 of record DASTRX010000136.1, read on the forward strand.
TTGCTGCTTGCCGATCATCGTCTTTTGCTCCCGTAGGTGACTGACGACAGAGCAACGCGGCGAGCCGGGCAGCGCTTACAGGAGCGCGCGCCGTTCACGCGCCTCAACCAGCGATGGCCGCTGGGCCGCGGGTGTCGGGGCTTTGCCTACCGTTTCTCCCGCCGCCAGCGAGCAAGACCCGGAAAACGCCGGGCGCCGCGGCCGCGCGTCACAAATCGGAACGCCCGCGGGCCGCTTCCATGTAAGCTTCCTGTAAGCGCGAAGACGCGCGCGCGTTTTGAACTAGAGGGCTGTCCGTCGTTCCCGCATCCCGGGCTGGGGCTCGGGGCGACCTGGCCCGCCAACGATGCATCGTGGACGCCGAACTGAACGATACCGCCCAACGCAGCTGGGAACGGCAGTGTATCGATCGCGCGCTCGGCGGGGACACGGCGGCCTTCGGCGAGCTGTACGATGCCTATGCAGCGCGCGTGTACGAGCGCGTGCTGCTGCCGGTGCTGGGCAACCCTGCGGCAGCGGAGGACGCGCTGGCGGAGACCTTTCGCACCGCCTTCCAGAAGCTCGCAGACTTCGAGCCCGGCAAGGTCAGCATCTACTACTGGCTGGCGCGCATCGCCAAGAACAAGGCGCTCGACATGCACCGGGCGAAGAAGGTCAGCGGCCGCGTGCTCGCCAACTTCGAGAGCCTGCTCGAGCCGCTCTGCATCCCCAACGCCTCTCCCGAGGAGCTGTTCGAGCGCGAGGTGTCGCGCCACGCGATCGGGCAAGCCGTGCAGGAGACGCTGGGCGAGCTCAACGAACGCTACCGCCGTGCCATCGAGCTGCGCTTCCTGCAGGATCTGTCGAGAGAGACCTGCGCCGAGCAGCTCGGCGTCAAGCTCGGCACGTTCGACGTCCTGCTGCTGCGCGCCCTGCGCGCGTTCCGCAAGAGCTGGGAGGAGCGCATGCAGAGGCCCTCACGTGAGGTGGCCTTGCCATGAGCGGCGAACCTCCGTTTGACCCGGAGCTCGAAGACGAGCCGAGCGACGAAGAGTTGCAGGCGGCCAACGCCCTGCGCGAAGCGCTCGACGCTCGTCGCCCCGGGACCCACCTGCCGGAAGCGGCGCTGGAGACGGCAGCGCTGCTGCGCTTCAGCGCTGCGCGCGGTCCGCTTTCCGCCGAGCGCAGCGCGGCGGTGCGCGCCGATCTGCTGGCCTCGCTCGCGCCGGCATCGGGCCGCGCGCGCAAGCGCCGCGGCTGGCGCTACTGGCTGGGCATCAGCCTGACGTTCGCCGGCGGAGCGACAGCGGTGGTCGTGATCGGAGTGATCGGGGCTCGGCAACTGAGCGCGCCTGCAGCACGCCAGGAAGCCAGCTCTTCGTACACGCCCCCCGGCGCAGAGCCGCCCAGCACGGCGGCAGCGCCGGCGGACTCGCCGGCGGCAGTGGAGCCGGCGGACTCGCTGGCGGCAGCCGCTCCCTCCCCGGCGAAGCCGGAGGCGAGCGAGGGACTGAGCTCGCGCGCGGTCGAGGGGCGCGGGTGGGGCGCGCTCGCGCAGCGCGACGACGCGCGCGAGGCATCGCGCCGCAAGGCCAGCGCCGGCGGCGCCGAGCAGGAGGCGTTCGTGACCGGCACGCTCGGCGGCCATGCCACTAGCGTCGGCGGTCCGATCGCCAGCGCCGCGAACGCCGCTCCCGCGGTGAACGCCGCTCCGGCGGCGCCCGCCGCCAGCGCCCCCGGCGGTGGGCGCGGCGCGGCCGCAGCGGCGCGCGCGAGCGCGCCGCTGGCAGAGCAGAGCGCGGCCGAGGCCGAGAAGAGCGCGCCGCCCACCGAGCAGGTGGAGCGCGAGAGCCGCAAGTACCGCGCGCAAGTGCTGTCGGAGCTGCGCGATCCGCGCGTCGACGGCGCCTACGCGGAGCTCGATCGCGCGCAATCGAAGCCGGAGCTGGAGCGCGCGCAGGCGCGCCTGCGCGCGCTCGAGTCGGGCTTCGGCGGCGCGGACGCGCCGCCGAACGCCGATCGCATCCGCCCGGATCTGTATTGCCGCCTGGCGGAGGTCGCGCTGCGCCTGGGCCAACCGCGAGCCGCGCTCGACTGGGTGCAGCGCGGGCTCGACCTCGGCGCGCCACCGAGCCCCTTCCTGGCGCGGCTCTATCTCCTGCAGGGGCAGGCCCGGAGCCAGCTCGGCGATCGCGACCGCGCCGCCAGCAGCTACATGAAGGCCATCGAGATCAACGAACAACTGCTCGACGACAGCCTGGACGGTCGCCAGTGACGCGCTCGAACAGCATGAGCCCCGCGCGCCGCGCGAGCAGCAGCGGCCTGCGCCCGCTGCTGCCGCTGTTGCTGTTTCTCGCGTGCGGCAGAGAACCCCCGCGCGAGGCCCCGCCGCAGAACGGCAAACCCGCCGAGCCCGCGCCCGCCGTGCCGGCGCCCGCGCCCGAGCGCGAGCAGCAGAAGAGCGTGATTCCCGAGCAGGACCGGGCCGAGCCCGCGCCCTCCGAGCTCGCTCCTGCTCCTCCGCCGCCGGCGGTGGCCCCGCGCAGCCCGGCCAAGCCCGCGGCGAAGCGGCGCGCGCCCGCCAAAGGCGCCACGAGAGAGGACGGTTTGGACTGGGATTTCGGCCCCGCTCCCACCGAACGCACTCAAACGTTGCGCCAGCGCCTCGACGACGCCGTCCGGCTCTCCACCCCCGATTGCCCCTCCGCGCGCGAACGCAAACAAGCGATCTGCGACCTCGCCCAGCAGATCTGCCAGATGGTCGACCGCGACCCCGACGTCGCCTCGGTCGAGAGCTACTGCGACGACGCCAAACAACGCTGCAACGAGGCCGCGAAACGCACCGCCCAGCGCTGCCAATAGACCAGTTTGCGGCGATCGCGACGCACGGCCCGCGCACCGTGGGTTGGTGGAGGGACAGGACGTCCCTATCCGCGCAGCGCGGGTACCAAACCACTGCAGCGAACCGCCATGGCTCCGCCCCTCGCAGCACCCGCTCTGAGGTTTCCGCGGGAACCACAACTCCATGCCGCAAAGCCCCCGCCGGGCAGGCACCAGTGACGTTCTGCACGCCGAGTCTGACCCGGCTCGGCGCCGCGCTGCGCGTCCACGCTCGGCGCCGCGCCCACGGCCGCGCACCGTGGGTTGGTGGAGTGACAGGACGTCCCTATCCGCGCAGCGCGGGTACCAAACCACTGCAGCGAACCGCCATGGCTCCGCCCCTCGCAGCACCCGCTCTGAGGTTTCCGCGGGAACCACAACTCCACGCCGCAAAGCCCCCACCGGGCAGCGCACTTGACGTGACGTCGGCAACGGCTCCCCGCCAGAGGCGCCCATCCGTGACGGGGGGGACGTTTGAACGGCGGCAGGGGGTGAGCCGCCCGAGGTCTACCTCCCCCATCTGCGCGCAGGGCGAAGCTCGAGCACAGATTTGGGAGAGGTCGGCGCGCGCAGCGCGACGGGTCGGGGCATCACCATGGCGTGGTCGGCGCGCAGCGCGACGGGTCGGGGCATCACCATCGCGTGGTCAGCGCGCGCAGCGACGCGCGGGGGCATCACGATGGGCGTGGTCGGCGCGCGCAAGCGCGACGGGTCGGGGCATCACCATCGCGTGGTCAGCGCGCGCAGCGACGCGCGGGGGCATTGACTAGAACGCGAACGCCTCGAAGCCCGTGCGCAGGTTGAGGCTCGGTCCGAGAAAGACGTTGCCCGGCACCCAGCCCGCGCTCTTGGCCTGGCCCTCGACGTAGAGTTCGAAGTCGCCGAAGAGCGGCGCGTTGAGCCGCAGCTCGAGCGCCCCGCCCGGTGCCGCGGAGCTCGCGAAGAAGCGCTGCTCGCTCGGTTGAAGCCACAGGCGCACGCGCGGGCTGAGCACCGCCCAGCGCAGCGGGTAGCGCAGCAGCTCGACGCTCAGCCCGGGTAACAGGAGCGAGTCGCTCACGTACGCGCGCAGCTGCGCGAAGGCATTGTACGGCCCCGCCTTGCCGAACAGGTTCAGCGCCAGCGAGTAGCCGAAGGGTGCCATCACGTGCTGAACGCTGGCGTTGAAGCTCAGCGGCAGCCCCTCCACGCTCCCGAGAGCGAACGAGTACAAGCCGATCAGCTGCGGGTTGGCCAGATTCAGCCAGGAGAGCCGGGCTTGCCTTTGCAAGTAGCGCCGCTCGCGCGCGCTGAAGTCGGCCTCCGAGCGATAGCGATCGATGCCAACGCCGGACGGATGAGTGCCGCGCGCCTGGTAGGGCTCGTCGGGGCGGAACAGATCGTAGACCCAGCCGTCCGGATCGAGACCGGTGAAGTCGCGGCGCCGGATGTCCGCGCCATCGCGCTCGTTCTCCTTCTCAGTGGTGCCGTCGGAGTTGAAGGCAGCTTCGTTCATGTACAGGATCGCGTTGAGCACGGTGATCCACTCGGTGAACGTGGTCGCCGGCCGCGTGCCGAAGAAGAAGCGGTCCTTGTCGAACGCGAGCCCGAGCGCGAAATCCCCCTCGATGCCCGCGGCCGACAGGCGTACCTGGTCGGCAGGGTGCTCGCGCTTGAGCCGGATCAGATCCTGGTCCTTGACGCGGCTGACGTTCACCAGATCGTCAAACACCTTCAGGTCGTAGATGCCGTCGTAGCTGCCGATGCCGTGACGGCTCATCACCGCCCGGTGCCACTCCTCGTGCAACCAGCCCTCCCCCGCTGGCAGGAATGAAACCAGGAAATCAGCGCCGACGATCAACAGGCCGTCGCTGAAATAGACGAGGGCCTTGGGCACGAAGCGGGGGTACGGGATCGACAGGATCGCGGTGTGCACCAGGTAATAGGAGTCTTTGGCGATCGCCAGCGACTGTTGCATGCTCGGCCAGAAGCCGAGCTCCAGGTTCTCGCGCACGTCCAGCGCCGGCAGGTCGAAGCGCAGGCGATGGATGCGCGGGGCGTAGCTGGACGGCTCTTCGAGTGCTTGCGCGCGGGCGGGGGCGCTGGTCAGGCACAGGCCCAGGAGGATCAGCGAGATGGCGCGCACCATGCGCACTCTTAGCGAGCGCTCGAAGCGAAGACCACCGCTCTGGGGTACCAGGTCGGCCCCGGATCACCGGGGCGTCCTGCGGCTGGGCGGCATCCCGCTGCTCTGAGCTCGGCCCCGATCAGGGCAACAGATCGCTCGCGCCGCCCACTCCGCCGCTGCCCGCGAAGCCGGTGCTGCCCGCGAACCCCGCGTTGCCAGCGAAGCCCGATGTGCCCGGCAAACCACCAGTCCCGGGCAAGCCACCGCTCCCCGGCAAGCCACCCATGCCCGAGAAGCCGCCGGTGCCCGGCAAGCCGCCCGTACCCAGCCCCGGCGTCCCCGGCGTGCCATCGTTCGGACTCGGCGAGCCGGGCGCGTCGGGCAGCAGCGTGCCGCTGCCCCGGTTCAAGCTGCCCGACGCACCTGCCGCCGCGGGCACGGAATAGGTCGGCTCATCATTGTCGCCGCTGCAGCCCGGGCCCAGGGCGAACAGCGCGCACGAGATCACACCGGCTGCGATCCGCAGCGAGTCATTGCGGAAGAGTAGGATCGTCATGCCTTCAGGTGTTGCATTGCCCGTGCCGCGCCAGCTCCTCGCTGGCTAGCCGCACCCAGCCACCATCGCGCCCCACCGCAGCGCCCCGCTGAGGCGATCTAGCCCCGCCCTCAGCGGCGCCGTCGGCGAAATCGCCTCGCGTTAACACGCCCCGCCTCACAGGCGACGCAGGAACGCGAGCAGTTCCGCCTTCTCCTCCCGGCTCAGCGCTTCCGGCGGAGTGTCGGGAGTCTCGGGCGGGTGCAGCTGCAGCTGCAGCGGAGGGAGCGCGCGCAGCACGAAGCGGCTGTAGTTGTCGATCACCTCTTCGAGCGACTCGATGCTGTTGTCGTGATAATAGGGCGCCGTACGCGCGATGCCGCGCAGCGGCGGCACGTCGAACGCCTCGAAGTCCGCGGGGTCGCCGCTGATCGCGGCGCGACCGGGATCCGTGCTGAACAACTGCGGGGCGAGGTTGGGGCCGACGATCGGCGCGCCCTCGGCGTCGAGCTGCGGACGAAAATCGAACGGGTCCCCGCTCTGCGTGGCGGGCGCCGGTGGCAGGTCGACCACGGCCTGCCGGCGAGTGGCGTCGCTGTAGAAGCGAAAGCGGTAGCGCGGCAGCTCGACGTCGGAGTTGAAGACCTTGGCCTTGCCCAGCTGCCCCGCGTACGAGCCGAAGCCGAAGCCGACGTTGAGGAACTCGTCGTCGGGGCGCGGCCGCAGCACGGGCACGGGCTTGCCGCCGACCATCTCGAAGCGCACGTTGCCGTCCGCTTTGAGCTCGGGAAAGCCGAGGTCGTGCACCTCGCGATCGATGATGCGCTGGCTGGTGGCCGATCCGTGGCAAGCCTGGCACGCTCGCTCGTACACGTCGAGGCCGCGCTGCTCTTTCGCGTTGAGCGGCGCGAACTTCTCCGGCACGGGGATCTCTCCGAGCGGCAGTCCATAGTCGATCAGGCGGGACACGAACCAGGAGCGCGGCGAGGCAAAGGCCTGGCGTTCGAAGTCGGCGAGCTGCTCCAGCTCACGCCGCAGCTGCTGGGGACCCTGGCTGTGGTTGGTGATCGCCGCCTGGGCTTGGTCCTCCAGCGTCGCCTGGCGTCCATCGAGCTGGTAGGGCGCGGTGAACGCCGTGTCAGCCACGCTGGGCACGCCGCGCCAGACTTCGATCGTGCGCTCGGGCGGCGTGCTCACGTTGCCCGCGAAGTCGATCAGGTCCATGTTGTCGGGCAGCGGCAAGACCACCCGGATCAGGCCCTTCTTCAGGTGCTCGAAGCGGAGCGTCTGCGCGCTGGGATCGTCCGCATCCAGGCGATCGAAGAGCGGGTCGCCGGGAGCGCGCGCGAGCCGCGCAGCGACGCTCTCCGGGTGCAGGGTCGTGTCCTCGTCCAGCACGTGGCAGGTCGCGCAGGAGCGCCCGTTGGAGCCCGGCAGGGCTCTCTCGAACAGGCGCCGGCCCGGATGCCCGCGGTCGGCGGAGAGCGACTGGACGCGGGTCGCCGGGGCGTCGTCCGCGCGCGCGTCCCCGGCGGGGACGGCGTCGGCGCTGGTACAGCTCGGCAGGCCGAGCGCCAGCGCGCCGAGCAGCCGCAGAGCCACGGGGTCCATGGAAAAACGAAACATTTTTTACCTCCGAGGAGGATCCGTTCCGAAGCGTGGAACGTCGTTCCGTGGCTGGTCTTTTCGGGGCGGGGCTCAGAGCGGCTGGTAGCAGCAGAAGGTACCGGTGCTGAGCGAGGCGCGCAGGATGCGGCCCAGGGCCGGGTCCGCGGCGCTCACGCGCTCGACGACGTCCTTCAATCGGCGCTGCACGTTGATGCGCGTGCGCTCGACGTCGGAGGCGGCGCGTCGGTCCCGCCCGCCGAGCCCGACAGCGCCCGCCAGCTGCTCCGCCATCGCCTCGATCTCGCGCGCGCAGCGCTCGGCACGCGCCAGATCGCGGTATTGTTCCGCTTCTTCCTGCTCGCTGCGCAGCTCCGCGAGGCGCGCCCGATATTCTTCCTTGGCGCGCGCGTCGAGCACGCTGCCGGCGTCACCCGTGGCGTGGTCGATGCCCGCGAGCTCGAGCACGTGCAGCGGGCGCCCCGGCTGCTCGAGCAGCCCCTGCAGGTAGCCGAGGCCCTTGGAGTGGCGCAGCCGGACGAGCGTGCCCGCGCCGGACACGAGCGTCCAGATGTCCCCCTCGCGCCGCAAGCGGAGCTCGCCGCGCGCAGGCGCCGGCGCAGAGGACTCGGCTGCGGCCGCCGCTGTCGCGGGCGGCGGGGGCTCCGGCAGAGCGAGGGCTGCCGCCCGCCCGCGCCGGCACAGCTCCACCAGCAGGGGCGCGCGCAGGCGCTCAGAGACCGCGATCGCCTCGTCGTAGTGGCGCACCGCTGCGGCGCCATCGCCCCGCACCCGCGCCAGATCGCCCAGGATGCGCGCCGTCGGACCGAAGATCGAGCCAGGACCGATATTCCAGAACATGCGATCGCTCGCGAGCTGCAGACGCGGATAGACCGCGCGGCAGCACTCTCGATCGCCCAGCACCAGCGCCGATTCCGCCAGGCCCATCAGGTCCATCAGGTTGACCGGCGCCTCCTGGAGGGTCTCGATCCGAACCGACGCCAGCCGCTCCAGCGCCTCCTGCCGGCGCCCGACCCCTGCCAGCATCCAGCCGATGTACGGCGCCGAGCCCAGCATGGTGCCGAAATGCGCGATCAGCGCGTCCGCCTCCGCCACCAGCGAGTCCGGCCGGCAGCGCAGCTGCGCGAAGGACAGGCGCTGGCTGAGCCAGAGCGCGTGCGCCGGCCCCGGGCCGCAGCGTTGCACCAGCGCTCGCAGCTCCGCGAGCTGGCGCTCCGTCCGCTCCTCGTCACCGTCCAGGAAGCTGAGCAACGCGGCGATCATGCCGCGACGGATGCGATGCAGCGGCTGCGGAAACTCCTGCAGCAGGCGATCGTAGGCGGGCAGCTCGGCCTCCGCGCGGTCGCGCTCACCGCGCACCAGCAGCGCCGTCAGATAAGCAGGCAGCGTCGTCAGCAGCACCACGCGCTGATCGAGCGCGCGCGCGAGCTCCAGCGTCTCCTCGATGCGCGCGAAGCGCTCCTCATCCGGCACCAGCAACGTCACCGTCGCCGAGAACTGCAGCACGTAGAGCAGCGTGTGACAGTCCCCGAGGCGGCGCGCCAGGTCCGTCGCGGATCTCATCAAGCCGACGATCTCCGGCGCGTCTCGGTAGCTGCGAGGCGGCGTCAAGGCGGCGGCGAGCCGCGCGCAGACCCGCGCGCGCAGCGGCGAGTCGACCTCGCCCAGCCGGGCCTGCGCCTCGCGCAAGAGCGCGTTCATCTGCTCGTCGATGCTGCCGCTCATCAGCTCGGTGCCGTAGACGAGCGCCGCCCTCGCCTGCAGCTCCGGCGCGCCCGCGCTGGCCGCCAGCAGCGCGGCGTGGGCCGCGAGCTGCTTGCCTTCGCTCGTCTCGCCCAGCCGGATCAAGGACTCCGCCACCACCAGCTCGAGCTGCGCCTGCAGGGGCTGCGCGAAGGGTTCGCCCGCAGCCGCGGCCAGCCCCAGGGCGCGCCGCCCCAGGCTCACCGCGGCTTCGAAGGCCAGGCGCGAGAGCGCCGCTTCGGCCGCCGCCAGCGCCACGCTCCCGACCCGCTCGCGCGCGACCGTCGCCGGCGGCCCGAGCGGCCCCGGCTCGACATGGCCCTCGAACAGGTGATGCGCCGCCGCCTGCGGGTCCCCCAGCGCGAGCAGCCGCTCGCCGGCGCGCGCATGCAGGGCGGCGCGCCGCGAGGGCAAGATGTCGCGGTACAGCCGATCGCGCAGCAGCACGTGGGAAAAGCGGAAGCCGTCGAGCGCCGCCGCCGGCACGACGATGCTGGCCGCCAGCGCCTCGCGCAGCGCTTCCGCCACCTGATCCGGGGCCAGCTCACCAGCTGCCGCGACCTCGGCGCCCGAGAACTCGCGCCCGAGCACCGCCGCCACCTCCAGCGTCGCGCGCACCGCCGCGACCAGCGGCGCGAGCCGTTCATCGAGCACCGCGCCGGGCTGAGCCGGCCAGGCGCCGGCCTCGAGCGCGCGCAGCCGCAGCGTCTCGACGATCAACAGCGGGTGGCCTTCCGTCAGGCGATAGAGCGACTCCGCGCGCGCCGGGCTGGAGCGCTCGTCGGCTGCCTGCAACCAGGCCGCGACATCGCCCGGCGAGAGCCGCGGCAGCGCCCAGAGCTCCGCCTCGCGCGCGACCTTGGCGAGCAGCCCCGCGATCTCGGGCGAGAGCCGCAGCTCCGCCTCGCGGTAAGCGCCGACCACGCACAGCGGTGCGCGCGCGATCTCGCGCGCCAGCAGCAGCAAGAGCAACAAGGAAGGCGCGTCGGCCGCGTGCAGATCGTCGAGCAGCAGCAGCAGCAGCGGTTGACGGCCCGCGTGCTCCAGCAGCCGCCGCACCGCGCGCTCGAACAGGGCGAAGCGCAGCTCGGCCGCGGCCGGCGCCAGCTCGGCGGCCGCCTCCGCGAAGGGGTCCGCCTCCATGTCGAGGCTCCGGAACACCTGCCTCCAAGGCCAGTAGGCCGGCGCGCCCCCCGCTTCCCAGCAGCGGCCCCAGGCCACGGCCCAGCCCTGGCTCAGCGCATCGCTCGCGACCTGCTCTGCCAGCCGCGATTTGCCGATGCCGGGCTCTCCCGTGAACAGCAACAGCCGGCCCTCGCCGCGCGCGGCTCGAGCCAGCGCCGCACGGGCGCGCCCGACCACCTCCTCCCGGCCGTAGAGCGGCTGCATCGCGCCTCCCCCTAGCACGGACCGGGCCGCGGACGAGTCGCGTGTGTACCACCGTTTCACCGCCCAGCCGACACCCCGTGACCTTCACCCCGGAACCTGGGGGTGGCTAGCGACGCCGCCCGCCCTGACGTACCGACGCGCGCCATGCACGGCCGCAGCGATCTCGAAGCGTATGCCCGCAGCACCTGGCGCTCCTTCGAGCGCCTGGTCGAGCCCGGGAGCGGGCTGCCCGCCGACTCCATTGGCGCCGAGCTCGGCGCGGCAACGCGCGCGGCGTACACCTCGCCGACCGACATCGCCATGTATCTCTGGGCCGCGCTCGCGGCGCGAGATCTGTGCCTGATGTCGAACGCAGAGGCCGTTCGGCGCCTGGGCGCCGCGCTGGAGAGCTTGTCTGTGCTGGAGCGTCACGAGGCCAGCGGCCAGTTCTACAACTGGTACGACGTCGCGACCCTGGACAAGCTCACGCGCTGGCCCGAGCCCCCGCACGGAGCGGTGTATCCCTTCGCCTCCAGCGTCGATAACGGCTGGCTGGCGAGCGCGCTGGTGATGATCCGCAACGCCGTGCCCGCGCTCGCGGAGCGCGCCTCCGGGCTGGTCTCGAGCATGAACTTTCGCTGCTTCTACGACGCGCACGCGAAGGGCGCCGGCCCCGGCCTGTTGCGCGGCGGATTCTGGCCGCGTGGAGCGGAGCCGCCGAGCAGCGCTGCGCTGCCGCGCGACGACTACGCGGCCACGGGCGAGTCGGTCGTCTACACCGCGCACCACTACGGCGCGTTCAATGCCGAGACGCGCATCGCCAGCTATCTGGGCATCGCGCTCGGGCAGCTGCCGCCGGAGCACTACTTCGCGCCCTTTCGCACCTTGCCGGAGCGCGAGGGCTGGGCGCAGAAGGCCCGGCCCAGCGGGCACTGGCGCCACTATCACGGCGTCGATGTGTTCGAGGGCGCCTACGAGTACCGCGGGCGCCGGCTGCTGCCGACCTGGGGTGGCAGCATGTTCGAAGCGCTGATGCCGGCGCTGGTGGTGCCGGAGAGGCGCTGGGGCACGCGCAGCTGGGCGCTCACGCACCCGCTCTACGTGCAGGCGCAGATCGAGTTTGGGCTGGAGGAGGCTCGCTACGGCTACTGGGGCTTCAGCCCGGCGCTCGATCCCGCCGGAGGCTACCGCGAGTACGGCGTGCCCGCGCTGGGCATGGATCCGCTCGGCTACCCCGCGGACGCCGAGCGCCGCACGCTCTTCTCCACGAGCCCGGACGCGAGCGGGGGCGGGCCGCGCGACTACGGCGCCGGCATCGTGACTCCGCATGCGGCCTTCCTGGCGCTCGATTTCGCTCCCGACGCCGCGCTCGATAACCTGGCGGCGCTGCGCCGCGCCTTCCCCACGCTGTACGGCGCAGGCGGCTTCAAGGACTCCGTGAACGTCGTCACCGGCTCGGTCGCGGAGCGCTACCTCGCGCTCGATCAGGGCATGGTGCTGGCGGCGATCGCCAACCGCTTGCTCGCCGATCGTCTGCAGGGCTACCTCGCGCGCACGCTGCGCCCCGTTTTGGAGCCCCTGATGGCGTGCGAGGAGTTCAACGTCGGGGCAGTGCTCGAAGTCGTGCCGCGGGCCTCCTGAACGCGTGCTCCCGGCGCAGCCGCCTCGCTGCGACGCAAAAGCGTGCTGTGACCGACGCAAACAACGATTTTCGATAAAGCGCCGCCGGGAACCCGCTGCCCGACGGGGTTCGCGCGCCGCGCGACCCGTGTACACTCTGGGCGGAGCCATCGTGACGGCCGATCCTGAAGCGTGCCCCCGTTCCAAGTACGGGCTGGACCTGACCACGCGCGACTGGCGCGGCCTTCCGTTGCGCGCGGGCCAGTTTCCCGGAGCGGGCACCAGCGGGGACCTCACGGCGCAGTTCGACACCGTGCTGGTCTGGAGCGGGGGTCGCTCGGAAGTGACCATCCACAGCCGGCACCAGAATGCGCCCACTTCGCGGCACCGCTTCGTACGGCACAGCGGCATGATCGATCTGATGCCCGAGGGTACGGTGCTCGAGCACATCGAGTGGCGCGGTCAACGCACCGCCTGCGTCTCCGCGGTGATCCCCGCGCCGCGCGCGCGGGAGCTGAGCGCCGGCGACGCGCCCGGCTTCGATCCCGAGCGCGGCCCGCGCTTTGGGCTGGTCGACGCGCACGTCGTGGATCTGGTGCGGCGGCTGGAGGCGCAGGCCGTCGCCGGGCAACCGCTCGGCACGCTCTACACCGAGGCGCTCTCGCTCACGCTGCTCACCTACCTGCGCGGCCGCTACGCCCTGCAGACGACGGGAAGCGCACCCGATGCGGGCGCGCTCTCGCCCTGGCAGCGCGATCGCCTGATCCAGTTCGTGGAAGACAACCTGGCCACCGACATCGGTCTACCCGAGCTTGCCGAGCTCGCGGGCTACAGCCCGGATCACTTCTCGCGCTTGTTCAAGCGCTGCTTCGGCACGCCGCCGTATCAGTACGTGCTGGCGCGGCGGGTGGAGCGGGCCAAAGCCATGCTCAAGGACCGCAGCCGCTCGATCGCCAACATCGCCGCGGCCTGCGGCTTCGCCACGCAGGCCCACCTCAACTCGGCGTTCAAGCAGCGCACCGGCATCACCCCCGGCGTCTACCGCCGGGGGTGAACCCGCCTCAGCGCTGCGGCAGCACGTCCTCGATCGCCTGGAACCAGTTCTGCCCCATCACGACGTAGCCGCTGTCGTTGGGGTGCAGGTTGTCGTTCATCAGCGAGGTGAAGTTCGGGTTCGAGCTGAACGGGGTGAACAGGTCGAGCAGCTCGATGTGCTTGCCCGCGTCGGCGCGCGCCTGCACCAGCGCTGGAATCGCGGCGTTGTAAGCTTGTACGCGCGCGTTCGTCTGCTGGTTCTCGGTGGGGATGATCTGTGCCACCACCAGCAGCGCGTTGGGCGCGTCATTGATGATCTGGTCGAGCAGCGCGCCCAGGCGCTGGGGCGCCTGCCCGAGGTTGATGTTGCCGTTCACGTCGTTGGTGCCGATGTGCAGCAGGATGATGTTGGGGTTGGTCTGCGCGATCGCGTTGTCGACCTGCGCCGCCAGAGACCCGGCGCCGCCGCCGCTGATCGTGAAGCCCGAGAAGCCCTCGTGATTGCGCGGGAAGGGCTGCCCGTTGACCATGTTGGGGCCGTTGGGGCCATTCTGGCCGCCGGGAGCCACGACGCCCACGAACGTGATGTTGCGCTGGGCAGCGAGCGCTTGCCGGAACAGCTCCACGCGGTAGCCACCGCCGGAAGAGCCGATGCCGAACGTGATCGAGTCACCGAGCGGCATGATGCGGCAGGCGCTGCCGTCGCTCGGACAGGGCGCGAACGCCGGCGGCTGCTGCGGCTGCTGCTCGGGCGGGGGCTGGACCGGAGGCTGCTGCGGGGGCGCAGCTTGCCCGGCGTCAGGCTCCGCAGCGGCGCCGCCGTTCGTGCTGGACGGAGCCTGCTGAGGAGGCGCCAGATCCACGGCGCCGGGCGGCGCTTCGCCGGTAGCCCCTGACCCGGCGCTGCCCGTCGGCATCGCCGCAGGCGGAGGAGCCGGGTTGGTCGTGCCCGCCCCATCGGGCGTGGACGGAGACGACGCCGGCGTCGCCGGTTCGCGCTGGGTCTGGGGCGGCTCAGCGCCGGGGCCGCTGGAGGAGCTGTCACCACAAGCGAGGCCGAGCAGGGCCGCCGAGAGGGCTGCGGCGGAGAGCAGAGAAGCCGTGCGAAGCCGGGGACGGGTCGTCATGCTCCACCCTTAGTCCGAAGCGCGCGCGCGCGTCTTTCACGAAACCGCGCCTGCCTTGCCGTTCCCCGCGCGCTGCTACGGCGCGGGAGCAACATTCCACCCGCGCTCCGTGTGCCTTGCCCGCCCTCACCGCGCTGGCGTGACCTCGGGGCGCAAGGCTGCTATTCGGATCGATCATGCCGTTCCGCGCCGACCGCCGCGTCTCCGTACTGGCCCTCGTCTTCAGCTGTTGCGCCTGCTCCAGCGAGCCTGGCGACAACGAGGCTCAGCAGACAGTGCCGCCCTACAACGGACCGGGCGCCACGAGCGCCGGCTCGGAGCCGGCGCCTGCGACGGGATCGTCGCCGAGCCCTGCCTCATCGGCGAACGCGGGCCCGCTCACGAGTGCCCCGGGCAGCTCCTCGGAGCAGGGCGTGACGCCCACCCCGATCGCCTCCGGAGGCGCGGGCGGCGCCTCGGACGGCGCAGGCGCCGGCGCGATCGGTGCCGCGGGCGGCGCCATGATGCCCGGCGGAGCCGCCGGCAGCGCCAGCATGGGCAGCGCCGGCACGGGGAACATGGGCATGGCGAGCGGCGGCACACCGGGCGCGGGCGGCGCGCCGGGCGCGGCCGGTGCCGGCAACGTCACACCACCTCCGCAAGTCAGCTCTTGCCCCGCCAGCGCGTTGTTCTGTGACGACTTCGAAGACGACGCCACGGGTCAGTTCCCCGGAGCGCCCTGGCAGAATCAGACCGGCAGCGGCGCCACCGTGACCGTGGACGGTGTGCAGGCCTTCAGCGGCGCGCGCGCGGTGCACGTGCTCGCGCCCGCGGGCGCGTACCGGCGCGGCTATTTCTCGCTGATCCAGGGCCGCTCGGAGATCTTTCCGGCCGCCTCGCGCGAGATGTTCGGGCGCGCGATGATGTACCTGGACGCAACGCCCAACGCGACCGTGCACTGGACCATCCTCCAGGGCGAGGGCCGCGCCGCGAACGGTACTCACGACGCCTACTACCGCTACGGTGGCCAGCAACAGAACGGCGCCGGGCTGATGGCGAACTATGAGACGAACATGGGCGTCTCGACCGACTGCTACTCGCACTCGGCCACGCGCATGCCGACGCGCGCGTGGACCTGCGTGGAGTGGCACTTCAAGGTCTCGACCAACGAAGAGCAACTCTGGCTCAACGGCAACGAGGTCAGCGACCTGCACGTGATCGATCGCCCGACCACGCCCGGCTCCGGCTGCCTCGGCAACGGCGTGAACGGCGAGTGGCTCGCGCCACCGCAGTTCACGACCCTGCACCTCGGCTGGGAGCAGTACCAGCAGACCAACAACGCGACGAATCTGTGGGTCGATGACGTCGCGATCTCGACCCAGCGCGTGGGCTGTCCAGCGCCCTGAAGAGCGCGCCCAGCCCTCGCGCGCCGCCGGGCGCAGCCAGCGCTGACATCGGTAGCTCGATTTTTGGCCGGGCCTCACCCGCGTGGCACTTGGCGAATCCTCGGGGCGCGGGCGTCAGACGGGTGACTGCGCGCAGGAGCCAGGTCGCCGTCAGCGTTGTTCACGCCGGCGCGGGCAGTGCCGTCCAGCGAGCCTCCGCTTCCGCCCCTGCCGTGTGCTGCGAGACCGGTTGTTCACCGATGCCGCGTGCGCAACACCGCCCGGCGGCGCACCCTGCTCGCGTGGTGTCGTACGTGCGCGCGAGGCTGAGCAGGGTCCGAGAGCCGCCGTGCGGCTTCGCAGGGCGCCGTGCGGCTTCGGAGCGCGTCGTGCGGCGCTTGTTCGGGTGCCGCCGCGGAACCGACGCCGGGCGCTCGCCCTCTCAGCGCGTGCGCGCAGGAGCTGGATGCAGGCGCCGCAACGCTTCGCGGATCCATTGTGGTGGTGGGGCGGCGGCGAGCTCGCTCCGCTGCCGGAGCTCCGCGAGCACGGCCTGGACGTCCGGCGCGCGAAGGCCAAGCTGGCAATCCAGAGGCCACCTTCGCGCAGACATCGAGCGAGCTCGAGGCCGCCGACTCCGGCGCGCCGCCGTCCCCCGGCACGCCGGGCGCGCCCGGCACTACGCGAAAAATCGCTGGCGTCGCCTGTGCGGCGCAGCTCGCCCCGATGCAGAGCGCGGTGATGGGCCGAGCATTATGCCGAGTTCGGTTTTATGCCGCGTACGGCCGCCCGGGTGCTCTGGGCTAGCTGGGAGGCATTTTCGTATGCGGCATAATCAGAGCTGCTGGAGGA
>DASTRX010000137.1:0-8431 GCA_035760985.1 Polyangiaceae bacterium
TCCAGCGTGGCGATGCCGCGTTCCAGGTGGCCCTGCGCCGCGTAGATGCGCGCCAGCGTGACGGTCGCGACCGGCGGCGGCCCGCTCGGCATGGGCCGCAACGGCGCGTCGCCGCGGATCACCGCCGCCGCATCCGGCAGATGCAGTCCCCGCTCGACGACGCTCGCGAGCAGCCGCCGCGCCACGCCCAGCCAGGTCGCGGGTTGCGGCGGGACTCGCGGTTCCGGCTTGCGCGCGCGCTCGATCGCCGCGCGCAGCTCGGCGCGCGTCATCACGTCCGCGTCCGAGACGTTCAGGGTCTGCGCGAGCTTCAGCAGCTCGAGACGCGAGAGCGTCTGGGGATTGACGTCGTTGTTCAGCATCGAACCTCGCGGCGGGAGGACCTCTCGGGAACGAGCAGACGGAAACGGGTCCTGGGCCGCAGAGATTAACTCGAGGCAGCGCTCGGGGTTGCGCGGTTTTGCGCGCCGCCCTGCGGAGACATCGAAGAACTTCGACGGTCCGTCGCGGCTCGCGGAGCGTGATGGACGGGTGAGCAGGGCCCGTCAGCCGGCAGCTGGCGCCGCAGGCTGCCGGCGCTGCCGTTCGGCGGGGCCCTCGCGAACTCGGAAACTCTGCTACCGATCCGTCATAAGTGGATCCCTTTCGGCGGAGCCCCCAGGTAGACCGACCAGGTCGATCCCGATGGCAAGGCGACCGCGGCGACGCTCGCGGCGGAGATGGGAGCGTCGCGCATTGGGGGACAGGAAGCGAAAGCGCACGCGGGCGGCGCTCGCCCCGCGGGGGGGCCCGCGCCGAAACGACAGGTTCCCCAGGAAACCTCAACTCGATTCGCTCGAAGAGGGGCGCCGCCCACGGCGGACGCGCGGCGCTCGCCGGCGCTACGAAAGCCTGCTTGCAAAGATCCTACCTATGACCGATCGGTAGGAGCCGTTACCGATCGGGAGCCGTTACCGATCGGTAGGAGGCCCGCGTCTCACGCGGGGGCGGTCGGTCGGGCTCGGGCGTGCAGCGTCCCGAGGTTGGGGCAGGGACTCATAGTCGGAGGCCCGGCCCAAAAACACCTCAGGGTGGGCTCAGTGCCAGGCGCCGCCGGCGGCTGGGTCAGGCTCGCGAGCGGCGAGGACGCGGGCGGCGTCGAGCTTGTCCTGGTCGATCTGGGCACGGAGGGGGTCGACGCCGTCGAACTTCAGCTCGTCGCGCAGGCGGGAGACGAAGTGAGCACGCAGCGTGCGGCCGTACAGATCGCCCGAGAATCCGAGCGCGTGCACCTCGACCTTGAGCACGCCCTCGCCGAGCGTGGGGCGGATGCCGACGTTGGCCACACCGGGCGCGAGCCGGCGGTAGCTCGAGCCTTCGAGCACGTCCACCAGCACCGCGTACACGCCACGCGCCGGCAGCAGCTCCGGGATCGCGCTCAGGTTGGCGGAGGGGACGCCCAGCTGGCGCGCCACCTTTTCGCCGTGCTCGACCCGTCCGCTCACGGCGTGCGGGCGCCCGAGCAAGCGTTCCGCGTCCGCGACAGCGCCGCTGGCGATCCGCTCGCGGATGCGGGTGCTGGAGATCACCCCGCCAGCGTCGCCATGCAGCTCTTCCGCCCAAGCCTCGAAGCCGAGCTCGCGACCGAGCGCGGCGAGCATGGCCGCGTCGCCCGCGCGGCCCCGCCCGAAGCGAAAGTTCTCGCCCACCGTGACCAGCTTGGCCGCCAGCTTGCCCTGCAGCAGGTCGCGCGCGAACTCGCGCGGCGAGGCGTTGGCCAGCTCCTGCGTGAACGGCTCGATCACGATGCCCAGCTGCGGCGACAGGCGCGCCAGCAGATCGACCTTGCGATCCAGCGGCGTGAGCACCGCGCGCGTGCCACGGCCGAGCACGACCGAGGGATGCGGGTCGAAGGTGAGCACGATCGGCACCAGGCCCCGCTCCTCGGCCCTGGCCAACCCACGCTGCAACACCGAGCGGTGGCCGCAGTGCACGCCGTCGAAATTGCCCACCATCACCAGCGTGCCGGGCGGCTTGGGCAACAGGCGCTCGGCGCCGTCGACGCGCTGGCGCAGCGGCCCACCGCCGAACCAGCTGGCTCGGGGACTCGATAGATCTCCGCTCACCTGTGGACTCGATTCAGCTCTGGGCAGCGCTCTTACTACAAGCCCGCCCGACTGGCGAGCCCGCGCTGCCCATCCGCCGCCAGGCACCGGGGGCGTTCGCGGCGCCTGCGCCGAAGCGGGCGCTCTCACGGTGAGAATTGCGGCTTCCTTAGGGCCCGACACAAAGGGTAATGATAGGGTCACGCTGGTCGCTAGACCGATGCACTTTCGCCGCAGGGCGCGGTGAAAGTTCCGTCGCTTGGCGCAGACTCAGGGACGATGAGTCCCTGCCCCAGCTCAGGGACGGCACAGCACGCCGTTGGCGAGCGGCCAACCCCTGCATGCTTCGAGGTCCCCCGCGCTGGCTGCCGCCTGGCAGTCTGCGGCCGTCGCTGCCGGAGCCGTACAACTCGCCCTGCAGTACGCCAGCAGCTGTTCGCAGCTCGGCTCGCCGCGGCTCTCAGGCGCGCTGTCGGCGGGCGGCGGCGCTGCTTCGCTGGGCGCGGTCGGGCTCGTGAGGCACTGCCCGCGCTCGACGATCTGGTCGCGGTCGGCGCAGCTGAGATTGCGCTCGCCCACGCAGGCCGCCTCCCCGCAGGCGAAGAGGGTCCCTTGATCTCTGGGCGCGGTCGGGCTCCGATCCGCTGCTGTTGCGCTTCCAGGTGGAGCCGGAGAACGCGCCGCGGCTGAAGCCGGGCATGCCGGTCAGGCCTCACTGCCCCGCCTCGCGTGCCAGCGCGTCGAGCGGCCCGAAGCCGAGCGCGTTGCGCAGATCGGCAAGTTCTTCCTGCAGTTCGGGGTGACGCTCTCGATCGCGGTGCTGCTCTCCTACTTCGAGGCCATCACGCTCGCTCCGGCGCGCTGCGCGCAGATGCTGGTCACCTCGCGCAGCGGGCGGAGCCGCATCGGCCGCGCCGCGGATGCCGCCTTCGCGCGGCTGGAGCAATTCTATGCGCGCGCGCTCGCCGCGGGCCTGCGCTGGCCGAAGCTGGTGCTGGCGCTGGCGCTGGGCGTGCTCGGGGCCTCGCCGAAGGCCGCCGCATCGACATCCGCATGCGCTTGCTGGCGGCCCAGCGCTCGCGGCCCGAAGACCTCTCGCGCATCCAGATCCGCACGGGCAGCGGCGCGCTGGTGCCGCTCTCCTTGCTCGCCACGCAACGCGAGCAGCCGGTGCTGCAGACCATCAGCCACCTCGATCGCGAGCGTGCCATCAGCATCAGGGGCAACGTGGGCCCCGGCCACTCGCAGGCGGAGGCCATGGCGAAGGTCATGGAGCTCGGCGCCGCGCTGCCCCTGGGCGTGCACGTTGTGGCGACGGGGCAGGCGTCTCAGCTCGAGGAGACCACCAGCGGTCTGTGGTTCGCGCTCGGGATCGGCATCCTGGTCGCGTACATGGTGCTCGCCAGCCAGTTCAATTCCTTCCTGCATCCGTTGACCGTGGTCACCATCTTGCCGCTGGCGATGGCCGGTGCCGTGCTGGGCCTGGTGGTCTCGGGCAAGTCGCTCAACTTGTTCAGCATGATCGGCCTGCTGCTGCTCATGGGCATCGTGAAGAAGAATGCCATCCTGCTCGTGGAGTATGCCAACCAGCTGCGCGAGCACGGCCCCGAGCGCGGAGTGAGCCCGGGCGCGCGGGGGCCGGGCCGAGAGCCCGCCGGTTCGGCGCGATCCTGCTTGATCCGCGCGGGGCCGTTGCCTATGCGAGCAGCATGCCCCAGCTCACCCCCGAGCAAGCGACCGCCGAAGCGCAGGCGGGCCGGCTGCGGCCGGTCTACTTGATCGCAGGCGAGGAGCGCTACTTTCGCCAGCAGGTGCTGCGCGCCATGCGCGACGCCGTGCTGGGGCCGGGCGGAGCCAGCCTGAACGAGGATCAGTTCGTGGCCGGCGAAGTGGAGGCGCGCACGGTGCTGGCCGCGGCGCGCACGCTGCCCATGTTCGGCCCGCGCCGGCTGGTGGTGGTGCGCGACCTGGAGCGCTGGGAGGGCAAGGGCGACGACGACGAAGACGGCAAGAGCGAGGCCAAGGGCGTGGTGCACAAGCCTCTCGATCAGCTCGCCGAGTACGCGGCGGCGCCGTCCGACCGCACCACGCTGCTGTTGATCGCGGACAAGCTGGACAACCGCCGGCGCCTGGTGAATCAGGCGCGCAAGGACGGCTTCCTGGTGCTGTGCGCCGCCTTGCCGCGCGCCATGCTGCCTGGCTGGGTGCGCGAGCGCGCGAAGCAGCAAGGCCACGCCATCTCGGCGCGCGCCGCCGATCTGATCGCGGAGCTGGTGGGCAGCGACCTGTGCGCGCTCGCCGACGCGATCGAGCGCGTGGAGCTGTACGTGGGCAAGGGCGCGGAGCTGAGCGAGGAGGCGGTGCTCACCTGCGTCGCCAACATGCAGCCCGCCACGGTCTGGGATCTGGTGGGCGCGGTGGGCCGGCGCGACGCGGGAGCTGCGCTCGCGGCGCTGGAGCGCGTGTTCGAGCCCGGAGGCGGGCCGCGCCTGGTCGGGCTCTTGTGCTGGTCCACGCGCCAGCTGATCCGCTTCGCGTCCGCGCGCCGCGCCGGCCTGTCCGCGGACGATGCCGCGCGCCAGGCAGGTGTGCCGCCCTTCAAGATCCGTGACCTCAACGATCAGCTGCGGCAGCTGCCGCTGGAGCGCGCCGAGCGCTGGCTGGAGACGCTGGCCCAGGTCGATCTGGACGTCAAAGGCGGCTCGCGCTTGCCGCAAAAGGCCGTGCTGGAGACGGCGCTGCTCGAGTTCTGCCGCTGACTCTCGCGCACTTGGAGCAGCGGATGGGCTCGCCCCCGCAGCACCCCGCACAACCCCAGGATGTGCCCATTGCAGCGCCAGGGTGCCAAGCAGCTGACGCCGGCAGATCTGCCAGCGACCTGCAGCGTTAAGACTCGCGCTGGCGCGCGGATCGCGATCCCAGCTGGTTGTGCGCAGCCGTTCTGCCCCTGGAGTGCTTCAGCCGCAGGAGCCTTGGAGCTGGTGTGTGCCGTGCCTGTTCGCGACAGCGATGGGCTGCGGCGCCCCCACGTCGGCCCCGCACGGCGACGAAGGCTTGGACGGCACTCGCCTCGACGGTTCGCAGCTCGACGGTTCGCAGCTCGACGGAGCCGCGCAGGACGATCCCGTCGAGCAACAGTTCGTCTCCGCCGAGGGCGCCACGCCGGTCTCCGTGCCCGCCCTGCTGGGCCCGAGGACTAGCCTGGCGGTGGGCCTCTGGCACGCCTGCGCGCTCGACGCCGCGGGCGAGGTGCAGTGCTGGGGCTACGGCAATCTGGGTGAAACACGGCTGCCGGCCGGGCTGGGCAGCGCGGTGCAACTGGGGCTGGGCGAAGGCCGCTCCTGCGCCGTCAACGCCGAGGGCGGCGTGCGCTGCTGGGGCGCGGGCAAGAACATGGTCCCGGCCACGTTCACGGGCGTGGTGCAAGTGGTCACCAGCTCGCTCTCGACCTGCGCGCGCGATCTCGACGGCAAGGCAGCTTGCTGGAAGGACGGTCGCGCGCTGGCCCTGCCGGCGGGGCTGGGTCGCGTGACCCAGCTCTCGGCGGGCGGCGTGCACCTGTGCGCCTTGAACGATGCCGGCGCGGTCGTGTGCTGGAAGGTGGGCGGCAGCGCCAAGCTCGATTTCGGGCAAGCGGATGTGCCGGACTCGCTGGGTGCGATCGCACAGCTCTCGGCGGGCCCGTACCACACCTGCGCGCTCGATCGCGCGGGGCAGGTGAGCTGCTGGGGACGCGACGACGCGGGTCAGAGCGACGTGCCGGCGGATCTGGGGCCCGCCGTGCAGGTGACCGCCGGCGCGTTCCACAGCTGCGCGGTCGACGCGGGCGGCGCCGTGCGCTGCTGGGGCGGGCTCGATCCCGCGCACCACACCAGCGTGCCCGCGCTGGGCCCGGTGCGCGAGGTGCACGCGGGCTACTTGCACACCTGCGCGTTGCTGCGGGACGGCCAGGTCTCCTGCTGGTCGGACTATGACTTCGGCTCGGCCGCGCCCTTGCTCGAGCTCGACTCGATCGCCCGGGTCAGCGTCGGCGAGAAGCATGTTTGCGTGTTGACGCTGGCCGGCAAGATCCACTGCTGGGGCGAGTACCAGCTCTCGCAGATCGCCGTGCCGCGCTGGCTCGGCGCGGGCGCGGCGCTGGACTCGGGTGGCGGGCACAGCTGCGCGATCGACACCAGTGGCCAGCTCACGTGCTGGGGCTACGACTCGGATGGGCAGACGCAGGTGCCGGCGGCGTTGGGCCCGGTCGCGCAGGTATCGACCGGCTTCCGCCACACCTGTGCTGTCGACGCTCAGGGGGCGCCCCGCTGCTGGGGCTGGAACGACCACGGGCAGCTCGACGTTCCGCCCGTCCTGGGCGCGGTGCGCCAGGTGAGCGCCGGCATGTACCCGAGCTGCGCGATCGACGCGGCGGGCCACGTCGTGTGCTGGGGCGATCGCGAGCAGCCGCTCGCGCAGCTGGAGCTGGAGGGCGAAGGTACCGCCACCGGTCTGAGCGTCGGCGGCGCGCACGCCTGCGCGATCTCCTCAGCAGAGCAGCTGACCTGCTGGGGAAACGACAGCTCGGGGCAGACGCCCGCCGATCTGGACTCGGTCGCCGCTGTCTCATCCCGCTCGTTTCACACCTGCGCCATCGACTCCAGCGGTCAGCTCCGCTGCTGGGGGCGCAACGACGGCGGTCAGGCTGGAGTGCCGGCGGACCTCGGCCCCGTGCAGCAGGTGTCCACCGGGCGCTATCGGACCTGTGCGGTCGACGCGCAGCATCACATGAGATGCTGGGGCAGCCCACCCTGAGCGAGCGGGTCCAGCAGGCGCCGGCTCAGGGATCGTACTGGTATTCGAGCTGCAGGAAGAGCTGCGTGCGGCGCACCGGTGCCAGCTCGTACGGGGTCGTTGTGTCGCTCGCGTACTGATTGGGGCCGATCACGTAAGGGGCCTGCTTCGCGAAGGCGTAGTCGCCGATGATGCGATAGCCGAGGCCGCTGAGGAACGGAGCCTGGCCGGTCGCCGTGAGGCGCAGCTCGACGTGGGGGGCCGCGTACGGCGTCCTGGTGAAGCCGCCGTCGAAGGCTCGGTCCGCGGGGCGGCGGCCCAGGTACTGCGCTGCCAGGCCCAGCGTCGGCCAGGGCTCGCCGAAGTCGTAGGCGACGCGCGCGTTGCCGAACAGGCTCGGTCCGACGGTGAGCTCGTGGCTGTTGCCGTCCCCCTCGTCGACGCGCGAGACGGCATCGGTCACGTTCAGGCCGTAGCGCAGGCGCTCGCCCAGCAAGCTGCCCTCGAAGGCGGCGTTGATGCCGTAGTTCTGGATCTTGGCCAGGTTCTGGTACTGGTAGGCTTCCGTGACGCCGTCGTCGAGCTGGCCGGCGCCCTTCGCGGCCTGCAGCTCCGCGGCGCCGAGCGCCGTGAGCGAGACCATGTCACGCCACCAGGAACGGAAACCGCCGATCAGCACCCGCTGGGTGCCGAAGCGCTGTTCCAGCGAGCCTTCCACCGAGCGCACTGTCTCCGCGGACAGCCCCGACGGTCGGATCTGGTAGGTCGGGTTGGCGTATTCGATCTCGTACGCGGAGGGCGCGCGGAAGGCCTCGGAGTAGATCAGCTTGAGCCGGCCCTGATCCCACGGTGTGATGCCCACCGCCGAGCGCGGAGAGAGCGCTTGCTCGCTGGCTCGCTGGTCGTAATCCCAGCGCAGGCCGGCGTTCACGTCCAGCCAGCGCAGCGGGCTGATGTGCTGCTCGGCATAGATGGCCGCGGCGTAGTCGGTGCGCGAGTAGTCGTTGGCCTCCGGCGCCAACGCGCCCGTGGCGCGGTCGCGCACGTTCAGGTCGGAGTCGATCCAGCGGCCCTTCACGCCCGCGCCGAGCAACGTCGAGAGGCGCAGCTCCGGCAGCCAGGAGAACTCCAGCTCCGATTCGGCGCCCAGCTTGGTGCCGCTCGCGGTCAGCTCCTGGGTGCAGCCGGATGTACCACCGCTGAAACAGTCCTCGGCAGCGGAGCTGCGGTTGAGCCAGTGGTAGCGGTAGAAGTCCGTGTAACCGCGCACCGAGAGGTCGACCAGCTGCGAAATGGTGTGGGCATATTCCAGGCCCAGCTCGGCGAAGCGGTCCGACTCGTTGCTCTTCGGGTCGTCGAAGTCGCCCACCGGGTTCACCTTGGAGTCGATGTACGGTGTCGCGCGCGTGTAGATGCTGCCGCGCGCGCTGAGGGTGAAATCGCCCCAGACCAGGCGCGCGTAGCCGGCGGGGACCTCCACGTAGTAGGAGTCGTACGCGATGCCGCCCCACACGCCCGGCGTGCCGCGCGGGCCGAAGCTCTTGGGCGCGCCGGTGACCGCATCGTCGCCGTAC
>DASTRX010000138.1:0-17924 GCA_035760985.1 Polyangiaceae bacterium
AACTGGACCGCGCCGCTCGCTTGGCTCAGCAACTGGCTCGACGAGCACGGCCAGGACCCGGAGCACCAGCCTGCCGGCGACGGCGCGAGCGGCGCCACCAACAACGGCGGAGCCGGCGGAGCCAACGCCGCAGGCGCGGCCGGCGCCAACGCCGCGGGCGCCACCGGCAGCGATCCGCAGCTCGGCGGCGCCCACGCGCTCGACTCGAGCGGCTCCGATGCCCCGGGCAACGCGCAGAGCGGCTGCGGCTGCCGCATGGGCACTGCTTCGGACCGAGGCGGTGGGCTGCTGGCGCTCGGTCTGGCGCTGGCGGCGGCGCGCCGCCGGCGGCGCTGATCGAGAGCGCAGCGGCGCAGGCCCGCGCAGCGGCGCTGCGCTTCAGCGCAGCACGGTCTTGCAGCCGAGCAGCAGTTCCACACGCGCCTCGGGCTCCGCTCGCAGCGCCTCGCAGCTCGCGGGACAAGCCAGGATGCGCGCGGGCGCCGCCGGATCATCGTAGTACCAGCCGCCGCCCTCTGCGCAGCGAGCGGCATCCGCCACCCTGGACAGTGCACCCTCGCCGCCGCCCAGCGATAGGCGCACGTTCACGCGCTCCGGATCGAGCGTCGCGCCGGAAGGAGCGGCGGGCAGCTGCCACTCGCAAGGCAGCAGCTCGCGCTGGATCTCGGTGTGTCGCTCGGTGCGCAGCTGCGTGCGGGTGCGATCGCGGATCGAGTCGAGAGCGGCCACCAGCGCTTGCCGGTTCGCCGTCAGATCGCAGGCAAAGCCCGGCTGCCCGGGATCGCAGTCGCCGCCGCCGGCCTCGCCGATCGCGTCCAGCACGCCGAAATCCGCGCCCTGCATGCCCGCGGCGTACGTGATCACGCCGCCCTCGCGCGCACGGGCGGCGATCGCCGCCAGATCGGCCGCGCTGCGCGCATCACACTGGTCGGCTGCGCCGTCCGTGATCAACACGGCGACGCAGCTCGCCTGCGGATGCTCTGCGTTGTACTGAAGACAGTAGTTGGTCACGCCCCGCAGCGCGCCCTCGAGCGGCGTGTTGCCCAGCGGCTGCCGCGCCCTCAGCGAGGCGCCGAGCAGCGGCGCTTGATCCGGCAGCAGCCCCAGCGGCACGCTGGGCACGTCGTAGCCGGAGCCGTCACACAGGCCGCCCTCGGGAAAGTATCCCAGCCCCAGCTCGAGCCCGGCCGAAGCGGGATCATTCAAGAACGTCTCGAGACCGTCGAGCGTGTAATCCCACTTGGTGGGCTGAGGCGGCCGCTGCCCCAGCCCGAACAGATCGAGCACGGCTTCGACCAGGCCCGCCAGCGTGAACGGATCGCTCACCATGCTGCCCGAGCTGTCGAGCATCAGATAGAACACCGAAGGCACGGTCACCTGCTCCTCGACCGGCACCTCGACCACGCGCTCCACGCGCTCGGCGGCGATCGCCGTGGCCGCGCACGCTTCCTGGGCCGCCAGCTGCGGCATGGGCGCTGTTTCATCCTCATCGACGAACTCGGCGGCCGCGCCCGACTCGTCGAGCTCGAGCAGCGGCGCCGCCGACGGCTCCTGCGGCGGAGCTGGAGAGCTCGCCTCGCCCGGCAGCGCGGGCTCCAGCGCGGCGAGCGGAGCCGGGCGGGAGCGCGGCGCGTCGGAGCCGCAGCCCGCGGCGCAGAGCGCGCTCAGCCACATTCCCAAGGCCCACTGCTGCGCGCTCGCCCGGCGGCGCGGGTCTCTCCCCTGCATGGGGGCGATCATTGCGAACGAAGGGGACAGTGCCAAGTCTTCGTGGTTCACCCGCGCAATGCGGCCCCGGGGTTCTGCAGCCGCCACGGAACGGCCCTACGGCTTGACAAGCAATTGCGCGTTTCGCGCAACTCTCTGGGCTAGGCTCCCGCGCCTGTCGTGCGCCGGCTCAGTCGCGCTGGGTGGGCTTGGGCTGCTCGAGCGCGGCCGACGGCAGCGTCGCGGCGGCTGGCGGAGCCGCGAGCGCTTCGACGCTCACCGGCGCAGGCCGCGCTACCGGCTCCACGCGGAACAAGCGCACGTGCTGATTGCGGTGCACACCGAACCGCAGGCTACCACCGACGCCCACACGCTCGATCTCGGACAGCACCTCGAGCGCGTCGCTCACGGCGCGGCCATCGAGCTGAAAGATGTAGTCACCTGCTTGAATGCCGGCAGCCTCCGCTGGCGATCCGGCGCTCACCAGCCCCACGAAGATGCCTTGCGCGAACGGAGACATCGCCAGCTGCAACCCTGCCCAGGGCGCCCCCGTCTCGACGTTGTCGGGATAGAGCGGCGGCGGCGCTGGCGGCGCCGGGCGGATCACCTTCAGCGTCGCGGGCGCGCGAGAGGCGAGGTTCTGACCGCCGCCGAGAGCGCTCGGCATGGGCGTCGTGCTGGAACGCCCGAACTGTCTCGGAGCGGTGCAAGCGCAGAGCGAGGCCAGCGACAATGCCAGCAGGCAGCTCACATGGTTGGACTTGGTGTGCGCGGTCCGGAGAGATCGCTGCATGTTGCCTCGTGCTTCGATGAAGTACGGTGCAACAGCGCAGCTCTTTAAGTGTTCACATCGGCATCAGCCAGCGCGCACCTTGGTGCGAGCCCTCTTCTTCCGCGCCGTCAGCTTTGTGACGCGAGCCTGCTTGCCGGCACGCTTCCTGGCAGGTGTCGGCGCAGCGGCGCTCGCGTGCGCCTCACGCGCGAGCTTCGCCTCCGCGGTCGAAGGCT
The DNA here is from genome assembly GCA_035760985.1 of Polyangiaceae bacterium. Lineage (GTDB taxonomy): Bacteria > Myxococcota_A > Polyangia > Polyangiales > Polyangiaceae > SZUA-265. The sequence goes on from DASTRX010000138.1 coordinate 2,716, forward strand.
TCGGCTTGCCGTCCCCGTCCATCAACGCGCGCAGCTTGGCAGGGATCGGGCGGCAAGCGCAGGCCAGCTGATGCTCCCGGTGCCAGGCGACGCGCTGCTCCAGCGTCGCCCGCGGCGGCATCGGGTGCTGTTCATGCCAACTTGCGTTCAACAACACTCCTCCACGACATTCTCATGCGCGCCACTGCGCACGCTCCCGTAAAGTCCCACGCGTCGCCAGCTTCCGTCAATCCAGCCAGTCCGTCCTCCAGAGCCCGAGCCATGCCCGACACCTCCGCCCCCGGCGAGACGCCTTCCCCGCTGACCATCGTCGACTGCACCTACGCGCAACACGCCCGAGCGATCCTCGACATCCTGAACGAAGCGATCCTGAACTCCACCGCCCTCTACGACTACCGGCCGCGCACTCTCGACAGCATGACGCGCTGGTTCGAGCTCAAGGCTGCCCACGCCTTCCCGGTGATCGGCGCGCTGGACGCCAGCGGGCACTTCCTGGGGTTCGCCAGCTACGGCACATTCCGAGACCGCCCCGCTTACAAGTACACGATGGAACACTCCGTGTACGTACAGGCGCAACAGCGCGGGCGCGGCGTCGGCCGGCTGCTGATGCGAGAGTTGATCGCGCGGGCGCGACAGCACGAGATCCATGTGCTGGTCGGCGGCATCGACCTGGAAAACGCCGCCAGCATCGCGCTGCATCGATCGCTCGGCTTCGTCCACACGGGCACCCTGCCGCAAGTCGGATTCAAGTTCGGGCGCTGGCTCGACCTCGCATTTTATCAGCTCGTGCTGGACACACCCCGCCAGCCCAGCGACGGTTGAGAGCAATCGCAGCAGTTTTCTTGCTCTGGCCCCACGGCCGCGGGCAGTCTCCCCGCGCCATGCGGCGACTGCCCCAGGCCACCGACAACGAAGCGCGCCAGGTCCCTGTGCGCTGGCTGGAAGACCGCGCGCACTACGACTTCGCGCTCGGCGCGCTCTCCCGGGCGAAACACTCGCTCTGGATCGCCACGGCCAACCTGAAAGACGTGCGCATGGAGGCCCCGATCGGCACGGTCGCCCGCGCGAAGAAACGCTACGTCTCCGTCGTCGACCACTTCTCCGGCCTCGTCTCCGGCGGAGTCGAGCTGCGCATCCTGCTCGCCTCGCCCCCCTCCCGCCCCTTTCGCGAATCCCTGCGCAAGCGCAAGACCCTGGCCACCACCCAACACTGGCTGCGCCAGTGCCCGCGCGTACACCTCAAGCTCGTCGTCGTCGACGGCGCCGACCTGTACCTGGGCAGCGCCAACTTCACCGGCGCCGGCATGGGCGCCAAGGGCGACAGCCGCCGCAACTTCGAGCTCGGCATCACCACCACCGACCACGTCCTGATCGACGCCGCCCAGCGCCGCTTCGACCGCATCTGGAGCGGCCGCGAGTGCAAAGGCTGCCGCGTACGAAACCTGTGCCCGGCCCCGCTCGACGGCCAGAGCGAGACCTGACACGCCGACGACGATCGGCGCCGGCCCGGTGTTGCACGGGCACGGTAAACGCCGCCCGCCTCGTCGCCTCGTCCCTACCGGGCTCGCGCAGCGCTGACGATGATAGCCTCCCAGCGCCCCGAAGACTCGGACCAAGACACGAAGCGGAGGTCCGGCCCAATCCCATTCTCCCCCGCCTCTTCGCGCCGCCCGTCAGGGAACGAAAGCGCGCCTTGCCTCCCCGGCGGCGGAGCACTCGCTTCGTTCAGCAGCCCAGCGGTGTCTGCCGCGCTCGATGGCTTGGTCGCAGCGACGACGGGCGGACGGCAATTGACGCCGAAGTCCGCCTGCCGCACGATTTGAGCCTGAGCGCCGGACGGAGGCTTTGGACGTGACCATGGATTGCAGCACACGCAGGGTGACGCCGGACGATGCAGAAGCCATCGTGGCCTTGCTCGTCGCATCGATCACGACCCTGTGCGTGCACGACCATTTGAACGACCCGGAGACGTTGGCGCGTTGGCTCCGCAACAAGACGGTGGCTGACCTGCAGCGCTGGCTGGCGGATCCGGAGGACTTCATGTTCATGGCGGAGCTCGGGTCCGTCGCCAGCGGGGTTGCTTTGCTTCACTCCAGCGGAGCCATCTGGCTCTGTTACGTTCTTCCGGGTCTGCAGCGGCGTGGTGTGGGTCGCGCGTTGATCCAGCGGCTGGAGGCCGAAGCGAAGGCACGTGGGATCACCGAGCTGAGGCTCACCAGCACCGGCAGCGCACGGAGCTTTTACGAGAGCATGGGGTTCGTCGCTACCGGAGCTCCGCGGACTGCGTTCGGCGTGTTGCAGGAGTACCCCTACGAGAAGAAGCTGCTCTGACACAGGATGTCTGTCTCGTCTCCCCTGCAGCTGCGTGACGCCCCAGGGGCTCCGTCCGCTCCGCGCGGCAGTCCCGAACAGCACGCAGCTCCAATCCCCAGCGCCGAGCGCGATGCGATGCTGGTCTGCGCCAGCTGTCGCAATCCCGTCGCTCATCCCCGAGACGGGATCGACGTGGGCGGCGCGCACTCGCACGCCTTTGTGAATCCGGCGGGCATGATCTTTCGGGTGCGCTGCTTCTCCGCCGCGCCAGGCGCGGCGGGCGCCGGGGAAGAGAGCGACTACTGGACCTGGTTCCCGGGCTTTCTCTGGCAGGCCGCCGTGTGCCGGCATTGCTTCGAGCATCTCGGCTGGCGTTATCGCAGCTCGGAGGCGACCTTCTTCGGGCTGATCGCCGATCGCTTGCTGGAGCTCGACGCGCCCGCCGCTCCCCCGCACCCGGATTGAACGGTGCCGTCAAAAGAAGCGCCGCCGAATGAAGAGGAACTCAGAGCGGGTCGGCCGAGAACGTGTCGCAGGCGCTGCGCTGGCCGCTGGAGTAGCCGCGCTGGAACCAGCGCTGGCGCTGCGCCGAGCTTCCGTGGGTGAAGCTCTCGGGCCGCACCACGCCCGTCGCACTGCGCTGCAGGGTGTCGTCACCGATCTTGCCAGCGGCGTTGAGCGCCTCCTCGACGTCACCCACTTCGAGCAGGTCGCGGCGATCGGTGCCGTGCGCCCAGATGCCCGCGTAGCAGTCCGCTTGCAGCTCCAGGCGCACGAGCAAGCCGCCATCGCCGGATTGTTGCGCGCGCGAGGCGCCGTGCACCTTCTGGTCCGTCCCGAGCAGGTGTTGCACGTGATGGCCGACCTCGTGCGCGATCACATACGCCTGGGCGAAGTCGCCCGGCGCACCGAGGTCGTGCTTGAGCTGGTCGTAGAACGAAAGATCGATGTAGACCATGCCGTCTCCCGGGCAATAGAACGGCCCCATCGCGTCCTCCCCCAGCCCACACGCCGAGCGGATGCGGCGGCGAAACAGCTCGAGCCGGGCCAGCTGATACGGCTTGCTCTCTCGCCCAAACTGCTCTTTCCAGGTGTTCTGCGCGTCGTCGAACACGAACGAGACGAACTCCACCACCGGCTGCTCCTTCGTCAGCTCCGCGCTGGCCTGGGCCGAGCCCGAGTGCGATCGACTGCTCACCGCGCCACCTCCGGGATCGCTGCGGCTCGCGAAGTACAGCAGCGCCGCTCCCACCAGCACGCCGGGCAGACCGAAACGGCGAAACAGCAGCCCCAGCAGGTTGGCTCCGCCGGCAGACAGCCCACCGCCGCCCGCAGGCAGCTGCTCCCCACGCCGGTCGTCGACCTGGCTGCTCTTGTAACCCCGCGGGACGCGCATGGAGCCCCACTATGCCAATTTCACGAGCAGGCGCCCAGCGCCAGGAGGGCGCCGCCGGATTTCCGTGCTCCGGGGCATCTCGTTTCTGACTGCCGGGCGAGTCTCGAGTTACGGATCGGACACGCGAAGGGGCTGGTCGCGGCGGGTGCTCGGTCCACAGCGCGCCGGGGCGCGAGGGCCGAAAGCCAGCGCGCCCATGGAGCGCCTCACGCCGCCCGCGGCCGGGCCCTCTGCTTGCGATACAGGGCCAGCTGCTGGCGCAGCGGCACGATGAAATCCGCGCTCAGCGTCAGCTTCTTCGCGCTGCTCGCGCGCGCGTAGTGCCACTTGGACAGACCGAGGCGCGCGGCCGCGCGCAAGAACTCCACTCCGGCGGAGCCGTACTGCAAGCGCGCCAGGAGCAAGCCGAACGGGTGGCACACCCGCTGCACGTCCGCGCGCGACAGGTTGCCGATGTGGATCTCGTCCTCCAGGAACCGGCGAATGATGCGGCTGCGGCGCACCACCAGCACCACCACCAGCCCGAAGAACGAGAGCACGAACAGCAGCCACAGCGGCAAGGTCATCGAGAGCAACGGCTTGCCGACGAAGCCCTGCAGCGTCGCCACGCCGTTCCAGAAGCCGTGCAAGGTCACCGCTGCCACATAGCCGCCGAGCGGAGCCAGCCAGCGCAGCCGCGGGTGCGTGCTCTCGCGCGCCAAACCCAGCCCGATGCCGGTCATCGAGGTGAACACCGGATGGCACCAGGGTGAGAGGATGCCGCGCATCACGAACGTCGCCTCCAGCATGCCCTGCCCGCCGCGCGAGGCGGTCGCGTAATAGGTGACGTTCTCGATCGTCGCAAAGCCGATGGCCGTGAACGTGGCGTACATGATGCCGTCGATCACGCCGTCGAACTCGCGCCGCAGAAACAGGAACACCCCGAGCACCCCGAGGCCCTTCCAGAACTCCTCGACGATCGGCGCGCTCACCACCGCGCTGGCGAAGGTTGCCAGCTGCTCCCCACCCATCCGAGCCGCCGTCACGGCCACGGCGGTGTTGATCAGGGCCGAGAATCCGACGGCCGCGAACGCGCCCCAGAGCAAGCAGCCCGAGAGCGCGTACCAGGGCTCGGGATCGTAGCGATCGAGCAGGCGCGGCACGGTCAAGTAGACCAGGCCGGCGGGGATCGCCAGCAGCGCGCCGGTGCTCATGGCGCGCAGCTCCTTCAGGTCGCCCGCCTGCAGCGGCGGCACCAGGAACAGCTGCAGCGCGAGCAGGGCACCGAGCAGCGTGCCGATCCAGAACAGCGCCAGACCCAGCGCGCGCTTGCGCCGCTCCGAGCGCGCGAGCGCGCTGCTGGCGCTGCGCTGCGGCGCGGGGGCTAGCTCCGGCTGGAGCCAGGTGAGTGTGCTCGAGCCCAGGCGGATCGGCTGGTTGGGGACCAGAGCATGGGGCGCGCGCAAGCGCATCCCCTGCGGGTCGAAGGTGCCGTTGCGCGAGCCCAGATCGGTGATCAGAAGCCCAGTGATGGAGCCGGCGCGGGCCACCACGCGCAGCTCGGCGTGGCACGCGGAGACGTTCTCGTCGGACAGCAGGATGTCGCAACCGTCCCGCCCGAGCGTATATTTACCGGGCGCGAGCGAGCGCTCCTCGAAGCGCCGCTGGGCGTGGCCAATCCGCACGCGAATCGCGGTCATCCGGGCCAGCGAGCGTAACCGCGAAGCCGGCGGGCGTCGAGCGCGAGCTGGAACACTCCAACCCACGACAGCGGGCACATTTCGTGCAAAACTACCGCGGAATGAAGCGCCGGCGCTTGAATCCCCGCAAGCTCCTCGTCGCCTCCGCGGGCGTGGCGACCATCAACTACGCGCTCGCGGCAGGCTGCAGCAGCAAGAGAGGCAGCGAGGTGTTCGTGGCGAACCTCGTCGCCGCACCCCCCGGGGTCGCCGTCGATGATGGCACCCTGGGCAACGGCGGCTCGTTTCCAGGCACGGTCGCCAATCTGGTCGCGCCGCCGCCGCCCGTGTCTCCGTCCCCCGTGTCCTTCGAGCCGCACGACGCGGGGCAAGACGCCGCGCCGGGAGACGCCGCTGCCGGCACGGATGCAGGCTGAGCCATGCCGCCCTCTCCTCCGCGGTCGCAACCGCCGCGCTTCGAGCTGGAGCTGCTCGGCGGCGCGATCGAAAAGCGGTACCGGCGCGCGCGCCCCGAGGTGGAAGAAATGCCCTGGGGCACGCTGGATCTCAGCGGAGTGCCCGAGCACGAGCGCGTGCGGGCGCGCCTGGCCTGGACCAGCGCGGCCTACCAGGAGCACCGCACCGGCGTCGGCGTGACGGAGGCGCTGCGGCTGTTGATGCAAGCCCAGGCTCCGCTCGACCTGATCGCGCTCGGCGCGCGCTTCCCGCTGGACGAGACGGTGCACGTGGAGCTGTGCGCGCGGCTGGCGATGGAAGCCGGCGGTGGCACCGAGATCCTGTACGACCCCCGCGCCATGATCCTGGGCGCGACGCTGCCGGGCCCGCCGCTGCTGCAGTGCGCGGAGCTGATGGTCCGCTTCTTCTGCGTGGGCGAGGCGCTCAGCATCCCCTTGCTGCGCGGCACCTGGAAGGCCGCGCGCCATCCGCTCCCGCGCGCCGTGCTCGGGCGCATCGTGAAGGATGAGGCGGCGCACGGCACCTTCGGATACCTGTTCCTCGACTGGGCGGAGCCGCAGCTCTCCCGGGAAGACCGGCGCTTGCTCGGCCTCCAGGCGGACCTCGCGATCGACGCCGTCGTGGCTCAGTGGGACGACCTGCGCGCGCGCCCGAAGGCGGACTGGCAAGAGGGCAACGCGCTCGCCTGGATGCAGACCGAGCCCTACCTGGAGCTGGCCGCGCGCTCCATGAACGAAAACGTGCTGCAGCCGCTGCGCGAGCGCGACATCCCCGTCTCGCGCTTCCCGAACGGCGTCTAGAGGCTCACGGCGTCCACTCTCCGATCCGCGTGCGGCGCAGCGGGGGCTCGCGCCACTGCTCCGGACGCACCCGCACGCTCACCGCATAAAAGCGGATCACATCGCCGCTCAGCACGCCGCTCGTCAACTCCGCCGGCAGCGTGCGGTAGTAGCCGATCAGGCGCTCCAGCTGCACGCCGTCGCCGTACACGCCGCTGGCGCGCCAGGCCATGCCCCAGCGCGACGGCGAGCGCGCCCCGCCCAACGCCGGGCTATCAGGCAGCCAGCGTTCGTTTCCCTGATGCAGCACCGAGATCCACAGATCGGGCATGTCGGGCCCGGCGAGCCACTGAAACGTTGGATAGCACGCGAATGGATAGGCGCGCATCTCGCCGCTCGCGCCAGCGGCGACCGCGCCGCCGACCAGCACGGCCGCCGCGATCGCGAGCGCCCGCGGCGGGCGGAGCCGTCGTCGGGGCAGCTGCTGCGGCCGTTCATCATGGAGCCAGGCCCAGAGCCATTCCCAGTCGATCAGCACGACGTAGCAGCCCAGCAAGGCCTGGTACGGCAAGAACAGATACAGCGCCGCCGCCCAGTGAAACGCGATCCCCAGCAGCGCCGCGAGCCAGCGGCGCCACAGGAGCAGCAGCGGAAAGAACAGCTCGAAGAGCAGCACGGCGTGAGCCGCGAGCCGCAACAAACTCGGGTGAGCATCGGGGCGCCAGCCCGGCAGCGCGCCGAACTGAAACCACTTCCAGAACATCTGATTCTGCAGGTTGTCGCTGTCGGCCCAGGCCAGTCCCGACTCGCGCAGCTTCCAGAACCCCGGAAAGAAGTAGATCGCCGCGAGCAGCGCCCAGAGCGCGTAGAACGCGAGCCTCAGCCCCGGCGCAGCTTCCCGCGCCGCGCTCGGCGCGTTGCACCAGCTGAGCCTCAGCCGCAGATCACAGGGGCTGAAGGCGAGCAGCGCCAGGAACCACACCAGATGCATGCTGTGGCGCGGTGCACCCGTGAAATGAGGCAACGCGAACAGCGCCAGGGCGCTGGCCGCGCCGATGCCCAGGCTCCAGCGGCAGCGCCACCCGACCAGACCCAGCACGCAACCCAGCGCGCACAGCCCCTGCGCCGCCGGCACCCAGTGAGCGCTCGCGTCGAGCACCGGCAACGCCCAGCCCAGCCCCAGCGCGGGAGCTCGCAGCGCGCGCCCCGCCTGTGCCCAGCGCGCCGCGTCCCAGAGCTCGCTCGAGCTCAGGACCAGCAGGCACACCACGGCCCGCGTCAGCGCCAGGTTCAGCGCCGAGCGCGGCGCGAGACATGGGCCCTTCCCGCCGCCATGGGCGTCCACCGCGGCCTTTTACAGCTCGATGTCCATCCCGTCGTGAGCGACCTCGATCCCGGCCCGGGTCAAGTGCGCTCGCTCGGCGGAACGCTCATCGAGGATGGGATTGGTATTGTTGATGTGGATCAGGATTTTTCGCTCGGCCCCGAGCGTGGCGAGCAACTCCAGCATGCCCCCACTGCCCGACTGCGGCAGATGGCCCATCTGCCGTGCGCTGCGCGCGGACACGCCGAGCCGCACCAGCTCGTCATCGCTCCAGAAGGTGCCATCGACCAGCACCACCTGCGCCCCCCGCAGCCCCTCGGCCACCTCCGGCTCGACCGCGCCCAGGCCCGGCGCATAGAACAAGCTGCGGCCGCTGCCGCCGTCGCGGAAGACCAGGGCGATGTTATCGCCGGGCTCCGGGCGATCGCGCGCCGGCGAGAAGGGCGGCGCGTTGCCCGGCACCGCCAGCGCCCGGCAGCGCACGCCCTCCAGACTGGGGATCACGAAGCTCTCGCCCCGCCCGATCGGCAGCCGCTGCCATTCCACCCCGCAGTAATGATCGAGCAGCTCGAAGATGGGATTGCTGCGCGTCAGCTCCGCATGCACGCGCTCCGTGCACCAGACGCGCAGCGGCTTGCCCTCGCGCAGCATCAGCAGCCCCAGCGTGTGATCGATCTGCGCGTCGACCAGCAGCACATCGCTGATCGCCGTGTCGCGCAGCGCGCGCGCCGGCTGCAGCGCGGGGAAGGCGCGGATCTGCGCCAGCAGATCCGGCGAGGCGTTGACCAGCACCCAGCGCACCCCGTCCGCCGAGACGGCGATCGAGGACTGCGTGCGGGCCGACGCCGTGATGCTGCCGCTGCGCACCCCCGAGCAGTTCGCGCAGTTGCAGTTCCACTGCGGGAAGCCGCCCCCCGCGGCAGACCCGAGGACGCGCACTTTCATGACGGCCTCGGGGCTCCGCAGGGGCGGGCTGACTCCTCCGCTCGCGTCAGCGGTACCCGATGTACATCGTGACTTCGAAACCGAGACGCAATTCGACGAACTTGGGCTTGGTCCACATGAGAGCCTCCTTGCGGTGCCGGCCGAGTATCGACCAAAGCTCCGGCAAAATCCAAGACGGAGCGGAGGCCCCGGCGCGCACCGGTCCACTAGTCGGGGTGCTAGCGTCGCAACTTTCCCCGCGCCGAGCTTGCCGGCTCCGTTGCTCCCGCCGGTGGCGCGCCGATCAGATAACTGACGACCAGATCCGATAGCTCCTCGACCAGCGCCGCGTCGTCGAGCCGCGACGGAGCCTCCAGCAAGCGCGCGAGCATGGTGGCGCGCACGGAGTGATAGATCACGAACGCCGCGAGGTCGTGGTTTGCTCGCCGGATCGGCAAGCCTCCGTGCGACAGGAACAAGCGGATCGCGCTGACCATGCGCAGATCAAACGCCTGCACGCGCGCGGTCGGTGTGACGCGCAATCCCTCGACCACCAGCAGCCGGTGCAACGCAGGGCACGCCGCGTACAGCTCCAGCAAACCCTGGATCACACGGCGCGCGATCTGCTCGGGAGGCCCCGCCGCCTCGGCCAGAGCACGCTGCATGAACTCCGTGGCGCGCTCGAACTCGCGATCCTGGAGCGCGTCCAGGATCGAATCGCGATTGCCGAAGTACTGGTAGAGCGTGCCGACGCTGACACCGGCGACCTCCGCGATGCGCGTGGTCGTCGCCGCATCCGCTCCTTCCCTGTCCAAAACCCGAACCGCAGCGTCGAGGATGGTGCTCACCGTGGCCCGCGAACGCGATTGCTGAGGCGGATTTCGTGCTGCTTTGTTGGCTGCGCGTCGACTCATGACAAACCCGAAAGGGATGCGAATTGCTCTATGGCTCGAAGAACGGCATCTTCGCTGCACGACTCGCGAACGCGCCAGGCCTGCCCTAGCCGGCAGCGCGAGGCGTGAGAGAGGAAGCCATGTCGCTACGATACAAGTCAGACTATCGCACACTCTTCTGGGCTTTGGTGCTGTTTCCCTTGCTGCCGGCGCTCTGCCTCGCTGAGCCGCGCGCGCTGCCCTGGCTGATCCCGCTCGCTCTCTACACCAGCTACTGCTCGGGCGTGCTCACGCACAACCAGGTGCATGTGCCAGTATTCCGCTCGCACGCCGCCAACGCGCTGTACGGCATGTGGCTGTCGATCTTTTATGGCTGCCCGATCGCGCTCTGGATCCCGACCCATCTCGAGCATCACCATCGCCACGTGGACGGCCCCGAGGACCTGACGCGCACCCGCCGTCGCTCCGTGAAACACAACCTGTGGCAAGCCATCGCCTACACTGCGTCGTGCGCGCGCTGGCAGTGGCCGCTGATCAGTGACTACGTGCGCCGCGCGCGCCAGCGCCGCGGCCGCGAGTGGGCGGCGCTGCGCGATCAGAGCCTGGCGTTGCTGCTGGCGCATGCCGGCGTGCTCGCGCTGGCCGTGCACCTGCGCGGCACCGGCCCCGGCCTGCTCTGCTACGGGCTCGCCTTCGGCCTACCGGCGCTGCTCGCGCCCAACTTCATGCTCTTCACCAACTACATCCAGCACGTCCATTGCGACCCCGCGTCCGCCGACAACCACTCGCGCAATTTTGTCAGCGCCTTCGTCAACTGGTTCGTGTTCGACGCCGGCTATCACACCGTGCATCACGAGCGGCCCAGCACGCACTGGAGCCGCTACGCCGAGCTGCACCGGCAGCGCGCCGGCAGCATCGCGCCCAGCCTGCAGTCCCACTCCGTGCTGGCCTTTTGCCTGGAGAACTACCTGCTCGGCGTGTTCGCGCCGCGCTTTCGCACCCGCCCGCTGGCAGGCGAGCCGCGCGCCGCCGCCGAGGTGCCCTCAGTACAGGGTCGTCTTCACGCGGCCGGGTAGCGCGCGATCGTATTCGGCGCCATCGATGCGCTGGCTGCTGATGTCAGCCAGGATCTTGCCCGGCGTCGGCACGGTGCCGGGCGACACGTGCGCGGCTGCATCCCAGAGGCGGCTGCGCACCAGCGCTCTCGAGCATTGAAAGAACACGGTCTCGACGCTCACCACCAGCACGAGCTTCGGGACCTTGCCCTGCATCACGAACTCCGCGCACAGCACCGGATCGGCGCTCAGCCGGCAGCGCCCGTTGACGCGCAGCGTCTCCCCCTGCCCCGGGATGAAGAACAGCAGCGCTACGCGCGGATCGGCGACGATGTTGCGCAAGCTGTCGATGCGATTGTTGCCGCGCCGATCCGGGAGCAGCAGCGTCCTATCATCCAGCAAGCGCACGAAGCCCGGCGCGTCACCGCGCGGGGAGCAGTCGAGCCCCTCCGGCCCCACCGTGCCCAGTACGCAGAACGGCGAGGCCGCGATCCACGCCGCATAATTGGCATCGACGTGATCGATCTCCTTTAGCATCGAGACCTCGTTCACCGGCTCGAACAAAGCTTCCAGCGCAGCCAGCTGCGTGAGCTCGTGTCGAGGATCCGGAGGGGTCATGCGCTTCAAGCCTCGTTGCGGCGCGGGCGTGTGCGCTTGTCGAGCACGCGCTTGCGCAGCCGGATCGCATCCGGCGTCAGCTCCACCAGCTCATCGGCGTCGATGTGGTCCAGCGCCGACTCGATGGTGTGCCGGCGCGGCGTGGAGATGATGATGTTCTCGTCGCGGCCCGCCGCGCGGATGTTCGTCAGCTTCTTCTCCTTGCTGACGTTCACGTCCAGATCGTTGGGGCGGTTGTGCTCGCCCACGATCATGCCCTCGTACACCGGCTCACCGGGCCCCACGAACAGCACGCCGCGCGGCTGCAGGTGGAACAAGGCATAGGGGATCGTCTGCCCCGGCCGATCCGCCACCATCGAGCCATTGCGGCGGCGCATCAGCGGCCCCGGCTGCGGCTCCCAGCCGTCGAAGATCGAGTTGAACAGGCCCGTACCCCGCGTCTCGGTCAAGAACAGCGAGCGAAAGCCGAGCAGACCGCGCGAGGGCACGCGGTACTCGAGCCGCCGCCGCACGTCGGTCAGGTTGATCACGCCCACCATCTGGCCGCGCCGCTCGCCGAGCAGCGCCGCCACCGTGCCCATGTGCTCCTCGTTGACGTCCAGCGTGACCCGCTCCACCGGCTCGCACATCACACCGTTCACCTCGCGACGCACCACCTCGGGCATGGCCACGCAGAACTCGTAGCCCTCCCGGCGCATCGTCTCCGCCAGCACGGCCAGCATCAACTCGCCGCGGCCGAACACCTCGAACGTGTCCGGAGAGTCCGTATCGAACACACGCAGCGCGATGTTGTGACGCGCCTCGCGGTGCAGCCGCTCGCGCAGGTGGCGGGTCGTGACCCACTTACCGACCTTGCCCGCGAAGGGCGAGTCGCTGATCGTGAAGCGCACCTTGATCGTGGGATCATCCACCGAGATGCGCGGCAGCGCCTCGGGCACCTCGGGGCTGGCCACCGTGTCGCCGATCTGCACGTCCTCGAAACCGGAGAACGACAGGATGTCGCCCGCCGCCACCTCGTTCACGCGCACGCGCTTCGGCCCATCGAAGCCCTGCAGCACCGCCATGCGCCCCGGGACATTTCCGTCTTGCTGGATCAGCACCACGCTCTGATTGGTCGTCACCTTGCCGCGGTGCACGCGGCCCACCGCCAGCCTGCCGAGGTACTCGTCGTGCTGGATGTTGTGCACCAGGATCTGCAAGGGACCATTCGGGTCGCCCTTGGGCTCGGGCACCACCTTCAGGATCGTCTCGAACAGCGGATCGAGGTTGCCGGCGATATCGTCCAGCGCGTAACCGGCCACGCCGTCCTTGCCGATGGCGTAGATGGTGGCGAAGTTGCTCTGCGCGTCGCTGGCGTTGAGATCGCAGAACAGCGTGAAGATCTCGTTCACCACGTCCTCGGCGCGCGCGTCGTGGCGATCGATCTTGTTCACCACCACGATCACCGGCATGCCGAGCGCCAGCGCCTTGTCGAGCACGAAGCGCGTCTGCGGCAGCGGGCCTTCGGCCGCGTCCACCAAGAGCAGCGCGCCGTCGGCCATCTTCAGGATGCGCTCCACCTCGCCGCCGAAGTCGGCGTGACCGGGAGTGTCGACGATGTTGATGCGCGTGCCCTTGTAGGTCACGCTGGCGTTCTTCGCGGTGATGGTGATGCCGCGCTCGCGCTCCATGTCGTTGCTGTCCATCACGCGCTCGGCCACGACCTCGTTCTCGCGAAAGACGCCGGTCTGGCGCAGCATGGCATCGACCAGGGTGGTCTTGCCGTGGTCGACGTGGGCGATGATGGCGATGTTTCGAATGTTCATGGCTGACGAGCTGAGTTGGCGAGCTGAGTTGGCGAGCTTGAGTTAACGGGGCCGGGTTAACGCGGGCGGGCGTCTCCGAGGTGGGGATTCGGCGGTGGCGCAGCGCACCTGTTCCCCGCTCGGTCCGTTCCAGACGGGAGCTGGGGCCCCGCTCAAAAGGCTAGAGTGATTTCGTTACGGCACGCAGGCCGGGCCGAGCAGGCGCGTGGGCGCCCGGATTCGGGAAACGCTTGGTAGCCAAGGCGGCCGCCCTTCTCAAGAATCTAAACCCTCCTTAACGACAAAAAGCGGCACCCAGTGCCTTGCGGAAGTGACGGCTTTCGTCACTGTTTCAAAAAAAGTCGCGTTTTTAACGGCCTTTAACCCTGGCCGTTAACGGGCATGGGCGTTGCATTAACGCTGGGCATGCTCAACTGCCTTGCCCCCCGCTCGCTGGTCGCCCTCCTCGCCGCCTCATTGGCTGCCTTCAGCATCGCCTGCCAGGGTGGCGACAACGAGTCGCCCCAGTACACGGCGATGGACGTCCACGGCCCCGTCACCGGCACCTCCAGCCAGGCCCTCGAGTGCGAGACGGGCGCCGCCCAGACCTGCACCATCTGGTTGGGCCAGCACGGCGACCTGAACAACTGCATCCACGGCATGGACGTGTGCTCGGACGGCGCCTGGACCGGCTGCATCGACGACGACACCCTGGCCGCCAACCCCGACCTCTACGGCGCGCTCGCCGGCGACAAGTAAACCCTCCGCTCGAGCGAGCCGGGTGACGTCACGTCAGCTGGCATTTGGACCTCGGGCGCTCCGTGCTCGGAAGTTGAGCACCGACGCGGAGCGCTCGAGGTTGGCTGATTTGCACGGCTGATCGCCGCCGGGCGCCTGACGACGGAACCTGCGCCCGGCGTTCCTCACCCGCGTGCGGTTTGCAAGCGGGAGGGTTCAGGGCTCGGCCCTCCACGACTCCGCGCGACCCCAGGACTGCCCACTTCCGAGTCGGGGTTACCTCCTCCGTCGCGACGCCGCGAGTCGACACCTCCTCTGCGCGGCTCCCAGCGCATCACGCAGGGGCCTCATCGACATCGGCGCGCGCGCGCGCCCGCGCACGCGCGGGGCGAAGGAGGCGTAACGGCGCGCCCCTCGCCGCAGCAACCAGGTCCTCGCCGGGACGACCGGCGCTTCCCGCTCGGAGCAAGCTCGCCAGCGCTGCCGCGCGCTGGCGGCGCCAAAGGCCAGCTCGCTGGTGGTGCTTGCGCGCGTTGAGCAGCACATGGCGCAGGGCGAGATGCACGGCGCGCGGCGCGCTCAACGCCCGCCCGTGATACGATCGGCAAACACCCGCCCTGCCCGAGCCAGCGCGCGATTCACGGCGCGCGCCACCCGGATGGCAATTCCCTGCATCCCCCGCGACAGCGCCCGCCGATCCGCCGCCTTCGCACGAGACAAAAGCCAACCGCTGCTGCCCTTCTGACAGACAGAGCGCGGAACACCTTCTCGAAGAGGGCGCCGCGCAGCGACGGCACACCGTCGACGATGCGCAGCGTGACATCCACCGGATGCTGCCGGGACGGCGCCGGACGGCGCAAAATGAGAAACGCCAGCGACAGCGCCCTTCGGCGGCCGGCCTGCCCCCTTGGGGGCTCCGCCCTCTGCCCTGCCCCGAACAGGCCCCTCGTGCGGTGCTGATCCAGCGCAGCGTCGACGGGGGCCCCGAGACCATGGCGCAGCTCTGCGCCGATGTCACGGGGCGTGCGAAACCGGAAAGCAAGCTGGTGGCAACGTGTGACACATCTGGTTTAGCACTAATTTCTCGAGCGGCGCCCAGGATCACGGAAAACCGGACCCCGCGCCGGGCTCTACGTGCGGCGCTTCGACGTGACAGCACAGCACGCTGTTTCGCGAAACGCTGAGGGAGCTCCAACTGTTCGACAACGGCGCGGCTCGAGATTCCCCCCTCGACCTTGCGTCAAGCGACC
>DASTRX010000139.1:0-44491 GCA_035760985.1 Polyangiaceae bacterium
GGAGGAGCCGGCAAACTCGAGTACCTGCCGCGCCAGTAGACCAGGGGCCGGCCCTCGCGCACTTGTACCGAGTGAACTTGCCCCAAGATGATGTCGTGGTCGCCGCCAGCGTGGACCTCTGTGAGGCGGCACTCGATGACCGCCAGCGCCCCGACGATGACCGGGCATGCAGTCAGCACGCCCGGTCTCCAGTGGACGTCGGCAAAACGATCGGAAACCGCAGAGGCAAAGCGGTCGGAGATCGCCTGCTGATCCGCGCTCAGGATATTTACCGCGAAACACCCCTGACGAAGGAGCGGGACATATGCTCTCGAGCGCCGATCAATGCACACCAAGCATAGCGGAGGATTGAGCGAGACCGATGAGAACGCGGTCGCCGTCATCGCTTGCGGCGTGGCGTCCGCGTTCAGCGTCGTAACGATGGTGACGCCGGCGGCGAAGGATGCCATCGCCGCCTTGAAATCCTCCGGCACTACCGAGTCCACAGGCACTGCGCCAGCAGATGACCCGAGCATTCCATCACCTCCCGATCACTGCCGGTGCAATTGGCGGAGAAACTCGTAGTTCGTTGGAAGCGTCGCCGCCAGATTTGCTGATTGCTCTTTGATGGCCCGGAACTTCTCATCGGCACGCCTGAGGCTATCGCCCGCTTGATAGCGAATTCTGGGCAGAGCCTGGTCCGGGACCCAGCCCATGCCGCCGAGGATGCAATAGTAGCTGCTGTTGGTCCAAAAGTTCCGGAATTCCCACTCGAAGTTGTCGTAGTACGAGTCTGCTCCGGAGAGCGCGACGTTGACGGGCAGCCCGGCTTTGTAGGTCGCCAGCTTTTCCTTGATCTCATCCGACAGGTGCAGATCATGCTTGTTCGCCCGCCAGAACTGCGTGTCTTCCCGCGGCGTCGTCAGATAGTGCAGCTGGATGAAATCGCGAGTGTCATCGAACATGTATTCGATCTCGGAATTGAAGCGCTGAATCAACGTCGGATTGAAGCTCTTGTCGGGGAAGTGCTTTGCCAGCTGGTAAATGGCTGCGTAGATGAAGTAGATGCCCGACGACTCGAGCGGCTCCACAAAGCAAGAGGAGAGCCCGATCCCGACACAGTTCTTGACCCACGCCCGGCGATTTCTGCCCACGCGGAACCGAATCTTGTTCAGGTTTGCCTGATCCGGATTCAGGTTCCAGAGCTCGCAGAAGTCCCGCGTCGCCTGATCGTCGGAGACGAACCTGCTCGAGTATACGTAGCCCGTGCCGGACCGGCCAAGCATCGGAATCTTCCAGGTCCAGCCCGCATCCATGGCGATCGCAGAGGTGTAGGGCTCGATTCCTTGCGTCGCATCGTCGTTGGGCACGGCCGTCGCCACAGCGCTGTCACAGAAGAGGTGATCGCTCATGTCAACGAATGGCTCGCGCAGAGCCTTGTTGATCAGCAGACCCCGGAAGCCCGAACAGTCGACGAACAGATCTGCGCCCAGCTTTCGGCCGCTGCGGGTGTGGAGGAAGCCAATCGAGCCATCTGCCGCGAGTTCCACGTTTTCCAGTTGGTCAACGACGTGCTCGACCCCCCAACCGATCGCGATTTCCTTGAGGTAGTCAGCGACCAGGTGCGCGTCGAAATGCCAGGCGTAGTACATGGCCTTGGACCCATCTCTGAAGCGCGGGGCTAGCTTGGCATCGAGCAGAGGCGGTTCCTTGTAACAGGCATAGTCGACCGGCTCCGGATCGCCCTGCTTGCTGCGATGAGCCCAGTACTGGGACAGTGAGAGACCATCGCTGGTCGGGATGAGCCCGAACAAGTGATAGAAATTATCGTTCTGCGTCTGCTGTCGCGGCTTGCGCCAATTGCAGAACTTCACCGCCACCTTGAAGGCCGCGTTACAGCGCCGCATCCACTCATCCTCGGGTAGACCGAGGAAGTCGAAGAACACCTTTTGAAGATTCGGAACCGTCGCTTCGCCCACACCGATCCTCGGGATGTTGGGTGCTTCCATCAGCGTGATCTTCAGATCCGGGAAAGCGCGTTTCAGATAGGACGCCGTCATCCAACCTGCGGTGCCGCCACCGAGGATCAGCACCTCCTGGATGAGGTTTCCCGCGTTGTTCGTGCGCTCTTCCATGTTTGTCATGCTTCTCCTCCTCGCCGAAGATGATGCCTTCCACCGCGATCTCTTCCGGCTGGTCCTGATGCGTCTGCAATGCGGGCATGGTCAGAAGTTGCCCAACGCCCAGTCGCTGAAAACGTGACCGTCCATCGCGGCTGTCCCCGCGAGACAGCCACCCCTATTCGGTGCCATTCAGAAGCTCCGCGGCCCAACGAGCGGCGGAGCTTGAAATCAACGAAGATCTGACGACGCGAGCAACGACTCGCCGCAGCAAAGTCGCCGCTCGAGAACGAGACGACGTGATCGATGCAACTTCAGCGCTTGCGAAGCTAGTCCCCGAGGAAGCATCGAACACCACCCCGATTCACACAGCAACTGTTTCACAAAAGCAATCGACGTTGCAACTGCCCTCTGTCGAACGGAGCTCCTCACCGTCAGAGCTTATCGAGCGCACGGGCGCGCGCGAGGGCTATGGCATGCACCTGCGTAGGCGGTATTGCGCACGTGCCGACGGGCACCCGTGAATCGTCGGATTCACCGACATTTTCCCTGCTGCATCATCATCCAAGGACGGAGGGAGCTCGACCTTTGGTACGCGGGACCGTAGCGCTCGCCGACCAACAAATTGACTGTCTGGGCAGCCCAGACTCACCCCCACGGGTGGGGGCTCCACGTCTCCGCCGGAAGCGCCGAGATCGGTATTCTCCTCGGCGTCGGAGCACTGCGAATCGGGACACACCGGATCACCTGGTCACGCATCCCGTGTCCTCTGGAGCAGACGAGACGGTGCGCCTTTATCGAGCGGAGCGTGAACCCCTGCAGTGCAAGTCCCGCGCAGGCTCAGCGCGCGCCAGCTCCGCTGCGCGAGGGCTGCTGGGTCTCGCTGGCGACTACTGAGCTGCCGCCGCGAGCGGCACGCCCATGCTGAGCAACGACGCTCGAATCGCCGCGCTCAGCGCGTCGGTTTCGACGGGCTTGCGCAACAAGGCCCCTGCAAAACGGGAGTCCAGCTGCGACTTGGCATCGTGCGCTGACAGAGCCGTGACGACGATGAAACGCCTGCCCCAGCTCGGATCCAGATCCAGAGCACGACGCAACAGCTCGTAGCCATTCGGCTCCGGCATCAGCAGGTCGGAGACGATGATGCTCGGTGGCGAGGGAGAGAGCAGGAGGCGCAGGGCTTGATTCCCCGAGAGCGCGAAGTCAAATTCGAAGGGTTGCCCGAACAGCTGGCGCCGGTAGCCCGATAGGACGAGCATATCGTCGTCCACGAACAAGACAGTCGGAGCACCGATCTGAAACGCGCCACTGGTACGGCGCATCTCACCCGAGGTGTTGCTGCGGATCTCCACGTCGCGCATGCGGCTCGCCCCGGGTTCCTCGAGTGCGCGGCGAAAGGCCGCCGAACTGTGCGATACCAGCGCGCGCACGGGGGCGGGCTGCATTCCCGAGGAATGAGAGGACTCTGGTGCTCTGTCGAGCGTCCTCGGTTCGATTACCGGAACCCGCTGGTCCACCAGAGAGGGCCTGAGCCAGCGCCGGATCGCACGCAACAGCGCTGCGCTGTCATTGCTCTTGGTGATGTAACCGTGCGCACCCGCGCCCTTGGCCTTGCTGCGCAGCAAGGGCTCGTCCAGCGCAGAGTAGAGCAGGATGATGGTGCCGCTGTTGGGTGATGCCTTTGAGAAGAGCTTCACCAGCGTGTCGCCTGAGACGGTGGGCATGCAGACGTCCAGGAGCACCAGATCGGGCTTCTCCTGCAGCATCATGGCGACACAACCCGCTGGCCTGTCGCGGGTAATGACACGGTAGCCGTTGCGCTCGAGGATGTCGGCGGTGGACGCTAGTGTAACCTCGCAGTCGTCGACGACGACGATGGTCGGTCGTTTTGACCTGGACGATACCTCGCCACCTCCATTCTGCGCACCAAGAGTCATGCCTTACGACGGTAGCCCCTCCCTACCGAGAACGCCTGTAGCGATCCGGCGAACAGGGTGAACGGAAGCATCACGGCTTCCTTGAGCAGCGTTGCCGGTACTCCAGCGGACGGGCGAGAACCTCCCCTCGACTGGCGGTAGCCTTCCCCGTGAGTCGATCCGCTGGACGCGCGGAGCTACTGCACCCCTATGATCCTGCGCATCTCGGCAAGATTGCGGCCTACTTGCTCTTGCTCCTGGGTACTCAACCCGAGGTGGGCGTACGCCTCACGTAGCCCTTCCCACGGGAAAGAGCGAATCCGCGGGATGACCAGTGCCACGGATGAAACTATGAACCTGACCTTCACACTGCTGGTCACGACAGCGACCAGCAGATTGGGCTTCCCAACCACCTGAGAAATGCGCGAGCGCTGGTGCGGCGTCGGGCCGCCACCCCGAGTCAGCACGAGAACACGCGCCCCATCAGGGCCCTTTTCAAAGGACTTCAGCAGCCGCAGCCAGTCCTCCCACTCTTCGTTCAGCGGGGGCTCTTCGTCTTGCACGAGCAGGGCAACCGAGCCAACCCTACGGGCGGTCATCCTCGGCCTTGCCATTCCCCGAGACGTCTGCATAGCTCTCCTAGAACGGCGTTCCAGCCTCGCGCGACAAGTACGCGGGCAAGCTAGCAGCAGTGAATGGGAACACCGGGACGCACAGTATCGTCCCAACCCGGAGCGGACCATCACCTCAGACACCCGGCCCCCTGACCCACCCACCGGCCAGGTGCGCACGAGGTTTCAGAGTTCCCAGACAGCGGGCACGGCTCTCACCCCACGGATCACCCCGTAGGTTCGCTCGATTCGCGCGTTGGTTGCGAGTCGAAACGGGGGTACTGCGCGGAGTATTTCCTCAATCACCACGCGCAGTTCCAGGCGGGCGAGGCGCATGCCGAGGCAACGGTGAACGCCCGCGCCCCAACCAATGTGGCGCGACGGCTGCGCGCGATCCACCAGGAACCTGTCTGGGTCTTCGTACCGAGTTTCGTCGCGAGCACCCGAACCCCAGGTGAGCAGCAAGCGATCACCAACGTCGAGCTTCACCCCCTCCAGAGTCGTCGGCACTCGCACGGTTCGGCCCGTTGCGGCGACGGCCGATTCATACCGCACCGATTCTTCAACCAAGGCAGGCACGAGGTCCAGGTTTTCACGAACACGCTGCTGTAACTCTCCATCCTCCGCGAGTACGAGCAGCGTGTTAGCGATGGTATCGGTCGTGGTCAGGTGACCCGCGGCAACCATGAGAAAGGCGAACTTGAGCAACTCCGCATCGTTGGCCAATCGCCCACTCACTGGCGTGTTGACAACGGCGGTCAAGAGATCCGAGCCCTGGTGGCCCCGCCGCCCTGCCACCAATTGCCGCAGGTACGCGCCATAACGTGCAGCTAGCTCACGTGCTTCCTTCTCCGGGAGGCTACCCGCCGCGAAGAAACTGCGCACCAGGAGGCTAAACGCAGGACGCTCCTCTTCTGGAAGCGCGAACAACTCCCCCACGATGATAGGCGGTATGAGCACCGCCAGCTCCGCCACAAAATCGGCGTGGCCACGCGCACGCAAGGGCTCAAGGAAGCGCTGAGTCACGGCCCGAACATAGGGTTCGTGACGCGCAACGGCCGTTGACGAGAAGAAGGGCTGCAGCAATCTACGCCACTCCGTCTGTTTTGGCGGATCGAGCTCAAACAGCGGCGCCTTGGTCTCGGCGAACTCGGGCATGAGCATCACAGCTCCCAACCCCTCGCAAGCGGCCGAGAAGCGCGCGTGATCAGACCCCACCTCCATGATGCGATCGTGCGTGCTCACGACGTAGAAGCCGCCATACTTTTCGCTGCGCGCCACGGGGCAACTGCTCCTCAATTGGCGCAGGAATCCGTGAATACCCTCCGCCACGGCGCTATCCAGATGATCGAAATCCTTAGCCCGCTGAATCACCCGGCAGTGTTTTGAGGCGGATTCTTTGGAATTGGCGCTCATAAATTTCCTCCGGCTCCGGGCGCCTCCGTGCAACACCGTCGACATTTCGAGGCCGTCACGGCTCACGCCCGACGGAACTTAGCCATACGGCACGAACTTCGCGAAGAAGTGCCCCAGAACCTCCGGGGCGCTAACCAGCCGATAGCCCTTCTGCGCCGGGGCGTTATCCTTTACGCGAGCCAGCATTCCCACCGCGTAGTCCATGTGGGACTTGCTGTAGACGCGGCGGGGAACCGCGAATCGCGTGAAGTTAAACAGCTTATCCACGAAGCTTCCGTCGCGCGGTGAGACCGTACGCACTGGGAATGGAACGCCCGCGGCACGAATGCCGCCCTCTAGGTAGAGGTCACAGAAGAGTGCTATGCCGGGGTTCCGTTCACTCTCCAGGTGCGGATAGATCGACCCTATGTCCGCGAACACCCCTGAGCCTCCGATTGGCTTGCTGACAACTACGCCAGCGGCTTCCATTTGCTCGCCAAGATAGCGAACCAATCCCGTTCGATGCCGAAGATAGCTCTCATCAACTCCTTCACGCAGTCCGATCGCCATCGCCTCGAGATCTCGCCGGGCGAGCCCGCCGTAAGTGTAGAATCCTTCGTACAGCACAGCACGCTCGCGGAACCTCATGGCCAAGTCGTCATCGTTGGTGGCCAAAAAGCCGCCAATATTGACGATTGCGTCCTTCTTGGCGCTCATCCAACAGGCCCGGCCAAAACTGAGAATTTCGCGTACAATCTCGCTAATGCTCTTGTTTGCGTAGCCTTCCTCGCGCTCCTTGATGAAGAACGCGTTCTCGGCAATTCGACACGCGTCGATGAAGACTGGCACCTGATATTCATCCGCAATGGAACGCACGGCACGGATGTTGGCCAGCGAAACCGGCGACGACGCCGCAAAGTTATTCAGGACCGTGATCACGATCATTCGCACTCGATCGTGGTGCCGCGCGAGCGCCGCCTGGAGCTTGCTCAGATCGAAGTTGCCCTTGAAAGGATGTGCCTCGCGAAAATCCCAAAGCGAGTCGGACATCAGATCGACGGCTGAAGCGCCACGGGTTTCGACGTGAGCTTTCGTGGTATCAAAATGCGTATTGCTGAGCACCACATCGCCTGGTTTCACGAAGAGATCCATGACGATATTTTCCGCAGCCCGCCCCTGATGCGTCGGCACGACATGCTGCAAGCCCATGATCTCGCGAATAGCTGCCTGCAAGGGCGGGAAGTTTTTCGAGCAAAAATACGACTCGTCGCCCCTCATCAGAGCCGCCCACTGATCGCTGCTCATCGCCGCGCCGCCGCTATCGGTAGCGAAGTCGATGTAGACGTCGCCAGCACTGAGATAGACAGGCGAGTAGTGTGCTTCCTGTAGAATTTTTGCGCGCTCAGCTCTCGATGGGAGTCGAAGGTGCTCGACCACTTTGGTTCGATATGGTTCTGCGACCGTCTGCACGAAAAGCTCGCGTGCAAAATCCGTTGCTTCGTCGAAAGACATCGCGGCTCCTAAGCCTACTCGGCGCGCCCCCAATCACAAGGCGATACGGGAAGTGACGTTGTTTGATGCTCGCTCGGCGCGCCCGAATAGAGACTGCTCGACCTCGAGCGCGTTGTTCGCCGGCTCCGAATAGACCTGCGGCGCCAGGTACACCGTCAGCGCTTCGCGCCTGGGTGACGCCCGCAATGAAGCATAGGTCTGCAATCCTGGTCCACTCTCGAGCGGACGCTCTGCCAATTCGGTGAGCGCCCTCATGTACCGGACCCGTTGACGAAAGGGCAGGTAGGCGCAGATTCGCCGTGCCGCCTCGAAGTCGTCGGACGCATAGCTGCGAACTGGTAGATGCAGCGTGGTCGTGTGCAGATCGAGCGTTCCGCGACTGAACGCAAAACAGGAGATGGGAGGTCTGCCCCGAAACGGCCCGTTGCCTTCCATCAGATGCTCACACCAGCGGACAACCTCCGCATTGCCGAATCCGGGGCACCACGCCAGCGTGGCGCAAACATCATCAGCCGTCGCATGATCATGGGCGACATAGATCTTGGCTCGAGCACCTGCCGCTTCTGTGAGGTCGAGCGAGAAATAGACAAGGCGATCCAGCCGCGCCCTGCACAGAATCTTTTCGCGGACCACACGCCAGGTCTGGCCCAATCCCAGTCGAGCAAACGCTTCACCAGTAACCCGCTCGGCATCACTCGCGCCATGGATGGCGGGATTCAGGTAAACTTTGAACTCGACCCCTTGTTTGCAGCCAAGTATCGCCGAATGCCAAATGCTAAAAACCCCGCGGTCGTTCTCTGATGGAGCGAAAAGGTCGGCGACCTTGCCATAGTCGCGCAACCCCGCTCCCCAGCGGCCCGCCAGTTCTTCATGGACCGCCTGGCCCAGACTCCAACTCGTCTGCAGCGAAGGATTATCGGGGTTCTGTGGCTCCGTCAGGATGCGAACCATCTCCGACTTTCCGTCGAGCGCCAGCGAAAACTCGAAAGGACTGTGGTCATCGGTGATGTCCGAAGACCACTTGGGTCCTGCTGCCATTGGATCGGAGTGCCAACTGCTCGTGAGCGTCCGAATGATGCGCAGCGAGCGCTCGAGGTGATCCAACTGACCCAGAGCCGACAACAATCGCCTCAACCTCGACTCGAGCTGCTGGCCAAGTGTCACGGCGCTCGGGCTACCAAGTGTGCCTACCGTCGTCTCGAACTCTAACATGGATACACCGAATCTGGCGCGGCGTGCAGGCCCTGCTGCCCACTTCCGAGACGCGCCGAAAGCTGGAATGAATCTATGAAACTTGCATTTCGGGGACCGTTGAGACGGGCACGACCGAACCTTTGACTCCTGCTCTGCAGACGTGGCTGCTGCGCAGAGCAGCAGGACCGCCTGCGTGCGAGCTCCTGCAAGGCGCGGCGCCCTGCCCTCGAGACGGGGCACCAGCGAGCTGCGGCCTGACCTTGAAGCCCGCTGCGTCGTCTAACTGGCGATTGTTGCCGAGCTCAGATGAAGCTCAACATACATGTCTCGTTCATAGCAAGTCGCGCTGCAATCTGCAACGTCCCGTCCTCGTGGTTGGCCCCCAGCGTGCACTGAGCGCTGCAACAGCGGACAAAGTGAGCGACGTCCCTCTCCGGCGCTGCACTGTTCAACCGATGCAACGCGCTCCTAATTGCGCGGGCACCTCGGCAGCAATTCAGATGCAATTCAGCGCAAATCCAGCTGTCGCTGCAATTGCACCCTGCCGTGCCGCGCGCAGCAGCGGAATGCATCAGTGGAATACGAGCACTCAAACGGCGCCCGGGGACGTTGTTGGTCGCCTCTCCAATTGCTCACCCGGCGGGGTGAGCGCATCAGAGTTGGAGCATCGCGTTCCGACAACATCCCAATCCGTGACTGTGCGCGATCCGCGATCTCAGGTGTCAACGCAGTGCGTGTTGCACGCTGCGAAAGGTCTCGTTCACCCACCAGGGTGACGTTCACTCCGAAAGCGTGTTTCACCAGGGATATCCTGCTGCGACATGCGATGGCTCCTGCGGCTTGTCTGCTCCGAGTTTTGACACCGCCAACTCAGCCTATTGCAGTTGTGTTGCCGGCTGTTGCTCCCTGCAGGACGATCACGAAATCGGATCACCTGAAGGGGTGAAGCTACCCTCCCCTCAACGATTGATCACCACCTCAACCACACCCTTCGGCTTCATCGCCTGCCCGGCGCTCGGCTTCTGGCTGAGCACGTGATTTTCAATTGTTTCCGCCCGCGATACCCAGCGGATCTTCAGTCCCAGGCCGAGCTCGGCGAGCTTGTCCTTCGCCTCCGACAGGGCCAGTCCCAGCAGCTTTGGTGCTTGGACCTCGGCGGGGCCGCTGGAAAGATGCAGAGTCACGGGGCTGCCCGAGGGGAGCTCGGCGTCCGCTTCCGGGAACTGGCTGACCACGCTGCCCTGCTTCAGTGCCGGGTGCGGCACGGTTTCCCCCTGCGAAATCTTGTAGCCGGCGCGCGTCAGCTTCTCCGTTGCCTCGGCGAGCGTCAGCTCGGTGACGCGCGGCACCGTGGGCAAGCTCGCCGCGAATACCACCCCGACGCCCGCGCCGTCGGGCACCGGCTGGCCCGGCGCTATCGACTGCCTGAGCACGGTGCCCGGTGCGGCGCCGGCCGTGGGCTCTCGGCCTTCCACCAATAACGCTAGTTGCAGCGCCGTCGCGTTGGCGCGTGCGTCCGCCTCCGTCAATCCGACCAGGGCTGGCGCCGGCACCGAGTGCGGGGGCGTTTCCTGGGGGAACACCTGATAGCGCTGGATGAGATAGGTCGCGCCCGTGGTGGTGAGCACTGAAGTGAATAGGCTGAGGAGGACTACCGATGAGCCGTGCATACCGTCGCGTCCACGTGGGCCGTCTCTACGTTTCAACGACGGGCGGGCCGGAAAATGAACCACTCGCGAACGTCGTGGCGTTTCACCGCGGGGACGCTCCATCTTGCCCCGTACCAACGCCGGACTCTCGCCGGACGGGGCTTTTTCGGCCGTGTTTCGCGTCAATGGTCGACGCGAGCGGCCGTCTTAACTGGTGGGGGCAAGCCGAGCGCGAGCTGTTCGCCGGCAAATTTCAGCACCGCCCCGAGCGTCGATGCGAGGTATTCCAGAATGGGAGCGGAACTGACACTGCGCTACGCGCGCGCGGAAGAGCTCGAACAAGACTTCGAGTCCAATTTGCGCAAGGGTCGCGCCTTCGTACCGGGCGCATCGGGGTTGCCGCAGCGCGCCCCCTGCACGCTGCACATCGAACATCCCGCTGGCGGCGCCACGCTGGACCTCCAGGCGGAGGCGGTCTGGATCAGCGAGAACCCCGACGCGCTCGGGGTGGGCCTGGAGCTGGTGAACTTCAACGCCGAGGCGCGTGACAGCTTGCGAGCCTTCGTGGCGTCCGCATCGGAGCCGCCGCGCGCGCTCTCCGGCACGAGGAGGCGCCAGCTGCCACTGGAAGAGCTGGCCGCCGACGTCGAGGGAGCTCCCGAGTCGGAGCCGACGGCCGTCGAGCGCAATCTGCACGACCGCGTGCGCGGCCTGAGTCTGGCGGATCGCGATACCCTGGCGCGCAAGGGCAACATGCCGGAGCGCGTGGCCCTGGAGCGTTGCTACGGCGGCTCGGTGTGGGAGGGCCTGTTGCAAAATCCAGCCATCACCGCGCGCGAGGTGTGCCGCATGGCCAGGAGCGGCAATCTGCCCACGAACCTGGTCAACCTGATGGTCTCCAACGCAGGCTGGCTCGCCGATCCCGGTATCCGCAACGCGCTGCTACAGAACCCACGGGTCAGCGGCCTGCATCTGGAGCGCGTGCTGCGCTCCATGTCGCAGAGCGATCTCGCGCACGTGTCCGAGAACTCGGGCGTGCGGATGCAGGTGCGCCAGGCCGCCAAGCGGCTGATCCGCCGCTAGTCATCGCCCCAGGCGGACGCCTGCTCCAGAAGCCAGGGCAGATTGCAGGAGGCGGTCCGCTCTCCCTGGACGCTGGTTGCGACCTGCGACACCAACAGGCGCCGGTCAGCGCTGACCAGATCCGCCGCCTTGTCCAAGCGCATCACGTCATCGGAGCTGGGCTGAGTGGTCAGCTTCACTTCGATGGCCCATCGCTCGCGAGGCAGGTCCACGATCAGATCGATCTCGTATTGATCGCTCGTTCGCAGATGGAACGCCTCGCAGTGCTGCCCGCTCGCGGAAAGCGTATTCAGCAGCTGCTCGATCACGAAGCCCTCCCAGCTGGCCCCCACCCAGGGCTGCAGCAGCAGTGCTTCCCGATCGGGAACGTTCATCAGCGCGTGGAGTAAGCCGCTGTCGCGCCAGTACACCTTCGGGGCCTTGACCAGCCGCTTCTTTAGCTTTCCATGAAACGGTGGCAGGCGTCGGACGAGAAATGCTCCGACCAGGTAGTCGAGGTAGGAGTTCACGGTCTGATAGTTCAGACCGAGGCTCTGCCCCATGCGCGAAGCATTCCAAAGCTGACCATGCACGGCGGCCAACATGCGCGCCAGTCGCTCGGTGACGTGCGGACGCGCCGGCAAGCCCCAGTTGGGCAAGTCTCGCTGCATCAGCAGCTGCAGGTAATCCCGTTGCCACTGCGGAAAGCGGCGCTCACCGAGGACTCCACCATCAGGGTAGCCGCCGCACACCCAGAGTTCATCGAGCGTTGCCGTGCCCGAGAGTTCGACCGCGACGAACGGTGTCAGCTCCGCGATCGAGAGCCGGCCTGCCAAGGACTCCGCAACCTGCGTCATCAGAGCTGGCGCCACGGAGCCAAGCAGCAGGAAGCGCCCATTGCGCCGTCGCTCTGCGTCAATTGCTCCCCGCAAGCGACTGAAGACCTCGGGCCACGCCTGTGCCTCATCGAGGATGACGAGCTGTCGACCCTGTACGAGAGCTGGCCACTCGAGGTCGAGCCGCAGTCGATCCGGCCCCTGCTCGAGATCGAAGTAGACGCCACCCAGGCCGCGCGCCAGGGTGGTCTTCCCGCACTGCCTCGGACCGACCAGGGCAACGGCGGGAAATTCCCTCAGCCTCCGCTGAACGAGGGCTTCGGCCAGGCGCGAGCGCATGTTTGCAGATTAACATTCAATTTGCAATTTGCAAGAACGCCACCAGTGCCGCCTTGACCCCACCCCCGGAGCTGTCCGACGCTCCACACCAATGACCGAGCGCCTGTACTACGAGGACTCCTATCTCACGCGCTTCGACGCCACCTTGCTCGACCGTGATGACTCCGGCCGCCGATTGTACCTCGATCGCAGCGCCTTCTATCCCACCTCCGGCGGGCAGCAGTTCGATCTCGGCCGGCTGCAGCCCGAGGGCATGCCGCGCTCGCTGAACGTCGTGGATGTGGTCGATGAAGGAGAGCGGATCGCTCACGTTCTCGACGCGCCCGCCGATCTGCCCAGCGGGATTCGGCTCATGGGCGCCGTGGACTGGCCGCGGCGCTTCGATCACATGCAACAGCACAGCGGGCAGCACCTGCTCTCGGCGGTGTTTCAGGAGCTGACGGGCAGCGCCACGCTCAGCGTCCACTTCGGCGCCGATACCAGCACGGTCGATCTGGACGCCGCCGGATTGACTCCGGAGCAGCTGCGCTCGGTCGAAGAGCGCGCCAACGCCCTGGTGTTCGAGGACCGCGAGCTGTCAGTGTCGGTCGAGGACGCCGCTGTCGCCACGGGGCTGCGCAAGGCCAGCGCACGCAGCGGGGCGCTGCGCATCGTGAGCATCGCCGGCCTCGATCGCAGCGCCTGCGGCGGCACCCACGTGCGGCGTACGGGCGAGATCGGGCCGATCCTGCTGCGCAAGCTGGACCGGGTCCGCAAGAGTGTGCGGGTCGAGTTCGTGTGCGGCGGGCGCGCAACCCGGCGGGCGCGGGCGGACTACGAGCTGCTGTCGCGCTCCAGCGCGCTGCTCTCGACCGGCATCGATGAGCTGCCCGGCTTGATCGAGGCGCGCGGCAGCGAGCTGCAGCTGGCGTTGAAGCGCCAGCGCGAGCTGCAGCAACAGCTGGACGAGTACCGGGCGCGCGAGCTGCACGCCGCAGCGCTCGCTCGCTCTCCCGGTGCTGCCCAGGTGTGGACGCTGGAGCGCCGGAGCGGCGGCGCGCTGCAGGATCTGCGAGGCCTGGCGCAGCAATATGCAGCGTTGCCGCGGGCCGTGTTCGTTGCGGCGCTGGAGCAGCCTCCCGCACTGTTGATCGCCAGCTCGGAAGACTCCGCCATCGATTCCTCCCTGCTGCTGCGCGGCGCGCTGGCGGTGGCCGGTGGCCGCGGCGGAGGTAACGCGCGGCTGGCGCAGGGCAGCGTACCCAGCGTCACTGCGCTGGAACAAGCATTGTCCGCTGTCACGGCGCAGCTCGAGCCCGAGTGATCTGCTCGATCTCATTGCTTGCCTGAGCTCCCTCATTCGCCCCGCTGACAAACGCGCCCACACGCGTTAGCCTCTCCGGCGTTGGCTGCTCCTTCCGTGGCTCCTACTGCCCCATCTCCGTCGCTGTCGCGCGAGCTCGTGGCTCGCTTTCAGAACATCGTCGGGACGGAAAATTGCATCTTCGAAGCCGACCAGCTGGTCGCCTATGAATGTGATGCGTTGCCGCATCTGCGAGCCCGTCCCGGTCTCGTGGTGTTACCGAAGAGCCGCGAGGAAGTGGTTCAGGTGGTGAAGCTCGCGTACTCCGCCGGCTTGCCCATCGTGCCGCGGGGCTCGGGCACCGGGCTCTCAGGTGGTGCGCTGCCGGTCGAGGGCTGCCTGCTGCTGGGACTGTCGCGCATGCGCCGCATCATCGACATCGATCTCGACAATCAGCGCATGCGCGTCGAGCCCGGCGTCGTGAATCTCGATATCTCGAAGCGGCTGGCGCCGCACGGTTACTATTACGCTCCGGATCCGTCGTCTGCGCAGATCTGCAGCATCGGCGGCAACGTCGCGGAGAACTCGGGCGGCGCCCACTGCCTGAAGTACGGCTTTACCACCCATCACGTGCTCGGCGCGGAGCTGGTGCTGGCGGATGGCAGCGTCGTGACGCTGGGCGGCGCCGTGCTCGACGCGCCCGGCTATGATCTGCGCGGCGCGCTGGTCGGCAGCGAGGGCACGCTCGGCGTCGTGACGGAGGTCACGCTGCGCATCTGCCGCTTTCCCGAGACCACCCGCACCCTGCTCGCCACCTTCCCCTCCACGACCGAAGCGGGCAACGCCGTCTCTCTGATCATCGCCAGCGGGATCTTGCCCGCCGCGATCGAGATGATGGACAAGATGGCGATCGACGCCGTGCGCAACGTGATGGGCGGCGCCTGGCCCGAGGTCGGCGCCGTGCTGCTGATGGACGTCGACGGCACGCAGGGCGAGGTCGAGCACACCGCCGAGCGCGCGAGCGAGCTGTGCTTGCAAGCGGGTGCGCTCGAGCTCCGGCGGCCCAAGGACGCCGCCGAGCGTGACGCGATGTGGCGCGGACGCAAGAGCGCCTTTACCGCCATGGGCAGGCTCAGCCCCAACTACATCGTGCAGGACGGCGTGATCCCTCGCTCGCAGATCGCGCGCGTCTTGAGTGAAATTGCCAGGCTGGCCGAGCACTGGGGCGTGCGCGTGGCCAATGTGTTTCACGCTGGTGACGGCAACCTGCATCCCCTGGTATTGTATGATGCTTCCGTGCCGGAAGAGGCCGAGCGCGCCGAGCGCTGCTCCGGAGAAATCGTCCGCCTGTGCGTGAGCTCGGGCGGCTCGATCACGGGTGAGCACGGCGTGGGCCTCGACAAGGCGGCGTACATGGGCGAGATGTTCTCCGAGACGGACCTCGAGACCATGAACTGGCTGCGCTGCTCGTTCGACCCCGAAACGCGCTTCAATCCTGGCAAGGTCTTCCCGACGCCGCGCCTGTGCGGCGATCGTCCCGGGCGCTACGTCCCGCACTCGACCGAGGTGTCGGGGCAGATCGGCCGCGGTTGACCGCGATCAGCTCCTCACCTCCGTCTGCGCGCGCCAGCATCCTGGGGGTGCCAGCGGCGGAGGCGTACGAGCCGTCCAGCGTCAGTGCTTGCGCGGAGCTGTTCGCGCGCGCGGCGGAGCGCAAGCTCCGGCTCGGCATCATCGGCGGCGGTTCGGCGCTCGGCGTCGGCAATCCACCGACGGGGCTGGACGCGGTGGTGTTCACGCGCAAGCTGGAGCGCGTGGTGGAGTACGCCCCCGAGGATCAGGTGATCGTCGTCGAAGCCGGGCTCACGCTCGGGCGCTTGCAAGCGCTGGCCCGCCAGAACGGGCAATGGCTGGGCGTGGACGCGCCGCACGCCGGCACCGCCACCCTGGGCGGTCTGGTGGCGATCGGCGGCTTCGGCCCGCGACGCGCGCGCTACGGCGCGATCCGCGATCTGCTGCTGGGCGTGACCCTGGTGCGGGCCGACGGCGCCGTGGCGCGAGGCGGCGGCAAGGTGGTGAAGAACGTCGCCGGCTTCGATCTGCCCAAGGTCGTCGCCGGCTCGCTCGGCTCGCTGGGGCTGATCGCGGAGGTCACACTGCGCCTGCATCCGCTGCCGGAACTGAGCGCCACCTTCCGCACGCCGGGGCTGGAGCCGCGCGGCGTCGTGCAGGCCATGCTCGCCTTGCGCCGGGCGCAGCTCGAGCCCTCCAGCGTCGTGGCCCTGCTGGCAGACGGCGGCCGCTTCGAGCTCGGCGTGCGGCTCGAGGGCTTTCGCCAGGGCGTCGAGCGCGACGGCGCGCGGCTCGCGGAGCTGGCGGAGCTGCGCGGCGAGTCGGGTCCGGAACGCCTCGCGGAAGAGGCCGCGGCCTCGTTCTGGCAGCGCAGCGACGGGCCGCGTACCAACTGCTCACTGCGCGTCCGCGTCAACGCTCTGCCCACCCAGCTGCCGGAGGTGCAGCGCTGGATCGAGCCGCTGCTCGCCGCCCTCGAAGGCGGTCGCTTCCTCTGGTACGCGACGCTCGGCATCGGCTTCATCGCGGGGGACCCCGGCGCTCCGCCCCAGGTAGTGGCCGCATTGAACAGCGCGCGCTCGGCCGCGGCAGCGGCAGGCGGCGCGCTGGTCGTCGATGCCGCCCCGAGTGTCGTCCGGGCGGAGTTCGATGCCTGGGGCCCCAAGCCCAGCGCCTTCGCCATCATGCGCGAGCTGAAACAGCGCTTCGACCCCGAGGGCCGCCTGAATCCGGGCCGCTACGTCGGGGGCCTCTAGCTCCAGGATCTCGCCATGCCGGAGAGAAAACTGATCGACGAGTGCGTGCACTGCGGCTTCTGCCTGCCGGCATGCCCCACCTACCAGTCCTGGCAGCAGGAGATGGACACGCCGCGCGGCCGCATCTACCTGATGAAGGCCCAATCCGAGGGCAGGCTCGGCTTCTCCGACACGGTCGTGCAGCACTTCGATCGCTGCCTCGGCTGCCTCGCCTGCGTCAGCGCTTGCCCGTCGGGCGTCAAATATGACGCGCTGATCGAGCAGACGCGCGCGGAGGTGGAACAGAAACACCGGCGCTCGCTCGGGGACCGGCTGTTTCGCGGCCTGTTGTTCGCCTTCTTCCCCTACCCCGCGCGCTTGCGCGTGCTGGCGATGTTCCAGCTTCTGTACCAGTGGAGCGGCGTGCGCTGGCTGTTCCACCGCCTCGGTCTGGTGCAGCTGCTGCCGGCGCGCCTGCGTCAAATGGAAGCGCTGGCACCGGACGTCTCCTGGTCGCAGCTGCGCCAGGAGCTGCCCGCGTTCGTCGCGGCCAGCGGCGCGCGCCGCCAGCGAGTGGCGCTGCTGCCCGGCTGCGTGCAGCGCGTCTACTTTCCCGACGTCAATCAGGCGACCCTGCGCGTGCTCTCCGCCGAGGGCTGCGAGGTCGTGGTACCCCGGGGGCTCGGCTGCTGTGGCGCCCTGTCCCTGCACGCCGGGCGCGAGCCCGAAGCGCAGGAGCTCGCGCGGCGCGCCATCGCGCGCCTGGAGCAGGAGCAGGTCGATGCGATCATCGTCAACGCCGCCGGCTGCGGCTCGACCATGAAACACTGGTCGCGCTTGCTCGCCCACGATGCGGACTGGCGAGCACGCGCCGAGCGCTTGCAAGCCAAGGTCAGGGATGTCAACGAGTTCCTCGCGGGTCTCGAGCCCGTCGCCGAGCGCCACCCGCTCACGCTGCGCGTCGCCTACCATGACGCCTGCCACCTGTCGCATGGCCAGAAGATCCGCAACGAGCCGCGCGCGCTGCTGCGCTCCATCCCGGGCATCGAGCTGCTCGACATCCCCGACGGCGATCAGTGCTGCGGCAGCGCCGGCGTCTACAATCTGCTCGAGCCCGAGAGCGCGCAGCAGATCGGCAAGCGCAAGGCTGACAACATCCGCTCTGTGAACCCCGAGCTGCTGGTCAGCGCCAACCCCGGCTGCACGCTTCAAATCCAGAGCCAGATCGGAGCTGCGGGCGTCAGCCTGCGCACCGCGCACCCGATCCAGGTGCTCGACGCTTCGATCCGCGGCAGCTCGCTCTAGGCTCCGCAAACATCCCGAAAGACTCTGCACAGGTTGGGCCGGGCCTCTTCCCCACGTCCCCGCCGAATCCTCGGGACCCTGCGCGCAGGCACCGGCCTTGGAGCCCACCCATGCCGAACCGCGCCGTGCTATCATGGGGCATGGCGGAGCCCGCAGACGATCCTCGGCTCCATCTCTACGAACGCTATCGCGCCCTTCCGGAGCATCTGCGCGGGGAGATCATCGAAGGGACTCTGTATGTGCTGCCGCGACCAGCCCCTCCGCATGCCAACGCGGCCTCGGTCCTCGGCGGCGAGCTGAATGGTCTGTTTCAGCGCGGCCGAGGCGGCCCCGGCGGCTGGTGGATCCTCGATGAACCCGAGCTGCACCTGACCCCGCTCGAGCCCGTTTCGCCCGACATCGCAGGCTGGCGCGTCGAACGCATGCCGAGCTTGCCCTCGACGGCCTACTTCTCCCTCGCGCCCGACTGGGTGTGCGAGGTGCTGTCGAAGTCCACGGAAGCCATCGACCGCGGCGAGAAGCTGTGCCTGTACGCGACCCACGCCGTGCGTCACGTGTGGCTGGTGGACCCGCTGGCGAAGACGCTCGAGGTACGGACGCTCGGTTCGGCGGGTCGCTGGCGCGAGGTGCAGGTCTATCAGGGCGACGCGCGCGTCCGAGCCGTGCCCTTCGAAGCCGTCGAGCTCGATCTCGCGGCGCTCTGGAGTCCTCCGTGCGTTGCACCCCCGTAACAGCACGGCCGGAAACGGCTGTTCAGGCTGCGCCAGCAGCCTTTCCCAGCCCTGCCCGCTGCTGCTAGAGCGTGGCGATGACGCCTGACGCCGAGAGCGCTACCCGCTCGAGCCGCGAGCAACTGATTCACCGGCTGTACGAGGCCGCCGAGCTCGAGCATTGCTTGATGTGCACGTACCTGTACGCGGCCTTCAGCCTGCGCAGCGGTACCGACGAAGGCTTGAACGAGGCCGAAGCTGCAGCGGTGGAGCGCTGGCGGCGCGCGATCTTGCGCGTGGCCAGCGAAGAGATGGGCCACCTCACGGCGGTCTGGAACATCACCTCCGCGCTGGGTGGCGTGCCGCGCTTCGGGCGCGGCAACTTCCCGCTCGACCCGGGCATCTTGCCCGCGGGCATGGTGGTGAAGCTCGCGCCGTTCAGCGAGGCGGTGCTGCAACACTTCATCCACCTGGAACGCCCGGTGAGCTCCCGCGAGGCGGACGGCGCTGGCTTCGCCAATGGCCTGAATTACCTGCGCGGCGTGAGCTCGCAACGGCTCACGCCGATGGGGCTCGACTACGAGACAGTCGGCGCGTTCTACGCCTCGCTCGACAGCAGCCTGCGGCGCTTCGCGGAGGAGCTGGGCGAGAGCGTCGCGTTCTGTGGCGATCCCGCGCTGCAGCTCGGTCCGACCGAGGTGGACCTGGTCGGGGCGAAGCCGGTGCTCTGCTTGAAGACGGCGCGCGCCGCCTTCACGGCGATCGTGGAGCAGGGCGAGGGCGCGCCGCAGTACAGCGAAGACTCGCATTTCCAGCGCTTCACCGCCGTGCGCGAGGAGTTCGCGCGCTTGAAGGCCGCGAACCCCAGCTTTCGGCCTTCCTGGCCCTCCGCCGAGAACCCCGTGTTGCGCCCGCCGATGGGGCGCAGCGAGCGGGTCTGGATCCAAAACGAGGAAGCGGCGCGTGCCGTCGACCTCGCGAATACCGGCTACGCGCTGATGCTGCGCTTGATCGCCTATTCGTACCAGGTGCCGCGCGGGCAGCCGGAGAAGGCCCTGGCGGTCGATCTGGCCGTGGGCCTGATGCGCGCGGTGACGTTCCTTGGCGAGCGCGCGGCGCGGCTGCCCGCAGGGCCTTCCAACCCCGACTGCCACGCGGGCATGTCGTTCACGGCGCTGCGCGATGCCTCGCCATTTCCGCCGGGCGCGAGCTCGCGGCGCTTCTTCGGCGAGCGGATCGCGGAGTTGGCGCGCGCGGCCGCGAGCTACGCCGAAAATGGCGATGCGCGCAGCGCGAGCGCCGCACGCGTGCTCGAAGCGTTGCGCCAGCAGGCCCTGGGCGGCTTCGCCGCGGCACAGCCGGCGCTCTCCTTTTCCCCTCCGCTGAGCCAGCTGGGCTCCAGCTTACCTCAGGCGCCCGGCGCGGGGCCGGCGACGATCCCCGCGCCCGGCCCGACGACGGTGCCGGCGCCGGCTCCCTCCGCCGGGCTGTCCTCTGGCGCGCCGCCCGTGCCGGCGACCCCGGCCCCTGGCCTCTCCAATGGTCCGACGGTCGTCGGTACGCCGCCGACCACGCCCGCACCAGCGCCGCCGGTCTCTCTGCCGCTGGCGCCGACGCCGGTCACCATCGACGGAGTCGATCACATCGAGGGCAGAGATCTGACGCTGCTCTACGAGGGCAAGAAGTGCATTCATGCGCGCTTCTGCGTGACGTGGGGGCCGCGGGTGTTCCTGGCCAACGTGAAGGGGCCCTGGATCAACCCGGACGCGACCTCCACCGAGTCGCTGGTGGAGATCGCCCACGCCTGCCCGTCCGGCGCGATCCGTTATTTGCGGAAAGACGGGAAGGACAATGAAGCCGCGCCCCCCGTGAACCTGCTGGCGGTGCGCGAAGCCGGGCCCTACGCGGTGCGCGCCGACCTACGCCTGAGCGGCAGCTCCGGCAGCTACCGCGCGACGCTCTGCCGCTGCGGCGCCTCCAAGAACAAGCCCTTCTGCGACGGCTCGCACCACGACATCGGCTTCTCCGCGTCGGGTGAGCCGAGCACGGGCAAGGCCGACATGTTGCCGGTCCGCGACGGCCCGCTCAGCATCGAGCCGCAGCTGGACGGCCCGTTGCAGGTGCGCGGCAACCTCGAGATCACGAGCGGCACGGGGCGCGTCGTGGCGCGGCTGGTACAGGCGCGGCTCTGCCGCTGCGGCGGCAGCAACAACAAACCCTTCTGCGACGGCACGCACGCCCGCATCGGCTTCCGCTCCTCCTGACCGGGATTCGCTGACACGGATTCGAGCCACAGAGACCACAGAACCCTGCGTCTCTGTGGCTCACCCGCGGGCTCAGGCGTCCAGCCGGATCGGCAGGGTGCGGATGCGCTGCCCCGTCAGGCGGAAGATCGCTGCGCACACCGCCGGGGCGATCGGTGGCACGCCCGGCTCGCCCATGCCCGTGATGGGCGCGCCCGAATCGATGATGTTGACCTCGATCTCGGGCGCTTCGCTCATGCGCATGAGCCGGTAGGTGTCGAAGTTACCCTGCACGGGGCGGCCACCTTCGATGTCGATCTGGCCCCAGAGCGCCGCGCTCAGTCCGAAGATGATGCCGCCCTCCACCTGCGCCGCCACGCCGCGCGGGTTGACCGCTCGCCCGCAGTCGACGGTGGCCCAGACCTTGTGCACCCGCACCTGCCCGGCCTCGATCGATACCTCCGCCACCTGGGCCGCGATCGTGCCGAAGGTCATGTGGACGGCGATGCCGCGTGCGCGCCCGGCCGGCGGCGCCGTGTTCCAGCCGGCGCGATCGGCCACGTCCTGCAGCGCCGCCGCGAAGCGGGGGGCGGTCATGTCCGTGCTCTGGGAGAGCAGGCGCAAGCGCATCTCCAGCGGATCCTTGTTGCCGAGCACGGCCAGCTCATCCATGAAGGACTCGACCACGAAGGCGTTGTGTGACGCTCCCACGGAGCGCCAGGTCCAGACCGGAATGTTGATCGCGGGGTCCTGCCAGGTGACGCGCCGGTTCGGCATCGCGTACGGATAATTGGTCGACGACCCTTCCGTGGCGAAGATGCCGCCGAGCAGGGCCGGTACCACGATCTCGTGAATCCAGGCGGTCGGATAGCCATCGGCCCCGAGCGCGCCCTGCATGCGGTTGGCGTTGATGGGCCGATACTGCGCCGAGCGCATGTCGTCCTCGCGCGTGTGCATCAGCTTCACGGGTCGGCCCGCGGCGAGCGATGCCTCCACCGCATCGAGCACGTAGTCGTTGACCAGGCGCCGACCGAAGCCGCCGCCCAGATACGGCACGTGCAGCGTGATGTTGGCTGCCGGGATGCCGGTTCTCATCGCCACGTCATTCAGCACGCTGGTCGGCGCCTGCGTCCCCGCCCAGAGCTCGACGCGATCCGCGCGCACGTCCGCGACGGCGTTGAGAGGCTCCATCGGAGCGTGCGCCAGGTACGGGAGCTGGTACACGGCCTCCAGCTTGCGTTCGGCCGGGGCGGCCGCGATCACCTGCTCCGGATTGCCGCTGTTGGTGCGGTTCTGGCCCTGCCCCATCATCGACATCATGGTGTTCGGCAGAGCGCTGGTGGACACGCCCGCGTTCGGGCCGTCATTCCACTGCAGCACCAGGGCGTCGCGCCCCTTGAGCGCTGCCCAGTAATGGTCGGCCAGCACCGCCACGCCCGACGGGATCTGCACCACGTCGCGCACTCCCGGCACCTGCCGCGCCGCGGCGTCATCGTACGACACCAACGTGCCGCCAACGGTCGGCGCGCGCGCCACCAGCCCGATCAGCATGCCATCGACCTTCACATCCAGCGTGTACTGGGCCTTGCCCTCGGCCTTGAGCCGCGCGCTCAACTGCGTGCGCGGTGTACCGATGATGCGGAAGTCGCTCTCGCTCTTGAGCCGCGGGTTCTGCGGCGCTTGCAGCTTCGCGGCGTCTTCCGCCAGCTCGCCGTAGCTCGCCCGGCGCCCGCTCGCGTCGTGCAGCACGGCTCCGAGCTCCGTGCGCAGCTGCGCGGGCTGCACTTGCCAGCGGTTCGCCGCCGCAGTGATCAGCATCTCGCGGGCCGCCGCGCCCATCTGGCGCATGGCCGCGAAGGAGTTGGCGATGCTGGCGCTGCCGGCCGTGAACTGCATGCCGTACTTCTGCTGGTCGGCGATCGGGTGCTCGGAGCGCACCTTCGCCCAGTCCACGTCCAGCTCTTCGGCGATGATCATGGGAATCGCCGTCAGCACCCCTTGCCCCATGTCGGATTGACCGATGTAGAGGGTGACGCTCTCGTCATCCGCGATGCGCACGTAGGCGCTCAGGTCATATTGATTCGCGGGGACCTCGGGCGCCTCCGGCGCCTGCTCCGTGCCCGGCGGCTCGGTCGCCATGCCCGGCGCCATCCCGGAACCCGCCGCGCCCTCGGGCTGCGCGCTCGTGGTCGGCTTCGGATCGTCGCTCGCGCAAGCCAGGCCCAGGGCGAGCCCGCCGAGGCCACCCAGCTTCAGGAACACGCGCCGTTGCATGGGCCTGGCGCCGCCGCCGCGCCCGGGCACGGGCGCCGGGGTGCTCGTGGAGGGCGCGCCGCCCAGGCGCTGGGAGAGCCGCTCGGCGATCCACTGCTCGCTGGCAGACAACGTGGAGCTCATGGCGTCGCCTCCGCTGCGCGATGGATGGCTCGACGGATGCGCACGTAGGTGCCGCAGCGACACAGGTTCGGGCTCATGGCGCTGTCGATATCCGCGTCGCTCGGGCGCGGGGTCCGCGCCAGCAGGGCCGCGGCCGACATGATCTGCCCTGGTTGACAGTAGCCGCACTGCGGAACGTCTTCCGCTTCCCAGGCCGCCACCAGCGGCTCCTTGCGCTCAGCGGGCAGCCCCTCGATGGTCACGATCTTGGCGCCAGCCAGCATTCCCACGCGTGCCTGGCAGGAAAACGTCGCCGTGCCGTCAATGTGAACCGTGCAGGCCCGGCACTGACCGATGCCACAACCGTACTTGGTTCCGGTGAGGCTCAGGATGTCGCGCAGCACCCAGAGCAACGGCATGTCTTCCGGGGCGTCGACCTCGTGGATCTGGCCATTGATATCGAGCTGATAGAGGGGCATGGCGGCCAGCCTAGACGAAGGCCCACAGCATCGGGAGGGTAAACGCCGCCCCTCGCGCTCATCCCGGGCGCCCGCGCTCGAGCCGCTCGGGCTGCGCGCAGCGCCCGGAGAGAAATTACACAGGCTCTGAAGAAGTCCCCTGCTCCTGTTGCAGCGACCACCCGCCAGCGCTGCTCGAGCACCCCGCTGCCCCGCGCCGCTCGCCGCGCAGGGCGCGCGCAAACTTGGGCAGCGGCAGCTCGTACGCGACCGCGGCGACGTGCCTCCCTGCCAGGGTCGAGCGCCGGCGCGTGGCGACGATGTAGCCACCGCGGAGGGCGAGCGCTGTCATCAGCCAGTGCAAGCGCAACTCCAGCTGCGCGCCGCTGCGCGCGGAGATGTTGACGTGCCGTCGAACCGGTGCCTGATCCATCATCGAGTCCTCCCTCTTTCACGAGCTGTAGGGGGTTCGGGCCCGGTCCCAATACACAAGGCCCGCTGCGCGCGAGCCCCCCAGCTCGACGACAGACTCTCACGAGATTGTGTTGGCCAACATACCCGGACCGTGTCGGAGATGTCACATGTCAGTAGCGATTTGCTGCGAGGATCCCCGCTGGCGACGTGAATCCCCACGCTGAGGTATTCCGCAGCACGCAGGCTGCTCGGCCCCTGGTGCCGGCTCAGACCGCCGGGATCAGCCGCCGCAACTGCTCGAGCGCAGCGTCCACTTTCTGCTCGAAGCTCGCGCTGTAGCCCACAAAGTGGAAGCTCGTGTGCGGTGACCAGACCTGTCGCAGCAGGCCGTCGATGCGCACCGCCTCCGCCTGGCCCTCGGTACGCGCGAGATTCTGGCTCTGCGCGCCCTCGCCGTTGATGGACAGACCACCCGCGGCCGCCGTCTCCAGAAACACCACCGCGTCGTAGCGAGCGCGGGCCGACGCCGGATCACCACACACCGCGTCGAAGAAGGCGTCGCACCCATCGGGCCAATACGCCGCGCCATCGAGGATGCCGCGATCGAAGAGCAACACCGTTTCTTCGCCGGCGCGCTTGCGGTGCACGGACTCCAGCTCCAGCTGCACCTGGTAGATGGCACGCTGCACGGCGCGGCGCTCCTCGGCGTCGGCGATGCGCGGGAAGAAGCCGCCGAGCAGATGCGTGGCCACCTCGGGGACAACCACGACCCGCCCGCTCAGCTCGCGCCCCAGGCGCGCCGCAACCGTGGACTTGCCGGCTCCCGGCCCACCCGTGATGGCCACCCTGCGGATCACGCCCTGCCCTTCAGCTGGTACCGAACAGGCGATCGCCGACGTCGCCCAGACCGGGGTAAACGTAGCCTTCGGGCGTGAGAGACTCGTCCACGGACGCCGTGTACACGTGCACGCCGGGGTGCTCGGCGAGCAGAGCTTGCACACCCTCCGGACAGGCCACCAGGCACACGTAGCGCACCGAACGCGCCTTCGCTTCCAGCACGCGGCGGACCGCCGCCGCCGCGGTGCCGCCCGTCGCCAGGACCGAGCCGACGATGATCGCGTCGCGGCTCTCCATGCCGGCAGGCAGCTTGCAGAAATACTCGACGGCGGTCAGAAGCCGGCGATCCCGGTACAACCCGATGTGACCGACGCGGGCCGAGGGCAGCACCGTCAACATGCCGTCGAGCATGCCCGAGCCCGCGCGCAGCACGCTCACCAGCACGATCTTC
The DNA here is from genome assembly GCA_035760985.1 of Polyangiaceae bacterium. Lineage (GTDB taxonomy): Bacteria > Myxococcota_A > Polyangia > Polyangiales > Polyangiaceae > SZUA-265. The sequence continues at coordinate 25,497 of DASTRX010000139.1, forward strand.
TTGCCCTCCAGCACCACCCCGCGCGCCGGCCCGAGCGGCGTCTCGACCGTGGTCTCCTTCACGGGCGCGTTGCGCATCAGCTCATAGGCGAGCAGCGCGCCGATCTCCGCGGTCAGCGCGCGAAAGCTGCGCGTGCTGGTGGTGCGGTCGCGCAGCAGCGTCAGCTTGTGCTGCACCAGTGGATGGTTGACGACATGCAAGCGGACAGATTGAAGGTGGTCGTTCATGTTCTCCAGGACCCAGTCAAAATAGCGTGCCGTCGCTCTCCACGCGGATCGGCGGCGCCCCTTGCCGGCGCTCGCTCGCCAGCCGGCGCCCAGCGGCCCAGCTGCCGCCTTCCAGCACCTTGCCCAGCGGCAGGCGCTCCGCGTCGAGCCCGGTGCGCTCCCGCAGGCCCTGCGCCAGGCGATCGAGCAGCGCCACCGTGAGGGCCCGCCACTCCACGACCAGCTCCGAGCCCGGCAAATGCACGTCGCGCGTGACGCCGTCGTGCTTCGGCAAGAGCACTTGCGTATCGTAGAACAGGCCGCCGTTGCGATACTCGGCGAGCCCGGTCAACTCATCGGGCTCCACCACCTCCACCCCCGCGACAGCGAGCGGGTGGAACAGCGAGTAGCTGAGCCACTGCGAGAGCTTGTGGAACGGCACCAGACCCTTGGTCTGCGCCTCGATGTCGGCGGCATCCTGCTCGTCCCCGCCGCGGCTCCCCCCGCTGGCGGCGCGGTGCGACCACACGTCGCCCAGCTCCACCCCCCGGTATTGGGTGCGCGGAGGCCAGATCGGCGCGAGCGCCTCGAGCACGGTGCCCAGCAACACCGATGCCGGCAGGCGGCCACCAGAGGAGCGAGCGATCAGCGCGTCACACAGGCCACCCACGCGCCCGAGCCCCGCAAATGCGGGCCCAGTGAGCGCGCCGCCGAGCTTGCGCAGCAGCGCCGCGCGCCCCTCGAGCCCGAGCAGGGGATTGTCAGCGCTGACCTGAAATGCAGCCCCCAACCGCTCGGCGCTCAGCGCCGCGAGCCCCGCCGCGTCCGCCCGCAGGGGCTGCGCTGGGTCCGATGAGAAAACCCCGCCCTGCAGGCAATGGAAGCTGGCCAGTGCCAGGCCCTCGGAGCGGCCCACGCACAGCCCGCTGCCGGCCTCGGTGTAACGCCAGGCGTTGCCGGCGCCCGCGTCGAGCAACACGCTGGTGACGATCAGATCGGTCAGCGCTCGCGCCCGCTCGCGCGCGTCGCCCAGCTGCGCCTCGAAGGCAGAGAGTCGGTCGATGCCACCGACCCCGAAGTGATTGACGCGGCTGTGGACCGGGATGCGCGCCGGATCCGGATACGCCTCGCCGGTGACCTGCCAGGTGAGCTCGATCGCGCGCGGGAGCGCTGCCAGGTTCAGCCGAAAATGCCGTGACTGCCCCAGGCGCACGAACTCGAACACCGACTCACAGCGCTGCCGAACGGCAGCGGGAGAACGCAGGAACGCGAGCGCAGCTTCCGACCCGATGTGCACCGCCATCAGCCGTTCTTGCCGTCGCCGTCGGGAGCGTTGCCCATGTAGGAGCGCCCCTTCGCCACGGCCAGCTCGCTGGCGGCGGGGCGGGTGCTGTCGGTGTAGTACCCGGCGGCGACCTTGGCGTCCATCTCCACCGAGGCATCCTTCGGGATCAGCTCGCGCGGGATCTTCACGCGCGTGCCGATGGTGATGCCCGACGAGACCACCGCGTCGTGCTTCATGTTGCTCATCGAGACAAAGCGATCGATGTGCGTGATGCCGAGCCAGTGCAGCACATCCGGCATCAGCTCCTGGAAGCGCATGTCCTGCACGCCGGCCACGCACTCGGTGCGCGCGAAGTAACGCTCCGCGCGGTCCCCGCCCGGCTGACGCTTGCGCGCGTTGTAAACCAGGAACTTGGTCACCTCGCCCAGCGCGCGCCCCTCCTTGCGGAAGTAAACGATCACGCCGACGCCTCCGGACTGGGCGCCGCGCACGCACTCCTCGACGGCATGCGTCAGGTAGGGCCGGCACGTGCAAATATCCGAACCGAACACGTCCGAGCCGTTGCACTCGTCGTGCACGCGCGCGGTCACACGCGTGCCCGGCTTGCCGAGCAGGCTCACGTCCCCGAACAGGTAGACCGTCTGCCCGCCGATGGGCGGCAGAAACACCTGCAAGTCCCCGCGCGTCACCAGCTCGGAGAACATCCCGCCCGTCTCCTCGAACAGCACCCGGCGCAGCCGGCCCTCGTCCACCCCGAAGCGCTCGGCGATCCCTGGCAGATACCAGGCGGGCTCGATCGCGGCCTTGGTCACCACGCACTCGCCGCCCTCGAGCAGCACACGCCCGTCCGGTACGAGGCGCCCTGCGGCCACCGCTGCCGCGACCTCCGGCAGCAGCAGGTGCGCGGCCGTGATCGCGATCGTGGGGCGAATGTCGCAGCCCTCCGTGTAGTAGTCGCGAAATACCTCTTGTACCACCGCGCCGTACGGATCCAGCGAGACGATGCGCTTGGGATCGTGCCACTGCGGAAAGGGCCCGATCGCGTGCGTGGGCCGCGTGTCGGTCAGATCCGCCTGGTGCTCGGGGTCCAGCGCGCCGGCGGCCACCGCCAGCGCGCGGTACACGGTGTAAGAGCCCGAATGCGAGCCGATCACGTTGCGGCGCGACGGGTCGCCGAGCGTGCCGATCAACGGACCCCGCTCGGCGGGCGTGGCAGCGCCCCAGTGGATGGGCACGGGGTTCACCCCATAAGCCCCGGGGTGCGAGATCAGACGAATGTGGCGCTGGGTGACTTCCATTTCCGACTCAGGGACGATCCTAGCACACAGAATGGGGTCGAGGGCCAAGGGGTCGAGGGATCACGCGAAGAACGGAAGAGCGCGGGCTGCGCAGGGTGGGCAGTCCTGGTGACGATCGGAGTCGTGCTGAGCCGAGCCCCTGGAACCCTCGTGCCATCGAGCCTGGGCCCCCGTGCGCTGAGCCATCAACAGCCAGCACCTGCTCGAGACCAGTCTGCCCGAGGAGAATCTTCTCCACACCATCCTGCAACCGCGTGGTCATGCGCCTTCGACCGCGCGCCGGCGGATGTCGTCCACCGGAGCCTGGCGCTGGATCGCCGACTCGAGTCCCACGTCGGTGACCAGCGGCTCGTGGATGGCGACGCGGCTCTTGTAGCCGCTCTTGTTGCAGGCGTTGCAGCCCACCGCCCGCCACAGCCGCAGCTCGGAGGTGTCCTGGCGCTGCAATAGCTCCGGGGAACAGCTCCGGACCGTACGCGAGTGCCAGCTCCTGCAGTCCGTTGTCGGAGGCCGTAGGAGGCTCGCGGCACTGCGTGCACAGCCCCCGCGCCGGCCGCTGCGCGATCACTCCTAGCAGGGCCTCGACGAAGCTGAACGGATCGAGTCCCATGTCGATCAGGCGCGTCACCGTCTCGGGGGCGCTGTTCGTGTGCAGCGTAGAGAGCACCAGGTGACCGGCGAGCGAAGCTTCGACGGCGGTGCTGCCCGTCTCCTGATCGCGCGTCTCACCGGCCATGATCACGTCCGGATCGGCGCGCAGGAACGCGCGCATGGCGGCCGCGAAGACGCTCTTCGGGTTCACCTGCACCTGGCGCAGACCGGGTTGCGTGATCTCGACCGGATCCTCGGCGGTCCAGATCTGGTCGAGATAGGTGGGGATGCACTTGTCGAGCTGCGTCTTGGTGACCGCCACCTCCGGTAGCATCGCCGAGCAGCACAACGGCGCCAGGGCGCCCACGGTAAAGGTGCGCGATGGCGCGGTGAGGGCTCAATTCCAGCGGCGCTTGGCGCTGGCCAGCGTCTGCCGCACCTTCTGCAGCAGCTCCTCGGGGCCGAACGGCTTGGCCAGGAACTCCGTACCCAGCTCCAGCTTGGCCGAGTCCGCGAGCTCCGGTGCATGCCCGGACACGAACAGCACCGGCAGGTGCGGCAGCTGAGCCCGGGCGCAGCGGGCCAGCTCGACGCCGTTCATGCCGAACATGACCACGTCCGAGACCAGCAGATCGATCGGGCTGGCGTCGCCCTGCAGCTGCTCCAGCGCCCGTGCCCCGCTATCGGCGACGCGCACGCGGTAGCCGGCCCGGTCGAGCACGCCGCGCATCACCTCACGCAGGGGAGCGTCGTCATCCACCACCAGGACCTGCTGCCCCGCCGGCGCCGGCAAGCTGGCCTCGCGCGGGGCCCGCGCCGCCGCCTCCTCGGGGGCCTCGGCGCTGGGCAGCGCCACCAGGAAGCGCGTACCGCGCCCCGGCTCGCTCTCCACGGCCACCGTGCCGCCGCTCTGCGTCACGATTCCGTGCACCGTGGCCAGGCCGAGACCGGTGCCGTTCCCCGCGGTCTTGGTGGTGAAGAACGGCTCGAAGATGCGCGTGCGCACCGCCGGATCGATACCGAAGCCGGTGTCGCGCACCGAAAGCCAGACTCCGTGTTCCGGGAGGGCAACACCGCCGTTCCAGTCGCGTGGCTGATCCCGCCCAGTCGCGATCGTCAGCTGCCCGCCGCGCGGCATCGAGTCGCGAGCGTTCGCCACCAGGTTGATCACCACCTGGCCCAGCTGGGAGCGATCGACGCGGGTGAAGCAGGGCGCGTCCGCGAGCTCCAGATCGACCCGGATCTGCGGATGGATCAGGCGCCCGAACAGCGGCTCCAGCTCGCGGATGGCCGCCGACAGCTCCAGCACCTCGGGTCGAAGCACCTGTCGCCGCCCGAACGCGAGCAGCTGGTGCGTGAGCGCTCGGGCGCGCTGCGAGGCCAGCTCGATCGCCTCCACCGCCTCGCGCTCGTCCGAGGACTCGCGCGGCAGGAGCGCCGCGTAGCCCATGATCACCGTCAGCAGATTGTTGAAATCGTGGGCCACGCCACCCGCGAGCCGGCCCAGCGCTTCGATGCGCTGCGCCTCGCGCAGCTCGAGCTCCAGGCGCTGGCGCTGCTCTGCATGCCGCTGCTCGTTCTCCAGCGCTTCTTGCGTGGTGCGTTCGATGATGTCGAGCGCATGCCGGATCATCACCGCCGTGATGATCACGCAAGCGATCAGCACCATGAGCAGGCGCAGCGGGGTCACCGGCAAGCCGTGGTGGGTCAGCACGCCATTCGACTCCAGCCAGACGAGTGCGATCGCCGCCAGCGTGCTCGCCAGAGCCATGCCGAGCGCGGCCGCTCCGCTCCAGACCAGCCCCGCCAGCAGCACCAGCGGGGGGTACACGAGCGCTGCCGGCGCGCGCAGCCCCCCGAGCTGGAACGCGAGGATCGCCGTGACATACAGCAAATACGTCAGGCAATGGCTGATCGCGACGCGACGCGCGCGACCCGGTCGCGGTAGGAAGGAGCCGCGCGAGGGCCAGCGCAGCCAGAGCAAATGGCCGAGGTGCAGGGCGACGCCGGGCCCGTACGTGATCAGCGAGTTGACCGGGTCGTGAAAGAACGGCGAAACAAGGATCAGCAGCGCCAATATGCCGGCACCCGCCGCGAGAATGCCTCCCAGCATGCGCTCCCGCTCGCATGCCTGACGGTCGACCGCCCCGGCGAGAGTCCCACCCGCATCCAGCATAGCTACCTTCACAGCCCCTTCCCCGACGCATTTCCTAGCAAGAGTTGCGCCGTGCCCGGGATCCTCTCAAAACTGCGATAGAGCCGCTGTGCCCTGTCCTGGACAATGGACGGGTGACTGACGAAACTCCGCGACCATGGACTCGGCGTTCGATCTCAGCGGCCGTGTGGCAGTGGTCACCGGCGGTAACGGCGGTATTGGTTTGGGCATGGCGGAAGGGCTCGCCCGCGCGGGCGCCAGCGTGATGATCGCCGCTCGCGACGCGCGCAAATCGGATACCGCCCTGGCGAGGCTGCGGAAGACGGGCGCGTCTCCTGCCGCGCTGGCGGTCGACGTGCTGAGCCGGGCGTCGATCGAGCGCATGTTCGCGCAGACGGTCGAGCGCTTCGGCCGACTCGACATCTTGATCACCAACGCCGGGACCAACATCCGCAAGCCCCCCGAGCAGTATTCGCTGGAGGAGTGGGCGGAGGTGCTGGACGTGAACCTGCGCGGCACGTTCGCGTGCGCACAAGCCGCGTACCCGCATCTCTGCCGCAGCGGCGGCGGCAAGATCATCACCATCGGCTCGATGACGTCGATCTTCGGTGCCTCGTTCGCGGCTCCCTACTCCGCCAGCAAAGGCGGCACCGTCCAGCTCACCAAGGCGCTGGCGACGGCCTGGGCGAAAGACAACATCCAGGTCAACTCGGTGCTGCCCGGTTGGATCGACACGGACCTGACCCAGCGCGCGCGCCGCGAGGTGAGCGGGCTCGAGGAGCGCGTGAAGGCGCGCACGCCGCAGGCGCGCTGGGGCACCCCGGAAGATCTGGCGGGGGTCGCGGTGTTCCTGGCGAGCCGCGCCTCCGACTTCATCACCGGCATCGCGATCCCCGTGGATGGCGGCTACTCCGCCCAGGCCTAGGTAACAGCCAGCGCCTCACCCCGCCTGGAACTCCGCGCGCAGCGGTTGCTCGCCCGCGTGAGGACCGACGCAGACCGCGTAGCGCCCCGGATCGAAGCGAAAGGCTTGCCGCTCGGCGTCGTAGTATTCGAGCGCCCGCCGCTCCAGGCAGAGCACCACCCGGGCCGCCTGCCCTGGCTCCAGCCACACCTTCTGGAAGCCGGCGAGCTCCTTCACTGGCCGTGGCAACGCCGGCTCGAGCGCGCTCACGTACAGCTGCACCACTTCCGCCCCGGCGCGTTCGCCCACGTTGCGCAGCTCACAGCTGATCTCCAGCGGCGCCTCGGCACCCAGGGCGGTACTGGAGAGCTGCAGCGCGGAATAGCTGAAGCGCGTGTACGAAAGCCCGAAGCCGAAGGGAAACCGCGGCTCGATTCCGGTGCGATCGAAGTGCCGGTAGCCCGTGAACACCCCGTCGCGCAGCTGCACCCGCAGATCTCCGCGGTCGTGATAGCAGTCGAACGAAGAGCGATCTTCCAGCCGCTTCTCGAAGGTCGCTGGCAGCCGTCCCGACGGATTGACGTGGCCGAGCAAGATCTCCGCGAGCGCCTGGCCGCCGGCTTGCCCCGGGTACCAGGCGTGCAAAACGGCTCTCACCCGCTCGATCCAGCCGGACATGTCCAGGTTGCCTCCGGCCGTCAGCACCACCACGGTGTTGGGCTGCGCGCTCGCCACGGCGGCGAGCAGCTGCTCCAGGCCCGCGTGCAGCCGGAAGTCGCGGTCGTAGCCTTCGCTCTCCGTGATCGGGTCGAAGCCGACAGCGACGATCGCCAGGTCAGCGCGGCGCGCGGCCGCCACGCACTCCGGCAGCCCGTCGACGCTGCCGTCCACGAAGTGATAACCGAACTTCATGTTGCCCGACATGCGGGTCTTGCGCCATTCGATCGACACCTCGTAGCGGCGGCCTGCCTCCAGCGTCAGCTCCGCGCTATGCATGCCGTTGCGCTCACGCGCCCAGGTGTCGATGATCAGCTGGTCACCGACGCGGATGCGGTAGTGGCCATTGCGGCAGCGCGAGTAAAACAGGTGGGTGCCGCTGCGCTCCGCCCGCAGCGCGCCGGTCCAGCGGATCGAATACTGCCGGACCGTGATCTCCGGCAGCGGCTGGTTCCGGCCCCAGAAGAAGTCGACGTGCTCGTCGACGCGCCGAGCAGCAGGCTCACCCGCGAGCTCGTTGTTGTTGAAGTACTCGCCCCACAGCCCCGGGCCCTGGCTGCACTCGAAGCGGCTCTGCCCGTACACCAGCCGGTCCGGGCTCGCCTCGGGGCCGCTCACGTGCTCGATCTCGAGCTCGGGAGCGAGCGCGCGCAGGCCCTCGAGCAAGCTGGTGCTGCGATAGGGCGTGGTGTACGCGCTGCCTCCACCGCTGATCACGGCGGGGTGAGCGCCGAAGCCGAGCAGCGCCAGCCGCCGGACGCCGCCGGGCTGGATCGGCAGCAAGCCGCCCTCGTTCTTCAACAACACGGTCCCCGCGCGCGCCACCTCCAGCGCCACCTGGGCAGTGACGGGATCATCGAACGGGATACTCGGGTCTTGTTGCGGGTGATCGAGCCAGCCGAAACACGCCGCCAGCCGCAGCAGGCGCCGCACCTTGTCATCGAGCACCGCCTGCTGGAGCTCGCCGCGCTCCAGAGCCGGCCGCAGCCGCTGCTCCGTGAACCAGTACGCCTCCGGCATCTCCAGGTCGAGCCCGGCGTTGGCCGCGGCCACGTCGCTGTAGGTCGAGATCCAGTCCGACATCACCAGGCCCAGGAAGCCCCAGCGGCCCTTCAGGACTCCCTGGATCAGGCCGGCGTGCTCGGAGCACTGCGTACCGTTGAGGCGGTTGTAGGCCGTCATCAGTGCGCCCACGCCCGCCTCGGTCACCGCGGCGTGGAAGGCGCGCAGATACACCTCGTGTAGCGTGCGCTCATCCACGTCCGAGCTCACCTTGTGGCGCTCGTACTCCTGGAAGTTGCAGGCGTAGTGCTTGACCGTGGCCGCCACGCCCTGATCCTGCACGCCCTCGATGTAGCGCACGCCGAAGCGCGAGGACAGGTACGGGTCTTCCCCCGCGTATTCGAAGTTGCGACCACAGAGCGCCGAACGGTACAGATTCACGCCCGGCGCGAGCAGGATGTGCACGCCGCGCGCGCGGCAGTCGCGCCCCAGCGCCTGACCCAGCCGGTACCATAGCTCCTGGTCCCAGGCGGAAGCCGCGGAGATCATCGCAGGGTACGCCGTGGCGGCATCGCACCACCAGTGCACGCCCATCGGGCCATCCGCCAGCCGCAGCTCCGGGATGCCGAGGCGCGCCACACCGTGGGTGGCGGACCCGGTGGGCTTGCCCGCGATCAGCGAGATCTTCTCCTGCAGCGTGAGCTGGTCGATCAACGCTTGGATGCGTGCTTCGACGGCAGGGGACGGTGGGACGAAACGCGGGTCGCGACTGCGCATGTCCGAGGCATTAATCGATCGGCACAGCGAGATCGATATCCGGAGATCGACATTGCGCGTGGCCGTGTTGCACCAAGCTCGCTTGCCTGTCAAATTGCGGCATGTTTGTTCTTCGCAACGGACGGCGCTGCGCCCTGCTCGCGAGCTCGCTGCTCGCCTGCTCCCTCGTGGTGCGATCGGCCAGAGCCAGCGACGACGGCCAGGGCGTTGGCTTCGGGCCCCTGCTCAGCTTCAGCGCGGATGATTCCATCTACGTCGGCTGGGAGCTCGCGGGCGCCGGGAACATCTTGTTCCGGGGCTCGCTCGGCGGCGCTTACCGTGTAGTGCAGCAGCACAGCGACGATCCGGCATTCTTCCACTACGTCGCCTGGGAGCCCTGGGGCTATGTGGGCGGCACGCTGGGCCTGGCCCTCACGGATCCGCAGCCGCGCGTGATGTACGGGCTCTGGGAAGGCCTCGGGCAGTCGCTCAGCGGCGTGAGCAACTCCGTCGGCGGTGGCCTGTTTGACAGCACCGAGCTGCAGTGGGTCTTCTCCATCGCCATCGGCTGGCGCGGCGTGGGCAGCACCCAGACCTTCTACCTCACCCCGAAGCTGTGGCGGATGCACGGCTGGCAGTTCAGTAGCTGAGCTCTCACAGGTCTGCTGGCTGCGCCCCGGCGTGCTATGTGGGGCGGATGCCGGAGCGGACTTATACCGACGCGCAGGTCCGGGAAATCCTGCGGCGCGCCGTCGAGCGGGGCACGGACGCGGGCGGCCTGGGCCACGACGACCTGATGGCGGCCGCCCGCGAGGTGGGCATCGCGCCCGAAGCGGTCGAGACGGCCATCACCGAGCTGGAAGCCGAGGGCGAGCTGAAGCAGGAGCTCGCGAAGCTCAAGAGCGAGCGCCGCCATGACTTGGCCTCCAACTTCGCGACCTGGGCCATCGTGAACGCGGGCCTGTTCGGCATCGACTGGGCTACCGGCGGCGGCTGGTGGTTCTACTGGCCGCTCGGGACCTGGGGCATCTTCCTGCTGCTGCGGCTGAAGAGCGAGATCTTCTCGAACCCGGCGAGCGATCGCCGGACGGCGGAGCGCCGCATCGAGCTGCGGCGGCGCCAGCTCGAGCGCGAGCAGGCGGAGGCGCGGCGCCGCAGCGAGCGCGCCAAGCGCCAGGACCTGAGCGGGCTCGAGGGCGTGATCGAGCGCGGTGTGGAGGAGCTGCTGGGCGCGGCGGCCCGCCGCATCGCGGGCCGGGTCCGGGTAGAGACCGGCGAGCTCTTCGATGACGAGCCCGAGCCGCGCGGCGGCGCGCGGCGCCGCAGGAGGTGGCGATGATCCGCTGGCTCTTTCTCGTGCTGCTCTCGCCCTTCTGGTTGCCGCGCTGGCTGTTCCACTGGGTGAGCTGGCGCCGCAGCAAACAAGCGACCCTGCACGTCGTGCTGCGCGGCTCGCTGCCGGACGTCGCCACGCCGCGCGGGCTGCTCGGCATGTTGCGCCCATCCAGCGGCCCGGAGCTGATCCCGCTGCTGGAAGGCCTGGCGGCGGCGGCCCGCGACGAGCGCTTGAAAGCGTTGCTGGTGCGCATCGAGGAGCTCCACTGCGGGCTGGCACGCGCCGAGGAGCTGCGCGCGGCGCTGGCGCGCGTGCGCGAGGCCGGCAAGCAGGTGATCGTGCATGCGGACGAGCTCGGGCTCACCGGCTACTGGGTGGCGCTCGGCGCGTCCAGCATCCGGCTCTCGCCCACGGGCTCGCTCAACGTATCCGGCGTGGCCATGGAGTTCACGTTGCTGCAAGGCCTGCTGCAGCGGGTGGGCGTGCGCGCCCAGCTGCTCGCGCGCGGCAAGTACAAGAGCATGCGCGAGATGTTCACCGAGCCCGAGCTGAGCGAGGCGAACCGTGAGATGTTGACCAGCCTGGTCAGCGACCTGAGCACGCAGCTCACCGCTCTGGTGGCCAGCTCGCGCCAGCAAACGCCGGAGGCGGCCAGCGCGCGAATCCACGAGGGGCCCTTCCGGGCCGCGCAGGCGCGCGAGGCCGGCCTGATCGACGAGCTGCAGTACTGGGACGAGCTCTGGGAGGCGCTGGGCGGCGAGCAGCACCGCATCCGGGCCTTCGCCGACTATCGCAAGGCGCTGGCGCGCAGGCGCTGGCCGCGCCGGCAGCCCCAGATCGGCCTGCTGCGCATCTCGGGCAACATCCGCATGGGCCATGACCGGCAGGGCCCCAACGGCCCGCGCGCCGCGGGCCACCGCTCGCTCGCGCGCTCCTTGCGCCGGCTGACGCACTCGTCGCGCACTCGCGCCATCGTGGTGCGCGTCGACTCACCGGGCGGCAGCGCCCTCGCGAGCGACCTGATGTGGCGAGAGCTGACGCGGGCCGCCGCCAAGAAGCCGCTGTTCGTGTCGATGGTCAACACCGCGGCCTCGGGCGGCTACTACACGAGCGCGCTCGCCGGCGTGCCCGTCTGGGCGGCACCGACCACGCTCACGGGATCGATCGGCGTGCTGGGCGGCAAGCTCGAGGGCTCCGAGCTGATCGCGAAGCTGGGCGTGTCCCGCGCGACCATCGCCTCCGGGCCCCACGCGAACTTCTACTCGCCGCTCCACCCCTGGCAGCCCGAAGAGCTCCGCAAGCTGGAGGACGACCTGGACGCCCTGTATCGCGACTTCGTGGGCAAGATGGCGGCCTCGCGCGGGCTCTCCTACGAGGCGCTGCACGCCGTCGCCCAGGGCCGGGTCTGGACGGGGCGGCAAGCGCGGGACGTTTCGCTGGTCGACCAGCTCGGCGGCTTGCACGAGGTGGAGGTGGCGGTCCGGGCCCAGCTCGGGCTCAGCCCCGATGCGGCGCTGCGCTGGACCACTGCGCGCGCCCCGACCCGCCTCGGCGTCGAGCGCGACGACCCGGCGGATGCGCTCGCGCGCGCGGCCGAGGCGCTGGATGCGGTGCCCGGGCTCGGCGAGGCACTGGAGTGGCTGCTCGACCTCGGTGGCGAGCGGCTGCTGGCGCTCTCGCCGATCGTGCCGAGGTTCCGCGGCTGAATCTGTGCGCGCCGCTCAGATGACGTAGTCGATGGCCGGCGACACCTTGACGTTGCGCACTTCGAGCAACACCCGATCGCCCTGCGCGATGCCGCGCTCCTCCACCTCGTGGCGCGGCATCTGCACGTTCAGGCGATCCCCGCCCGGCAGCAGCACGGACAGTTTCACGTAGCTGCCGACCTTCACCAGGCGCTCGACCAGAGCTTCGCGCGCCCCCGGCTCGGTCGATCTCGGAGCGGAGTCGGCCCCCGAAGCTCCGGGGCTGCCGTCGAGCTCGGTGCCCAGCTGCGCGACGGACACCTTCTCCAGCCGCACGTCATGCGGACGCACGAACGCCTCCACGCGCGCGCCGTCCGCCAGATCGACCGCGGTGGACAGGCCGATCGGACCGAAGCTGGCCTTGCCCTGCGCCACGCTGCCGGTGAGCACCTTGGCGCCGCCCAGAAACGAAGCGACGAAGCCGGAGCGCGGATTTTCGTACAGCTCGCTGGGCGAGCCGGCCTGCTGGATCTGGCCGTCCGCCAGCAGCACGACGTGCTCCGAAAGCTCCAGCGCCTCCTCCTGATCGTGCGTGACCAGCAGCGTGGTGACGTGCGTCTGCTCGTGCATCGAGCGCAACCACTCCCGCAGCTCCACCCTGACCCGGGCGTCGAGCGCGCCGAAGGGCTCGTCCAGCAGCAAGACGCGCGGTTCGGTGGCGAGAGCGCGCGCGAGCGCGATGCGCTGGCGCTGACCGCCGGAGAGCTGGTCCGGAAAGCGGCGCTCGTAGCCGCCCAGCTGCACCAAAGACAGCAGCCGCTCCACGCGGCCCTGGATCTCCGATTTGGGCGCGCGCCGCACGCTGAGCCCGAAGGCCACGTTGTCGAAGACCGTCATGTGCCGAAACAGAGCGTAGTTCTGGAACACGAAACCGACGCGCCGCTCGCGCACCGGGGTGCGCGTCACGTCCTCGCCGTGGATCTCGACCTTGCCCGAGTCGGGAACCTCCAGGCCAGCCACCAGACGCAGCAGCGTCGACTTCCCGGAGCCCGAAGGCCCCAGCAGCGACGTGATGCGGTGCTCCGGCGCCGTGAACGACACCTGGTCCACGCCCACGACCTCCTTGCGGAGGCCGAAGCGCTTGCACATGGCTTCGACTCTCACGCTCATGTTGCAGCTCCACGGACCGCCCGTGCCGGCACGGCTGCGCCAGCGGCGGGAGTTGGCTCCAGGCTGCGCCGGCTCTGCCACGCCACCCAGTGCTTGAGCACGAGCGTGAACAACGCGATCAACGCCAGCAGGGACGCAACGGCGAACGCCGCCGCAAAGTGATACTCGCCATACAAGATCTCCACCTGCAGCGGGATGGTCGTGGTCTCGCCACGGATGTGCCCGGAGACCACGCTCACCGCGCCGAACTCACCCATGGCGCGCGCGTTGCACAAGATCACGCCATAGAGCACGCCCCACTTGATCTTGGGCAGGGTGATGCGCCGGAAGATCTGCCAGCCGCTCGCGCCCAGCGTGAGCGCCGCCTCCTCTTCATCGCTGCCCTGCGCCTGCATCACGGAGAGCACCTCGCGCGCGACCAGCGGAAAGGTGATGAAGGTGGTGGCGATCACGATGCCAGGCACGGCAAAGATGATCTTCACGTCCAGGTCCGAGAGCAGCGGCCCGAACCAGCCGCGCGCGCCGAACAGCAGCACGAAGACCAGCCCGGCCACCACCGGCGACACGCTGAACGGCAGATCGATCAGCGTGATCAGCACGCTGCGGCCGGAAAATTCGTACTTCGAGATCAGCCACGCCGCTGCGACCCCGAACACGAGGTTCAACGGCACGGCGATCCCCGCCGCCGTCAGCGTGAGCCGGATCGCGGAGAGCGTCTCCGGGTCGGCCACGGCGCGCGCATAGGCGCCGACCCCGTCGCGCAGGGCGGTCAGGAACACGACCCCGAGCGGCAGCAGCAGGAACAGCGCCAGGAAGCCCATCGCCAGTGCGATCAGCAACCAGCGCAGCCCGCGCCGCTCCTCCAGCGCCGGGCGTTCGACGTGCGCCCGGCCGCCGCCCAGATAGCTGACGACGCCGCTCAAGAGCACCTCCGGGTCACCCTACCCTCCGGCTCCAGCGCTGCAGCAGATTGATCGCGAACAACGTGGCAAACGACACCGTCAGCATCACGCACGCGATCGCCGTGGCGCCCGCGTAATCATACTGTTCCAGCTTGGTCACGATCAGCAGCGGCGCGATCTCCGTCTTCAAGGGCATGTTGCCGGAGATGAACACCACCGAGCCATACTCTCCAACACCGCGCGCGAACGCCAGGGCAAAGCCGGTCAGGACGGCCGGCAGCAGCGCGGGCAGGATCACCCGGCGGAAGGTCTGCCAGCGCGTGGCGCCCAGCACGGCCGCTGCCTCCTCGATGCTTGGATCCAGCTCCTCCAGCACCGGCTGCACCGTGCGCACCACGAACGGGATGCCGATGAAGGTCAGCGCCACGAAGATGCCCAGCGGAGAGAACGCCGCCTGCACCCCCAGCAGGGCGAGCGGGGCGCCGAGCCAGCCCGTCGGCGCATAGATGGCCGTGAGCGCGATGCCGGCCACAGCCGTGGGCAAGGCGAAGGGCAGGTCCACGAGCGCGTCGGCCAGCTCGCGCCCAGGAAACGAATAGCGGACCAGCACCCAGGCGACGAGCACGCCAAACACGCTGTTGGCCGCAGCCGCCAGCAACGAAATGCCGAAGCTCAGCTGGTACGAGGCCACGGCGCGCGGCTCGGTCGCCACGCGCCAGAACTCGGACGGCCCGAGCCCGCCCGCCTTCAATGCCAGCGCGCACAGGGGCAGCAGCACCAGGAACGCGAGGTACAGCAGGGTGTAGCCCAGGCTGAGCCCGAAGCCGGGCAGTACTCCGCGCTTCACGAACATGGTCGCTCAAATCCCAGATGCGCAGGCCACTCGCCGAAGGCGAACCACGGATGGAGCGGCGCCGTCACTTCCCTGGCTGGTAGATCTGGTCAAAAATTCCACGGTCGGCAAAATGCACCGCCTGAGCCTTTTGCCAGCCGCCGAACACCTCGTCCACCGTGAAGAGCGAAATCTGCGGGAACTGGGCAGCGTATTCTCTCGCGACATCGGCATTTTGCGGCCGGTAGTAGTGCTTGGCTGCCGCGCGCTGCGCCGCCGGCGTGTACAGGAACTCGAGGTAGGCGCGCGCGGCCTGCTCCGTTCCGTGCTTCACCGCGTACTTGTCCACGACCGCAACGGGCGGCTCCGCGAGGATGCTCTGCGAGGGATTGATCACATCGAACTCGCCCTTACCGATTTCGTTCTTGGAGAGCAGCGCCTCATTTTCCCAAGCGATCAGCACGTCGCCGATCTTGCGCTCGACGAAGGTGGAGGTCGCGCCGCGCGCGCCCGAGTCGAGCACCGGCACGTTCTTGAACAGGCGCGTCACGAAGTCGCGCGCCTTTGCCTCGTCGTTGTTGTTCTTGCGCAGCGCATGCCCCCATGCAGCGAGGTAGTTCCAGCGAGCGCCGCCCGATGTCTTCGGGTTGGGCGTGATCACGGCGATGCCTGGCTTCACCAGATCGTCCCAGTCATGGATCTGCTTCGGGTTGCCCTTGCGCACCAGGAACACGATGGTCGACGTGAACGGCGTGCTGTTCTGAGGCAGCCGAGCCTGCCAGTCCTTGGGGATCAGCTTCGCTTGCTCGTAGAGCGCGTCCACGTCGTAGGCCAGCGCGAGCGTGACCACGTCCGCCTCCAGCCCGTCGATCACGCCGCGGGCCTGCTTGCCGGAGCCGCCGTGCGACTGCTTGATGCTAACCGCCTGCCCGTTGTGGTCCTTGCCCCACTCGGCCGCGAACAGCGGGTTGATCTCGGCGTACAGCTCGCGCGTGGGGTCGTAGCTCACGTTCAGGAGCGAGATCTCCTTGGCCGCGGCGCCCCCCTGGGACGAGGAGCTGGCTGCCGGGCTGCTGGACTCCTCGTGCTTGCGACAGCCCGCCAGTGCAGCCAGGGAGAGCAGCGCGCAGAAAAAGGAGAAGTTTCGACGGTTCATGGGAATCGGTCCTGGGCTGAAAGCGACGGATTTGATTGAATTTTTCCGCCAACCGCGGGCGGTTGCCGCAAATCCACACTATCCCGCTAGAGATTGAGGTATTTGGACTAGCAGGGTCCGCGCGCGGAGTCCAGCGCACTGGACACAAGTCCATTTTGCTGGGGCTTCGCTGCGCGCAGCGGCGCCCCGCCCGGCCGAACTGCGCGCGCGAGCGCGCCCGAGGCCTGCAGCGGACCGCCCGAGCGACAGCTCAGCTGCGCGAGTAGGCGATCACGTTAATGCAACGCGTTGCGTGCGAGCTTCGGCTCTCGTACACGTGCCGCACGTCTGCGTTGAAAAAAATGCTGTCCCCCGTGGCCAGATCGTAACTCTGGTCGTCGATGATCATGCGCAGTGCGCCGGTGAGCACGATCACGGTCTCCGTGGTGCCCACGCTGTGCGGCTCGCTTGGATGAGAGCCGCGCGGAGCGAGGCGGAGCTCGTAGATCTCCACGCCGGGCGATGAGCCCCCCGGCGACAGCAGGCGGCTCTCCATCTGGCCGCTGGCCGTGCGCAGCGCGGGGGTATCTCCCGCGCGCAAGACGCGCGGACCGCTGCTCGCTTGCGTGCCCAGCAGCTCCTGAAAGGGCATCCCGAGGCCGACCGCGATCTTCCACAGCACCGAGAGCGTGGGGTTGGTGCGCGCTCCCTCGATTTGCGACAGCGCCGCTCGACTGACGCCGCTGCGCTGCGCCAGGTCGTCCAGGGAGAGCTGCTGCGTACGACGGTGATGCCGCAGGGCCTCGGCGACCTGCCGAGCCAACTCCGCCGCGCCGAAGACGTCACCCGAGTTGGGTGCCACGCGCGGCCGCCCTGCCTTGCGCTCCGCGGCCGGTGCCCCCGTTTCCTCCCCGTCCTGCTCCGCCGCGGCGACAGGCAGCCGCTCCGCGGCGGCAGCGCCGCGCACGGCCACGTCAGCGGCGGCCGCCTTGGAGGAAGACGTGCTGCGCCGGGCTTTCTTGCTGGAGGGCTTCGGATTCACCCGCGCATCATGCTGATGAGACGGGGAAGAAACAAGGCCTCGCAGGCCCGAGACGCGCCCTCAGAGCGCGATGCCGCTGGCCAGCTGTAGGTGATCGTCTGCCCGGTGCCTGCGCTGCTCCAGCGCGTCCAGCAGACGGGTGAGGCGCGCGGCGCCAAAATTCTGGATGATCAGCATGGGCCGATTCAGCTGACGCGCCACCTTCTTGGCGAGCTGGACGGCGCCGTGGCTGTTCACGTCGGTCACAATCACCACCAGCTGCGAGCGAGCGATGCTGGACCGAATGCCGTCCATGCCCCGGCCCCACATGTGGCCCTCCTCGAACTCCAGCTCGTAGCCGGCGTTGCGAGCGATGCGCGCGAGCTGCCCCTCGTTCTTGTATCTGCCGCCAATCACCGCGATGCGCATTTCGCCCTCCTTCGGGCGCGGGGAATCCCCGGACTCTCAGGGGATAGCGCCAAGACCGCTGTCCGTCAAGATGACGGAGTTGGCACCTTAGAAGACATATTCATTTTGCGGGACAGACTGGCGAAAGCTGCCCCGGTCGGGGCGCTGTGTGCCGAAGCGGTCACGTCCCCGATCCCAGGCTGCAGCGTTGGCGAAATTGGTCGGAAACGTGCGTCCGAGCAAGGTCGGGGCCATGACAACCGCCGGAAAGGCAACGAGAATTCAGCTATTCAATCTGTCCACGCCACAGATGCGGGCATTCCACTTGAGCTGGCTTGCCTTCTTCGTGTGCTTCTTCGCGTGGTTTGCGGTCGCACCACTGATGCCAGTGATCAAGGGGGACCTCGGGCTCACCAAGGACCAGATCGCCAACATCAACATCGCCGCGGTCGGCATCACCATCCTGGTGCGCCTGATCATCGGCCCGCTCTGCGACAAGTACGGGCCGCGGCTGACCTACACCACGCTGCTGGTGGTCGGCGCCTTGCCCGTGATCGGCATCGCCTTCGCCCACACCTACACGACGTTTCTGATCGCCCGGCTGCTGATCGGCGCCATCGGCGCGAGCTTCGTCATCACGCAGTACCACACCTCGGTGATGTTCGCGCCCAACGTGGTCGGCGCCGCCAACGCCGCGAGCGCCGGCTGGGGCAACTCCGGCGGCGGCGTCACCCAGTCCGCGATGCCCTGGGTGCTCGCCTTGCTGGTGGGCCTCGGCCTCAGCGACCAGCTCGGCTGGCGCATGGCGATGATCCTGCCGGGCGTGCTGATGCTCGGCGTGGCGGTGCTCTACTACAAATTCTCGCAGGACTGCCCGCTCGGCAACTACCGGGAGTTGCGCGAGCGTGGGGTGGACGTGGAAGGCGCCAAGCGCGCGGGCTGGCAGGTGTTCTTGGCCGCGACCCGCAACTACCGCGTGTGGATGCTGTTCCTGACCTACGGCTGCTGCTTCGGGGTCGAGTTGTTCGTGCACAACGTCGCGGCCACCTACTACGTGGACCGCTTCCAGCTGAGCCTGCAGTCCGCGGGCATGGCCGCGGGGAGTTTCGGGCTGCTGGCGCTGTTCGCGCGCGCCCTGGGCGGGCTGCTCTCGGATCGCCTCGCCCGGCTGCGCGGGCTCGACGCGCGCACCTTGCTGCTGTTCTCGTTGATGCTCGGGGAAGGCCTGGGCCTGCTCTGGTTCTCGCGCGCCGGCAGCGTGGCGGTGGGCGTCACGTCGATGATCGTGTTCGGGCTGTTCACCCACATGGCGTGCGGTGCCACCTACGCGCTGGTGCCCTTCATCGATCGCAAGTCGCTGGGCGGCGTCGCCGGGATCGTCGGCGCGGGTGGCAACGTCGGAGCCGTGCTGGCGGGCTTCTTGCTCAAGGGTGTCGGCAGCATGGAACAGACCTTCGCGTTGCTGGGCGGCATCGTCACGGTCACGTCGCTGTGCGCGGTCGCGGTGCGCTTCAGCGCCGCGCACAAGGAGAACGAACGGAGGCTGTACGAAGAGGCGCTGGCCGAGCGCCAGCGCGACGAGAACGGCGTGG
>DASTRX010000140.1:0-34136 GCA_035760985.1 Polyangiaceae bacterium
AGCAGCCGAACGCCCCCGTCCATACGGCGACTGTATGGACGGGAGGACTCCGAACGCCACGTCCATACAGCGACTGTATGGACGGCAGCACTCGAACGCCCCCGTCCATGCAGCGACTGTATGGACGGGAGCAGCCAGCAAGGGCCGGCGAGACAGTGACGGTATGGACGGCAGCAGCGCTCTCGACAGCCGTCCCTGCGGACCCCCAGCGGCGGAGCGCCCGCCGCGCCACGCAAGGGAGCGCGTCCTGCCGCGATGGCGAGCTCAGCGGTGAGGAACCGAGCTCTCGAGCTGCCAGCTCCTCGCGGGCTCGGGTTCCAGCGTCAGGTCTGCAGGCCCATGGGCTGCGCTCGTGGTACAGAGTGCGCGATGTCCCCGCTCGACGGCGCTCCTGGCGCACTGCAGTCCAGCAGCGTCACCGGCCGGCACTCGCGCGCCTGGAGCAGAGCCGCTGGGCGTTTTTGCACATTCCGCGCATGATGCCGGTGTCTCTGGCGGTCGGGGGTTTGTGCATCGCGCTCGCTGGGTTGGCGAGCATGTGGGGGCCTCTGGATCTGCGTCAGGCCGCGCTCTTTGCGCTGGGCGCGGATCGCGGCGCGAGCGTGCTCGAGGGGGAGGTTTGGCGCCTGGCCTCCAGTATTTTTCTGCACACGAACGAGCGTCACCTCGCAGACAATCTCCTGGCGCTGCTGGTGTTTGGAAGTCTGGTCGAGCCGACGCTCGGGTCGCGCCGGTTCTGCGTCTTGTTCGCGGCTGCCGGCCTGGTCGGCTCCGGTGTGCAGAGCGCCATGACGCCCGGCGGGGTCAGCTGTGGCGCTTCCGGCGCGCTGTGGGGGGTGATGGCAGCAGCGCTGCGCATCGATACGAGTCGCCTGCGAGCGAGCTTTGGCATGCCGCCGTTCGCCGTCTCGCCGAGGTTGATTCCGCCTGGCACTCAGCGCTGGTTCAGGGCCCTCGCCCTCGTCCTCGTCGGGATCTCGCTCAATCTCCACTCCAACGTCGCTGTGGCGGCCCATCTCGCCGGCGGGTGTGTGGGGGCTCTGCTGGTGCCCGCGCTGCAGCGTTGGGAGGCAGCGCCGAGGGAGCACGGCAGCCCCCGCCGCCGGCAATTTTCCTGGCTCACCTTCGCCGCCTGGGCCGCAGCGCTCTCGATGCTGGCAGGGGTGCTGGTGGGCGTGGCGCGCGGACGTGCCTGGGAGCTCCTCGACCCGCCCATGGAGCACATTCAGGTCGGCAGCACAGGTCTCTCGATCGAGCTGCCCAGCATCGCCGCTCGGGATGCCACGAAGGGCGCGGACGGCGAGTATGAATTTGGATTCGCAGCGCGCTCCCCCCTGCGTTGGGTGCTGACCGCTCGAGAGCTGATGATCCCGGATTCCGAACGGGACGTCTTCCGGGCAGGCGTGATCGCGGGAGAAAAAGCTGGGCTCGGCGCCGATTGGGTTCAAACGGCACCGGCGCTCGGCGTCGACCTCGGCGGGCGCGCTGCGCTCCGCTCGGTCGCGAAGCTGAAGGCACAAGCGCTGGAAACAGTAACGCACCAGATGTTCGTGGGCCCTTACTGGGTGCGGCTCACGGCATGGCGGGACGGTCCCTCGGTTTGGCCCGGCCTCGAAGACCGCTGCGCTGCTTCGCTCGGAATGCACCGGCTCCGCTGATCCGCCTTCCTCGGCGCGCAGCGCCCAGCGCCCGCCGCACGTGTTGCACCCACTGCCTCACCGCACGCGCGAAAACACAGCGACGTGGCGGATTCGTAACGCTCGTGGTGCCGCCCGCGTGGGCTTGGATTGGCTTTGGTTCTCACAAAGATGTCGCCTATAGTGGCTGCCGTGGGGGGTCAGGCCGACGATAGCTGTCACTCTCGCGCTCAGCGCTCCGGCAAGATGTCGCGGGGTTGGATCGGCACGATGGGCGCGGTCCTGCTGGGGCAAAGCTGCCGACCGCCCGATCCGGCGTCCCTGCCTCGGCCCGCGCTGCGCCTGGCGGGTACCTACTCGGTGGAGGAGCCAGGGCTGTTTTCGGTGCTGAGCCCGGAGTTCAGCGCGCAAACGCAGCGCAAGCTGGCCGCCACCTTCGTGGGCTCGGGCGAAGCGCTGGAGCTCGCGAAGCAGGGGCAAGCGGACGTGGTGTGGTCTCATGCTCGGCCGGAGGAAGACGCTTTCGTCAGTGACGGTTACGGCATCAATCGGCGCGATGTGATGTACAGCGAGTTCGTGATCGTCGGGCCGAGCGCTGATCCGGCCAAGATCGCCGGCGCAAGCTCGGCGGTCGATGCCCTGGCCCGGTTGTCGCGCGTCGGCGCCGCGTTCGTGTCCCGCGGAGATCAGTCGGGCACTCAGGCTCGAGAGCTCGCGCTGTGGAAGCTGGCCGGCGTCAAGCCCGATCCCTCCTGGTATTCCAGCCTGCACGCGGGGACGCTCGTCACGCTGCGCGAGGCCAGCGAGCGCGGCGCCTACGCGCTCAGCGACCTGCCCACCTTTCTGACGCAGGAGCAGCAGCTGGCGCTGAAGGTCCTGGTGCGCGGGGACTCTCGTCTGCACAGCCCTTATGCGGTGATCGCCGTCAACCCCGATCGGTTCCCCGACAGCGATTACGAGGGGGCGATGACGTTCATCGATTTTTTGACCTCGGAGGCGGGGCAGGAGCTGATCGCCAACTACGGGCGCGCACGCTTCGGCACGCCGCTCTTCCATCCGCTGGCGGAGCGCGGGGGCGTCGATTGACCACGCTGCACCGGCAGCTCCTGTCCTCCTCCTTTCTGGTCGGGGCACCTCCGCTCGTGCTCGCGGCGGTCGTCAGCCTCTGGGTGGCGACCGAGCAGATCAGCGCGGGACTCGAGGACCGGCTGCTGGCGGGCGCGCGCGGAGCCGAGCTCGCGTTGGACACGCAGCTCGATAGCATCCGAGCGCGCAGCGCCGCGCTGGCCCGCGATCCCGATCTGGTGACAGCTTTGGTCGAAGCTCGTCAAGCGGCGGTGCTGGGAACCGCCGAGCACGCGCTGAGCATGATCGACGTCGATCGCGTGACGGTGGTCGACGCCACCGGGCGCGTGCTGGCGCGTGGGCACGCGCCCACGGATGACGGGGACTTCTGGGCGGAGACCGATCTGCCGCGCTCGGGGCGGAGCTGGGCCGCGCTGGGCAAAGGCAGCCTCGGCATCAGCTTCGAGGTGGCCGCGCCGATCTCCGACGGCAGCCACCAGATTGTGGCTTGGCTGGTGGCGCAAAAGGCCGTGGACTATGCCACTCTCCTGGACCTGCGCCGGCAATTCGGCCTCGAATTCAGCGTGTGGGACGGAGATCGGCTGCAAGCGACCACGCTGCACGTGCTGGCCGATCTGCGGGAGGCGGAGCACGCGCGGCAGCAGCTGGCAGCCCCCGGCAAGGTGCAACACGGGGAAGCGTTCGACTTCGCCCGGGCGTCGTTCGAGCAGGATGGGCTCGGCCCGGGCACGCTCCTGCTCGGCATCGACACGCGCCGCGCGCGCACGCTGGAACAGCGCCTGTCCTTGCTCTACCTGGCGGTGGCCCTCGGCACCATCGGGCTGACGATGGGCGGCGCCTATCTATCGGCGCGCCGCATCGTGCGCCCGATCCGCGGCCTGACCGACGCCGCCGACGCCGCCGCCAAGGGCCAGCTGGACGTGACCCTGGCCGTGGCGGAGCCGCGCGAGATCCAGGAGCTCTCCGAGAGCTTCCGCCACATGTTGCACAAGCGCCGTGAAGCCGAGGACGAGCTGCGCCGCATCCACGCGGAGCTGGAGCGGCGCGTCGCAGCGCGCACCGAGGCCTTGCGGGTGAGCGAGGAGCAGCTGCGCCAGTCCCGTCAGCTCGAGGCGCTCGGGCGCCTCGCCGGCGGTGTCGCCCATGACTTCAACAACGTGCTCACGGTGATCGGCGGCAACGCCGAGCTGCTGGCGTTCGAGCTCGAGGCCCTGGAGGCGCCCGAATCGGTGCACCAGGGAGTCTCGGACATCCAGCAGGGGGCGCGGCACGCCGCGGAGATCATCCGCCAGCTGATGGCGTTCAGCCGTCAGCAGGTCGCCGAACCCGTGGTCCTCGAGCTCGGTCAGGTCGTGCGCGATCTGGAGAAGATGTTGAGGCGGTTGTGCACCGAGGACATCACCCTGACGCTCGAGGTGGACTCCGTGCCCGTGCGGGTCCTGGCCGATCCGACTCAGATCGGGCAGGTGCTGGTGAATCTGACGGTGAATGCCCAGGACGCCCTGCCCACGGGCGGCAACGTGCGCATCCGCGTGTACAGCGTGGTCGACGATGCCGGCGCCGATCCGAGCACGGACGAGGCGCGCTCGGCCCGGCTGGAGGTCTCGGACGACGGCGTGGGCATGGATGCGGAGACCGCGCGGCGCATCTTCGAGCCGTTCTTCACGACCAAGGCGCCGGGAAAAGGCACGGGTCTGGGGCTGGCGACCGTCCACGGCATCGTGACGCAGTCCGGCGGACAGATCGAGGTGGTCAGCGACATCGGCCAGGGGACGACGTTTCGCATCTCGTTTCCGCCCGCACCCGCCGAGTCCGCTCCGCGCGCGCGCAGCACCGAGCCCGCGATCCCGCGCGGAAGGGAGACGATCCTGGTCTGCGAGGACGAAGCCGGGGTTCGCGAGCTCACCACGCACTTCCTGCGCAGCGGCGGCTACAACGTGCTCGTCGCGGGGTCGGGCCGGGATGCTCTGGCGGCCGCGGCACAGCGGGGCGAGATCGATCTGCTCGTGACCGATGTGGTGATGCCGGAAATGAACGGCGTACAGCTGGCGAGGCGGCTGCGCGATGAGCGGCCAGAGCTGAAGGTCCTGTATCTCTCCGGTTACACGGCGACGGTGATCGATTCCCGCACCGACATGGGGGCGAAGGACGAGCTGCTGGCCAAACCCTTCACGCGCGCAGAGCTGCTGCGCCGCGTGCGCCGCGCCATCGATCGCTCCAGCGACGCGAGCGGCGGGACGCTGAAGACCCGGGGCTGAGCGCCGCGCGGGGCGGGTCGTGGGGTGGGAGCAGGGCCCCGAGGCTCCGGGCGGGGCCGCTCGTCGCAGGCCCGGCCCAAGACCAAAGCCAGGTTCGGGGTGCTGGGGCTTGGCCCAGGGGGGCTCGTTAAGAGGAGCGGTGGCTGCGCCGCTTCAAGGGTGACACCCCAACGCCGAGAGTAGGTCCAATGCCCCCAAAGCCTCGCCTGGTCGCCGCCTTTCTGTTCGGGTCGGGTCTGACGGCCTTGATCTACCAGACGGTGTGGCAACGGATGTTCCGGCTGGTGTTCGGCTCGTCCACGGCTGCGTCGGCCGCGGTGCTCGGCATCTTTCTGGGCGGGCTGGGGCTCGGGGGATGGTGGCTCGGGACGCGCGCCGAGCGGCACGAGCGGCCGCTCGCGCTCTATGGCAATCTGGAGGCCGGGGTTGCGCTGAGCGCGGCGCTGACGCCGTTCCTGCTGGACCTGCTGTCGCACGGATACTTTGCGCTCGGCGGTTCGACGTCGCTCGGTACGGCCGGCGCCACGCTGCTGCGGCTGCTGATCGCGGTGCTCGTGATGGGCCCCTCGGTCGTGTTGATGGGCGGCACGTTGCCGGCAGCGGCGCGAGCCGTGGAGCACGAGCACGACGCCTCGCGGGGGCGGCTCGCGCTCCTGTATGCGACCAACACGCTCGGCGCCGTGCTCGGCGCGCTGCTGAGCACGTTCTTCTTGCTCGAGCTGTTCGGGACGCGCTTGACGCTGTGGACCGCCGTGCTGATCAACCTGCTGGTCGCGGTGTTCGCGCGCGGCGCCGGTCGCGATGCGCCGGCGCTGCCGACGGACGCGGCCGGAGAGAGCCCTGCCCCGCACAGCGACGCCGAGCACGCGCCCGCCGCCCCTGCCGTGCTGGTGTATGCCGCGCTCGGCATCGTGGGCTTCGCCTTCGTGTGCCTGGAGCTGATCTGGTATCGCATGCTGGCGCCGATCATGGGCGGCTCGGCGTATACCTTCGGCATCGTGCTGGCGGTGGCGCTGGCGGGCATCGGTGTGGGTGGCTACGTCTATTCGCGCCGGGATCCGGAGCGCCCGGCCACGCTCCAGCTGCTGGCGATGACGCTGGTGCTCGAGGCGCTGGCCGTGGGGCTCCCGTTCGCCCTGGGCGATACGCTGGCCCTGTATGCAGCTTACCTGCGTCCCAGCGCGGCCATCGGCTTCGGCGCGCTGGTGGTGTCCTGGAGCATCATCGCCGGGGTGATCGTGTTTCCGGCCTCGTGCGTCGCCGGCTACCAGTTCCCCGTGCTGTTCGCGCTGCTCGGGCGCGGCCGCGCGCGCGTTGCCCGGCACGTGGGACTGGCCTACGCCTTCAACACCTTCGGCTCGATCGCGGGCGCGCTGGCGGGCGGCTTCTTGCTGTTGCCCGGCGCAGGTGCGCTCGGGACCTGGCGCGCGCTGATCGCGATCCTCACCTTACTCGGCGCCGTCGCGCTCGCCACGGGCCTGCGCCGGCCGTTGCGGGTGGGCGGGCTCGTTGCGCCGCTGTTGGTCGGAGCCCTGGCGCTGTGTTGCGTCCGCGCCGACGGCCCAGGCGCCGTGTGGCGTCGCGGCGCGATCGGTGCCGGGCGCTTCAAGACCACCGATCTCACGAGGAATCAGCTCACCGCGTCGCAGCTCGAGCGAAGCAAGGAGCTCTTGTGGGAGCGCGATGGCATCGAGAGCACCATCGGCTTGACGGGCGGCACCGGCCTGGCCTTCTGGGTGAACGGCAAGGTCGATGGCGCCGTGCTCACCGATCGCGGCACGCAGGCCATGCTGGGGCTCACGCCCCTGGCGCTGCATCCCGAGCCCAAGTCGGTGTTCGTGCTCGGGCTGGGCACCGGCATGAGCGTGGGCTGGGTGGCAGCCGTGCCGGGCGTGGAGCGGGTGGACGTGGCCGAGCTCGAGCCTGCCGTGCTGGAGGTCGCGCGAGCTGCTCACCAGGCGAATCTCGACGCGCTGAAGCAGCCCAACGTACACGTGTTCCAGGGCGACGGCCGCGAGTTCCTGCTCACCACCGACCGCCGCTATGACGTCATCGTCAGCGAGCCCAGCAATCCCTACCGAGCCGGCGTGGCCTCCTTGTTCACGCAGGAGATGTACAGCGCTGCCGCGGCGCGCTTGAGCGAAAACGGTCTGTTCGGGCAATGGTTGCAGGGCTACGAGGTCGACGTCGCCAGCTTGCGCACGGTGCTGCGCACGATGCGTACGGTCTTTCCGTTCATCGAGATCTGGCAGACACAGTCCGACGACCTGTTGTTGATCGCGTCGCGCGCTCCACGCAGCTATGCGATCGGCAAGCTGCGCGAACGCCTGGCTCGCGAACCGTACGCGAGCGCTCTGCCGCGCATGTGGCTGGTGGAAGGCGCGGAGGGCTTCCTGTCTCATTTCATCGCCAGCGACCGCCTCTCCGCCAAGCTGGGCGAGGTGCTGTCCCCGCCGTTGAACACGGATGACAGCACGGTGCTCGAATACGCCTTCGCGCGCCAGGTCGGCGTGGCGGGCGGCTCGATGACGGAGCTGCTGTTTCACGCCAGCGTGCGCAACGGTGATGATCGCCCCGATGTGGAGGGCGCCGTGGACTGGAATCGGGTGCGCGAGCTGCGCGGCCGCGCGTGGCTGATCGCGTTCGGCACGGTGCCCGCGTTGCCCGGCCTGGACCAGGCCGGAGCGAAGCGCCTGCGCGCGCTCGAGCGCGGGTGCCGCGAGAGCTCCTACGCGTCAGCGCTCTCGGTCTGGGGCCAGAATCAGCCCGATCGCCCGGCTCCGCAGGATGTGCTGGAGACCTACATGCTCGCCAATGCGTACGCCCTGCAGGGTGACCCCCTGGCCCAGCAGCTGGCGGGCGAGCTCGAGCAACGTGGCTTTCGCGCGGAGGCGCACCTCGTCCGGGGTCGTGCAAACTTGAAAGCCAACCAGGCGGAGGCTGCGTTCGCCGAGCTCGACGCCGGGCTCGAAGATTTGCGCCAGGGCCCGATTCCGCTGTGCGACACGGCAGCGGATTTGTTGAGCCAGTTGAGGGTGCTCTCGCAAACTCAGCCCTTCGCGCCGCGGGTCCTCGCCTCATTGCAGCGTGGACCGCTCGCAAACCATCTGCGCGAGACGGACCGGCGCGGCATCTCCCAGGAGATCGCCTTCAGCCTGGGTGACCCGCAGCTGTGCGTGGACGCGCTCGGTCCCGAGCTTCAGCGGCCGCGCTGGCAGGCTCCGTTCCTGATGGCACGCCTCACCTGTTTGAAGCGCGCCAACCACCCGCTGGCCGCGCGCGCGGAGGATGACCTCGCCGCGTTCCTCGCCAACACGATCGGCGACCCGGAGGATGGTCTGCCCAATGACACCGATACCGCGCGCGCTGAGCGCTGAGCGGACCGGCCGTGACGTTGTTCGGCGTGATCGCGCGCGCTCTCGCGCAGACATCACCCCAGCGGTCTACTTTTTTGGTTTTCACAAAACGTCGTGTCATAGATGGCTATGAGCGTCACCAAGATGAACGTTCTGGTCGTTGACGATAACAAAGCCGCTCGCAAGACCGTGCTCCGCACCCTTCGCCAGACCGGGCTCACCGGGCTGCAAGTGGAAGAAGCGGAGAACGGCAGCGACGCACTCGCGAAGCTCGCGCACAGTGAGCCAGACCTGATCCTCTCCGATTGGAGCATGCCCGAGATGAACGGCGTGGAGCTGCTGCGCGAGCTGCGCTCCCGTGGTTCATCGGTGAAGTTTGGGTTCGTCACCTTGCAAGGGGCCAGCACGGCCATGCGCGAGAAGGCCTTCGAGGCGGGCGCGCAGTTCGTCGTCGATCGCCCGCTCAGCCCGCAAGGTTTCCTCAGCCTGCTCGGCGGCTGAGCGTACGCCTGCTCAAGGCAACCAGTAGCTCAGCGCCAGCTGCGCGCTGGACCAGTCGCTGACGATCTGATCCGGCGAGCCGTCCCCGTCCGTGCCCTGGGCAAAGGCGAGCCGATACTGACTGCGAGTGCGCACGCCCCAGTCCGCGCTCACCGCGGCGAGGGCGTCGACCGTGAGCACGGCGCCGACCGCGACCGGCCCGCTCACGCTCTGGTGCTCGGGCAGCGCCTGCGCGGCGAACGCAGCATCACCGAGCGCGCCGAATACGACGTGGTCGATCTCCAGGTCGCCGAGGTTGGTGAACGGGGTGCCGTAGATCGTGGTCGCCGTCCAGCTCAGCTGGGCTGACGAGATCGCGATCAGCTGTGTGGGCAGGCCGCTCAGATCGAACGTCATGAAGCCATGGTAGACCGCGTCCCCCGCGGGGCTGTCACCCATGCACACCGTGGTGTCGATCCGCTCGCAGTCCGCCAGCCCGTACACGCTGTCGCTGCGCCAGTTGCCGGTCAGGTCCCGGTCCTCGACCACGCCTTGCACGCGGGTGATGGCGCGCGCCACGGAAAACGAGACCTGCTTCGGCTGAAGCGCGCGCCCCTGCGCATCCTGGGCACCCGCCCCGATCCCGAACGCATAGCGGACCGCGCTGACGCTCGCCGGATCCGATCCTGACGAGCTGCGCAGAGCGGCGTGGGGTTGAATGTGGAGCACGGTATCACCGGCGCTCCAGCTGAAGGACACCTCGCTGGCGGGCAGGTCGCTGGAAGCGTATGCCTTCACGACGGAGGCCCGGTTCATCGGGGCGTCGAAGGTGAGCGACAGCTGCGCGCTGGGCAAGACGCCCCGCGCGCCATCGGCTGGCACGCTGCTCACCACGCGGGCAGTTCTCGACGGCGCCGGGGTTGAAGCGTCAGCGAGTTGATCCAGCACCCCCGCGTCGGCCGTGCTGTCCAGGATCGAGTCGCGGGCCTTCGCCGCTCCCAGCTCGAAGTTATCGTCGAGCACCTGCGGGCAGCCCAGGAGCAGTGCGACAGACCAGAGCGGAACGACCTGCCGGATCATCTAGCTCGTGTGGGTGAAGACAACAGCCAAAGGTTCCACCTCACACCCGTTACCCATGGTCGCTGCACGGAGAACGGCAGTCGGCCCCGGCTGCTTGAATCATTGCCCCGGACCGGAGCAGCGGCCCGGGAGAGAGCGCCGCTGCTCTCACCGTGCAGGCTGGGTACCCGGGCCCTGCTGGAGCCGGGCTCTATACTCGCTGGCGCTCAGGCACAGCCACTCGTGCAACACGAATTGTGAGCCAGAGTGTGCCAGCGGCGTTCCTACCCCCGGGCTGGGCCGTGCCTCAAACGCTGCGGTGCCGGTGGCCGCGGTGACTGAACCAGAGCATGGAGGCGCCGAACACGAGCAGCACCGTTCCCCAGATCAGGTTCACGTTGATCCCGAGCGAACGCTGGTAGATGTCGGGGTCGGAGAGCAGCCCAAAGGCGAGCAGCAGCAAGCCGAGCAGACCAAACATCAGACCGATGGGCAGGCGAATGTCGAAGTTCATGGTTCACCAGAAAGCGATGTTCAGAGCCAGCACCAGCCCCAGGATCAGCGCGCCCAGGCCGGGCGTGGTCCGCCACCAGGCTCGCTGAGGTTCTTCGACCCGCGGCGTGAGCGCGTACACCAGGCCCTTCAGCTCGGCGTCGGATTTCTCGCGGCGTGTGAGCAACGACACGGCGATCGTGACCAGGAAGCAGGTGCTCCAGGCCCAGATCGCGGTCCAGAAGTTCTGCGCCATCTCGCTCGGGTAGTGTTTCACGATCGCGATCCAGCCACCCTTGATGCCTGCGGCCGCGTCGCCCGGCAAGCTCAGGCCGTGATGGACGGCAGCGGCGGTCGTGCCCAGCAGCAGGCCGAGAAAGGCGCCGTGCCCGGTGGCGCGGCGCCAGAACATGCCGAGCAGGAACGTGGCGAACAGCGGCGCGTTCACGAACGCGAAGACCAGCTGCAGGAAGTCCATGATGTTGTTGAAGTGGCTGGCGAGGTAGGCCGTCGCCACGCTGAGCGCGATGCCCGCGACCGTCGCCGCCCGCCCCACCCACAGGTAATGCTCGTCCGACGCCTTCGGGTTCAGGTGCGTCTGATAGATGTCATAGGTCCACACGGCGTTGAAGGCGGTGACGTTGCCGGCCATGCCCGACATGAACGACGCCATCAGCGCGGTCAGGCCGAGCCCCAGCACACCCGGCGGCAGGTAGTGCGCGAGCATGGCGGGGATCACCATGTTGTAGTCAGGGCCGCCGGCGTTGCGCGGCAACGAGAAGCCGCCCGGACCCGCCGTGGCGGTGAGCGCGATCGCGATCATGCCCGGCAAGATCACGAGAAACGGAAACAACATCTTGGGCACCGCCGCGATCAGCGGCGTGCGGCGCGCGGCGGCCACGGACTTCGCCGCCATGGCGCGCTGGATCACCAGGAAGTCGGTGCACCAGTAGCCGAACGAGAGCACGAAGCCGAGCCCCATCAGCATACCGAACCACTCGACGCCCATGGGATTGGCGCTGGCGTGCCCCAGCTGCGCCCACGACTCCTTCCAGGCGCCGGAGCTGAAGCCGCGAGAGGTGGCCACGTGCTCGAGCCGCTCCGTGAGTCCGGCGTAGCCCCCCGCGTCACGGAAGCCGAGGTACACCAGCGGCACGAAGCCCAGCACGATCAGGAAGAACTGCAGCACCTCGTTGTAAATGGCGGACGTCAAGCCGCCCAGGTAGATGTACGCGAGCACGATCGCGGCCGAGGCCCAGATGCTGATGTCGAAGGGCCAGCCCAGGATCAGCTCCAGCAGCCGCGCCAGCGCGTACATGGAGATGCCCGAGGAGAACAGCGTCATCACCGCGAACGAGAGCGCGTTCAACGTGCGCGTCTTCTCATCGAAGCGCAGCTTCAGATACTCGGGCACCGAGCGCGCCTTGGAGCCGTAGTAGAACGGCATCATGAACACGCCCACGAACACCATCGCGGGCACGGCGCCGACCCAGTAAAAATGGCTGGTCGCCATGCCGTACTTGGCGCCCGAGGCGGCCATGCCGATCACCTCTTGCGCGCCGAGGTTAGCGCTCAGAAAGGCGAGACCCGCCACCCAGGCAGGGATCGAGCGACCGGAGAGAAAGAAGTCCTCGCTGGTGCGCTGCGCCTTCTTCAGCCACCAACCGATGCCGAGCACGAACGCCAGATACACGGCAAAGATCACATAATCGATGAAGCCTAGCTGGAGCTCTGGCACGCGAAAGACGGTGCAGCCGCGGCCTCAGGGGCGCAATGCCTGGCGCCGGAACGCAGCGTCCCGCCTCGAACGCTGCAATTTTGCCCGAGTGTGCGCGGGGAACGATGCTACGCGGAGCGGGCTCTCAGCGGAGGCCGGAGCGTGGGCGAGAGGTCTGACGAGGGCTCCGCGTCGAGCAGGCAGGAGGCCGGTCGTAGTGTGACGCGCGCGTCGTCCTCTTCCTGCTCTTCCTCGCTGCGAACCACCTGCGAGAGGTCGGTGGCCTCCAGCTCCTCGCGCGACAGCCCCAGATCCCGTGTGGTCTCCGCCAGCCGATCCGCGAGCACGCTCGTGAACTGCCACAGCAGCTTCATGCCGAGCTCCGGCTCGCTGCGCAGCAACTCGAAGAACGACTCGCGCGGGATCACCAGCAGCTCCGTCAAGGTGAGCGCGTGGGCGTGCGCGGAGCGCGGGCGATTGCGCAGCAGCGCCATCTCGCCGAAGTGCTCACCGGCGCGCAGCTCTGCCACCAGCGAGCCCGCGCGATGGACCGCGACCGAGCCGCTCAACACCAGATACATCTCGGCGCCCAGCGCATCCTGCTCGATGATCACGCCGCCCGGATAGAAGCTCTGCACCTCGGTCACGGACAACACGCGCAGCAGCTCGCGCTCATCGAGCAGCGCGAACAGGCGCGACTGGGCCAGGGCTCGGCGCTTGGCAGAGAGGCTGACCAGCACGCGCGAGTCGTAGTCGCCCGCGCGGCCCAGGGTGACCACGGCGGCGGTGATGTTGTCTTTGCCGCCCAGCTCGTTGGCGCGCGCCACCAGCGCATCGGCGACCTGCTGGCCATCGTCCCCGAACAGCGCCACGCGCAGCTCGTCGGTGCTGCCCTCCGCGCCCTCGAAGTAGCGGTAGAGCCCGTCCGAGCAGAGCAACAGCCGATCGCCCTCGGCCACGTCGATCACCAGCGTCTCGGCTTCGCAGTGCTCGTACACGCCCACCGCTCGCGTGAGCGCGTTCTTGGGCGCCAGCGCGTGCGCGGCGCCGCCCGGCAGCTCTCGCCGGCGCAGCAGCTCGCTGCCCACCGTGTGATCGCGGGTCAGCTGCTCCAGCTCGCCTTGCCTCGCGATGTACGCGCGGCTGTCGCCGACGTTGACCACGAAGGCGTGGTTGTTCAGCACCAGCACGGCCACGAGCGTCGTGCCCATGCCCCGCTTGGCGGGATCCCGGCTCGCCTCCTGGTGCACCGCCCGCGAGGCCACGTTGGCGGCCAGCTGCAGCAGGCTCGCGATCTCGTGCTTGGTGACCTCGGCCGGCGCGTTCTCGCAGTCGATGTAGTCGCGCAGGAGCTGTTTGCGGGCGACGATGGCTTCGTGAAAGGACTTCACCGCCAGGGCGGCGGCCAGCCCGCCTGCGGCATGTCCGCCCATGCCGTCGCACACCACGGTCAGACCGAGCGCAGGATCGAGCAGGAAGTGATCCTCGTTGTGCGCGCGGGCTCGCCCCTTGTCCGTCGCCGCCGCCATGGTGAGCGGGGGTCGGAGCTCGCTGCGCGCGGCGATGGACACGCGGGCGGAGGTTGGGGCGAGTGTGTCGCTGCTCGGCGTGAAGGGTTCGGCAAGCATGCTCTCTTCGAACGGGTTCGGAACAGGGGCTTTGAACAGAAAAATCCCCTGTTCGCGGATTTGCCGAGAGTGTCAAAGCGCTGACACCATTGAGCTTCCGCCGGAGCCCGCCGGCGCTGGCAGCAGCCGCCCCGCAGCTGCTCCTCGCGGCTTCGCGCAAGCCGCTCGTCGTGAGCCGCTCACAGCGGCAGTTTCGCCACATGACCTCTCGGGTGAGTTACCGAGAGCTGGGCCCGAGAGGTCCGCGCTTGCTGCAGTGCAGCGCGGCAGCTAGCCTGACACGTAGCGCTTCGCCACGTGGCCCCCCGCCGCGTGGCGCTTCCGTTCCCTTCCCTGGTAACCATGCTGACGAACGACCTCCTGCCGGACGACGACGTATTCACTGACTTCTGCGATCGCGACTCGAACTGGGGTCCGCTGCTGTTTCTGAGGCCGGAGCGCCGTGAGCGGATGGGCTGGCTGCGTACGGCCGCCGGAGCCCTGCTGCTGGGTCTGCCCTATGGCTTGCTCGCGACGATCCTGCTCACGCTCTGCGCGCGGCTGTTCTCGCAGCCCGTGCCTTCGATCGTGCAGTTTCCGCTGTTTTTGACGCTCGGCTACTGGCTGGTGGCGCAGTTCACGCTGGTGCGAGCCTGGAATCGGCGCGCCGCGCGCCTGGCGCGCTGGAGCTGAGGCCGTTCACTCGCTCTGCTCGGTCAACTGCGCGAGGTGCTGGTCCAGCCAGCCCTCGCCAGCGAAAAGCTTCGCGTGGGTGCCGTCCGCTTGTACCACCACGCCCAACGACAGCGGCGCGGCCTTGAACAGGAATGCGGCCCGATTCTGCTGGCCCACGTGCAGCAGCCGGCCCTTCACGTCGATGGTCTTGCTCTCCGCGCGAGCGATCCTGAGCTCCTGGCGCTGAGGGGCGAGCTCGACGCTGCCGCGGACCTTCAGCCCGGGCATCGCGAGAAAGTCCGCAGCTCCCGGCGGCAGTCCGTGCACGCCCAGCAATGCCAGCACGGGCCTGGCGTCGTCCCCGGAGACGAGAAAGTCCGCCGTCCAGCGCCGCGTCAGCGGCGAGAAGCGCAGGTCTTCCAGCGCTGCGCTCACGCGCCAGGAACGGATCTCGTCCCGGTCGGGGTGGCGGATGTCCACCGAGTCGAGGTCCGCCGTGGCGGCGCTGATGTGCAGCGGAGCCTCGGGCTTCCAGCGCACACCCTGCAGCGTCACCTTCCCGCTCTCGCGCAGTGACCAGCCGCCGATCGCGAAGCGGGCGTCCTCGAACCGAGCTTCGGCTTTGCCGCTGGCCATCCCCTCGCGCCAGGCGAGCTCGGCGCGTGCGCTCAGCAGCTCGGCGGAGCGCGGATGGAACTGGGCGATTCGCAGCCGCTCGGGTAACAGCTCCAGCCGATCGAGGGACAGCCCCCGGAGCTCGAGCGCCAGCGCGTGGGGCGGCGCGATCGGAAAGCTGCGGCGCAGCTCGGCCTCCAGCTGCAGCCGGGCGAGCCTGGCCACGCGCTGGCCGCGCGCGTCGAGCTGGAGCCCCTCGATGCGGAGCGAGGCCGGCAGCGCGTTCTCGGCGCCACCCGCCGGAGAGCTCCGTGCGTCCGGGCCCGCCCGCAGCGCCAGCGCGCTGGAGCCGCGCCAGGGACCGCGCGCGTAGGCCACGTCACGCGAGGTATAGGAGAGCTCGAAATCGTCCTGCCAGCGCCCGCGCTCGGCTCCCGCGTGCAAGCGCAGCTCGCCGCGGCCTCCGGAGAGCCCGTTCAGCTCCGGCGACAGATTCTCGAGGAACGCCAGGTCCACGACCTCGCCCGCCAGGTCGACGTGCGCCGTGATCCGCTCTCGCCACTGCTCGGGCAGCTGCTCCGCCTCGGTCTGCTGCAGCTGCGCGCGGACGCGCGCGGAGCCGAGCTCCAGGGCGCGCTGCTCGGGCCCATACGTCAAGCTGCCGGCGCGGAGCTCGACGTCGCTCGGGTCGATGCTCACGCTCTGCTGGGGCACGAGCTCGAAGCCGCCTCGCACCCGCGCCGCCCCGCGGTAGCGCAGCTCCGAGACCCAGAGCTCGTCATACTGCGCGTCGGTGTCTTCGATGCGGACCGGCCACTGATAGGAGGGCTTGCCTCCGCCTTCTGCCTTGGCCTGTGGCTCGGAGAGGGGCGGCAGCGCCGCTCGCCGCCGCTCCGGGAGCTGCTCGAACCGGGGCCGCAGGCGCAGCACGAAATGCTCGCCCGTCACGTGGCGCGCGACGAAGCGCTTGCGGAACAGCTCGCGCAACGAGATGTGCGCGCGCCCGCGCGGTAGCTCGAGCGCCAGATGAACATTGCTGTCGAGCAGCTCCAGGTGCACAGCGCGCAGCTGTACGGTCCCCGGCCAGAGGCTGAAGCTGCGCCCGGTGTCGATGCGCAGCACACCCGTGGCGCTGGTCAAGAAACGGGCGAGCCCGCCGCTCAGCAGCAGCGCATTGACGAGCGCTGTTTGCAGGAGAAAGAGGAGAGCGAGCACTAGCCCGCACTGGTAGGCGCGAAGCCCGATCTCGCGACCCAGCAGGCGCTGCGGCTCCCAGAGCCGGTGCGCCCGCGATCTCGCGAGCGGAGCGGAGCTCTCGGGCGGGGGCGCTGCGCCCTCGGCAGCGATCCTGCGGCCTCGTGTGCGCGCTACGGCGGAACTCCGATGACTCAATCCACGGCATATGCGCAGCAGCAGCGCGCGGCGCAACCCGGCGTTGCACGGTGCCGCAAGGCGGGCCCAGCTCCAGAACCGCGCATGAGGCGTCCTGGTGGGCGCTGTCTCGATCGCCGTCCCGGCCCGTAGGCCACCAAAGCTCGAAGCGGCTTGCCCGTCGCTCGGCAGCTCGCGCACGATGCTCGCCATGCAGTGCTCCAGCTCGGGATCGGCCGCACAGGGGGCTACGCGCCGGCAGGCGCGGCACAGGGCCCGCTCTCCCTCCTCTGCTCTCGCGCTGGTTTTCCGGGCTGCCTTCGCCGGCTCTCTCGCGCTGGCGGCCTGCGCCAGGCACGACGCGCCGGGCCACTCGACGCAGGGCCACGCGGCGCCGCCAGCAACGACGAACGAGGCCCCGCCCCCGCCCGCGGCGGCCACCACCGAGAAGCAAGGCCTGCCCTGGTACGAAGATGCGCCCGACGCCGCCTTCGCCGCCGCGCGCGCCGCCGGCAAGCTGGTGCTGATCGATCTGTGGGCGCCGTGGTGCCACAGCTGCCTGTCGATGCAGAGCTTCGTGCTCACGGCGGCGAACTTCCCGGCGCTCACGCAGCGCTTCGTGCTGCTCGCGATCGACACCGAGCGCGCCGAGAACGCGGAGTTCCTGCGCAGCTTGCCGGTCAGCGTCTGGCCCACGTTCTATGTGACCGATCCCGATCGCGCCGTGCTCGGGCGCTGGCTCGGCACCGCCGCGCCGGCACAGTTCGCGCGCTTCCTGGCGGAGAGCGACCGCAGCGCCGAGCTGCGCGGCAGCGCTCAGCTGCCCGCGAACGATCCG
This sequence comes from Polyangiaceae bacterium, assembly GCA_035760985.1. Lineage (GTDB taxonomy): Bacteria > Myxococcota_A > Polyangia > Polyangiales > Polyangiaceae > SZUA-265. Next base: position 17,192 of record DASTRX010000140.1, read on the forward strand.
CGCGTGCCGCTCGGGGTCGCCGATCAGCAAGCCACCCGGGGCGAGTTTCGCGAGGCCGCCGCCAGCTATGCCCGAGCGCTGGCGCTCGCTCCCGCGGACTGGCCGAGGCGCTCCGAGACGCTGGTGGCGCAGATCACGATGCTGTCCAAGGCCGGCGAGCAGCGCGCGTGCCTCGAGCTCGCGGGCTCGTCGCTCGCACAGATCGGCACGTCCATGAGCGCCGTGGACTTCAGTTCGCACGCGCTCGGCTGCGCCGAGTCGGCGCCCCCCGCCGATGCGCTGGCGGCGAGCGTGCGCCAGGCCGCGGAGCAGACGTTGCGCGGGATCTGCCTGGCGGAGCGCTCGGAGCTGACGCCGGACGATCAAGCCGACGGCTGCGCCAACCTGGCGGAAGCGCGCAGCGCGCTGGGCAACGAGGCCGGCGCGCGCGCGGCGCTGGAGCAGCGGCTCGCGATCCTGCAGCGCGCCGAAGCGGGCAAGCCCGACGCGCTGGCGGTGGCGCTCGACTGGGCGCTCACCGATACACTGATCTCGCTGGGCCGCGCGCAGGAGGCAGCCGATCTCGCCGCGCGCCGCGAGCGCGCGCTGCCCGACAACTACAATCCGCCGCACTACCTGGCGAAGGCGTACAAGGCGCTCGGACGCAACGACGAGGGGCTGGCCGCGCTGGAGCGCGCCCTGCGCCTGGCGTACGGCCCGCGCCGCATCTCACTGCTGAGCTTGAAGGCCGATCTGTTGCTGGCGGCGGGGCGCAAGGACGAAGCTCGCCAGGTGGTCGCCGACCAGCTCGCCCAGTACCGGGCGCTGCCCGAGGGGCAGCGTTCGCCGGCACGCGAGAAGCAGGTCGAGCAGCGCCTCGCCAGCTGGCGCTGAGGCGCGCGCGAGCAGCGGCTGCGGGCTCAGCCGGGCACGACCTTCTGGATCGAGCCGTCGGCCAGGTGTTGCAGCGGTGCCACCTTCACACAGCGCAGGTGCGTCACACCGCCGGAGAGCGTGCTGTCGTGATAGAACAGGTACCAGCGGCCCTGGAACTCGACGATCGAGTGGTGCGTCGTCCAGCCCAGCACCGGATCCAGGATGCGACCGCGGTACTGGAAAGGCCCGGTGGGGCTCTGGCTGGTGGCGTACGCGAGGAAGTGCGTATCACCCGTGGAATACGAGAAGTAGTAGGTGCCCTGATACTTGTGGAGCCAGCTGGCCTCGAAGAAGCGGCGCTCGGTGTCACTGGCGAGCAGAGGCTTGCCGGCGTCGTCGGTGATCACGATCTCCTGCACCGGGCCGTCAAAGGCCGTCAGATCCTGACTCAGCCGCGCCACGCGTGGGCCCAGCGCCAGAGCGTTGCCGGTCGGTTCCTTGCCGTCGGGATCGTACTTGCCGCTCTGCCAGCGCTGCAGCTGCCCGCCCCAGATGCCGCCGAAGTACAGGTAGGCCTGCCCGTCATCGTCGATGAAGGCGCAAGGATCGATGCTGAAGCTGCCCGCGATCGGCTCCGGCTTCGCCTCGAACGGCCCCTCCGGGCGCCGGCTGGTGGCCACCCCGATGCGGAAGATGCCCTGATGATCCTTGGCGGGGAAGAACAGGTAGTAGACGCCGTCGCGATGAGCGGCATCCGGCGCCCACATCTGCTTCTGCGCCCACGGCACATCCTTGACGTGCAGAGCGCGCCCGTGCTCCAGCACCGGGCTCTGCAGATCGTCCATGGACAGGATGTGGTAATCGTCCATGTCGAAGTGCCCGCCGTCGTCATTGTGCGGGATGCCGTGCTCGACGTCGTGAGACGGATAGACGTAGATCCGCCCCTCGAACACGTGCGCGGAGGGATCCGCCGTGTACAGGTGTTGGACCAGCGGCTGCCCAAACTTCACGGGAGAGCCCACGTGCGGCGCGGCCGCGGCAGCCTTCTTTTCGTCGAGATTCTGCGATCGCATGTGGCACGGCTAGCACCCGGAGCCGCCCGCTTTCAAGGCGGCCCTCGGCACGCCGGCAAAGTTTTGCGGAAATGCTGGACGCGAGGGCAGGTCGCGGGCTCGGAAGCGGCGCGCGGCGCGCCAGATTTACCTCCATTTGTCGCCCGATGAGGCAGTGTGTCGGGACGGATGTGCGCATCGCTCTGATCGGGCTCAGCCTCGCTCTCTCGCTGACCAGCGGCTGCCGCCGAGAGCGGCCCGCGCCCAGCTATTCGCAGCGCGTGGCGCCGATCCTGGAGCGGCGCTGCGTGTCTTGCCATGGCAGCACGCCCGGGCACGCCAACGTGAGCCCCGCGCTCGACACGCCCGCCGCTGCGCAGCGCGTCGCGAAGCAGTCGTTGCTCGCGGTGCAACGCCGCGAGATGCCTCCCTGGGGAGCCGATGGCTCGGGCAGCTGCGGCCGCTTCGTCGACGCCGCCTGGCTCGATGACAGGGAGATCGACACGCTGCGGCGCTGGGCGGAAGGCGGCGCGCCGCTCGGCAAGCCGAGCGGGCCCGCGCTCGAGGCCGGGCGCGCTGCGCCGAGTCCGTTCGCCTGGCTGCTCCAGCCGGCGCCCGGCGAACAGCGCATCGATCTGCAGAGCGAATTCACGCCCCGCGCCGGCTCGGCAGCGCGCTGTTTTCGCGGCGCGCCGCCGCCGCCGGGCAGCTGGGTACTCGGAGCCCTCGGTCTGCGCAGCGAGCCGCCGCTCGCGGTGCAGCAGCTGCAACTCTACACGCTGAGCGACGCCGCACAGCTGGCAGCGCTGCAGCGGCTCGAGGACGAAGACCCGGAGCCCGGTTGGAGCTGCCCGGGCGGGAGCCGGGTCGAGGGCAGCGAGCTGGTCACGAGCTGGTCCTGGCTCGAGCCGCTGCAGCGTCTGCCGGCGGGCAGCTCATTGCGCGGTGCCGCCGGTCTGCCGCTGCTGGTGCAAGTGAAGTACAACCTGGCGGGCGACGGAGTGGCAGGGCACGGCGTGCGCGCGACAGCGGAGCTCGTGCTGCGCCCGGCGCCCGCGCACCCGGCCACGCTCCGGCCGCTCTCGGTCGCCGAGCTGCGATTGCCGGCAGGGCAGCAGCGCGTCGAGCGAGAACGCGCCCTCACCATCTCGGAGCCGTCGCGCCTGCTGGGCGTCATCCCACAGCTGAACGAGCTGGGCCGCAGCCTCTCGCTCGAGCGCGTGCGCGCTGGCCGGCGCGAGTGCCTGGCGAGCTTCCCGCACTGGGCTCCGGCGCAGCAGCAGCTGTTCCGCTATCGCAGCGGGCTGGAGCTCGATGCGCGGGACAGCCTGCGGCTCTCCTGCTCCTTCGACACCAGCAGCCGCAGCCAGGAGGTGCTCGGCGGCGAGGAGCCCGGGCGCGAGCAATGCCGCCTGTTCCTGTATCTCGCGGCGCGCGAGTGATGCCAGCTCACTGCCCGAGGCGGCGCGCGGCCTCCAGCAAGGCCTGGGGCGCCGGATTCTCCCTCGCCCGCTCGTCCGCGCCTGCCCAGCGCACGATGCCCTCCGGATCGACCAGCAGCTGACAGCGAGCCACGTCGCCGCACAGCGCGGTGGTCGCCTGTTCGTCGCGATCGGACAGGAATGGGAACGAGAGCGCCAGGTCGCGCCGCAAGCGCGCGAGCATCTCCGGCGGCTCCGGCATCACGGCCAGCAGCTGCACGCCCGCCTGCGCAACCTCAGCGGCGCGCGCCCCCAGCTCCAGCAGTTGCTGCCGACAGCCGTCGCAGCTCGCACCGCGGAACACTGCGAGCCAGACGGGGCGCCCGCGCAGCGCGCCGAAGGTCAGCGCGCGGCCCTCGTGATCGAGCAGGACCAGATCGGGCAAGGGCTTGCCGACGCTGGGCTGCCCCTCCGCCGCGGGCAATCCCGCGGGAGCCGCGGCCTGAGGCGCGGGGCCCGGCAAGCGCCAGGTGAGATAGGCGAACAGCAGCGTGAAGAAGGAGAGCGCGCCGAGCACCCAGCCCCGCAGCCCGGCCCCGACCTTCAGTTTTCGGGGCGCTCGCACACGTATGCGTTCAGGTTGCGGCACGGCAGATCATTCCAGGAACCAACCGGCATGGTCTTTACCACGCAGTCCTCCCGACCCTGAAAATCGTCGGGCTGGTCCGTGCTCCAGTTCCCGAACGTCACGGGAGCGCCGCCGATCCAGAGCATGCGCCCTTCTTGAACCAGGTCGCTCGCGCCGATCCAGGAGCTGGCGCTGATGTGCTGACCGATCAGCTCGTCTTCCTCGCGCGACTCGATGATCGCGAGCCCGCCGCCCCACGCCTGACATCCGGCGAAGGCGTCCGTCCAGCTGGCAGCCTCCGCGACCGCCCGGTAGCACGTCTGAGCGTCGGCGCTCGAGAACTCTCCGGGGCCCGCGCAGGTGGGCATGGCCGCCGGCTCGCTGGGCGGCTCCGCCGGCATGGCGTCCGAGACCTCGCTGGTCTCGAGCGGCTCGAGCGGCTCGCTCGGCTCGAGCGCCAGCTCGCCGCCCCCGGGCGCTCCTTCGCTGACCGGGTCTGCTGTCTGCGGCTCCATCGGCGTTGCCTCGGGCTCCGCCCCGGAGGGCACCGGTTCTTCGAGGGAGGGCGGGCCCTGCACGGCGGGACCACCGCTCGAATACGACGACAGGGGCTCCAGCGAGAAACAACCGCCGAGACTCGAGCCGAACAGGACGGCGAAGAGCAACCTGGGTCGCGCTGGCAGGTGCGAGGTGGGGATCATGGGATGGCCTGCACGCGCCGCTCCCGCGGCGCGGGAGCCCAGGCTCGATGCGCCGGCTCGTGCAGCGGGACGCTACCATGAATGTGGGTGTCGGCACGACACGAAGGGCGCGCAACAAACAAGGTTCACTGTAAGAATCGCGCCAGATTGCGATCACTGTGTTGCACACGGTGCCCCACCGGCGCGGGCCGGGGCCGCGCTCAGGCTTCGGCCCAAACCACCTTGCGACGCTGGGCGTACCAACCCGGCACATGGGGGGAATACGCCTCCTCCACCCGGGAGCGTTTGAGCTTGAGCGAAGGCGTCAGGAAGCCGTTCTCCGGCAGCCACTCGCCCTTCACCACGCAGGCGAACTCGAGCTGCTCGAAGGCTTCCAGCCCCTGGTTCACCTGCTCGACGTGCTGGGCGAGCTCGCTCTCCACCTGAGCCTTCGCGCCGTCCTTTACGGCCGCCCACGCCTCCTTGTTCAGCACCACGAGCGCGTACGGCTGCGGCTGCCCGGCGCCGCTCACGCAGCACTGCTCGATGCGCGGATGGTTGAGGATCTGGTTCTCGATCGGGGCGGGCGCGACGTACTTGCCCTTGGAGGTCTTGAACAGCTCCTTCACGCGACCGGTGATGCGCAGGCGCCCCAGCTCGTCGATGCTGCCGCGGTCGCCGGTCTTCAGGAAACCGTCCTCGGTGAAGGCGGCGCGCGTCTCCTCCGGCTGCTTGAAGTAGCCGAGCATCAGCCCCGGGCTCTTCACCAGCACCTCGCCCTCGGGGCTGATCCGGCACTGCACGTCGTCGTAGGGCTCGCCCACATAGCCCACGCGCACTCGACCGGGCCGGCTCACGTGCGAGTAGTTGAAGTTCTCGGTCATGCCGTAGCCCTCGAGCAGCTCCAGACCGAGCTTGCGGTACCAGGCGATCAGCTCCGCCGGCACGGGAGCAGAGCCCGAACCGGCGATGCGCGCCGCGTCGAGGCCGAGGCCCTTCAGCACCTTGCGCTTGACCAGACCGCCGACGATCGGGATCGACAGCAGGCGATCGAGCTTCTTCGCCGGCATCTTCTTCAGCACGCCCGCCTGGAATTTGAGCCAGAGGCGCGGCACGGACAGAAACAGCGTGGGTCGCGCCCGCTGCAGATCCTGGAGGAAGGTGTCGACGCTCTCGGCGAAGTACACCTGGAAGGCCGCCTGGGTGGAGGTGCACTCGATCAGCCAGCGCTCCATCGTATGGGCCATGGGCAGGTACGAGAGCATGCGATCCGCCTCGGTGATCTCCAGCACCTGGATGATGCCGCGCGTGGCGGCCGCCATCGCGCCAAAGCTGATCATCGCGCCCTTGGGCAGGCCGGTGCTGCCCGACGTGTAGACGATGGTGGCCATCTCATCGGCGCTGCGCCGCGCCGGCTCGGCGAGCGGCTCGTGCTGAGCGATCACGTCGTCCCAGCGCGGCTCACTGCCGGGGGGCGCCAGCGGAAAGGCCACGCGCGGCAAGCCCTCCGGCACGCCTTGCTTCATCTCTTCCCAGATCGGGTCGAGCTTGCCCACGAACAGCAGCCGCGCGTCGGAGTGCTCGAGGATGTAGCGCACCGTGCTGGCGTTGAGGTTGGGATAGAGCGGGACCGAGACCAGATCCGCCATCCAGATCGCCCAGTCCGCGAGGATCCAGTGGGCGCAGTTCTTCGAGACGATGGCGACGCGGCTCTTGGACGGCAAGTTCAGGCTGCGCAGATGCGAGGCCATGCGGCGTGCTTCGCGCAGGGCTTGTGCGAAGGTCCAGGTCGCGACGTGGGTCGCGCCTCCACCGAGCGGCTGAATGAAGTGAAGCCGATCGGGCGTCTGCTGCTCCCAGTGGACAGCCCAATCGAGGATCGTCTCGGGGTCGCTCATGACGGGCAAATACCATTCGGGGTGCCGACCGGGCCAGGAACTCGCTGCCCGCCTCCAGGCCCTGCCCGCCCGGGCGAGGGCTCGTCGCGTTGCATTGACGCCGGACTCGAGTCATATTGTTCCGGTCATGGATTCGTTCAGCGCACTACGCTTCCTCTGAGAGCACCTGAGAGCTGCTGAGAGCAGCCCTGCGGGAGCCCGGGCCGTCGCCGCCCCCGGCCTCGCGCCGGCGCCAGCCTCCCATTTGAGCGTAGCGCCTCACCGCCTTCCACCGGGCGCGGTGGGGCCACCTGCTGCGGCCACCACACGGGCGAACGCCCTTACCGCCGACGACATGACTCTTTCCCCCCTCTTCGCAGGAGGTCCGTATGACCAAACCGACCGCCCCCTCCTCCACTGTTGCTACTCAAGGCCCGCCCCGCGGAGCCATTCTCATCTCCGTTCCGCCGCCCACGCAGACCGATCATGAAGTTCAGGTCTCCCTGCACGAGCTGCGTGCCCTGCTGGCGGGCCTCGGCATCCCCACGCTCGACCGCCTGATCCAGCGGCGCCCGGACTCGGGCGGCTCCACCGTCCTCGGCAGCGGCAAGCTGGCGGAGCTGAAGGAGCTGATCGCCGCTCACACGCCGCCCGAGGCGGAGGCGCCCTTCGTCGTCTTCGACGGCGAGCTGACCCCCGGGCAACAGCGCAACCTGGGCGAGGCGCTGGAGATCGAGGTCTTCGACCGGACCGAGGTGATCTTGCGCATCTTCGCGCGGCGCGCGCAGACCAAGACCGCCCGCCTGGAGGTGGAGCTGGCCCGGCTCAATTACGAGGCCCCCCGCCTGCGCGATGACTCCACGCTCGAGGGCCAGGAAGGTGGCGGTGGCCGCGGCGGTCGCGGCAACACCAACCTGCAGCTGCGCAAACAGCTAATCCGGCGCCAGGTGGCACAGGTCCGGCAAGAGCTGGAGCGCGAGGTGGGCCAGCGCCACACCCGGCGCAATCGCCGGGAGGACACGCCGGTGGTCGCGCTCGTCGGTTACACCAACGCCGGCAAGTCCTCGCTCATGCGCGCGCTCACCGGCGCCGACGCCTACGTCGAGGATCAGCTGTTCGCCACGCTCGGCACGCTGGTCCGCGCCATCCCGGATAGCATGCCGCGCATCCTCGTCGCAGATACGGTGGGCTTCATCCGCAATCTGCCCAATCACCTGCTGGCATCGTTCCGCACCACCCTGGACGAAGCGCTCGACGCCGATCTGCTGTTGCACGTGGTGGACGCCTCGGACAACGAGTGGCGCGCCCAGCTGGAGGTGACGCGCACGGTGCTGGGCGAGGTGGACGCGGCGAACATCCCGACGCTGGTCGTGTTCAACAAGCTCGACCGGATCGACGACGCCACCCGAACGGCGCTGCTGGCAGAGTTCCCGCAAGCCATCGCGGTGAGCGCGCACGCCCCGGCTGATGCCGAGCGCTTGCGCGCCCGCTTGGTGGCTTTCTTCGAGGCGGACTACGCGGAAGAGATCCTGGAGATCCCCTTCTCGCGCGGTCAGATGATCGGAGAGATCCATGCCCAGGCTCGCGTGCTGTCACAATCCTACACGGCCGATGGATCGGTCCTGACGGTGCGGGCGCGCGCGAGCCTGCTCTCGGAGTGGCGGCAGCGGCTGGCCCGAGAGGGGTCGTAGCAGCGGCCGCTGCCGGTGCTCCGAGCCCCGCGTCGCGGCTTTTCTGGCTTTTGTCGCTGATTTGGGCCTGCGCCCCGGGGCGGTACGGCTTAAGATCGCCGTCCGCGTGGTCGCTCCGGGAGGCGTCGGTAACGACGCACAAATGTCAGCGTTTTCCATTGTCTGCTATACCTTGGGAATGACTTCGGTGCGGCGCCTCGCGGGCCTGGCGGCGGTGGGTGCCGCGGGTCTGGCGCTGACGCGCTCGTCTGCGTCGCCCGAGCCGCCCAAGCAGGGTGCTGCGCTGGCCGCTGTTGCCCCGCGTAACAGCGAGGGAACAGCGGAGGCCGCGCACAGCCTGGAGTCTGCGCTCGGCGTGCGGAGCCCCACAGAGGCAACCGAGCCAGATGCGCGCGAGCCCGTGTACACCTCGGCGATCTTGCGCTCGCGAGCCCACGCCCAGGAGCGCATCCTGGGCCGCGATCAGGGGACCGAGGACGCCTGGGGTCAGATCGTGCCCGCGCGCCGCGTGACGCTCGACGAGGGGCAAGTGCCGCCGCCGCTCAACGGCAACGCGCTCGGCTCGTTCGTGCCCGTGGAGAACGAGGCCGCGCTGGCTCAGTTCCACGCCGCGCTCGAGGCCTTGAGCACCCATCCGGAGCAGAAGAACAAGGTCCGGATCGTGGCCTATGGGGCCTCGCACACGCAGGCGGACATCTACACCAGCTACCTGCGCTACTACCTGCAGGAGCGCTTTGGCAACGGCGGCCCGGGCTTCTTGCCGCTGGGCATGGAACGCGGCTGGTCTCAGCACGACTTCAGCGTGAGGAGCCACGGCTTCCAGGTGGAGTACGTCACGAGCAAGGGGCCGCCACCCCACGGGCGCTTCGGCATGTCCGGGTCGGCGGCAGTGGCCAAGCCGAACGCCTGGGTGCGCGTCGAGCCGCGCGACGGCAAGAATCCCGATCTCGCCGCCAGCCAGTACCGGCTCTACTACGCCGCCGAGCCCGAAGGGGCGGAGATCAGCGTGAGCATCGACGGCGAGCCCGCGCAGACGCTGCCCACGCGCGCCGACAAAGTGGAGGCTCGCTCCAGCGCGTTCGAGCGCCCGCTGGGCTGGCATTCCGTGGAGGTGCGGTCCCTGGGCAATGCGCCCTCGCGGCTGTTCGGGTTGAGCATCGAGCGCATGCAACCGGGGCTCGTGATCGACACGCTGGGCATCCGCGGCACGCGCGCGGCGACGCTGCTGCTCTGGGATCCCGCCCTGTGGGAAGTGCCGCTGCGCCAGCGCGACCCGGACCTGATCATCCTCGCCTACGGCACCAACGAGACCACCGACGGCAACCAACCCATCGAGGAGTACGCGCGCTCACTCACCCAGGTGCTCACCCGGGTGCGCCAGGTGTTGCCACGGGCCAGCTGCTTGCTGGTGGGCCCGGGCGACTTCCCCAAGGCGCAGGGCGACGGCTGGGTGACACGCCCGCGCTTGCTGGAGATCATCGCCGAACAGCGGCGCCAGGCGCCGCGCTTCGACTGCGGTTTTTGGGACGCTTTCCGCTTCATGGGTGGCGCTGGATCGATGGCGGAGTGGGCGCGCTCCAGCCCACGCCTGGGTGCGGGCGATCACATTCACCTCACCCCGCGCGGCTACGTGCGCATGGGCATGTCCCTGGGCGATGCCCTGCTGCGCGCCTATGACGCGCGGCACGTCCCGCGCGACGCGCGCGTCACCGTTCAGCGCGATCCCGAGGGCGTCGGCTCGGGCGTGAGCGCCGCGGCAGGCGCCGGGTCCGACTCGCTGTAGCTCTCCTGCGGCGGCAGGGGCTGCCCGACCACGCGCTGGCGGTACTCGGCGTAGCGCTTCATCAGCGCGCGGTACACCAGCGTCGCGATCACGCCCTGCCCGGCCGCCGTGGGATGCGAGAAGTCGGGCGCGGCCAGCTGCGGGCGGGCCTGGTACCAGCGCCCGATCGAGTTCTCGCCGCCCATGGCGTGGAAGGTGTCGAAGAAGGCGCAGCCTTGCGCCTCGGCCACGCGCCGCTGCGCGGCCACCAGCCGCGGCACGATGCTGCGCGTGCGCACGGTGTTGTCCTCGCGCGAGCCGTGGTCGATCAGCGACATGACCATGCACGAGGCCTCGGGCCGCCCCGCCCGGAACTTGTGGAGCACCCGCGTGTACTCGTTCTCGTACGGCGTCATGGTGGTCTTGAGATCGCCGAACTCGCGCTGCACGTCGTTGCCGCCGAAGATGAACACCATCAGGTCCACGTTGCGGCGGCGCAGCTGCCAGCCGAGGTGCTCGGGGTCCTGGTAATCCAGCCGCTGCGTGAAGCTGCCGATCAGGGACAGCTCGTCCCAGACCACGCCCGGCACATCCCGCTCCAGCACCACGCCGTAGCCTCGCGCCAGGCCGTTGCCGGCGGCGCGCACCTCGAACGAGTGCGGACCGTCGGGCACCGAGAACACTTCGACGGCATCGGTCAGCTTGCTGGAGCGAGTATCGATGGTGCGCGGGGTGCCCTCGTCGATGCGCACCTGGAAGCGCCCGCCGTCCGGCGCCTTGGCGTACCAGAGCTCGAAGCGCGACACCTTGTCCCCCGGGCTCTTGCCGTTGGTGCGCCAGGCGCTCTCCGCACCGCCGCTGGAGCTGGAGTGCACGCCGCCGTAGCCGTAGCGCGCGTCCGGACGGCACTTGAAGATGATCTCGCAGGAGCGCCAGCCTCCCCGGTCATCAAAGCGCACGCCGTGATGGATGTAGCCCACGCTGTAACGGCTCAGATCGTGAAAGCCGTGGCCCGCGTCGCCGAAGCGCGCCTGCAGCTTCAGGCGCAGCGCGTGGGTCAAGCCGTCGCCGCCCAGCACCGAATCTCCCCACTGCCCGGCGCGCGTGATCGCCCCCGGCCGTTTGAGCTCGGTCAGCGTGAGCTGCCCGAAGTAGTGCTCGAGCGCGTCCGGGTTCTCGATCTCGACCGCGAGCTTGTCCAGGTCCCCCGCGTGCGGTTGGAACACGGGAAAGACGTTCGGGTCCGTGGCGTCGCTCGGGGCCTGCTCCGGCGCCGCCGCCTCTGGGGCTTCGGGCGCCCCCTGCCGAGCCGCGGGCGCCGCGCCCGGCTCTGCCTCATCCTCCTCTTCCTGCTCGGCGGACAGGGCCAGCTCCTCGAACCCCTGCACCTGCTGGCGCTGCTCGCGCTCTTCGCGCTCGTCCTGGGCGCGAGCCACGACATTCCAGAACGGCACGTAGCCGCCCCCAGGGCGCCAGGGCTGCAACGAGGCCAAGTCGGGCACCAGATACGGAATCGCCAACAACCCCGCCAGCGTGCCGATCAGCGAGATCAGGCGACGCCGGGCCCGCTGCGTGAGCACGAGCAGCGGCGGATCTGCCGGTGGGGGGGGAGACATGGGGTTGGGGGGTGGAGCGGTCCAGGGAACGTCGCGGCGGGGGCTCCGCAGCACAGAGCCGACCGTGGTCCTGCCAGAAAAGGCCCTAGAAGGAGAAGTAGATGTTGGCGCGCGGCCCCTCGAGCATGCGGGAAATCAAGAACATTCCCCCCGCCAGAGCGACCGCGATGGCCGGAGCCGGCATCCAGCGCGTGAGCCCCTGCCCGAGCCGCTCGCTCCAGCGCACGGGGAAGAAGTGGTAGCCGAGCCCCAGCACGATCACCGCCAGCAGCCCGTAGTGCGCGGCCCAGAGCAGCGGATCCGCGAGCCAGCCCAGCGCATCGGCACGGTCAAAGAGCCAGTCGTACAGACCCTGCATGCGGAACAAGCCCTCCCGCACGCCCAGCGAGTCCCAGTGCAGCAACTGCGCGATCATCTGCCGCGCCTCTGCCAGGGAATCGGCTCGGAAGAAGATGCGCGACAGGACCGTGAACTGGAAGGTGAGCATGACGTGCACGGCGGCCCAGAGGCGGCTCTCGCTCGCCTGTGGCAGGAGCCCATTCACCACGGCCACGACGAACGTGAGCATGCCGAGCAGCAGCGCGGTGTCGAACGTCATGCCCAGCGCGAGCCCCAGCCCGAGGGCTCCGGCCGACAGAATCAGCGAGGCGGCCAGCATCATCAGGGCGTAGATCTTCTCGCCGCGCGGCGCCTGAAAGCGGTTGAAGCGGCTGTAGAGCAGCGCCAGCGCATGCAGGTTGCCATAGATCACGAAATTCCAGCTCGCGCCATGCCAAATGCCGACCAGAAACATGGTCAGCCACAGGTTGAAATAGGTCCGCGCGTGAGAGCCGCGGCTGCCGCCGAGCGGAAAGAACACATAGTCGCGCAGCCAGTTGGAGAGCGTCATGTGCCAGCGGCGCCAGAACTCACCGACGTCGCGCGACTGATACGGGCGCTCGAAGTTCTCGGGCAGCTTGAAGCCGAGCAGGCGCGCGACGCCGATCGCCATGTCGGAGTAGCCGGAGAAGTCCGCGTAAATCTGCAGCGTGAAGGCGTACAGCGCGATCAGGTTCTCCAGCGAGGAGTAGCGGGAGGGCGTGGCGAACACCAGGTCCGTGAAGTTGGCCGCGATCAGATCGCCGAGCAGCACCTTCTTCACCAGCCCCTTGCCGATGCGGAAGATCGCGATGTTCACGTCCTCGACGTCGACGCGCGCCGGGGCGCGCAGCTGCGGCAGGAACTCCGACGGCCGCACGATCGGGCCTGCCACCAGCTGTGGAAAGAACGCCACGTAGGCCGCGAAGCGTAGCAAGCTGCGCTCGGCCTCGATGCGGCCGCGCCAGACGTCGATCGTGTAGCTGAGGCTCTGGAAGGTATAAAAGCTGATGCCGATCGGGAGCGCCAGGTGCAGGCTGGGCACGCGGATGGGCAGGCCCCAGAGGTGCGCGACCTCGCTGGTCACCTCCAGCAAGAAGCCCGTGTACTTGAAGTAGCCGAGCATCCCCAGGTTGCCGACCAGGCTGACACTCAGCGACAGATTGCGCTCGAGCCGGGTGCGCGACGCCGCGATGAACCGCCCGACGCAGTAGTCCATCAGCGTCGACGCGACGATCAGGCCGACATAGTACCAGGGCGTCGGCCACGGACCGGACGGGGGCTTGGCGCTGGCGCAGTAGAAGAAGTAGCTCGAGCCGAGCAGCCAGAGCCAGCGCAGCACGGGGCGCTTGGCGAGCAGCCAATACGCGAGCAGCACCGGGACGAAGAAGAGGACGAAATCGAAGCTGGCAAACAGCATGTGAGGCGCTCGAACCCACCGCACACCACGCGGGCCCGAAACCAAGCCTCATCGTGCCTCGAGTCCTGCGCCAACGTCGACGGGAATGGGCCGGCGAGCGGGGCGATCCCGCCGGCCGCTCTCACCGACCGGCGGTCCCAATGCCGCAGAGCGGCACATTCCTTCCGTTTTTGGCCTCTCCTCAGCGAGGTGGACGTCCGGCCATCGCTACCGGGCGCCGGGGCTCGGCTGGTTCAACGCGGTACGGCGCTGGGATTGGGAAGTGGGAAACGCCGGTGTCCCACCGCGCCGAGCAGGCCGATCACGACGACGAACAGGAACGCGCCGGAGATGCAGTTCAGCGACTCCTGCGTGCCCATCAGCAACAGCGCGAGCCGGTGATCGTCCAGCACTTCCGGCACGCCCGGTTCACCGAAGCCGGAGACGACGGCGCGCAGCGTCGCCTGCACATCGATGGAGAAGCCGAAGGCGCCCGTGGCCACCAGCGTCAGGACGATCCAGCGCAGAAAGGCCCGCAGCTGGTGCTCACCGCGCCAGGCGAAGCGCCCCGCTGCGCCCACTCCGGGCAGTCCCAGGGCAAAGATGATGTACATCGCCCACCCGCCCTCCTGAAAGCTGTGCCACAGGTTACTCATCGGTTCTCTCGCCTTTCGCTGTCGTGCCTGCTCGTTCGAGCCACCGCGAGAAGAACGCGGGGCGGGCCCGCCCCGTGACGCCTACCCCTGCGCGCCCGCCCCTGTCACAATTCCCTGTCACGCGCGGCCGGCGCCGAGCGTTTTCCTGGCTGGCATGCCAGCGCGAGAGGTCCCGTGAGCTCCGACCCCCCGTCCCTGATCGAAGCGCTGCGGCGCGCGGACCCGCAGGCCTTCGAGGCGCTCTACGAGCGCGAGAAAGCGTCGCTGTACGGCTTCCTGCTGCGCCTCTGCCAGGACGCACACGTCGCGGCCGACCTGTTCCAGAACGTGTGGCTGAAGCTGGCCCAGCACGCCGCCCGGCTGCGCGACGACAGCAACCTGCGCGCCTGGCTGTTCACGGTCGCGCGCCGCGAGTACCTGAGCTATCGGCGCGCGCAGGCCCTGGATCTGAGCCGGGTTCTGGCGCTCGGCACCGAACCCCAGGCGCAGGACGACAGCGTCGAGCGCGACACGCGCCGTCTGGCGTTCGCGACCGCCCTGGGCAAGCTCGGCGATGCCGATCGCGAGGTGCTGCTGCTCTCGGGGATCCAGGGCCTGGAGGCGGAGGCGGCCGCGGAGGTCCTGGGCATCAGCGACGTCGCCTTTCGCCAGCGCCTGGCCCGGGCGCGGCGCCGCCTCGCCGAACGACTGCTGGAGCCGGCGGACGGCGCGCCAGCGGCGCTGGCCGCGAAAGGAGCGCGCTGATGGCGGGCAGGATCCGGGTCGAGGTCGAGCTGGCGCCGACCGAGCTGGCACAATTCAGCCGGGTCGAGCCGCCCGCATTCCTCGATGCGCTGGTGAAACAGCGCATGGGAACAGTCCTGGAGCGCCGGCGCGCGGAGCTCGCCGAGTCGATGCCTGCGGCTCCCCCGGCGACGGAGGCTGCGGCACCGATCGCGAGCAAGCTGAGCGGCGCCGAAGCGTGCTCCTACGCCTTTGGCCTGCTCGCCTCCGGCATCCAGCTCGCGGACGGCGTCGCACGCCTGATCTGGCACGCCATCGCGGGTTGAGCCGCCCTCACGCGCGGCTCGCACTGGATTACAACGACAGTCATTTCCATGACTTGATCGTTCCGTGCCGACACGCCGGCGAGCGCGCCGCTCGCCGCTCCTGCGCGCGTTGACTCTGCGCCCGGCGCGACTCTGCGATATAGTCGGCCATGGCCTCACGTCCACTGTTCTGCATTCTCGGTGTCGCTGCGCTCGGGCTGCTCGCTGGTTGTGCTTCGCACGCCAGCGCGCCACCGGCTGCCGATGCGCAGAAGGCCGCCGCTCCCCCGCCGCCGCCCGCTCCGCCCCCGCCGGAAGATCCGAAGCCGCCGGAGCGCACGGTCAGCGAGGTGCTGTCGGTCCCCGACAAGGCCTGGGTCTTCAGCTTCGAGGGCTCGGAAGCGTACGGCAAGGCCAAGGAGAGCTGTGACGAACGCTTCAAGGAAGATCCAGCCGCGCGCGCGCGCTGCATCACCAAAGCGCGCGACGCCTTCACGGCCGACGCCATGGAATTCACGCGCGACGCGGCCGGCAACGACGTCTGGGTGGTCTACCGCACCAAGAGCAACAAGCTGGTCAAGGTCTACTCGGTGCAGATCGAGTACGGCGAGCAAGAGGGCGACACGGTCAGCATCAAGAAGCTCGGGCACGAAACCGGCAAGCCCGTGCTCTTCTCCGGCGTCCCCGAGTTCAAAGTGAAGCTCGGCGGCGAGTACAACCTGGAGCTGCAAGGCACGCAGCACGGCACCCTCGCCTACGACGCGCGGCTCGGATACATCACCCAGCAATGACCTGCGGGGCTGATGCAGCGCTGATACAGGCCCACGCCAGGCTGCCGCGGCGTCGGGCTGCGTTAGTTGTCGTGTGCTGCCGGGCTGAGATCTGCGTCATGAATTTTTAGGGCCGGACCTCATCCATACGGCCCTGCCCCAGCCTCGGGGCGCCGGGCGAAGCCCTGCGGTCCGGCGGTTGAGTCGCTGCGGGAGCGGCGTCGACGCGCTCGGGTGCCGGGCGGCTCTGGGGAATGCCGGGCGGCTTCGGAGATGTCGGGCGGCGCCTGCGCAGCTCGCCCCAACGTGCGCAGGATCGAAGCGTCAGTGCTCGGCGGCGCGTTCGTTCACGTGCGCGACGCGGGCAGCACCGCCGCCCAACACCGCGGCGAGCGCGAGATTCGCTCGCCCGTCGACGCCCACGTCGGGCAGTGGCGGCCTCGCTGCAACCCGCAAAGCGTACGCGCGCCAGGCAAGCTGGGACCTTCGTCCACGTCCACGTGGGCGCGCGCATCGTGGGCGAGCGCTGCGCGTCGCACTCGGTGGCGTCACTGCGTTGCGCGGATACGACAGGTGGCGTATCCGCGCTGCGCGGATACGGGCGGTGGCGCAGCAGTGCGGGCACGGGCGACGCGGAAGCGGCGAGGTTCCGTTGATCTGCGCACAGAGTCAAGATCGATGAACCGGTGCGATCTCGCTTGACTACGATCCGCTAGCGCACCCGTTGGAAAGCGCCGAGTGCCTGCAAGAACGGCTGCACTGGCGGCTAGCAGGCACCACCTTCAGCGTTCTCGAACAAAACGGCTTCAACCCAGCTCACGCAGCGACTCGCCTCTCCTCGAGCCAATTCGAAGCCACAAAACCCTGGGTGTATGTTGCCAGCATGTCCTCCGACACCGAGTTCTGGCAGCTTCAACAGCTCTCGAATCAGCAACTGCTCGACAGCCTGGGCCAGGTGCTGCGCAAGCAACGCTCCAGCCTGGCCGAGCTCGTCGCTCATCTGGTGGAGGTGGAAGAGCGGCGCCTCCACCTCGAGGCGGCGCATGGCTCGCTGTTCGATTACTGCGTCCGGCAGCTCCAGATGAGCGAGGACGAAGCTTGCCGCCGCATCGACCTCGCGCGCCTCGCGCGCAGATTCCCTGCGCTCTTCCCG